>NZ_CP007213.1:623941-1247883 GCF_001411805.1 Burkholderia plantarii | reverse complement strand
CGGAAATCCTGAAACGATGAAGCGTGACATGAAGCGTGACGATCATTGCGCATCCCTCATGAAGTGTCATTGGTGGGCTGAAGCAAGGCCGATTTGCGCTTATAGCATGAGCCGGCACGCGAAAACAAAACGGCGTGGCGCATGATGCGCTGCAACTTTCGGTGCCAGCGGCAAGGCTCGCGGCGGTTCGGTGGCGTTATCGGCCGATGCGGACAACAGCGAAATATTCGCTGCCGGACGTATCGCGGCGCGTGCCGATCTGAGAAGATGGCGCCCCTGATTTTTGCAGCGCAACCTTCGCCACCCTCGTTCCGCATGGCATCACACAACGCTCATCGTGCGACCGGCTGGGCCGCCGGCCTGATCGCCGCCGCGCTGGTCTGGCAGGCGGGTGCCGCCGGGCCGTGGCATGCCGGCAGCCTGGCCGCGTTCGTCGCCGGCGTGGCGGGCGGCACCGCGCCGGACTGGCTCGAGGTGGCGTGGTGGACGCGCCGGCGACGCCTCTGGATCAAGCATCGCACCGCGACGCACTGGGGGCTCGGCTGGCTCGCGCTGCTGTGGTTCGCGGACCGCTCGCTGCGCGCGCGGCATCCGTGGGCACCGCCATTGTTCGGCTTCGCCTGCGGCGGCCTCATGCACCTGCTCGCCGACTGGCCGAATCCGCTCGGCGTGCCGTGGATCCTGCAGCGGCATTCGCTGAACTGGTGGAAGAGCGGACGCTGCGACCTGATCGTCGTCACGCTCGCGTGGGTGGGGGCGTTATGGGTCGCGCAGGCTGCGTGGCAGCGCGATGCACTGCTCGAACACTGGCTGAGATGGCTGAGGATGGTGTGACCGGCGCCGCGACGGCAGGCGGTGTGTGCAACCTGATGCGACGGCGGCCGGCGCGCCCGCTGGGAACGGCACCGGCCGCAAGCGGGCCTTCGAACGGCCCGCCTGCCTCGCCGGCCGCCTAGCGACTCTGCGCGGCGACCTTGAGCCCGAGCCCGATCAGCAGCGTGCCGATCAGCTTGCCCTGCAGGCGGCGCAGCGCCGGCAGCCGGCCGAGCAGATGGCGCAGCGGCCGCAGCGCCATGACGAGCAGCACGGTATAGAGTGCGCCGCCCACCGCGAACACCAGGCCGAGTTCGAGGAACTGCAGGAACGCCTGACCGCGCTCCGGATGCACGAACTGCGGCAGGAACGCGATGAAGAACAGCGCCGTCTTCGGATTCAGCAGCTCGGTGACCACCGCCTGCAGGCAGGCACGCATCGGCGTGACGCCGGCCAGCACGGGCAGCCGCGCGTCGCCGGCCGGCTCGCGCCACGCACGCCAGCCGAGATGGAACAGATACGCGGCGCCCACGTACTTGACCGCGTTGAAGGCCAGCGCCGAGGTCATCAGCAGCGCCGACAGGCCGGCCGCCGCCGCGATGGCATGCAGGAAATCGCCGATCGCCACGCCGATGCTCGTCATCACGCCGGCGCGGCGCCCGCCCTGCGCGGTGCGTGACAGCACCAGCAGCACCGCCGGCCCCGGCACCAGGAACAGCCCCACCATGATCACGACGAACGTGCCGAGCGTCTGCAGATCCACCACTTGCATCTCCTTCATTCGAGCCGGCCTCGCGCGGGCCGGCCGCACATCACGCGCGTCGATTGTAAGGCGGCGGGGAACGGCTTGCAGCGCATCGATAATCGAGGCGGCGGCCCCCGGCGCGATCCGTTCGCCACGGCTTTCGCCGGGTCGCGCCGCCAGCGCATCAGACCGCGATTTCAGGCGGCGCCTGCCGGAAGCCGCGCGTCAGCCAGCCGAGATAGACGAGCCCGAGCACGAACCAGATCGCGCCAAGCACGAGCGCCGATTTCTCGAGGCTCACCAGCAGCCAGACGTCGGCGATCGCGCCGAGCGCCGGGAACAGCAGCCCGCCGATCGGCCCGAAGCGGCGCTGCGCCGGCGGCGTGGTCAGGTACTGGCGCATCACGCAGAGGTTGACGGCCGTGAACGCGAGGAACGCGCCGAAGTTGATGAACGAGGTGGAGGTGGCCACGTCGAGCTTTAGCGCGATCAGCCCGACCACGCCGGCGAACGCGATGTTGAGCGCCGGCGTCTGGAAGCGCGGGTGGATGTAGCCGAAGATCCGGCGCGGCAGCACCTCGTCGCGGCCCATCGCGTAGAGCAGCCGGCCGACGCTGGCCTGCGCCGAGATCCCGGAGGCGAACTGCGCGAGGATCAGCCCGGCGAGGAACACCGACACGAACAGGTCGCCGCCCACTTTCTTCGCGATTTCGAACGCGGCCGAATCGGGATCCTTGAACACGGCGCCCGGATGCGCGAGCTGCAGCGTGTAGGCCGCGATCACGAAGATCGCGCCGCCGATCAGCGCGATCAGCACGATCGCGCGCGGAATCGTCCGCTCGGGGTCGACGGTTTCCTCGGTCAGCGTCGAGACGGCGTCGAAGCCGAGATACGAATACGCGGCGATCGCGGCGCCGGCCATGGTGGCCGACAGCGGCACGCGGGCGTTGAAGAACGGCTGCGCGGCGGCCAGCCCGCCCGGCCCCGCCGCGGCCAGCGCGTAGTGGCAGCACAGCACCACGAACAGCGCGACGATCACCAGCTGCACCAGCATCAACACGATGTTGAAGCGGTTCGCGAGCTCGATGCCGAGGATGTTCAGCGCGCTGGTCAGCACGATGAACGCGACGATCCAGAGCCACGCCGGAATCGACGGGAACGCCGCGCCCAGATAGGCCGCGCCGATCAGCCAGATCACCATCGGCAGGAAGAAATAATCGAGCAGCGTGGCCCAGCCGATCAGGAAACCCAGATGCGCGTTGAAGGTCTTGCGCGTATAGGTGTAGGCCGAGCCCGCCACCGGGAACAGCCGCGCGAGCTTGCCGTAGCTGAGCGCGGTGAACACGATCGCGATCAGCGCGAGCAGATAGGCGAGCGCGGCCGTGTCCCGGCTCGCGCCGGCCAGCACGCCGTAGGTGCCGTAGACGATCAGCGGGGCCATGTAGGCGAGGCCGAACAGCAGCACGGACGGCAGGCCGAGCGCGCGCTTCAGGTGCGGCGCGTGTCCGGCCGCGGGCCGCGACGGGGAGGATTGAGTCATGGTCGGGTCTCCTGTGAACGCGCGAGGCGCGTCCGAACGCAAAACACCAGGTTGCACGGCGTCGCGCCGCGTGACGGCGTGGCCGGTCGGCACGCCCGGTCGCCGCGGCGGCGGCATGGGGGATCAGGGTGGGTACGACGAAAACGGACTGCGAAAAGCAAACTACGACGAACTGCGACGAACCACGGAAAACAAAAAGCGAAACGATGCAAAGCGCGCGGCGGATCATCTGCGCCGGCGCGCCCGGCGGTGCCCCGCGAAGGACACGCCGGGGCGCCCGCGCGCCGCTCAGCGCGCGCGGATCACGCGGCCGCGTCCGTCGAACGGCGCGGCTGGCACCGCCGCGGCATCCTGCGGATCGTCCTCGAGCACGAGGCCCACGCGCGCGTCGTGCAGATAGCTGTAGTGCTCGCGGCTCACGGCGAGCAGCGCCGGATCGAGCGTCACGCACAGCACCGCGTCCTCGCCGCGCAACTCGCCCAGCACGTCGCCCGACGGGCCGATCAGCGCCGACTCGCCGGGGAAGCTCAGGTTGTCGTCGCCGTCGCCGATCCGGTTCACGAGCGCCGCGAACATCTGGTTTTCCATCGCGCGCGCGACGATCGCGCGGCGATGCACGGGGCCGAACGGATCCATGTTGCCGTTGGTCACGATCAGCAGGTCGGCGCCGAGCGAGGCGATGGCGCGCGCCGTCTCCGGGAACTCGATGTCGTAGCAGATCAGCAGGCCCACCGTCAGGCCGTTGAATTCGCAGACGGCGTAGCGATCGCCGGGTTCGAACACGCCGACGTCGGACGCCCAGAGGTGGGTTTTCCGGTAGCGCAGCGCGATCTCGCCGCGCGCGTCGATCAGCAACGTGGTGTTGAAGCAGCGCTCGCCGTCGCGCTCCGCGAAGCCCACCGCCACGCCCACCCCGGCCGCGCGGGCCGCCTCGCGCACCGCGGCGATCGACGGGCCGTCGATGGCCTCGGCCACGTCGCGCACGTTCTCGCGCGTCGGAAAGCCCGTCAGCGTGGTCTCGGGGAAGACGATCAGGTCGGTGCCGTCGCGCCGCGCGCGGATCACCTCGGTCACGCGGGCCAGGTTCGGTGCGACGATGCCGTCCGCGACCGGAATCTGGGCGAGTTCGATTTGCATTGCTTGCCTCCAGTATGGCGGGCCGATAGACTCGCGCTCGCATTCGCCGGCCGCTCGGGCTGCGGCGTGGCGCTATTATCGGGACGTTATTTTTGTCCAGGAATTCCCCACCTGGGTTACCACGATCGGAGGACACATGGAACTCGACTGGCAGGATCTCGCGTTCCACCATCACGTCGCGACGCTGATCGACGCGATCGACAGCGCCGACTTCTGGACCCGCCTCGCCCGCGTGCTGCAGCGCTTCGCGCCGTTCGACAACTGGGTCGGGCTGCTGTTCGCGCGCGATCGCGCGCCGCTCGTGTGCGCCGAATCGCCGACGCCGGACGGCACCGTCGACCAGATGTTCCAGAGCTACCTCGGCGCGCTCTACCAGCTCGACCCGTTCTATATCGCCGCCTGCGAGCGGCCCGCCTCGGGGCTCGTCACGCTCGAATCGGTCGCGCCCGACAACTTCAGGATGACCGACTATTACCAGCGCTATTTCAAGCGCAACATCATCGGCGACGAGGTGCAATTCAATCATGCGATCGACGCCAGCCACACGCTGATCTTCTCGCTCGGCGCGACGCGCCGCTACGGCGAGCGCGATCTCGCCACCTTCGCGCTGGTGGCGCCGTGGGTGATCGCGCTGATGCGCCAGCGCCTGCCTTACGAAACCTTTACCGGCGGCAGCGCGCAAAGCGCTGCGGCCGGCCCCGTGGAGGCCGTCGATGCCGCCGCGGCGGTGGCCGCGCGCGACGAGGCCGGCTACGTCGAGCATTTCGATCGCGTCGTGCAGCAGCGCGGGCACGCGCCGCTGACCGCGCGCGAGGTGGAAGTGGTGCGGCTCGGCCTGAGCGGATTCTCGACGCGCGCGATCGCCGAGCGGCTGACGATCTCGTTCGAGACCGTGCGCGCGCACAAGAAACATATCTACGCGAAACTCGGCGTCAGTTCCCAGTCGGAGCTGTTCGCGCTGTTCTACGAGCCGGGGCGCCAGGCAGCGGGTTGAATACCGCGCTGGGTGCGGGCGGTGCGGGCGGTGCGGACGATGCCCGGCGTGACTTCGTGCGATGCGCGCGGCGCAGCGAATCGACGTCGGGCCTGCCAATCGGTCCAGCTGCCATTGCGATCGCCGCGCCTGCCCCCATCTCGTGAAGGTGCCCGCTGGCAGCCCGCTGGCAGCCTGCCTCGCAGGCGGACCGTCCCGGATCGGTCCCGAATCGTCCCGATCCGGCCCCCGGCAGACGCCTCGCGGGTCTGGCACACTGGACGTCGATCCTTCACCCTGCGTCACGCTTATCCACTTGCCCGATCCGTTGCCCGTACCCGTTGCCGTTTCGAGGGATGCCACCGCCGCCCTCCCGGCCGCCGCGCCGCTCGCCGCGTTCCATCCGGCCGTCGCCGGCTGGTTCTCGCGCACGTTCAGCGCGACCACCGAAGCGCAGGCGCGCGCCTGGCCGCTAATCAAGGCTGGCCGCTCGACGCTGGTGGCCGCGCCCACCGGCTCGGGCAAGACCCTCACGGCGTTCCTCTGCGCGATCGACGATCTGGTGCGCGACGCGCTCGCCCACGACGGCATGCTGCCCGACGAGACGCTGGTGGTGTACGTGTCGCCGCTCAAGGCGCTGTCGAACGACATCCGCGTGAACCTCGACGCGCCGCTCGCCGGCATCGCGCACGAACTCGCGCGGCTCGGCCTGCCGGTGCCCGAGATCCGCACCGCCGTGCGCACCGGCGACACCACGCAGGCCGAACGCAGCGCGCTGCGCAAGCGCGCGCCGCATATCCTCGTGACCACGCCCGAGTCGCTGTACGTGCTGCTGTCGTCGGAATCGGGGCGGCGCATGCTCTCGACGGTACGCACCGTGATCGTCGACGAGATCCACGCGCTGGCCGGCAACAAGCGCGGCAGCCACCTGTCGCTCACACTTGAACGGCTCGACGCGCTGGTGGGCCGGCCGCTGCCGCGCATCGGGCTGTCGGCCACGCAGCGGCCGATAGGGCTGGTCGCGCGGTTCCTGGTGGGCGGCAAGGATGCGGCGCGGGACCGGCCGGCGGGTGGAGTGGATGACGCCGCGGCGGACGCAATCGCCCCCGATGCCGCGCGCGCCGATGAATCCGGCGAATCCGGCGCGTCCGAAAAACCGGCGGCGGGCAAACGCCAACGCAAGCGCGCGGCCGGCGCCGATCCGGCGGCCACGATTGACGCAACGCCATCGACCACGGCGGCCTCGCCCGCCGACTGCGCGATCGTCGACGTCGGCCACGCGCGCGCGCGCGATCTCGCGCTCGAACTGCCGCCCGTGCCGCTCGAGCCGGTGATGGCCAACGACGTCTGGGAGCGCGTCTACGACCGCATCGCCGAGTTGGCGGCCGCGCATCGCACGACGCTCGTGTTCGTCAACACCCGGCGCATGGCCGAGCGGCTCGCGCGCCATCTCGGCGAGCGGCTCGGCCACGACGTGATCGCCGCGCACCACGGCAGCCTCGCCAAGGAATATCGCTTCGACGCCGAGCAGCGCCTCAAGCACGGCAAGCTGAAGCTGCTCGTCGCCACCGCCTCGCTCGAACTCGGCATCGATATCGGCGACGTCGAGCTGGTCTGCCAGATCGGCTCGCCGCGCGGCATCGCGCCGTTCCTGCAGCGCGTCGGGCGCTCGGGCCACCAGGTCGGCGGCACGCCGAAGGGGCGCCTGTTCCCGCTGTCACGCGACGAGCTGGTGGAGTGCGCGGCGCTGCTCGACTGCGTGGCGCGCGGCGAACTCGACCGGCTGCGCGTGCCGCGCGCGCCGCTCGACGTGCTCGCGCAGCAGATCGTGGCCGAGGTGGTCTGCGCGGAATGGGACGAGACCGAACTCTGGCGGCGCTTCACGCATGCCGCGCCCTATGCGGACCTGTCGCGCGAGCGCTTCGACGAAGTGCTGGCGATGCTGGCCGACGGCTTCTCGAACCGGCTCGGCGCACGCCGCGCCTACCTGCATCGCGACAGCAGCACCGGCACGGTGCGTGCCAAACGCGGCGCGCGGCTGACCGCCGTGACCTCGGGCGGCACGATCCCCGACAGCGCCGACTACTCGGTGCTGCTCGAACCGCAGGGAACGCAGATCGGCACCGTCAACGAGGATTTCGCGGTGGAAAGCCTAGCCGGCGACGTGTTCCAGCTCGGCAACCAGTCGTACCGGATCCTGCGCGTGGAGTCGGGCCGCGTGCGCGTGGAGGACGCGCGCGGGCAGGCGCCGAACATCCCGTTCTGGCTCGGCGAGGCGCCGGGGCGCAGCGACGAGTTGTCGGTCGGCGTGGCGCGGCTGCGCGCGCAAATCGACGCGCTGCTCGAACAGGGCGAACTCGACGCGGCGGGGCCGGCGGCCTCGCGCGCGATCGACGCGGCGCGCGCGGGGGGGACGGCAGGCACGAAGGCGAATCCAAAAGCGTCGACGGATCACGTGGCACGCGGCATGGCCAGCGATGGCGGCGCGCCACCGGCGACCGATGCGGCCGGCGCCGACCAGACCATCGACGGGCCGGCCTCGACCAAGCCGGCGAACGCCGCCAGACGCGCAAAGGCCGCGCCGGCGACGCAGGCCGCGAACGCAAGCCGCGCGAGCCACGCGACGGCGCCGCGCCAGGCCGCGAACCCGCCGCCCCCGGACTCGGCCGCCGCCACCGCCGACACCGCACGCGACCTCGCCCCAAGCCGCCTCGCCCCCGCGCTCGCCTGGCTCACCGGCACGCTCGGCCTGGCGCCCGAGGCCGCGCGCCAGATCGTCGAGTATCTCGCGCGCGCGCGTTCCGCGCTCGGCGCGCTGCCCACCCGGCACACGCTCGTGATGGAGCGCTTCTTCGACGAATCGGGCGGCACCCAACTGGTGATCCACTCACCGTTCGGCAACCGCATCAACCGCGCCTGGGGGCTCGCGCTGCGCAAGCGCTTCTGCCGCGCGTTCAACTTCGAGCTGCAGGCGGCCGCCACCGACGACGCGATCATCCTTTCGCTGTCGCTCGCGCACAGCTTCGTGCTGTCCGACGTCTGGCGCTACCTGCGCACCGCCACGGCCGAGCACGTGCTCGTGCAGGCGCTGCTCGACGCGCCGCTGTTCGGCGTGCGCTGGCGCTGGAACGCCACCACCTCGCTCGCGCTGCCGCGCTACACGGGCGGCCGCCGCACCGCGCCGCAACTGCAGCGCATGAAGAGCGAGGACCTGCTCGCGACGGTGTTCCCCGATCAGGTGGCCTGCGCCGAGAACCTCGTCGGCGAGCGCGAGGTGCCGCGCCATCCGCTCGTCGACCAGACGCTCGACGACTGCCTGCACGAAGCGCTCGACACCGAGGGCTGGCTCGCGCTGCTCGCGCGCATCGAGGCCGGCGAGGTCGAGCTGATCGCGCGCGACCTGCCGGCACCCTCGCCGCTCGCCGCCGAGATCCTCAACGCCAAGCCCTACGCGTTCCTCGACGACGCGCCGCTCGAGGAACGCCGTACCCAGGCCGTGCTCGCGCGCCGCTGGACCGATCCCGAATCGGCCGACGATCTCGGCGCGCTCGATGCCGACGCGATCGCCGCCGTGCGCGAGGAAGCGTGGCCGGCCGTGCGCGACGCCGACGAAGTCCACGACGCGCTGGTGAGCCTGGCCTGCGTGTCCGACGAGGAAGCACGCCGGCACGACGGCTGGCTCGCGGCGCTGACGAAGCTGGCGGCCGGCAGGCGCGTGGCCGCGCTGCGGCTCGCCGACGGCCGCGCGCTGTGGCTCGGCGCCGAACGCGTGGCCTGCCTGCGCGCGCTGCATCCCGAGGCGCGTCTCGAGCCGGCGCTCGCCGCGCCGAAGCGCGCCGGGCCGGCGTGGACGGCCGAGGCCGCGCTGGTCGACGTGATCCGCGCGCGGCTGACCGGCTTCGGGCCGCTGCCGGTCGCCGCGATCGCCGCGCCGCTCGGGCTGCCGGAGGCCGCCGTCGAGGCCGCGCTGCTCGCGCTCGAAAGCGAGGGCTACGTGATGCGCGGACGCTTCACGCCGGGCGCCCTCGCCGAGGAATGGTGCGAGCGCCATCTGCTCGCGCGGATTCATCGCTATACGGTCAAGCGCCTGCGCCGCGAGATCGAGCCCGTGGAGCGCGCCGATTTCATGCGCTTCCTGTTCCACTGGCAGCACGTCGGCGCCGACACGCGCGGCATGGGCCGCGAGGCGCTGGCCGCCGTGATCGAGCAGCTCGAAGGCTTCGAGGCCGCCGCCGGCGCGTGGGAAGACGACCTGCTGCCGGCGCGCGTGGCCGACTACGCGACGGGCGGCATCGACGAGCTGTGCCGTTCGGGCCGCGTCGTCTGGACCCGCATCGCGCCGCCGTCGCCGGCCCGGGCAGTTGGTACGCAGGCGACGACGCGCGCGGCGGCCTCGGCACCGGGCGACCGCCTGCCCGCGCGGCTCGCCGGCAAGGAAACGGGTGGCCCGCGTGCAGCCGCCGCCGCGAAAACCTCGGGCGGCCCCGTGAAGACCACGCCGATCGTGCTGCTGCCGCGCCGCAACGTCGGCGCCTGGCAGGCGCTGCACGACGAGCGCGCGCAGCCGGCGCTGTCGGCGCGCGCGCAGCGGGTCCACGACGCGCTGGCCGCGCACGGCGCGATGTTCTTCGACGAACTCGTCGACGACGCGCGCCTGCTGCCCGTCGAACTCGAGCAGGCGCTCGGCGAACTCGTCGCGGCGGGCCGCGTGAACGCCGACAGCTTCGCCGGGCTGCGCGCGCTGCTGCGGCCCGCGGTCAAGCGCAGTGCCTACTACTCGCCGCGCACGCGCCGCGGCGGCGCGCTGATCGGCGGCATGGACGACGCCGGGCGCTGGGCGCTGGTGCGGCGGCCGGTGCGGATGACGGCTGCGGCGGATGACGGCGCGCAGGCCGGCGCGTTCGCGGCGGCCGGCGGCATCGACGGCGGCGGCGATCGCGCGGTCGCGCCGCCGCCTTCGACCAGTTCGGCCGCGCCGCCGCGCGAGGCGCTCGAACACATCGCCTGGACGCTGCTGCGCCGCTACGGCGTGGTGTTCTGGCGGCTGCTCGAACGCGAGGCCGCGTGGCTGCCGTCGTGGCGCGAGCTGCTGCGCGTGTACCAGCGGCTGGAAGCGCGCGGCGAGATTCGCGGCGGGCGGTTCGTGGCGGGGCTCGCGGGCGAGCAGTTCGCGCTGCCCGAGGCGATCCCGGTGCTGCGCGAGGTGCGCCGGCAGCCGGCCAACGGACAGTGGACCGTGGTCAGCGGCGCCGATCCGCTGAACCTGGCCGGCACGCTGCTGCCGGGCCGCAAGGTGCCGGCGCTGGCCGGCAATCGCGTGCTCTATCGCGACGGCGCGGCGGTGGCCGCGCTGGTCGGCGGCGAGTTCATCTACGAGGACACGCTGCCTGCGGCCGAGCACGAGACGGCGCGCCTGAAGCTCGCGCGGCGGCGCTGACGGACGCGCCGGTCGCACCATGCGGATGAAGCGGCGCAGGCCGGCCGACACGCCTGCATCGAACGCATGAGCCGTCGATCCGCTGCGCGCGGCCTCGCAGGCAATCGATCGTCACGCGCGCGACGATGGCCGGCGCCGCGTGGCCACACCTGGCACCGCCTGACACCCCGCGAAAGCAGGTTCGCCGGCGCCGGTCGCCCATATCGCGCCACCACTCGCCCTCGCCCTGCCCCTTGCCAAACGAAAACGCCGGACGCGAAGCCCGGCGTGTCCTGATTCCGATCGTCGGCCTGCGATCACGCGGCGGCCGGCGCGAGCGAGCGCGATGCCGTGACCGTCGCGTACCCCGCGTTCATGTTGCCGCCCGTCAGGCGGAACACCCCGCGTCGCCGAGCGCCGCCGGCTGTTCGTCGAGCGACTGCGCGGCCGCCGCGGCCTGCTCGACGAGCGCCGCGTTCTGCTGCGTGAGCGCATCCATCTGCGTGACGGCCTGATTGATCTGCTCAATACCGCGCGCCGGCTCGTCGGAGGCCGCCGAGATCTCGGCGACGATGTCGGCGACGCGGCGGATCGCCTCGCGCACGTGGCCCATCTTCTCGCTGACGCGGTTCGCCTGGCCGGCGCCGTCGGGGCAACGCCGCCCGACCACCCGGTGCCGCACGACGAAGCCGCGCGGCTGCACGCCGTGGCGCGCAGCCAGCTCGCGGACACGCCCGCGCACGAGGCGTTGGACGCCGACGCCGCGCTGACCGCCCGGCTGTTCGATACGCCGATCGCGCTGCTCACGCTGCTCACGCGCCACCGGCAATGGTTCAAGGCGCGCCACGGGCTGCCGCTGCCGCCCGAGACGCCGCGTGCCTGGGCGTTCTGCAATCACACGATCCGGCAGCCGGAGCCGCTGGTGGTGGAAGACGCCGCCGCGGACCCGCGCTTCGCGGCCAACCCGCTGGTGGCGGGCGCCCCCGGCCTGCGCTTCTACGCCGGCGCCACGCTGCGCGACTACGAGGGTTACGCGCTCGGCGCGCCGTGCGTGCTCGACCTGAAGCCGCGGCGCCTCGTGCAGCCGCAGCGCGACACGCTGCGGCTGCTCGCCGAACTCGTCTCCGACCGCGTCAACCTCGCCACCCGCAGCCGCCGGCTGCGCTGGGCCGGGCATCACTGAACACGCGCGCCGCGCTCAACCCTTCCAGGCCGAGCAGCGAATCACCGAGCAGAAGTTGCCGGCATGGAAATGCGGCTCCTTGTCGGCGATCACGTCGGCCTTCACGTTGCCGAACGTGGTGTCGGGCTTGTGGCGGATGCCGTCGTAGAACGCCTGGATGATGTCTTCCTTGAAATGTTCGGGGCGCGGATGGGCGTGCGTGACGGCCTCGCGCTCGTGGTCGTCGTACTCGTGATAGGTCAGGCCGAGCACGTCCATCTCCACGCCGGCCGTCACCAGCGCGACCACCGGATGCATGTGCTGCGGAATGCCCGGCGTGGTGTGCAGCGCGATCGCGGTCCACACCAGATCGATGTCGTGCTGCGCGATGCCGCGCTGGCGCAGGAACTCGCGCGCCGCGTTCGCGCCGTCCACCTCGAAGCGCTCGTGCGCGCTGCTGTGCGACGGCATCAGCCCGACGTCATGGAACATCGCGCCCGCATAGAGCAGCTCGGGATCGAACTTCAGGCCGCGCTTGCGGCCGGCCATCGCGCCGAAATAGAACACGCGGCTCGAATGATGAAACAGCAGCGGGCTCTCGGTATCGCGCACGAATTCGGTGATTTCCCGCGCGAGACGGCTGTCGGGGACGGCGATGCCGCCAATGTCGACACTCATGATCTTCTCCTGGTAAGGACTTCGGGATTCATTCTCGCGCTCGCGGGGTTTGGCATCAATCGATGTGATGCGCCAATTTCTGCCAAATCGCGTACCATTCGGACAGGGCACCCGGACCGCGCGCGAACCGCGCCGGCCAGCGCATCGACAAGAGGATTGACAAGGGGATTTCCATGAGCAGGACGAGCGTCAGAACCATCGCGATCCTGGCCGTGCCGGGCGTGCAGCTGCTCGACGTGAGCGGGCCGCTCGACGTGTTCGCGCAGGCAAATATCGAGGCGGGCCGCGAGGCGTACCGGCTGCTCGTGCTGGCCTGCGAGCCGGGCTACATCGTCAGTTCGTCGGGGGTGCGGCTCGTGCCGGACGGGGTGGTGGGCGTGGTCGGGCAGGCGCTGCCCGAGCTGCATACGCTGCTCGTCGCGGGCGCGCCCGGCATCGCCGCCGCGAATCAGGCCGGCGGCACGGGCGTGCCGGCCGCGGTGCCGGCCTGGCTGCGCGAGGCGGTACGGCAGTGCCGGCGCTTCGGCTCGGTCTGCACCGGCGCGCTGGTGCTGGCCGACGCGGGGCTGCTGGACGGGCGGCGCGCGACCACGCACTGGGCCTCGGTGGCGGCGCTGGCCCAGCGCTGCCCGAGCGCGACGATCGAGGCCGACGCGCTCTACGTGCGCGACGGCCGGCTGCGCACCGCGGCCGGCGTGACGGCCGGGCTCGATCTGGCGCTCGCGCTGGTGGAGGAGGATCTTGGCCGCGAGATCGCGAAGCGCGTGGCGAGCCAGCTCGTGATGTTCTTCAAGCGCCCGGGCGGGCAGCTGCAGTTCAGCCGCAACGGCCAGACGCAGCCGGCCGGCCGCTCGGTGCTGCAGGACGTGCAGCGCTGGGTGGCCGCGCAGCCGGGGCTCGATCACAGCGTGACGAATCTGGCCGGACGCACCGGGCTGAGCCCGCGCCACTTCGCGCGGCTGTTCCATGCCGAGGTCGGCGTCACGCCCGCCGCGTGGGTCGAGCTGGCGCGCGTGAACGCGGCGCGCGAGCTGATCGAGACGGCCGGCGACACGCCCAAGCAGGTGGCCGCCAAATGCGGCTTCGCGAACGCCGACGTGCTGCGCCGCGCGTTCTCGAAGCACGTCGGGGTCACGCCGGCCGAGTACCGGAAACGGTATCGGCGGGAAGAACGGTAGCGAGTGCGGGCTGGCGAAAAGATCCGGAGTCCAGATCAAACGCGAACGAAGCAGGAGCGATCAGGTATCGCCGACGGCTTGAGACGCGTCGCCGTTCGTTCACGCCAACCGGATCGCCCCGCCCGGCCCCGCCACCGATCGAGGCAAGGCGGCCTCAGGCCCCCGACGCGTCCTCGCGGCCGCAGCGCCAGCCGCGCGGGCGCGCGGGCTTCACCGGCGCGTCGGCCACGGCGCGCCACCAGCGTTCGCCGCGATGCGGCGCCTGCAGATCGAGCCGCTCGCCCATGCGCGGCGTGGCGAGCGCAATCCCGCGCGCGGCGGCGAGCCCGAACACGCGCTCGAACGGCTCTTGCCAGCGGTGCATCGCCAGATCGAACGTGCCGTTGTGGACCGGCACGAGCCAGCGGCCGCGCAGGTCCACGTGGGCCTGCACGGTCTGCTCGGGCTGCATGTGGACGTAGGGCCATTGCGCGTCGTAGGCGCCCGTCTCCAGCAGCGTCACGTCGAATGGGCCGAGACGCTCGCCGATCTCGCGGAAGCCGTCGAAATAGCCGGTGTCGCCGCTGAAGAACACGCGCAGGTCGCCGTCGACAATGGTCCACGACGCCCACAGCGTGCGATCGCCGTCGAACAGGCTGCGCCCCGAGAAATGCTGCGCGGGCGTGGCCGTGAACGCGATGCCGTCGAGTTCGGTGCCCTGCCACCAGTCGAACTGGCGGACCTTCGCCGCGTCGATGCCCCATTCGATCAGCCGCTCGCCCACACCGAGCGGCGTGAGGAACACGCCGGTGGTGGCCGCGAGCGCCAGCACCGTCTCGCGGTCGAGGTGATCGTAGTGATCGTGCGAGAGGATCACGCCGGCCAGCGGCGGCAGGTCCGCCAGCGCGATCGGCGGCGCGTGGAAGCGCTTCGGGCCGAACCGCCGGAACGGCGAGGCGCGCTCGGCGAACACCGGATCGGTCAGCCAGAAGCGGCCGCGCAGCTTCAGCAGCATGGTCGAGTGGCCGAGCCGGAACAGGCTGCGATCGGGCGCGGCCTCGAGTTCGGCGCGCGTCAGCGCGTCCACCGGCAGCGCGGCGGCCGGCGCCGTGCCGCCCGGCTTGTTGACGAGCACGTTCCAGGCGATCGACAGCATCTTGCCGGCTCCCTCCGCCGGGCGCGGCCGCACGTTGCGGAAGCGCTCGCCGTCGTGCTGCGGCGACGCCGCCGCCCACGTCTGCGAGCGCCGCGCGGCGGCCATGCCGAGCATGCGGCTGAACCAGCGGGTCAGGGAAGTCATCGAATCGGTCCGATACAAAAAAGTAGACTTGTTAGTGTAGTTTGTTTTCGAGAAAAGTAAACCACGCGGTGTAAAATTCGCCGATGGACTCCCACGCTGCCCCCACCCGGCTGACCGACCGGAAACGCGCGTCGATCGTCGGCGCGGCGATCGACGAATTCCTGTCGGCCGGCTACGACGCGACCAGCATGGACCGCATCGCGGCCAGCGCGCAGGTGTCGAAGCGGACCGTCTACAACCACTTCCCGAGCAAGGAGGCGCTGTTCGCGGCGATCCTGCAGCGGTTGTGGGATTCGACGCGCGCCGGCGACGCGCCCGCCTATCGGCCCGACGCGCCGCTGCGCGGCCAGCTGATCGACCTGCTGCTGCGCAAGCTGCGGCTGCTCAGCGACGAGACGTTCCTGGCGCTGGTGCGCATCGCGATCTCGGCCGCGATGCATTCGCCCGAACGGGCGAGGGAGATGGTGGCGCGGCTCGGCGAGCGCGAGGAGGACCTGACCGTCTGGATTCGCGAGGCCGCCGCCGCCGGGCGCCTCGCCACCGACGATCCGCCGTTCGCCGCGCAGCAGTTGCAGGGGCTCGTGAAATCGTTCGCGTTCTGGCCGCAGGTGGCGATGGGGCAGCCGGCCGTGGATGGCGAAGCGCGCACGCGGCTCGCCGAATCGGCGGCAGACATGTTCCTCGCTCGCTATGCATGCGGCGAGGCCGCCGGCGGTTGAGCCGGCGCGGGGTTCATCCATCGCCGCTTGCATCGCTCGTCCTGCCCCGCTGCTCGCTTGCGATTCGCCCCGGCCGATCGCACAATCGCCCTCACCTTCCGCTCCCGATTCCCCGGATGTCCGAACCCGCCCGATCCCCCGCGCCCGTCGGCGTGCTGCTCGCCGCCGGCCTCGGCACCCGCTTCGATCCGAGCGGCCGCGACAGCAAGCTGCTTGCCGCGCTGCCCGACGGCACGCCGGTGGTGGTGGCCGCCGCGCGGCACCTGCTCGCCGTGACGCCGGAGGTCCATGCCGTGGTGCGGCCCGGTGCCGGGCGGCTCGCGGCGCATCTGACCGACGCGGGCTGCCGCGTGCTGGTGGCCGAGGAGGCGATACAGGGAATGGGCGCGAGCCTCGCCGCCGCCGTGCGTGCCTCGCGCGACGCGGGCGGCTGGCTGGTCGCGCTCGGCGACATGCCGTGGATCGATCCGGCCGCGATCCGCGCCGTGGCGCAGGCCATCACGTCCGGCCGCGCGAGCATCGCGGCCCCGCATCACGGCGGCCGACGCGGCCATCCGGTCGGCTTCGCGGCCGTGCATGGCGAGGCGCTCGCCGCGCTCGACGGCGATGCCGGCGCGCGCGCGCTGCTCGGCGCGCATCCGGTCGCGCGCATCGAGGTGGACGATCCCGGCGTGCTGCGCGACGTCGATACGCGTGAGGATCTGGTTGCGCACGCAACTACGCATGGTGGCCTTGCCGCGCTGTTCGCGCCACCGCCCGCGCGATGGGGGCTGCGCGGCGATCCGTATCTGTGGGACGCGCTGCGCGCACGGCTGGCCGGCACGCCGCTGCCGGAATCGGACGAAGCGCTCGATGCATGCATCGCCTTGGCCTATGCCGGGCTGACCGGGCAGCCGCTGGCGCTGTCGGAGCCCGTTCACGTGCCGGCGTTCGCGCACGGCGGCATGTCGAGCGGCATGGTTTCGCCGGCGTTCTGGACCGACGTGGCGCTGCCGCTGCTACGCCAGCGGCTCGCGGCGGCGCGTCGACAAACCTAGATCGCGGGGCGGAGAACCGGCGCGGGCACGCCTAGTCTCTGCCCGTCAGGTCACGGCCCTCGCCTCACGCGCGAGGGCCACGCCGTGCTCAGCGCGCGCCGCGCAGCGGAAAGCGCGCTTCCGGCAGCCCGCGATAGGCCGTGGTCGCGACGAACACGCCGCCCGCGTGCGGATCGGCGGCGAGCGCGTCGCCGTCGAGGCCCTCGCGCGCGCTCGTCACGTAGAGCGTGCGCCAGCCCTCGGCGCCGTCGGCCGGCTCGTCGGCGCGCTCGGGCGCCGGGCCGAACGACGGGCAGCTCGGCTGCGCGGTGGGAATCGCGATGCGGTCCGTCTCCACGCCGTTCGCGTCGTAGCGCACCACGCGCGCGCCGCCCCACTGCGCGTTCCAGAGGCCGCCGTCGGCATCGACGGTCGAGCCGTCCGGGCCGCCCGTCGCGTCGGCCAGCGCCACGAACGGCCGCACGTTCGCCACCGGGCCGTCGGCGCGGTAATCGCACATCATGATCTGTCGCGTGAGCGTGTCGCAGAAGTACATGCGCGTGCCGTCGGGCGAGAACGCGATGCTGTTGGCGATCGCCGCGGGCGGCAGCGCGAGCCGTTCGAGCGAACGGTCGGCGTTGAGCCGGTAGAAACCCGTCGCGGCCTGCAGCGGATCGTTCTCGTCCTTCATGCCGAACACCAGATTGCCGGCGCGGTCGCAGCGCCCGTCGTTCAGGCGCGAGCGCTGGTCCGGCTCGACCTCGACGATGCGCTCGAAGCGGCCGTCGCGCAGGTCGAACAGCGCCAGATGCGACGCGAGCCCGACCACCAGCACGTCGCGCTCGTCGGTCAGCGCGAAACAGCCGAGCCGTTCGGGCATCGGCCAGCTTTCGGTCTCGGGCGTCGCGCCGGGGCGGTGGCGCCAGAGCCGCGCGCCCTCGATGTCGGTCCAGTAGAACGCACGGGCGAGCCCGCACCAGGTCGCGCATTCGCCGAGCACGTGGCGTGCATCGACCAGGAGGGTGGCGGCCGGCGCGCCGGCGGGTCGGGTCGGATCGGAGGAAACGGTCGTATCGGTCATCGGTAGTCGGTCGGGTGACGGTTCGTGGCCGGCCGCCGCGTCGCCGCGGCAGCCGCCGTTCCGCTCTGATACACGGTCGCGCCGCGAAACGCAAAACACGGACGGCGCGGCCCAGATAGTGGGCGGCCGGCACGGCACGGCCGCGCCCAGGCCGCCGCCAGCAGGCTCGCGCGATTCGCGCTACCCTGTCCGCCTCTCGCATTCCGCCAGGATTTTCACCATGTCTCAACCGTTGACCATCGATTTCGTGTCCGACATCGCGTGCCCGTGGTGCGCGGTCGGCCTGTCCTCGCTGCTGATCGCGCTCGAGCGCGTGGGCGACGCGGCCGACGTGCAGATCCGCGTGCATCCGTTCGAACTGAATCCGAACATGGGGCCGGAGGGGGAATCGATCGTCGAACACATCGGCAAGAAATATGGCCGCACGCCCGAGCAGATCGCCGAATCGCAGGCCATGATCCGCGAGCGCGGCGCGAGCGTGGGCTTCACGTTCGGCAAGCGCGACGCCATCTACAACACCTTCGACGCGCATCGCCTGCTGCACTGGGCCGGCCTCGAAGGCAAGCAGCTGCCGCTCAAGCTCGAACTGCTGCGCGCCTACCACGGCGAAGGCAGGCGCACCGACGATCCGGAAGTGCTGGCCGCCGCCGCGCAGGCCGTCGGGCTCGACGCCGAACGCGCGCGCGAGGTGCTGGCGAGCGGCGCCTACGCCGACGAGGTGCGCGCGGCCGAGCGCGAATCGCAGGCGCTCGGCATCAGCTCGGTGCCGTCGATCATCTTCAACGAACGCTATCTGGTGACGGGCGGCCAGCCCGCCGAAGCGTTCGAGCGCGCGATCCGGCAGATCCTCGCCGAAGCGGCCTGACCGAGCCGGCGGGCGCGACGGGCAGCCCCGCCCGCCGCCCGTGCGTGGCACCATCGTTCCCGCCGCGAGTGGTTCTTCCCCTGGAGCCACGGCGCCACTACAGTGAGCGCATCTTTTTGTTACTCGCCGAGGAAACGATGTCCACCCGCACCAACGAACACGGCCAGCCGATCGGCCCGGCCGTCGAAGGCTGGACCGCGCGCGCGCTGCCCGCCGCCGTCACGCTCGAAGGCCGCTACTGCCGGCTCGAACCGCTCGACGCGGCGCGCCATGCCGACGATCTGGCCGCCGCCTACCTCGGCGCGCCGGACGGCCGCGACTGGACCTACCTGTTCGTCGGCCCGTTCGCGAGCGTCGAGGCCTATCGCAGCTTTGCCGAGAGCGCCGCGCGCAGCACCGATCCGCGCCATTACGCGGTGATCGACCGCGCCACCGGCCGCGCGGTCGGCACGCTCGCGCTGATGCGGCAGGACCCGGCGCACGGCGTGATCGAGGTGGGCAGCGTGACGTTCTCGCCGGACCTGAAGCGCACGCCGCTGTCCACCGAGGCGCAATACCTGCTGATGGCCTACGCGTTCGACACGCTCGGCTACCGCCGCTACGAATGGAAATGCGACAGCCTGAACGCGCCGTCGCGGCACGCCGCCGAGCGGCTCGGCTTCAGCTTCGAAGGGATCTTCCGGCAGGCGATCGTCTACAAGGGCCGCTCGCGCGACACCGCCTGGTATTCGATCATCGACACCGAATGGCCGCGCGTGAAGCGGGCCCTCGACCGCTGGCTCGCGCCGGAGAACTTCGACGCCGACGGGCGCCAGCGGCGCTCGCTCGCCGAGTTGCGCGACACGGCCGGCTGAACGACCCCGCTTGCAGCCTCCGGGCCGCGCCGCTCAGCGGCAGGCCGGCCGCCGAAAGCGCCGGCGCGCGAGTTCCGCCGTCTCGCGGCAGGCGCAGCCCGTCAGGTGATCGTTGATCATGCCGACCGCCTGCATCAGCGCATGGATGTTGGTCGGCCCGACGAAGGTCCAGCCGCGCCGCTTCATCTCCGCCGACAGCGCATGCGACTCGGGCGAGGTCGGGTTGCGCTTCCAGTAGTCGAGATCGATCGTGGCGGGCCGCGCGCCCGGCTTCGGCTCGTATTGCCAGAGCCAGCCGGCCAGCGAACCGAACGTCTCCACCGCCTCGATCGCGCGGTGCGCGTTGTTGATCACCGAGCGGATCTTGGCGCGGTTGCGCACGATGCCGGCATCGGCCATCAGGCGCTCGATGTCGGGCTCGCCATATTCGGCGATGCGCCGGAAATCGAAATCGTCGAACGCCGCGCGGAAGTTCTCGCGCTTGCGCAGGATCGTGATCCAGGCCATGCCGGACTGAAAGCCTTCCAGGCAGATCTTCTCGAACAGCCGCTGTTCGTCGTCCACCGGCACGCCCCATTCGGCGTCGTGATAGTCGGGCATGTCCGGCTGCCAGTAGCAGCGCGGCACGCCATGCCGATCGAGAATCAGCCCCGGGTTGTCTTGCTCCACGCTCGTGTTCGTTCCGTTTTCCAGGTTGAGATTCCAGCCGCCGCCGGCGCCGGCGCTAGCGCGCGGCCGCGCCCACCGCCCGCAGCGCGAACGTGAACACGGCCCCGCCGCGCGGATCGTCGACGAGCCGCGCCTCGCTGTCGTGCAGCTGCAGCATCCGTTGCACGAGCAACAAGCCGAGCCCGCCGCGATGCGCCTCGCCCGCGGACGGCGCGCCGTCCGAACTGCTCACCGACGCCCCCACCGAGCGCCGGAACAGCCGCTCGCGCAGCGCCGCCGGCACGCCCGGCCCGGTGTCGCGCACCGTCACGCTGACCGCGCCGTCGTGCGCGGCCAGCTCCACCGCCACATGGCCGCCTTCCGGCGTGTGGCGCAGCGCATTGTCGAGCAGATTGGTCAGCACGCGCTCGATCATGCCGAAATCGGCATGCACGTTCGGCAGGCGCGGCTCGATCCGCGCGTCGAGCGTGACCTCGCGTGCCTTGGCCGTCAGCTCGAACTTGGCCAGCACGTCCTGCACCAGATCGACGAGCGAGCCGTCCTCGAGCACCGGCTGCACCAGCCCCGATTCGAGCCGCGCCAGCTCGAACAGCGCGCGCGCGAGCCGCCCCACCTTGCCGCTCTGCGCGAGCGCGATCGACAGGTAGCGCTCGCGCTCCTCCGGCGTGAGCGTGGCGCCCTTCAGCGCGAGCGTCTCCAGGTAGCCGTGCAGCGAGGTCAGCGGCGTGCGCAGGTCGTGCGAGAGATTGGCGATCAGCTCGCGGCGCTGGCGATCCTGATGCTTGAGCGCGCGCCACTGCTCGCCGATGCGCGCGGCCATCTGCTCGAAGGTGGTTTCGAGCACGGCGATCTCGTCGCGCGCGCCGGCCGCCGACCAGTGCGGCAGCGACGGCTGCGCGTCGGGCTCGCCGTTCGCATCGAAGCGGCGCATCGCGTCGGAGAAGCGGCGCAGCGGCCGCGTGATCAGCGCGAACGCGGTCAGGCCGGCCAGCAGCCCGAGCAGCGCCACCAGCGCGATCGACCAGAGCGTGGTGCGCAGCACCGTGCTGGCCGCCACCCGCGCGGCCAGCTCGTCGTGCGCCTCGCCGAGCAGCACCACGTAGATGTAGCCCGACGGCGCGTGGCCCGGCAGTTGCAGCGGCGCGGCGCTGAACACCTTGCGCGCGTCGAGGCTGCGCGGATCGTCGCCGAGGATCGGCAGCGGCTGGCCGGCGAGGAAGCGCTTGACCGGCGCGAGATCGACGCGATCGCGGCGCACCCGGCCCGGCGGCGCGTCGTCGCCGCGAATGCGCCCTTCGTTGTCGAGCAGGTAGACCTCGACGCTCGGATTCACGCCCATCAGCTGGCCGAACAGCTGGCGCACCGCGTCCTGACGCAGGCCGTCGTCGTCCATCAGCATGGTGCTCTGCGCGATGTGGCCGGCCAGGTCGCGCGACAGCCGCTGCACCACCTCCTTCTCGTGCATGTCGCTGGAACGGATCTGCAGCCACGCCGAGGCGCCGCAGCAGGCCAGCAGCAGCACCGAGAACACCAGCGACAGGCGCTGGGTGAGACTCAGGCGCCGCATCATGCGTGACCGCCCATGTCGGCCGCCGGCCCCGGCGCGACCAGCTTGTAGCCGCGGCCCCAGACCGTCAGGATCCGCGCCGGCTGGGCCGGATCGGCCTCGATTTTGGCGCGCAGCCGGTTGATGTGGGTGTTCACGGTGTGCTCGTAGCCCTCGTGCTGGTAGCCCCATACGGCGTTGAGCAGGTCGGTGCGCGAGAACGCCTTGCCGGGATGGCGCGCGAAGTGATAGAGCAGGTCGAATTCGCGCGGCGTCAGGTCGATCGCGGCGCCGTCCACCGCCGCCTCGCGCGTGAGCGGATCGAGCGTCAGGCCGCCCACGTCCACGCGTCCGGCCTCGGCGCGCGTGTCGCGCGAGAGCGCCTCGACGCGCCGCAGCAGCGCCTTCACGCGCGCCACCAGCTCCAGCATCGAGAACGGCTTGGCGAGATAATCGTCGGCGCCGAGTTCGAGGCCGAGGATCCGGTGAACCTCGCTCGAGCGCGCGCTGATGATGATGATCGGCGTGTAGCGCTCCATCGCCCGCGCGCGGCGGCAGATCTCGAGGCCGTCCACGCCGGGCAGCATCAGGTCGAGGATCAGCGCGTCCCAGTTGCCCTGCTCCAGGCGCCGCAGGCCGTCGTCGCCGTTCGCGCAGTGGACGACCTCGTAGCGCTCGTCGCGCAGGTGCAGCGCGAGCACGTTCGCGATGTCGGCATCGTCTTCGACGATCAGGATGCGTTTCAGTGGATCCATACGCGTGATGGGAAGTGAAGGGACGGTGCCGGCCTGCGCCGGCACCGTTCGGCATGGCCCGATTGTCGGGCATTCGCGGCGGCGAGTCGTCACGATTTCGTGATGTTTCGCCGTGGTTGCCGCGTGGTACCAGGCTGGCGCCAGCCTGGCCCCAATCTCGCTCCAACGTGGCCCCGGTGCGATGTTGCGGCGGCGCGGCACCGGTTGCGCCCGCGCCCGGCGCCGGTTGCACCGCCGCCCGCGGCCGGACGGCGGCTCGGCCACGCTCGCGTCGCCGAGTTATCACGAAAACTTTAACTTTCCGTGAGGACTTCGCGACCGTGGGGTCCTTACGCTGTGCGGCAAGTCATCCACCGTCCGACAGGAGTCCACCATGACCAGCCGCCGACGTTTCCTGCTCACCGGCGCCGCGATCGCCGGCGCCGTCGCCGCGATCACGCGCAACGGCGTGTTCGCGCAACAGCCGCCCAAGCCCGCCGCCCCGGCCGAACTCACGCTCAGCGACGCCGAATGGCGCAAGCGCCTCACGCCGGCACAGTACACGGTCCTGCGCGAGGCGGGAACCGAGCGCCCGTACAGCAACCCGCTCAACGACGAACACCGCTCGGGCACCTTCGCGTGCGCCGGCTGCGCGCTGCCGCTGTTCTCGTCGGCCACCAAGTTCGACAGCCACACCGGCTGGCCGAGCTTCTGGGCGCCGCTCGACCACGCCGTGGTGACCTCGACCGACACCTCGTTCGGCATGGTGCGCGACGAAGTCCACTGCCGCCGCTGCGCGGGCCATCTCGGCCACGTCTTCAACGACGGCCCGAAGCCGACCGGCCTGCGCTACTGCATGAACGGCACGGCGATGACGTTCCGCCCGTCGTCGGCCTGAGCCCGCCCACCGTCTTCCTACAAGGACTTCGCCATGTTGCTCGTGATCCTCGCTTATCTCGGCGGCGTGCTCACCATCGTGAGCCCGTGCATCCTGCCGGTGCTGCCGTTCGTGTTCGCCCGCGCGGACCGCCCGTTCGCGCGCAACGGCCTGCCGCTGCTGGCCGGCATGGCCGTGACGTTCGCGGCCGTCGCGACGCTGGCCGCCGTCGGCGGCGGCTGGATCGCGCAGGCCAACCAGGCCGGCCGCTGGCTCGCGATCGCGATGGTCGGCGTGTTCGGCCTGACGCTGCTGTTCCCGAGCCTCGCCGAACACATGACGCGCCCGCTGGTGGCGCTCGGCAACCGGCTGACCGGCGTGGCCTCGACGGCCGACGGCGAGGGCCGCAGCAGCATCGGCGCGTCGCTGCTGCTCGGCGTGGCCACCGGCCTGCTGTGGGCGCCGTGCGCCGGCCCGATCCTCGGCCTCGTGCTGACCGGCGCCGCGCTGCGCGGCGCGAGCGTGGGCACCACGCTGCTGCTGGTGGCCTACGCGGCCGGCGCGGCCACCTCGCTGGCCGCGGCGCTGCTGGTGGGCGGCAAGCTGTTCGCGGCGATGAAGCGCTCGCTCGGCGCCGGCGAATGGATTCGCCGCGGGCTCGGCGCGGCGATGCTGGCCGGCGTGGGCGCGATCGCGCTCGGTCTCGACACCGGCGTGCTCACGCAGGTCTCGACGATCGCCACCGGCGGCCTCGAGCAATCGCTCGTCGATCGCTTCGCGCCGCGCGGCAACGCCATGCATGGCGCCGCGGGCGGTGCCGTGGTCGATGCGAACGGCCCGGCCATGACGGCGGCCGACGCGGCGGCCGGCAATGGTCCCGCGATGATGGCCGCGGGCGATGCGATGCGTGCTGCCGCGAATGGCGCGGACAACGACGCGGCCGCCGGTGGTCGCGGCCCCTCGATGATGGCCGCAGGCGACGCGATGCGCGCCGCCGCCAGCGGCGCGCAGCACGACGGCGGCGCCCCCGCCGCGAACGCGATGATGTCCGCGGCCACCAGCGCCGCGCGCCACGACGCGTCGATGCTGCGCGTGTCGGCCCCGGCGCTGCCGGTGGAAGGCACGCTGCCGTCGCTGTCGGGCGCAACCGAGTGGCTCAATTCGCCGCCGCTCACCAACGCCTCGCTGCGCGGCAAGGTGGTGCTGATCGACTTCTGGACCTACTCGTGCATCAACTGCCTGCGCACGCTGCCCTACGTGAAGGCCTGGGCGCGCAAGTACAAGAACGACGGCCTGGTGGTGATCGGTGTCCACGCGCCCGAATTCGCATTCGAACGCGACATCGGCAACGTGAAGAAGGCCACCCGTGACCTCGGCGTCACCTACCCGGTGGCGATCGACAACGGCTACTCGATCTGGCGCGCGTTCAACAACGAATACTGGCCGGCGCACTACTTCATCGACGCGCAGGGCCGGGTCCGCTACCACCACTTCGGCGAGGGCGACTATGTGCAATCGGAACGCGCGATCCAGCAACTGCTCGTCGAGGCCGGCCATCCCGACGCGGCCCAGGTGCCGGTCGGCATCGACGGCCCGGCGGCGAGCGGCGCCCAGGCCGCCGCGGACAACGCCGACATGCGCTCGCCGGAAACCTACGTAGGCTACGCGCGCGCCGAGCACTTCGCGTCGCCGGGCGGCGAGCTGCACGACAACGTGTACGACTACGCGGCGCCCGCGCAACCGGGCCTCGACGACTGGGGTCTGGCCGGCAGCTGGAAGGTGGGCGACGAGCAGGCCACGCTCGCCAAGCCGGGCGGCCGGATCGTCTACCGCTTCCATGCCCGCGACCTGCATCTGGTGCTCGGCCCCGGCAAGAACGGCGCGCCGGTGCGGTTCCGCGTGACGGTGGACGGCATCGCGCCGGGCGCCTCGCACGGCGCCGACGTGAGCGCCGACGGCACCGGCACCGTGACCGGCCAGCGTCTCTATCAACTGATCCGGCAGAGCGGCCCGATCACCGATCACACGTTCTCGATCGAATTCCTCGACCCCGGCGTGCAGGCGTTCGCGTTCACGTTCGGTTGAACGCGGCACCCCCGATATCCGACTTGCGCAAGGAACCCACACCATGAACCCGACCCGACACGACATTGCCACTTCCCCCCGCCGCCGCGGCTCGCGGGCCCGCCTGATCACGCGCCTGGCCGGCGGCGCCGCCGCGCTCGGCACGGTCGCCGCGGTGCTGTTCGGCTGGCAGCCGGCCGCGCTCGCCGAGGCGGCCAAGCCGCTGCCCGCGCCCACTCTCGACGAAAAACCCGGCGCCTCGCACACCGAGACGGCGGTGTTCTCGGGCGGCTGCTTCTGGGGCGTGCAGGGCGTGTTCGAGCACGTGGCCGGCGTCAAGCAGGTGGCCGCCGGCTACGCGGGCGGCGCGGCCTCGACGGCGCAGTACGAGACCGTCAGCGAGGGCGACACCGGCCACGCGGAATCGGTGCGCGTGGTCTACGATCCGACGCAGATCACCTATGGCCGGCTGCTGCAGATCTTCTTCTCGGTCGCGCACGATCCGACCGAACTGAACCGCCAGGGCCCCGACACCGGCACGCAGTACCGCTCGGCGATCTTCCCCGTCGACGCGCAGCAGAAGGCGATCGCGGGCGCCTACATCACGCAGCTGACCGACGCCCATGTGTTCTCCGCGCCGATCGTGACGAAGATCGAGGCCGACAAGCGCTTCTATCCGGCCGAGGGCTATCACCAGGATTTCCTGGTGCGGCACCCCGAGTACCCGTACATCGTGATCAACGACCTGCCGAAGGTGGCCGCGCTGAAGGCCGGCTATCCGAAGCTGTACATCGACACGCCGGTGCTGTACGCGAAAAACGGCGCCTGAGGCGCGCGGCGTGCAAAGCCATGACGGCATCGAGCCGGTGAGCGCGGCCGGGGCGTGTCGAGCGACACGTCCCGGCCGCGTCGTTTCCGGCGTTCCGGCGTTCAATGCGCTGGCGCCCCGGCCGCCAACGCCGGCAACTCGGCCAGCAGCGCATCGCGCGAGCGCAGGCCGGCGTTCACGTCGTGCGGCGCGTCGTCCTGGATCAGGTTCGCGAACACGACGCTGCGGCCGCCGCGCGACGCCCAGCCGACGAACCATCCATACGCATGCGCGCGATCGAAACGGCCGTCGTTGCCCGGCGAGCCGGTGCCGGTCTTGCCATGCACGATCCAGCCGTCGGGCTGCGCGTCGATCAGCGTGATCCGGTCGGTCATCTCGAACGCGTGCGCGCTCACCGGCAGCGTGCGGTTCACGATCGCGCGCAGGAACGTGATCTGTTCGCGCGGCGCGATGCGCAGCGATCCGGTATTCCAGGCGCCCTGCATGCCGGCGAACTCGCCGGGACCGGGCGACACGTCCGCGTTGCCGTAGCCGAAGCGCTTCGTGTACCGGGCGAAGCGCGCCTGGCCGAGCCGCCGCGTGATCTGCTGCGAATACCAGAACACCGAGTAGCGCATCCAGCGCGCCGGATCGGTGGGCTGGCGCCATGCGTCGCCGCCCCAGTCGGGGTAGCCGGCGCGAAACGGCAGCGTGGGCGTTTGCGTGTCGGTCAGCACGCCGGCGTCGAAGCCCATCAGGCTCAGCGCGATCTTGAACGTGGAGGCCGAGGTCACGCGCGTCGCGCAGCCGTCACCGCGTTCGGCCAGCACGCTGCCCGTCGTGGCGTCGGCCACGATCGTGCAGAGCGTGCGCGTGTCGGCGTCGGCGGGCCGGCTCGCCAGCGCCGCGGCCAGCAGCGTCAGCGCGCCGAGCGCGCGGGCCGCGCCGGCCCGGTTGAAACGGCGCATGCCGGCCCGCGCCGGCCGCGCGCTCCGGAAATCCGATGAAGGCATCGAGGTTCTCTCTGTTGGTATGAATGAGGTGGGGCAGGAAACGGGGCGGAACAACGCAGGGGAAATCGCGCCTCGCGGCCGGCGCGCCGGCGTTCAGAACAGCGCAGGCTGCCGCGAACTCGCTTCGAGCGCGAGCAGCGCGGCCTTGCGGTCCTTGCCGCCGGCGAAGCCGGTCAGGTCGCCCGAGGTGCCGATCACGCGATGGCACGGCGCGACGATCGACAGCGGATTGCGGCCGTTGGCGGCGCCCACCGCGCGCGTGGCGCGATGGTTGCCGATCTGCACGGCGATGTCGCGATAGCTGCGCGTCTCGCCGAACGGGATCGTCAGCAGCGCATGCCAGACGCGCTTCTGGAATTCGGTGCCGTGGAATTCGAGGTCGATCTCGAACACGGTGCGCTCGCCGGCGAAGTATTCGCGCAGCTGGCGCGCCGTCTCGACGAGCGTGGGATTCGCGTCGTCGTCGCGCATCGCGCCGACCTTCACGCGCGTCGGCCGGTCGTTGTCCCAGAGGATCGCGACGAGCTTGCTGCCGCGCGCCACCAGCGTCAGTTCGCCGACCGGCGACGGCACCCGCATGCATACTTGAGACATCGCTTTCCCCTCGCTCCTGTTCCCCGATTGACAGGCACCAGTGTAACGGCAAACGTGTGCGCCCCACCGTCCGGAACCTGCGCTTGCATTCGCGGCGCCGGCCGGCCCGCGCGGGCCGCGATTCCCGCTATTGGCCAGTGGCGGGACGACACGCGAGCCTGCCATAATCACCCGTTGATTCCCACCCGCTCGCGCCTGCCGCGCGATGCTTTCATCGCTTACACGAAGCACCGACACCCACGATGTCCCACGAACACGCTCCCCACGATCATGCCGTCGAACACGCCGCCCGCTCGGGCGATCCGCTCTCGCGCTGGGTCGCGGTATTCACCGCGATCCTCGCCGCGCTGGCCAGCCTGCTCCACTACGAGGAAGGCGTGCTGCAGACGCAGGCGCTGATGTACAAGAACGACGCCGTGCTGCTGCAGAGCAAGGCCAGCGACCAATGGAACCTCTATCAGGCGCAGTCGAACAAAGGCCACATGATGGAAGTCGCGGCCGAGCTGGCCGGCCCGGAAAAGCAGGCGCGCTTCCGCGAGCAGATCGACAAGTACAACGCGCGCAAGAAGGACATCTCGGACAAGGCGAAGGATCTCGAACGGCAGGTGGAGGAGGCGAACCACAAATCGGAGGGCAAGGAACACCCGCAGCACATGTTCGGGCAGGCGCTCGCGCTGATCAGCGCGGCGATCTCGCTGGCGGCGATCACCTCGCTGACGGGCAGCCGGCGGCTGTTCGTGCTGGTCGGCTTCGCGGGGCTGGCGGGCGTGGGCGTGTCGATCGCGGCGTTCCTGAACATCTAGGCGGCGCGCCGGCTTCAGGGCGGGCACCGACGCACGCCGACTCCCGCCCCGCCGCGCCTCATGCGAACGAGGCCGGATCGGCGTTGCCGCCGCAGATGATCACGGCGATCCGCTCGCCGCGGCGAGCACACGCAGGCACCCGGCGCCAGTGCCGCGAACGCGGTCGCGCCGCCGGGCTCCGCGATGATGCTGAGCGTGACCCGCAGGCTGCGCCGAGCCTCGCGGATAGGCTGGTCGGCCACCAGCACCGCATCGCTCACGGCCGGATGCAGCACGGCGAGCGGCACGCCGCCCACGCGCCGGCATCCGGGCGAATCGGCGGCGAGGCCGTCCGTCTCGACGTCGACCGGCTCGCCCGCCCGCAGCGCGCGATGGAGCGTCGGACAGCGCGCCGGCTCCACCGCCACCTCCTTGACGCGCCCGGCCAACCACGCCGCGATGCCGCCGACGAACCCACCGCCGCCGACCGACACCGGCACCGTGTCGAGGTCCGGCAGCTGCGCGTCGAGTTCGAGGGCGAGCGTGCCCTGCCCGGCCAGCGTCGCGGGATGGTCGAAGGCGTGGACGTCCAGCGCGCCCGATCCGGCGGCCCGCGCTTGCGGCGCCGCAGGCGCGGCGTTCGCGGCGGCGTTCAGGGGTGACGGCGGATTCGAAGATTCGTCGCATGGCGCCGGTTCGGGCGAAATATACTGGCGAACGACGCCTCGACGGCTGGCCGTGAACGCGCGCGAACAGCCCTCGACACGCTTCACCAAGCACCGAACAGGAGATGACATGCGCCACCCGCTTCGCAGCGTTTTGCCCTGTCTCGTCGCCGCGGCGGCGCTGGCCGCCATGCCGATCGCCGCGCTCGCCTGCACGCGCGTGGTCTATCTGGGCGCCAACGACGACGTCATCACGGCGCGCTCGATGGACTGGAAACAGGACATCGCCACCCATCTCTACGTCCTGCCGCGCGGCATCGCCCGCAGCGGCGAGGCCGGCCCGAACTCGCTGAAATGGGTCGCGAAATACGGCAGCGTGGTGGCCACCGCCTACGACGTCGCCACCACCGACGGCATGAACGAGAAGGGCCTCGCCGCCGAACTGCTCTGGCTCGTCGAATCGCAGTACCCGCCGTTCGGACCGCGCTCGAAGCCGGGACTCACCATCGCCGCCTGGGCGCAGTACGTGCTCGACAACTTCGCGACCGTGGCCGAGGCCGTGGACGCGCTTGGCAAGGAGCCGTTCACCATCGTCACCGACAGCGTTCCCGGCGAGCAGCGGCTGGCCACGCTGCACCTGTCGATGTCGGATGCCGGCGGCGACAGCGCCATCATCGAGTACATCGACGGCAGGCAGGTGATCCACCACGGCCGGCAGTATCAGGTCATGACGAACTCGCCGACCTTCGACGAACAGCTCGCGCTGAACGCCTACTGGCAGCGGATTGGCGGCACGGCCTGGCTGCCCGGCACCAATCGCGCGGCCGACCGCTTCGCGCGCGCCTCGTTCTACGTCAACGCGATCCCGAAGAGCGAGGACCCGACCATCGCGCTCGCCAGCGTCGTCAGCGTGATCCGCAACGTGTCCGTGCCGTATGGGATCAGCACCGAAAACGAGCCGAACATCTCGTCGACGCGCTGGCGCACCGTGGCCGACCACAAGCGCCTGCTCTACTTCTTCGAGTCGGCCCTGACGCCGAACACGTTCTGGGTCGACCTGAAGAAGCTCGACTTCGCCGCCGGCGCGCCCGTCAGGCGCCTCGACCTCGGCCGCGACCAGCGCAATACCTTCAGCGGGGAAGTGTCGGGCGAGTTCCGGGCCGCGCCGCCGTTCACGTTCCTGGGCCTCGACGCCGGAAAATCGCTCTGACGCGCGAGGTCCGGCTGCTGCGCAGTCGGACCTCGCGACGAACCGATCAGCCGCCAAGCAGTCAGACCAAAAAAATATATTTTTTGATCCAACCGTCGCTCACTGCCTCGGCGGCGCCGGCATCGGCGCGGCCTCGCGCCTGCCTCATCCTGCCCGAAAATTCCCGCAAGCGGCCCGAAATCCTGCCGATATGCCATCCAATTCCACGCAACCTCACCTGTCTAGGCACAAACCCCACCCCGCCCCGCGTTGCCTCCTCTCCCGTTCCCCGCTAAGATCCCGACTGGCCCACTGGTCCGGCCAATTCACGGGCGGACCATTCCCGGACACGAAACAGGAGACACGATGAGACTGGAAGGCAAGGTAGCCGTGGTCACGGCGGCAGGCGCCGGCATCGGGCAGGCGGCGGTGCATGCGCTGGCCCGCGACGGCGCGCAGGTCTGGGCGACCGACGTGAAGCCCGAACTGCTCGGCGCGTTCGACGGCGTCGCCAACGTGCGCACCGCCCCGCTCGACGTGATGAACCGCGCGGCGATCGACGCGTTCTTCGCCACGCTGCCGCGCGTGGACGTGCTGTTCAACTGCGCCGGCTTCGTCCACAACGGCACGATCCTCGAGGCCACCGACGAGGACTGGTCGTTCGCGTTCGACCTGAACGTGCGCTCGATGTTCTGGACCATCCGCGCCGCGCTGCCGGCCATGCTCAAGAACGGCGGCGGCAGCATCGTCAACATGGCCAGCGTGGCGAGCAGCATCCGCGGCCTGCCGAACCGCTTCGTGTACGGCGCCTCGAAGGCGGCCGTGATCGGCCTCACCAAGGCGGTGGCCGCCGACTACGTGCTGCAGGGCATCCGCTGCAACGCGATCTCGCCGGGCACCGTCGATACGCCCTCGCTGCAGCAGCGCATCAACGCCTACGACGATCCCGAGGCGGCCCGCAAGGCCTTCGTCGCGCGCCAGCCGATGGGCCGCATCGCGCGCGCCGAGGAAATCGCGCCGATCGTCACGTTCCTCGCCAGCGACGACGCCGCGTTCGTCACCGGCCAGACCTACTCGGTCGATGGCGGCATGACCATCTGACCGCGCCATTCGTTTTCACCCGGATTCACCAGGAGCAGACTCAATGAAACTCGCCCGTTATGGCCAGCCCGGCCACGAAAAGCCGGCCCTCGTCGATCAGGACGGCAAGCTGCGCGACCTGAGCGGCGTGATCGCCGACATCACGCCGGCCACGCTCGATGCCGCCACGCTCGCGAAGCTGCGCGCGCTCGACGTCGCCTCGCTGCCGGTCGTGGAAGGCTCGCCGCGCTACGGCTGCCCGCTCAACGGCATCGGCAAGTTCCTCGCGATCGGCCTCAACTACTCCGACCACGCGGCCGAGACCGGCATGCCGGTGCCGAAGGAGCCGGTGGTGTTCACCAAGGCGATCTCGTGCATCCAGGGGCCGAACGATCCGGTGATGCTGCCGCGCGGCTCCGAGAAGACCGACTGGGAAGTGGAACTGGGCGTGGTGATCGGCCGCGTCACGCGCTACGTCGAGCGGGACCAGGCGCTCGAGCACGTGGCCGGCTACTGCACGATCAACGACGTCAGCGAGCGCCACTTCCAGCTCGAACGCACGCCGCAGTGGGACAAGGGCAAGGGCTGCGATACGTTCGGCCCGATCGGCCCGTGGCTCGTCACGCGCGATGAAGTCCCCGACGCGCAGAACCTGGCGATGTGGCTCGAAGTGAACGGCAAGCGCGTGCAGGACGGCTCGACGAAGACGATGATCTTCGACGTGGCCGAGATCGTCAGCCATCTGAGCCAGTTCATGACGCTGATGCCCGGCGACGTGATCACCACCGGCACGCCGCCCGGCGTCGGCATGGCCATGAACCCGCCGCAGTTCCTGCGCGCCGGCGACGTGATCCGGCTCGGCATCGAAGGGCTCGGCGAGCAGCAGCAGACGGTCGTGCCGTTCAAGCTGTAAGCACGCCCGCGCCGATCCGGGCAGAGCGCGCACGCCGGCGCCCGGCGGCGGCCCGCGTCGCGGGTTCGCCGCCGGGCGCCTGCCCTATAATGTGCGCCCCGCGCCCACCCGCGGCGCCCCGCACGCCGGTCCACCCGACCACCCGAACCCTCCGACGAATCCCGCCATGCCCTTCCAGCCGATCGAAACGAAACGGCTCTACAGCCAGATCGCCGCGCAGATCACCGAACTGATCGAGGCGGGAGAATTCATCGTCGGCGAACGGCTGCCGGCCGAACGCGACCTCAGCGCGCGGCTCGGCGTGAGCCGCTCGTCGCTGCGCGAGGCGCTGATCGCGCTCGAGATCGAGGGCATGGTGGAAGTACGCAGCGGCTCGGGCATCTTCGTCCGGCAGCGCGGCGCTAGCGCGGCGGTCACTGCTGCCGCCGCGGCCGCGCAGCCGGCCGCCGCGGCGCCCGCGGCGCGCATGCATGCGGTGTCGCCGTTCGACGTGATCCGCGCGCGCGCCTATCTGGAACCCGAGATCGCCGTGCAGGCGGTGCGGCATGCGTCCGACGCGCAGATCGAGACCGTGCTCGGCTGGCTCGACAAGCTGCGCGGCAGCAAGGTGGGCGATCCGCAACTGAACGAATACGACCGGCAGTTCCATCTGAGCCTGGCCGAGGCGTCGGGCAACAGCGCCTACGTGGTGCTGCTCGACCAGCTCTGGATCCATCGCACGACGCCGCTCTACATGACGCTCGAACAGCACTTCCTCAGCGCGCCGTGGTGGGCCGAGTCGATGGAGGAACACGAGGAGATCTACGCGGCGCTCAACGAGCGCGACGTGCGCCGCATCAGCCTGGCGATGGGGCTGCACATGCAGCACGCCGAGCAGCGGCTCGCGGGGCAGTTCAAGTAACGCGGGTCGCGCGCGCGGCGGTGGCGGGCCAGGCCGCCGCCGATCATGCCCCGCCGCGCGCTCGCGCATCGACGCCGACGAACCCGCGCCACGCGCCGTTCACGACTCACGACTCACGACTCATACGCGGGGCGCCATGCAGCCGCCCCTCCCGTCCTTCACACTCGCCACGCGCCGGCCGCACGCGCCGCCTTCCCTCCGACGGCACGCGCCACCGGCCGCGCGCTCAGTGCGAATGCCGCGGGTTGCCGCGCGTCTCGATCACCTTCAGGTACAGCGTGGCCGGCTCCAGGCAGCCGCCCGTCGAAAGCTGGCCGACCGTCTGCCGATACAGTTCCTGCCACGGCGTCTGCGAGGGCGGCACCGAGAACCCGGCGGTCTCGCGGCGGCGCGCGAGTTCGGCCTCGTCCACCAGCACGTCCACCTTGCGCGCGTTCAGGTCCACGCGGATCCGGTCGCCGGTGCGCAGCAGCGCGAGGCCGCCGCCCACCGCCGCCTCGGGCGACATGTTGAGGATCGACGGGCTCGCCGAGGTGCCGCTCTGGCGGCCGTCGCCGAGCGTCGGCAGCGAGGTGATGCCGTCGCGCACCAGCGCGGCCGGCGGCGCCATGTTCACCACCTCGGCGCTGCCCGGATAGCCGACCGTGCCGGTGCCGCGGATCACCAGGATGCAGTGCTGGTCGATCTCGAGCGACGGATCGTTGATGCGCGCGTGATAGTCCTCCGGGCCGTCGAACACGATCGCGCGCGCCTCGAACGCGTTCTCGCTGCCCGGCTCGCTCAGGTAGGTCTGGCGGAACGCCTCGCCCACCACCGACATCTTCATGATCGCGCTGTCGAAGAAGTTGCCCGACAGCACCATGAAGCCGGCGCCGTGCTTGAGCGGCGCGTCGGTGGTGCGGATCACGTCGCGGTCCGAGGTGGCCGAGCGGTCCGCGATCCGGCCGATCGTGTCGCCGGACACGGTGCGGCAGTCGCGATGCACGAGGCCCGCTTTCGACAGCTCGTGGAACACGGCCGGCACGCCGCCCGCGCGGTGGAAGCTCTCGCCGAGATAGTCACCGGCCGGCATGCAGTTGACGATCAGCGGCACCGCCTCGCCCACGCGCTGCCAGTCGTCGAGCGACAGCTCCACGCCCACGTGGCGCGCGATCGCGATCAGGTGCGGCGGGCAGTTGGTGGACGCGCCGAGCGCCGAGGCGATCACGATCGCGTTCTCGAAGGCCGGCTTGGTCATGATCTGCGACGGCCGCACGTCCTCGCGCACGAGGTCGACGATCCGCTTGCCGGTGGCGTAGGCCATCTGGCCGCGCTCGCGGTAGGCGGCCGGAATGCTCGCGCAGCCCGGCAGCGACATGCCGAGCGCCTCGGCGAGGCTGTTCATCGACAGCGCGGTGCCCATCGTGTTGCAGTGGCCGATCGACGGCGACGAGGCCGTGGTCAGCTCCATGAAGCCTTCGTAGTCGATCTCGCCGGCCGCGAGCAGGTTGCGCGCATGCCAGATCACGGTGCCCGAGCCGACCCGCTTGCCCTGGTGCCAGCCGTCGAGCATCGGGCCGCCGGACAGCACGATGGCCGGCATGTCCACGGTGGCGGCCGCCATCAGGCAGGCCGGGGTGGTCTTGTCGCAGCCGGTGGTCAGCACCACGCCGTCGAGCGGGAAGCCGTGCAGCACTTCCACGAGGCCGAGGTAGGCGAGGTTGCGGTCGAGCGCGGCGGTGGGCCGGCGGCTCTGCTCGGCGAGCGGATGCACGGGGAATTCCATCGGGATGCCGCCCGCGTCGCGGATGCCGGCCTTGGTACGCTCGGCCAGCGCGATGTGATGGCGGTTGCAGGGCGCGAGGTCGCTGCCCGTCTGCGCGATGCCGATGATCGGGCGGCCCGACTGGATTTCCTCGCGCGTCAGCCCGTAGTTCATGAAACGCTCGACGTACAGCGCCGTCATGTCGGCGTGCGCCGGATCGTCGAACCACTCCTGGCTGCGCAGCCGCCGCGTGGTGTTTTGCGTCATCTTGCCTTCTCCGTGTCCTGGTCGTTCCCGACGTCGCGGTGCCGCGCCGGCGCCCTGCCGCGACCGTCTCCTCTCGATACGTGTCCCGGTGTCGTCGCGTCGATTTCGGTCGGATCGACGCGATCGGATCGACTCATTTGGTTACCGGTAACCTCGCCGCAGATGGTAGCACGCCTGAAGCCGGTCCGCGAGTGTTGGCAAACGGTTCGGCGACACGGGCAGTGGCCGGTGCCGGGGCACCCCGATGGCCCCGCGCGGCGCCGCCCTCGGGTTCACGCGCTCTCGCGCGGCACCACCGAATAACGGATCTTGAAATGACGCGTGGCGGCGCTCGCGGCCGTGCCGCCCGCCATCGCCGCGCACAGCACGTCGCCCGTCATCAGGCCGATGCCGTGCGCATCGACCGTCACCGTGGTGATGCTGGGACGCGAGCATTCGGCCACCTCGAAATCGCCGAAGCCGGCCACCGCGATGTCCTCGGGCACGCGCAGCCCGCGCCGGTGGCACTGCATGATCGCGCCGAACGCGGACAGGTCGCTGACGGCCATCACCGCGTCGGTATCGGGCCAGCGCTCGAGCAGCTGGTCGAGTGCCGGGCCGCCGTGGACCATGGTGGCCGGCGACTGCCCGAGCTGCACCACGCGCGGCTCGCCGAGGCCGAGCGCGCGCATGCCGAGCCGGTAGCCCTTGAGCCGCTCGGCGCCGCGCCGGTCGGCGTTGCTCGCGCCGCCGATGAAGCCGATCCGGCGATAGCCGCGCGCATGCAGATAGACCAGCATCTCGCGCGCCGCGCGCTGGTTCGAGAAGCCCACCGCCGCGTCGATCGGATCGGCCGGCAGGTCCCACATCTCGACGATCGGCACGCCGGCGCGCCGCAGCAGCGCGGTGGTGGCCTCGGTGTGGAATGCGCCCGTCAGCGCGACGCTGCGCGGCTGGTAGCGCAGCAGCGAACGCACGAGGCGCTCCTCGCGCTCGATGTCGTAATCGGTGTCGCCGATCAGCAGTTGCAAGCCCTTCGGCTCGAGCGCCGCCGACAGCCCGCGCACCGTGTCCGAGAAGTTAGAACTCGACAGCGACGGCACCAGCACCGCGACGAAATCCGAGCGCCCCGACGACAGCGTGCCCGCCGCCGCGTCGGCGACATAGCCGAGCGCCTCGACCGCGCGCAGCACGCGCTCGCGCGTCTCGGCCGCCACCACGGCATGGCCGGCGAGCACGCGCGACACCGTCATCTTCGACACGCCCGCGAGCTTCGCGACGTCGGACATGCGCGGCGGCCCGTCGGGGCGGATCAGATGCATTGCTGGAACGGTTTGACTGGCATTGGCCATCGATAGGAGTCCCGCAGGTTTGGGCGACGAAAAGGTCTCGGTGCTCAATTCGGCCGACATCATACGGGACTCCCTTCCGATCCGGGACCGCCTGAGGCGAAATTGCGCGATGCCTCATTCGTCTGGTGATTCATGCGGCGCGTGGCGGGCGCAATCGCGAATCGATCGCCGGGATCATTGACGAAAGCGATGGCAGTTCGCGCGTGCGGCTCCTCGTTTCGGGCGGGCCGCGAAGGCGACGGCGCGGCCGAACGTCGATGAAAGGTTCATCGGGGTTACCGGGAAACGCGGCGCGGATCTCGAGGAAGACGCACTCCTCGTCACGCTACGATCACCTCGCGCCCGTACTTGCCCGCAACGTGAAGCAGGTCGTACCCATGTTCTGGCGAATCGCACATGCTCCGCCTCGCGATGCCTTGCAGTCAGTCTTTGCCAGGCTCGGGTGTCGGGCTTTTAATAGGTTCATCGCAGGATTCCGTGGAGCCGTGGCGAGCAGTTTTGTAATCTGACGTCTTTCAAGCAAGGCGTTGGAGGATGAAGTGCTCGATCGCAAGGCATTGCAAGCGCTGGGCTGCTGGACGGGCTATCGGCTGGAGCGGGTGGAGTGGCCACAAGGCGAAGGCCGCACGCTCGCGCTGTATCTGAAACCGGTAGGCAAGGTGATGCTCTGCGAGCAATGCGGGGCGCGTTGCTCGCAGATCCACGAGACGTCGATTCGCAGAGTGCGCGATCTGCCACTGTTTGAATATCGTGTCGTGTTGCACGTGCCGCGTCGACGAGTGTGGTGCGATCACTGTGGCGGTCCGAGACTGGAGAAACTGGACTGGTTGGGCCGCTACCAGCGTGTCACGGAGCGGTTTGCCAAAGCCTGCGAGAAGCTGCTTCAGGCGGCCAGTGTGCAGGCAGTGGCGGCCTTTTACGATTTAGGCTGGCATACAGTCAAATCGATCGACAAGGCCCGTTTGCGTGCTCGAGTAAGGGATCCGGACTGGTCATCCATCCGCTATTTGGCGATGGACGAATTCGCACTTCACAAAGGTCACCGTTACGCCACGGTGGTCGTCGATCCGATTGGCCGTCAAGTGCTGTGGATCGGTCAGGGACGCTCACGCGAGACGGCCCGAGCCTTCTTCGAGCAGCTTCCGCCAGGCGTCGCCAAGCGCATCGAAGCGGTTGCCATCGACATGACGACGGCCTACGAGCTGGAGATCAATGCGCATTGCCCACAGGCCGAGATCGTCTACGACCTGTTCCATGTCGTTGCCAAATACGGACGCGAGGTCATTGACCGCGTTCGTGTCGATCAAGCCAATCAACTGCGCCACGACCGGCCGGCGCGAAAGGTTCTGAAGTCCAGCCGCTGGCTGCTGCTGCGCAACCGGCGCAATCTCAAACCGGAACAGTCGGTGCATCTGAAGGAGTTGCTGGAGGCCAACCAGCCGCTGTTATGTGTCTATCTGCTACGCGATGAACTCAAGCGGCTCTGGTTCTATCGCAAACCGGCGTGGGCCCAAAAGGCCTGGGAGCATTGGATAGAGCAGGCGGCGCAAAGCGGGATCGCTGCGCTCGAGTTGTTCGCCCGGCGCCTGCAAGGCTATTGGCACGGCATCGTCGCGCGCTGCCGGCACCCGCTCAATACCAGCGTGGTCGAGGGCATCAACAACACGATCAAGGTCATCAAGCGCCGCGCTTATGGGTATCGCGACGAGGAGTATTTCTTCCTCAAAATCCGCGCCGCGTTCCCCGGTAATCCGCGATGAACCTTTTAATAGGTGCGGCAGCGTTGTCGGCGTGTGCGCTACCGCCCAAGAGCAGGTCGTATTTCTCCTTCGATATTCCGCGCTCGGCGTAGATAAACCCGGCCACTTGCCAAATCGCCCGATCCGACTGCGTCTTCCCGAAGGAAGGCATGGCCGTCATGTTCACGCCATGCTTGATCGTCCAAAACATCAGCATCGGATTATTCCGCCGGCTCGCTGCCAGGAGTGAAGGCGCGGAGGGCTGAATACCCTGTCCGATCGAACTCAGCGGCCGGTCTGGCGCACCGTGGCAGAGGGCACAGCTCGCGTCGTAAGTTCGCGCACCCAGACGAATGTTTTCAAGCGATAGCAGGTCGGCAGGCGCAACGTCCGATCCAGCGTGCCGGTGCAACGAGGCTTCGTATGTTCCGTGCAGCAGTTTCGCTACGATCGGATTGTCTGCGGAACTTGCCGAGACGTCATACACCCCGGAGTACATGAAGGCCAACCCCGCAGCGGCGAGCAAAACGAACAACGCTGCAACGGTGACAACAACTGTCGCAATTCTGGAACGAAGGGAAAACACGATGTTTATGCCGCATAGCGTTTGTGGAACGCCTATTCTCCGCGGCCCTGCATGCCGAACCGTGACGCGTCGATTACGGATTTGTCACCTGCCTCGAAGGTGACGTCCCCACGGCTGGTGTTCCGTTCCGTTGTTAGCCAATCCATATTCGCCTGGCGTGTTGGCGTCAACGAAATGGGAAACGTCAGCATGCCAATGGGACGACCGCAGGCAGAACTGGTACTGAGCGAAGACGAGCGCTCGCAACTGATGTCGATAGCGTTCTTGGGCCTATCCGTGATTTCGTGGGCGAGGCATATCATGAGGTGTAAAAGTCATGGGTATGCCGATGAAGAAGAAAAGGCAAACGGTGGCGCGTCAAGCTGCGGCCCGAGGGGCGCTGCCTGAACTGCCCAAGGAACTGCTGGACCGATTGGTCAAGGGGCCGATGTCGCCATCCGAAGTGCAGGATCTGATGCTGGCATTCAACAAGGCGGTCATCGAACGCGCGATGGGCGCCGAGATGAATCTGCATCCGGGTTACCCGCCGGGCCAGCCCAAGCCACCCGGCCAAGCCAACGAGCGCAACGGCGCCAGCGGCAAGACGGTCATCCCCGATCGCGGCCCAGTCCGGCTCGACGTCCCCCGTGATCGAGACGGTAGCTTTGAGCCCATCCTGATTCCCAAGCACGAGCGCCGTTTCACCGGATTCGATGAACGCATCATCGCGATGTACGCGCGCGGCATGAGCGTGCGCGAGCTTCGGGCGTTTCTGGCCGAAAGCTGCGGTACCGAGGTCTCGCCCGACTTCATCAGCTCGGTCATGGACGAGGTGATGGCCGAAGCACTGAGCTGGCAAAGCCGCTCACTCGAGCCCATGTATCCGGTGGTGTTCTTCGACGCGCTGCGGGTCAAGATCCGCGACGACGGCGTGGTCGGCAACAAGGCCGTCTATCTGGCCTTGGGCATCCAGGCCGACGGCCAGCGCGACGTGCCGGGCCTCTGGATCGAGCAGACCGAAGGCGCCAAGTTCTGGCTCAAGGTATTCAACGAACTCAAGGCTCGCGATGCCAGGACATCCTGATCGCCGTGGTCGACGGCCTGAAGGGTCCGACCGAGGCGGTCGGTGCTGCCTATCCCAAGACGACGGTCCAGACCTGCATCGTGCATTTGATACGTAACAGTCTCGAGTACGCCAGCCACAAGGACCGCAAGGGCCTCGCGGCAGCACTGCGCCCGATCTACGCGGCCGCCAGTGAAGACGCGGCAAGACAGGCGCTACAGGACTTCGCTGAAGGCCCCTGGGGCGAGAAATACCCGATCATCGTGCCATCGTGGCAGCGTGCATGGGAACACGTCGTACCGTTCTACGGGTCAGTTTTCAGTCGGCGTTGACATCCAGGAAGCGCTGACGCCGGGTCACGCGCTTCTTGCCCAGGCGTTCCGCTTCTGCAAAACCGATCTGCCGCTTCATGAGCTTGGCACCTTTCCGTGAATTTCCTTCTATAACGCCCTCGGCCCAGTCTGCGATGACCACCGAGACGAATTGATCAGTGTTTCCCTAGATGACCGAACCGGCTTCGGCGTAAAGTTTCTTCAACTCCGGCAACGCCGCGACAATCCTGTCGAGTTCGTCCGTACGCTTGGGGAAAATCGTCTTGAAGTCAGCGTCCGCATAGCGCTCAACGAAGTCGAAATCACCGAGGAGAATGCGAACGACGCAAAGAATTACCCCCTTTTGCTTTTCCATCTCATCGTATGGAATCTTGTTCCGTGTCAGGTACTTCGCTGGCAACCCCCGCAGGAGATTCTCTTCACTGCTTAAATCGTAGTGATTCGCGATAAATGAAATACCATCTTTCACCATGTTTACAAGAACTGATCGAGCATCTCCAACGCCAACCGCCGCATTCTGTAAATTCATCTTCATTTCCTCGCTGGCATCCGTCGATCCTTTAATCGCCATCAAGTAAGAAATCTTGTCTTCGCAAATCAAGCACCTGACTCTCATTGCCTCAGGCATGTATTCCAGAGAATCAGCGATGACCTGAAAATTGACTAGAGACACAGGTATAATTTGGGGCTTCTTTATTTCGAAAATCTTTGAATACAAGGCCTCACAACGCTTGTTTCGTATGCAAATGGAGGGTTGCATACTTGTGAAGCCGCGCTCGAAAAATAAACCAGGATCTATGATCAGTTCTGAGTGTTTCAACGCCCCGTTCTTGAATCGACCAGATACAAATTTCCACCCTGGAAATTCTCCGGCCACCTCGCTACATATTTCATAAATATTAGATTTAAAAGTATTCATATTTAACTCATTTTTTTCGCAGAACGATGACCGGTGTAGGCGAAAGTGTGCTGGGAAGCGGTGCGCCAAACGTGCCTGTCGCTTTGCCTCCCACGGGCGTTGCTACTCCAGCCTGCACAGCCGGATATACGATTGACTGATTCGAAGTCAACGAAGCTCCGCCAGTCTTGATTTCTACGATAGCTTGACCTTGAGAGTTTAGACTGAACGATGTTATCGGGTTGCCGTTCGTATTTAAGAGCAGATTTCCATTGATGTCTTCCGCCACAAATCCAGACGGCACCTGAACCGCACCGGGAATCGTGGAGGCTGGTTGGTTTAAGTTAATGCGGACACGTCAGCGGCATTTCTGAGTTGCCTGTAGTAGTTTGCCTCAGTTTCAGCAGGCGGGATATAGCCGAGCGGTTCCATCAGCCGATGACGGTTGTACCAGGCGACCCATTCCAGCGTTGCCAGTTCGACGGATTCCCTCGTTTTCCAAGGGGCGCGCCGATGAATCAGTTCCGTCTTGTACAGGCCGTTGATCGTCTCGGCCAGCGCATTGTCGTAGCTGTCGCCCCGGCTGCCGACCGACGGCTCGATGCCGGCCTCAGCCAGCCGTTCGCTGTAGCGGATGCTGACGTATTGAGACCCTCTGACGCCGAATGATGAATCAAAGTCCCGTCCTCACCCGGTTGGCGGGCGTACAGCGCTTGTTCAAGTGCATCCAGAACGAAGTCCGTGGTCATCGACGAGTTGACGCGCCAGCCAACAATACGGCGGGCAAACACGTCGATCACGAATGCCACGTACAGCCAGCCTTGCCATGTCGAGACATACGTAAAATCCGACACCCAGAGCTGATTCGGTCGGTCAGCCTTGAACTGCCGGTTGACTCGGTCCAGCGGGCGCGGCGCGGTCACCTCGAGAATCGTCGTGCGAACACGCTTACCGCGAACTGCGCCACGCAAGCCCTGCAGTTTCATCAACCGTCCGACCGTGCAGCGTGCCACTGCAATGCCCTCCCGGTTCATCTGCTTCCAGACCTTCGGCACGCCGTAGACCTGCATGTTGGCCTGCCAGACACGCTTGATCTCCGGTTGCAAAAGCTCATCGCGTTTCGCGCGGGCGCAGCGCTTCGACGGATCGCGAAGTTGTGCTGCATGGCGTCGGTAGCCCGACGGGGCAATCCGCAAAACCTTGCAGATCGGCTCGACCCCGAAGGTGTCGCGATGCTGATCAATGAAGGCCTTCAGGACTTGAAACGGCGGTCGAGCTCCGCCTGGGCGAAAAACGCGCTCGCCAGTTTGAGAATCTCATTGGTCCGGCGCAGTTCCTTGACCTCGCGCTCCAAGGCCTTGATGCGTTCACGCTCGGCCGTACTCACGCCATCGCGCTCTCCACGGTCGACCTCGTCGCGCTTAACCCAATCCAACAACGTCTGCGGCGTGCAGCCGATCATCGGCGCAATCGATTCGACTGCCGCCCACATCGACGGGTGCTCGCTACGCTGCTCGCGTACGAGGCGCACAGCGCGCTCTCGGACTTCCGGGGAAAACTTGCTTGGCTTCTTGTTCATAGCTCGATTCTCTCAAGAATACGAGCCTCCACAAAATCCAGTGCGGTTCATGCCCAAAATCCGTCCGACGCCAGCTGACAGTGTATCTCTGCTGTTCTTGATGTCAGTCCGAACGGCAACGTGACAAAACCCTTTCCCTCACTCGGCACTTAACTCGAAAGTAGGCACGGTGAAGACATCCCCCACGGGTCCTCGCTGCAGTCGATCGTAACCTTGACCTGAACGGAAAAATACGTTGCTATCGAAATGCTCTTTAAAGAGTTCGCGGCGTGTTCGAAGACCAGCATTGTCTTCGACAACATCCACGATGCGCTCAGATAATTGGACGTACACCATTTCTGGCGCCAACTCCTCCACGATATACGCGGGCGCGCTTAGAAGACGCTCCTTTCCTAGTAAACGCACGTATGGTGGACCGAAAACTGTGCCCCAAAAAACGTCTGGGAGCCAGTGTCGCAATAGGTGCGTGACCACCATGAAGCGCTCTCCGTACGGCGCAGATCCACTTTCAATCGCGAAGTCCCGGTACGACCCCGCAAGCGTATCGACAAGCGCGAAATCTGCTGCAGAACGCATGCTTGCATTCTTCAAGTACCCGACAATAGCCTCTTGCTCCACCTGCCTCAATTCAGCAGTAAGGCTGATATTGGAGTGTGTGTCATGCACCCTGGATGATTTACTTGACCACCGAACGGAAAAGGCGCCCTCTGCTTTAGGCTGCTTCTTGCGTTGCCAATAGACCGTTTCGCATAAACCTTTCTCGGGAACGAGCCTGTCGAGATGTTCCGCATCAAATTCTCGTTCAAGCGGCTCCCACCAACCCCATCTTTCTGGCGTTAAACGGGGTAGTAGGTCGGTAAAAGTCTGCACTGCATCCAAAAATTCCGTCGACCCTCTAAGCGTCAGCGGACTGAGAATGTTGACGCTCACCGGTGCTTTAAATTTCATGCAGCCTTCCTCTATTTCATTGTCCATGGACTGAAGGTTCCGGTCGACGAGTTGAAGACCCTAATCGTTCCACCAGAGTTAGTGATCAAATTTTGCAGAGGTTGTGAAATAGTCCGTGTGTTTGGGCTGACGATGAGCTGAATCGGGTTACCTGTGGCGAGGTAACCTCTGAACTGATTCGAGTTCGAAAGATTGACCACGTCTTTAACCTCAACGATCGTCGAGCCATCCAAAGCATCCGGAACGACGGTGACCGGAGATCCGTTGGGCAACGAAACTGTAATACGCTGCGTATTCTCAGGCACCCCCAGCGCCAACAACGCGTCGCCTTGGAATTGTATCCCCCTTTGGAACGGAGTCTGTGTCGAACTGTTTGTGGCGGCACCACTACCCAGCCCGCCGACGAATGGCCTTCCGCCTACAGCAAAGTTGTCATTCTCTTGGTCTTGGGCCGAGGGTGTGCCTTGCGGGATGATCGGGACAGCATCTTTCTCGATCTCGCTGGACAAACTTTCGGTGCCATCTGGATTGAAATGAAGATGAACGCCTCCCTGATGCCCGGGTGCGCCTGAATTGTTCAGCGCTTCGTTCTGTGCAGCTGTCACCGCACCCTGAACATTCGCGCCGACTAATCCAGCCAAGCCGCCACCGAGCAGCGTCGCGAAGCCAGCCAACGCTGCCTGCTGCCCCGAATCGAGCACTGCACCTGTCGGGTCAATCGCCTTGATGAAGTCTGGCGAGAACGCCGCACTAGCGGCCCCACCAATCGCCCCGCCCGCGCACCCTGTTCCATTCGCAGCCGACGCAGCACATCCCAATGCGGCATGGGCAAGCCAATTCCCGATGGTTTCCCCTTCGACAATGGAACCCTTCACGCTTCCCGCATCACCAATCGCATTCGCGGCGACAGCCGACGCTTCACTGACCAGCGAGCCCCTCAGCGCGCCAAGAAAGCTACCGCCCTCAATTGCCGTGTTCACTCCAGCAGTGATCACGCCGTCGGCCAGCATAGCCAAGCCACGTGTTTCGATCGTCGAGATCGTCGCTGAACCGATTATCTGACTCGTCGACGTACCAACAACCGGCTGCACGCCGGCTAGGCTTGCCAGGCTCGACACCCCTTGCTCGGTAATCGGCGTAGTCTGGAAACCAAGCCCCCCGGTGTTCGAGTTGTACGTTATCCCGTTAGTCAGTCCTGCCGTGATTGCAGCAACCGCCCCGGCTTCAAACGCACTGCCCCAGCTTATCTTGCCCGTCCCTACCAGTTGGCTCGCGCTGCTCGACATCACGCCAGCGATCGCCGACGCCAAGACGACGTTGCCGAGCCCGCCCGCCGCGAACGTACCGCCAACTGCGCCGAACGCGGTATTGAGCGAGCCGATCGCCGCGCTCGCCGCCCCGTAGGTCACGATCGACGCCGCCACCGCCACCACCAGCATGCCGATCTGCTCGATCCCGAACGCCCCGCCTTCCTTCACGAAGTCCTGATGCAGGTCGTCGCTCACCGTCGTCTGCGTGAAGTTCCCGCCAAGCTGCTGCTGCAACTGCGCCAGCAGCGCCTGCGTGCCCGCCTGATCGACGCTGCCGTCCGGATTGAGCTGCTGCAGCGCGCCGCCGATCTGGTTCAGCGTCTGCACGTTCAGATCCATGTTCGCGGCGCTCATGAAGCCGCCCGGCTGGACCACCGTACCGGTGGTGTCGACGTAGCCGCCTTCCACCTTCTGCCAGATCTGGCCGACGTCGACCTGATTGGCCTGGTTGGTCAGCGTCTGCGTGTTCACGGCGAGCGTGCCCGACGCGGAGATGCTGCCGGTGTTCAGGATGCTGCCGTTGCCGTCGGCGTTGAAGTTCAGCGCGACGTTCTCGCCGGTGATGTTGCCGCCGGCCGTCATCGCCGCCGTGCCTTGCGGCAGATACACCTGCGGCATCAGTGCCGTGATCGTCGGGCACACGCCCGTGCCGGTGGCCGTGCATGACGGATCGGGCACGGTCTGCTCGACGTACCAGAGCATCGGCTGCGTAAGCTGGTTGACCTGCGTCTGCGACAGCGCCTGCCCCAGTTGCAGATCGTTCTGCTTCGCGTAGTCGATCGCGTTCTGATACAGGTACGCCTTCTCCTGCTCGACCACCGAGGCACCACTCTCGCTGTCGGTACTGAGCCCGTCGACGAACGAAGCCTTGCCGGTCTGCTGCAGCGACGCCTGCTGCAGCAGCAGGTCTTCCTCCTGCGGGTTGTAGTAGAACAGCGTCGAACTCGGCTGCAGCGTCGCCGGCAGATTGCTGATCAGGTTCTGCGGGCCGAGGTTGCCGATCCCCGAACCGCCGAGCGAGCCGTCGACGTACGACGCGGTGCCCGCCACCGGCGTGGGGATGCTGCCCGTGCCGACGGTGCGCGGAATCGACAGGTTCAGCCCCGGCAGCGTGGCCGGGCTCAGCGTGATCACGCGCTGCGGCGCGCTGACGGTCGGCGTATAGGTGTTCGGCTGCGTGATGCCGTTGATCAGCTTCTGCCCGGTCAGCGACACGGCCGTGCCGATCACGTTGCCGACGTTCTGGATCTGGCCGCCGGACGTGATCGACAGGTTCGGCGCCTGGATCGTGGCCGCGATGTTGCCGACCGGCGTGGGCGGATCGATCTGCCCGCCGCTGTTGGTGTAGGCACTGCCGTACAGCGCCGTACACTCGGCCACCGAACCGCAGGCCCAGATGTCGTGGCGCTTGTCCGAACTGAACATGCCGGTTTCCTGCACCCAGTGCGAGTGCCAGTAGGCATTGAGCGTCTGCGCCTCGTTCACCACGGGGCCGGCCACGGCGATGGTCGCGTCGTTGCCGGCCGCGATCAGGCTGCCGATGTTGGTCAGCGAACCGGCGTTGATGTCGAGCTTGTTGCCCGCGCTGATCACGGACGAACTGCCGGACTGCTGATCGACGTATGCCTCGCAGTAGCTTTCCTTGTAGCCGCCGGCGGTCATGCAGCCGGCGTATTGCTCCTGCGTGCCGTAGTTCTCATGCACGGGCACGGGCGGCGGCAACGTGTTGGTGATCGCGCCCGATACGTTCAGCGTGATGTTGTTGCCGGCGATGATGTTGCCCGACGTGTTGGTCAGGCTCGCGGCCGGCGTGGTGGAGCTGGCGGTGGAGCCGACACCGCCCAGCACGATGTCATGCCCCGCCAGCAGGTTGCCGTAGGTGTTGTCGATGCTGCCGGCGGCCACCACCAGGTCATGGCCGGCGTAGATCGTGGCATCGCTCTGGTTGTAGCCGAAGCTCGTGGTGCTCGGGTCGTTGCCGCGCGGCTGGCCGGCGTTGCCGCAAGCCGAGTTCGGCACGCCCGACGCGCAGCCCACTTGCGACGAATAGTTTTGTTGATTGCCGCCCTGGTTGGAGAAGCTCTGCGCGCCGATCAGCACGTTGTTGCCGGCGAAAAGCAGCCCGGCGTTGACGAGGTTGCCGCCGAGCAGCGTCAGGTTGCTGCCCGCAGCGATCATGCCGGTAGGCGTCGAGGACGACGTGCTGCCGTAGGAAACCGGCGCCGCGCTCGAGGTGTTGATGTTGAAAAACTGCGTCGCGACGGCATCCGTCGAACAGTTCTCCGAGCTCATGCAGAACAGCGACGTCGAATTGGTTGCATTCCCGGTGGCGAGAATCGATCCCATCGACTTCAGTTGCGAAAGGAACGCCGCATACTGACCAGCGTCGTACGCGGTGACGGTCTGGTTTGTCAATGTCGGAGCAACCGCGCCATTGCCGAGGCTCTGCACGTTCAGCGTGACATTGCCTGCCGCGGAAATCTGGCCGCCTCGATTCGACAAGGTACCCGCCGTCAACGCGATGGAACCGCCTGCGGAAATCACTCCCGACGTCCCGGCCTGCTGCGTCGTCGTCGTGACCGTGGCAGTCGGCAGCGCGAGCGTGACGGTGGGAACGCCGCCCGGCACCGGACCATTGGCGAGAATCCAGACCGGCTCCGTCCCGGTGTAATGATCCCCGCTCGACACGGAAACCTGCTCCTGATAGAACGTCACGGTGCCGGAGCCGGCGACGGGCTGCGATGGCTGGATCGAACAGCCGTTCCCGCAACTGTAGTAGCCGGGCAGGCCCGGGGTTGCCGCTGTCTCGCCGGTCGGCGCAAGCAGTTGACCCAGCGTGGCCGACTGGGTCGAGGTATAGAAGTAGTTGGTGATGTGATCACCACCATGCACCCACTCCCAATTGATCGTCGACGTTCCGATCGACCCCGACCACAGCAGGGCCGGATCCACCGTGGCATACGACGTGGTGACCGCGGCCCCCGGCGCGGTCTGATCATTCACCACCGTGCCCGCGTTGATCGTGAGGTTGTTCCCCACGTAAATCGAGCCGCCGGTGTTCTGCAGTACCCCGCCGCCGCCGAGATTGAAATTCGCGTCGCCCTTCGCCTGCGTGAGCCCGGCCTGATTGTCGTACGTGCCGCCATTTACGTTCAGCGTACCGCCGGCTTCCACCGTGCCTCGGTTGTACGTGTCGCCGTTCAGCGTCAAGGTGCCGTCGGCATGCACGATCGCGTTCGCGTAGTTCGCCAGCGTGCCGTTCAGCGTGACGTTCGAGCCCAGCAACTGCCCGTAATTCGAGAACGCTCCGCCGGCGGACATCGTCAATGCCGCCGTGCCGGACATCACCCCCACGTTGGTGATGCCGTTGAGCCCGGCGAGCGTCACGCTCTGTCCGCCGTAGTTCCAGGTGCCGCCCACGTAGATCGAGCCGGCCGTGATCCACAGGCCGCCACCCTGGCTGATGGTGCCCTGGGTCGGATCGAAGGTCAGGTTTTCGGCGTCGAGGCCGAGATTGCGCTGCGCAAGCAGCTGTCCACCCGCGTTGTTCAGCGAGCCGTTGCCGCCGCGAATCGTCAGCGACAGGTCACCCGTCTGGCTGGTCGGATCGCTCGCGTTGCCGGCGAACAGCACGCCGTTGCCGTTATCGAGCTGAGAGGCGGCGACGGTGAGCGCGTTGACGCCCATCAGCGCCCCACCGGCATTGCCAAGCCAGTTCGCGACATTGACGGTCGTGGTACCGCCGTTGACGAGTCCCGCGTTCGAGAAGTTGGTCGCGGTGACGGTGGTCGCGCCCGTCGAGGCCAGCGAGGCGCCGGCCTGGTTGACGAGTTGCGGCGCGGACACGGTCAACCCGCCGCCGGACAGCACATTGGCGGCATTGGTCATGCCGTTGCCGCCCGTCAGCGAGGTGGCCCCGACCACGCCGACGGTACCGGCCGCGAGCGTGAGCTGGTCGCCGGCCTGCGCGTCGAGCGCGCCGCCGGCCAGCGTGTTGCCGAACGTCACCTCCTGTCCGCTCAGATGCACGTCGTGCGAGGCGACGAGCTGCGCGCCGCCGGCATCGAGCGTGCCCGTCGCTGCGACGGTCAGGCTGCCGGAGGTGGTGGCGCTGCCCGCCACGTTCACGTTGCCGCCCGTCAGCGAGAGATCGCCGACGGTCTGGCTGGTGCCGCTTAGCGTGAGCTGCCGGGCGGCCTGCACGGTGGCGCCGGCGTTCGAGGTCAGGCCGCCGAGCGACACGTCGCCGGTGTCGGCCTTGATGGCGATCGCGCCCGACGACGACACGCCACCGGTCACGGCCACGTTGCCGTTCGCCTCCACGTGCGTGGCGCCGCCGGACGTGAGCGAACCGCTCGCGCCCACATTGCCGCCATTCGACGTGACGGAAAGGTCGCCCACCGCGGTAGCCGAGCTCAGCGTCACGTCGCCGGCCGCGCTCGCGCTCACCTTGCCGGCGCTCTGGATCTCGCCGGCCGCGAGCGTGGTGCCGGCCTGCAAGCCGACGTCCTTGCCGAACGTCAGCGCCCCCGCGCTGATCGCGCCGCCCGCCTGGAGCTGCGCCGAGCCGAGGCCGAACAGCGCGCCGCCGAGCGTGAGCGCGCCGCCCGCGTTCAGGACGGTGTTGCCGTTCACGAGCGTGCCCTGCGAGAACGTGATCGCGCCCGCGGAGTTCGCCGTCAGGTCGCCGCCCGAAGTCAGCGCGCGATCGGCGACGATCGTGCCATCGGTCGAGGTGAGCGTGAAGTTGCCGTTCGATTGCGCGAGCCCGTGCAGCACGAGGTTGCGCGCGGCGCTCATGTCGAACGCGGCGCCGGCGGCCACGGCGCCGCCGATCGTCGCGTCGCGCGCGGCCACGATCCGCGCGTCGCCGCCCGACGTGAGCCCGCCGCCCACCGATACGTCGCCGTTGCCGGTGGTGCCCTGGCCATGCAGCGTCACCGTGCCGCCAGCCTGCAGATTGCCGCCGATCACGACGTCGCCGCCGGCGCTGGCCTGCAGGTTGCCGCCCGAGGTCAGCGCGCCCGTCACGCTCAGCCCGTTTCCGGCGCTGGCGGTCACGTCGCCGTTCGACGCGAGCGTGCCGGCCACGTTCAATGCGCCGCCTGCCGTGAGGCTGGCCGACTGGCCGAACGCCACCGACGCGGCGTTCAGCGCGCCGCCGCTCTCGAGCGTGCCCGCGTTCTGCGCGGCGATGTCGCCGGCGAGCGTCAGGTCGCCGCCGGCCGTCAGCGTGGCATTGCCGCCGGCCTGCGTCTTGCCGGCCACGCTCGTCGCCCCGCCCGACGTCGTGTTCAGATCGTGCTGGGTGGTCAGGTTGCCGGCCTGCAACGTGCCGCCGGTGGCCGTGAGCGAGAGATTGCCGGCCGCGTTGAGGTCGCCCGCCGTCAGATTGCGCGCGGCGCTCAGCGTGGCCGCGTCGCCCGCGTTGAGCGTGCCGGCCAGCGTCGCATCGCGCCCGGCCTGCACGTTGGTCGTGCCGAGCGCGGTGGTCGTGCCGTTCAGCATCGCGTCGCGCGCGGCCTGCACGTTCAGCGCGCCGGTCGCGATGGCCGGCCCGTTCACGGTCACGTCGCCGCCGCCGGCGCTGCCGTTGGCCGTCACCGCCAGCGTGCCGGTGGTCGACTGCACGCCGGCCAGCGTCACGTCGTTCGCGCCGGTCACGGCCAGGCTGCCGCCCTGCAGCGAACCGCTCAGGTTCACGTCGTGGCCCGCGCCGAGCGTCGCGCCCCGCGCGAACGCGGTGGTGCCGGCGCCGGCGATGTCGTGCGCGGCATTCAGCGTGCCGCCCTGCTGCCCGGCAAGCGTGCCGCCCAGCGTCAGGTCCTGCCCCGCCGACACGGTCATCGCGTTGGCCGCCGACACCGTGCCGCCAAGCGTGGTATCGAGCCCCGACGTCATGCCGAGCGCGCCGCCCGAGATCGCGCTGCCGGTCACGCCGAGATTGCCGTGGGTCGCCGTGACGCTCATGTCGCCGGCCGACTGCGTGCTGCCGGAAATGCTCACGTCGCGCTGCGCCGTGAGGGTCTGCGCCGCGCCGTTCGCGAGCGCGCCGCTCAGCAGCACGTCGCGCGCGGCATCGATCGACACCGCGCCGTTCGCCCCGACATTGCCGGTGATCGAGACGTCGCCGCCGCCGGCACTGCCCTGCGTCTTCACCGTGAGCGTGGTGCCGGCCACCACGTTCTTGAGCGTGGCGCTGTCGCCGGCCTGCACGTTCACCGATGCGGCCTGCGCGCTGCCGCCCAGCGATACGTCGCGCTGGGCGCTGGCGCCGAGCGCGCCGTCGAGGAACGACTGCGTGCCGGTGCCGACGAGGTCGCGGCCCGCGTTCAGCGAGCCGCCGGCATCGCCGATCAGCAGGCCGCCGCCGAGCAGCGCGTCGCGCCCGGCGTTCAAAGTCAGGTCGCCGACGGCGCTGGTGGTGGCGCCGAGCGACAGGTCGAGCCCGGTGGTCACGCCGAGCGTGCCGCCGCTGTTGATGCCGCCGGTGGCGTTCAGGCTGCCCTGCTGCGCCACGATCGTCATCGCGCCGCCGGACTGTACGGCACCCGCGATCGACACGTCGGTGCCGGCGCCCAGCGCCACGCCCGCGCCGCCCTGCAACTGGCCCGCCACCGACAGGTCGTGCTGCGCATCGGCCGTCACCTGGCCGCCCGCGGCGGCGGTGCCGGCCACGGTCAGGTCGCCGCCGCCGTTCGTACCGGCCGCCTTCAGCGTCAGCGCGCCATTGGCCTGCACGTCGGTGACACCGACATTGCCGGCGGCCGTCACGCCGACGGTATCGCCCTGGATCAGGCCACCCTGCGCGACGTCGTGGCCGGCGCCGAGCGATGCCGCCCCGGCAAACGAGACGGTGCCCGCGCCGGTGATGTCGCGGCCGGCGCTCAGCGTGCCGCGCCCGTCGCCGCCGACGCTGCCGGTCACGGCCAGGTTGCCGTTCGCGGCAAACGTGGCATCGCCAGCCGAGGCCGCGCTGCCCGATACGGTGAGATCCGTGCCGGCGCTCGCGTCGAGCGTGCCGTGGCCGGTCAATGCGCCCGTCACGCTCAGCGCGCGCCCGGCCTCGAGCGTGGTGGCCGCGCCCGCCGTGGCGGTGCCGCCCAGCGCGATGTCGGTGCCGGCCTGCAGGCTCAGCGCGGCATTGCCGCCGAGCGTGCCGGTCGAGGCGAGGCCGCCGCTCGCGGCGCTCAGTTGCATGTCGCCCTGCGACTGCAGCGTGCCCTCGTTGAGCAGGTCCTGCCCGGCATGCAGGTTCAGCGTGCCGTTGCTGACCAGCGTGCCGGTGGTGTGCAGGTCCTGCGTGGCGTTGACGGCCAGCGAGGTAGCGGCCGTCATGTCGTGCAGCGTGGCGCTGCCGCCCGCGGTGGCCGCGACGCTCGCGGCCTGCACCGCGCCCGCCAGTTGCATGTCGCCGCCCGACTGCAGCGTGCCCGCGCCGCCGAACGCCAGACTGGCATTGCCGCCGAGCTTGCCGCCCGCGCTCAGCGTGCCGGCCTGCCCGGCGATCACGGTGCCGTTCGCGGCCAGATCCTGCCCGGCCTCGACCGTCAGGGCGCCGAGTGTGGTGGTGCGGCCGGTGCCGAGATCGACGTCGCGCGCCGCGTCGATCGACAGATTGCCGCCCGCCTGCACGGTGCCGCTGCTCGTGAACGCACCGGCGGCATTGCGGGTCGTCAGGTCGCCACCCGACACGAGCGCGCCACCGACCGTGGTATCGGCGCCGCTCGTCACCGCGAGCGGGCCGCCGGCCTGCAGCGTGCCGGTGACGCCGATCGCGCCGCCCGCGTCGAGCGCGGCGTCGGCCGCGCTCGTCACGGCACCGGCGATGGTGGTGCCGGCGCCGCTGTGCAGGTCGAGCGAGTTGCCGGTGGCAAGCTTGCCGCCGATCGCGAGCGCCTGCCCGGCTTGCAGTGTGCCGGTCGTGCCGGCCACGAGGCTGCCGTCGAGCGTCAGGCCGCCGCCCGCGCCAAGCGTGGCGGCACCGCCCGTCTCGATCGTGCCGGCCACGGCGAGATCGCCGCCGGCCTGCACCGTGGTGCCGGCGCTGCCCTTCACGGCGCCGACGATGCGCGTGTCGCCCTGGCTCGCCAGGCTCACGTCGCCCGTGCCCTGCAGCAGCCCGGTGATCGACAGATCGGTGGCGGCCTGCAGCTGCGTGGCGCCGAGCGCGGCGACGGTGCCGCCGAGCGTGAGCGCCCCGCCCCTGGCGTCGGCATTCAGCGTCGAGGCCGCCTGCACGTCGTTCAGCGACACATTGCCGGCCGCCGTCAGCGCGAGCGCGTTGCCCTGCAGCGCGCCCGTCACGGCCAGATCGCGGCCGGCCTGCGCCCCCACGTCGCCGGCGAAGCCGCTGGCGCCGCCGAGCGTCAGGTCGCGCCCGGCGCCGAGCGTGGCGGCGCCGTTGCCCACCAGCGTGCCGCCGACGCCCAGGTCGCGCCCGGCCGTCAGCGTGGTGTCGCCCTTGATGCCGGTGGCCCCGGCGAGCGTCACGTCCTGCGCCGCGCTGGCGCTCAGGCTGCCGGCGCTCGACAGCGTGCCGACCGACGTGAGACTGCCGCCGGCGGCGGCCAGCGTCATGTCGGCCGCTGATTGCAGCTGGCCGCGCGTGCCAACGGTGATGTCGCGCGCGGCGCCCACGCCGAGCCGGTCGCCGCTGCCGAGGATGCCGTTGACGAGCACGTCGCGGCCGGCCTGCACCTGCGTCGGCGCGTGGTTCGTCGCGGTGCCGTCGCCGCCGCCCGCCAGCACGCCATTGACGATCACGTCGCGCGCGGCGGACACGACCGTCTCGCCGACCACGGCCGTGGTGCCGTTGAAGCTCGCGTCGCCGCCGCCCGCCTGCCCGTTCGCGGCCAGGTGGAAGGTACCGGCCGCCTGCACGTCGGCCAGGCTCGCGCTGTTGCCGGCCGTGATCGTCAGGTCGTTGGCGAGCACCGTCAGCGCGCCGCTGGCGGCCACGTCGCGCGCGGCGTTCAGCGTCATGCCGGCTGCCGCGCCGGTCGCGCCGGACAACACGATGTCGGTGCCCGCCGCGATCGCGAGCGTGCCGTTGGTGGCGATCGGGCCGCTCGAATTCACCGCGCCCGAGGTGGCGCTCAGCGTGGTGTCGCCGGCGGCCTGCAGGTCGCCGCTCTGGTTCAGCGCGCCGCCCGCCTTCAGGGCGACCGTGGCGCCGCCGCGCAACGCGCCGGTGGTGGCCAGGTCGTGCGCGGCGTCCACCGACATCGTGGAGGCCGCCAGCACGTCGTGCAGCGAGGCGTTGCCGGCCGATTGCACCTGCACGGTGTCGCCGCGCAGCGAGCCCGTCAGCGCGAGGTCGCCGCCCGATGTCACGGTGGCGGCCTGGCCGAACGCGATCGAGGCCGCGCCGCCCAGCGTGCCGCCCGAACCCAGCGTGCCGTTGCCCTCGGCGATCAGCGTGCCGTCCGCCTTCAGGTTGCCGCCGGCCTGCACCGTCATGTCCTGCAGGGCGGTGGTGGATTGCGTGCCGAGATCGACATCGCGGGCCGCGTCGATGTGCAGGCTGCCGTCGGTGGCGATGTTGCCGGTGCTCGCGAGCGAGCCGGCCGCGTTGTGCAGCGAGAGATCGCCGGTGGCGGCGAGCGTGCCGCCGATCGAGGTGTCCGCGCCGCTCGTCAGCGTGAGCGTGCCGCCGCCGCGCACCTGCCCGGTGACGGACATCGCGCCCGCCGAGTCGAGCGTGGCGGCCGCCTGCGCGCTCACGGCGCCGGCCACGGCCAGCGCGCCGCCGGCGCTGGCGCTCAGGCTCCGGGCGGCTTGCAGCGTGCCGTTCACGTCGAGGTCGCCGCCGGCCTTCGCGCTCGCGTCCGACATCGAAGTGACCGTGCCGTTCACGTTCAGCGCGCCGCCGTTGGCGGCCAGCGCCAGCGGGCCGTTCGACTGCACGTCGTTCAGCGTCATGGTGCCCGCGCTGGTCAGCGTCACCGCGTTGCCGAGCGCCGAGCCCGTCACCGCCAGGTCGCCGCCGCTGGTCACCGTCAGGTCCTTCAGGTAGCCGGTGCTGCCGCCCAGCGTCGCGTCGCGCCCCGCTTCCAGCAGCGCCGCCCCCTGCCCCGCCAGCGTGCCGCCGATCGTCAGGTCGCGCCCCGCGTTCAGCCGCGTGTCGCCCACCGCACCGGTCGCGCCGGTCAGCGCCACGTCCTGGCCGGCCGATACCGTCAGCTTCGTCGCCCCGGTCAGCGTGCCTTGCGAGTTCACGCTGCCCGCCCGCGCGGTGATCGCGAGGTCGGCCGCCGACTGCACCGTGCCCGCCCCGCTCACGCTCACGTCGCGCTGCGCGGCAATGCCGAGCGTCGCCCCGCCAGCGAGCGTCCCGCTCACGTTGGCGTCGCGTTGGGCATCGAGCGCGAGCGAGTTGCCGCTCGCGAGCGTACCCGTCACGTTCACGTCGCGCGCCGCCGCGAGCGTGGTCGTGCCGGCCACCTGCGTATTGCCGTCGAACGTCAGGTCGCCGCCGCCCGCGTTGCCTTGCGCCTGCGCGTCGAGCGCGCCGCTCACCTGCGCGTCGCCGATCCGCGCGCCGTCGCCGGCCTGAACGTGCAGGTCATGCCGGGTCTGCAGGGTGCCGGTCGAGTCGATCCCGCCGCCCGCGGCAAGCGTCAGGCTGTCGGTGGCGGCGATCGTGCCGCGCACGGCCAGATCGCCGCCCGCCCGCAGCGCGGCGGTGGCATTGCCCGTCAGGGCGCCGGTGGTGGTGAGGTTGCCGGCCGCCGCGAGCGACATCGTCGAGGCCGCCAGCACGTCGTGCAGCGAGGCGTTGCCGGCCGATTGCACCTGCACGGTGTCGCCGCGCAGCGAGCCCGTCAGCGCCGTGTCGCCGCCCGAATTCAGCGCGGCCGCCTGGCCGAACGCGATCGCGGCCGCGCCGCCGAGCGTGCCGCCCGAGCTCAGCGTGCCGTTGCCGCCGGCGCCCAGCGTGCCGTCGGCCGTCAGATTGCCGCCGGCCTGCACCGTCATGTCATGCTGGGCCGTGGTGGCCCCCGCGCCAAGGTCGACGTCGTGCGCCGCGTCGATCCGCAGGTTGCCGCCCGAACCGATCGTGCCGGTGCTCGCGAGCGAGCCGGCCGCGTTGTACAGCGAGAGATCGCCGGTGGCGGCGAGCGTGCCGCCGATCGAGGTGTCCGCGCCGCTCGTCAGCGCGAGCGTGCCGCCGCCCTGCACCAGGCCGGTGACGCTGGCCGCGCCGCCCGCGTCGAGCGTGGCCGACGACAGCGCGTTGAGCGTGCCCGCCACCGACAGATTGCCGCCGCTCGTGATCGCGAGCGCGTCGGACGCCTGCAAGGTGCCGCTCACCGACATATCGTGCGCCGCGCTCACGGTGCCCGCGGAAAGCGTGTTGAGCTTGCCGGCCACGGCCAGATCCGCGCCGCTGTTCGCGCTCAGGCGGCCGGTGCTCTGCAGCGTGCCGTTCACGTCGAGGTCGCCGCCGGCCTTCGCGCTCGCGTCCGACATCGAGGTGACCGTGCCGTTCACGTTCAGCGCGCCGCCGTTGGCGGCCAGCGCCAGCGGGCCGTTCGACTGCACGTCGTTCAGCGTCATGGTGCCCGCGCTGGTCAGCGTCACCGCGTTGCCGAGCGCCGAGCCCGTCACCGCCAGGTCGCCGCCGCTGGTCACCGTCAGGTCCTTCAGGTAGCCGGTGCTGCCGCCCAGCGTCGCGTCGCGCCCCGCTTCCAGCAGCGCCGCCCCCTGCCCCGCCAGCGTGCCGCCGATCGTCAGGTCGCGCCCCGCGTTCAGCCGCGTGTCGCCCACCGCACCGGTCGCGCCGGTCAGCGCCACGTCCTGGCCGGCCGATACCGTCAGCTTCGTCGCCCCGGTCAACGTGCCTTGCGAATTCACGCTGCCCGTGTGCGCGACGATCGACTGGTCGCCGCCGGACTGCACGGTGCCCGTGCCGTTGACGTTCACGTCGCGCTGCGCATCGAGCGCGAGCGTCGCGCCGCCGGCCAGCGTGCCCGTCACGTTCACGTCGCGCGCGGCCGTCAGCGTGGCGGCACCCACCACCTGCGTCTTGCCGTCGAACGTCAGGTCGCCGCTGCCCGCCGCGCCCTGCGCCTGCGCGTCCAGCACGCCGTTCACCCGCGCGTCACCGATGCGCGCGCCGTTGCCGGCCTGCAGTTGCAGATCGCGCCCGACCTGCAGGCTGCCCGTCGACACGATGTCGTGGCCGGCCGTGATCGCGAGCGTGTCGCCGCTCGCCAGCGTGCCGCCGATCGAGGCATCGCCGCTTGCCGCCTGCAGCGTCGCCGTGCCCGAGGTCTGTACCGTGCCGGTCACGCCGATGTCGTGCTGCGCGCCGGCCTGCAGCGTGCTGGTGCCGATCTGGCCCGCCACGGCGATGTCGTGGCCGGCCTGCAGCGTCACGCCGTTCGCGCTCAGCAGCGTGCCGTCGATCGCGACGTCGCCGTCGGCGTGACTCGCGACCGCGCTCACCGTGGTGCCGCCCTGCACGTCGCCGAGCTTCACGCCGCCGTCGCCGGAGATCGCGATGTCGCCGTTCGCCTGCGTGTTGGCCAGCGATACCTTGCCCCCCGCCGTCACGCCGAGCCTGCCGCCGGCCTGGATGGTTCCCTGCGAGCTTACGTCGCCGCTGGCCTGCAGGGTGAAGTCGGTCACGCCCAGATGCGCGCCCGTCATGGTCACGTCGCCGTTGGCGTGGATCGTCACCTGCTGCTGCGCGGCGGTGCCGGCCACGGCGAGATCGCCGTTCGACGACAGCGTCAGGTCGCCCGCGTTGGCCGCGAGCTGCGCATCGGCGCGCACGCCCATGCCGGCTGCCGTGCTGATCACCTGGATCTGCCCGGCCGTCATCGCGCCGAACGCGGTGGCGTCGATCGCCTGGCCGCTGGCGCTAGCGCCGGCGATGGCCGCCAGCGTGTTGTCGGCGCCGTTCGCCGAGGTGGCGTAGGAGGTGCCCTGCGCGCTCACGGCGCCAGGCAGCACGAACTGGCGGCCCGCGATCACATTGATGCGCGTGCCGGCATAAAGCGGTGCGTTCACCCCGATCGTCTCGCCGATCAGGTCGATGGTGCCGACGGTGCCCTCGATGCCGGCGCCGGGGCCGTTCACGCCCGCGTTGCCCTCGATCTGGACATGACCGCCCGTCACGCTGTAGCCGACGGCCGTGGCATTGTCGAAGCTCGCGCGCGTGCCGTTCAGGTCGCTCAGGAATTGCGGCGTGCCGGTGGACAGCGTCACGCCGATGGTGTTGGTGAAGCCGGTGCCGACCGTGGTGATGCCGTTCGGATTCGCGATCACCACGGCGGCGGGCGCGCCGAACACTTCGAGCGGGCCGTTCAGCAGGCTCGCGAACGCGCTGCCGGTGGAGGTCACCTGGTTGACGATCACGCTGGCCGCTCGCCCCGACAGGTTCGGGTTCGCGCGCACGTCGCCGCCGGTCAGCGAGGTGCCGGACATCAGGCTGTTGTTGAGGATCAGCCCGACCGGATCGATGTTGAACGACCGGTACTGGTTCAGCGAAATGCCGGCCGCGTTCGGCGCGGTGATGTTGACCACGGGCACGCCGCCGCCCAGGCCGGTGCTCTGCGTGACGGCGGGCTGGAAGCGGATCGGCGCGGTGGGATCGGTGATCGGCGCGGCCTCGGCCTCGCCGATCGCGAGCCGGATGCGCAGCGCGGCGAGCTCGGCCAGCACGCGCGGGCTGCCCGCGGCGAGCACGCCGGCCGCCTCGCGGCCCTGTTCGACGGTGATGCTCAACGGCCCGAGGTACATGACCATCGCCACGATCGCCGCCACCGCGCGCTGCCAGGCGCGATAGCGGCGCGCCGGCGCGGCGGCTTCACCGAGCCAGCGCGGTCGTGCCAGCGGATGAAAGTCGGCCGCGCGGCGCATGGCCGTGCGTCGCGCGAGATCGAGCAGGGCGGATCGGGTCGAGGCGTGAGTCGAGGCGTTCTTCATGCTTGTCGCTATGTCGTGCGTGCTTCGTGTTCGCTGCGACGCCGGCGGCCCGCCGGCATCGTCCGGGCGGCGGCCGTTCCCCGGTGCCGCCGCGCCATCGTGCCCGTGACCGCGTCGCGGCCGGGCGGCCAGCCCTTACTGCTGGATCTGCGCCTGCTTGAGCAGCCCGACCATCATCTCGATCGTGGCCTTCTGCAGCGCGGCCTGTTCGAGGCCACGGCGCAGCACGTCCTTCGCATCGGCGTAGGCCGGAACCCGGGTGGGACGCTGCTCGTCCACGCGCAGGATCCAGAAGCGGCCGCCGGCCTCGACCGGTGCGCTGGTCACGCCGCCCACCGGCAGCTTCAGCAGTGCCTCGGCGAGCGGCTGCGGCCAGCCCTGCTGACCGGCCGGCGGCACCGGCTGGCGGAACGAGACCCAGTTCAGCGCGCCGCCCTGCGCGGCGCTCGGGCCGTCGGCCGCCTGCCGCGCGAGCTGCGCGAAATCGGCGCCCCGCTTCAACTGGGCGAGCGCCGCGTCGGCGCTCGCGCGATCCTTCAGCACGATCACGCGCGGCTTCAGCTCGGTCTGGCCGAGCCCCGCCACCACCTCGTCGTACTTCGCCTTCACCTCGGCATCGGTGACGGGCTCGGGCTTGACGTGGTCCTGCAGCCAGACCTGCGTCATCGCCAGCGACTTCGCCTGCTCGACGGCGGCCAGCACCTGCGGGCGCGTGTCGTAGTGCGCGCTCGCGGCGGCCTGGCGCAGCAATTCGCGTGCGATCAGCTCGTTCTTCAGCGCGGCGCGCACGCTCGCCGTATCGGGCTGGCTGGCCGCGACGCGCGCCTGTTCGAGCTGATCGCGCGTGATCGCCACGCCGTTCACGCGCGCCACGATGCCGTCGGGCAGCGGCGCGGCGGCCGGCGCGGAAGCTCCGCTGGCGGCCGCGCTCGTGGCGGCCCGGGGCATCGCGTCGAGCGCCGCCAGCGCGGCGTGCGCGCCGCCGAGCTGGCCCGCGATCGCCAGCGCCAGGGCACTCGCCGCGCGCATTGCGCGGCTCGGCCGTTCGCGGTGATTCACGTGGGTCGCGTCCTGCTTCGTCATTCCGATCTTCATTGCCCCGCCCTCTCCGTCATTCCGTCCAGTTCAGTGTGGCCAGCACCACCGTCGCCTTGCGTCCCAGCAAGGCGGGCTGCAGCAGTGCCTGGCCGAGCAGCAGTTCGCCCGTCACGCTCTGTTGCCTGAAATTCCATGCCGCGCGCGCGCCGACGCCCGCTCCCGCCAGCGTGGGCCAGCCGCCCTGCGCCACCAGGTGCGCCTTGCCCGCGTCGACGAACACATACGGCTCGACGCGCGCGCCGTGCCAGGCCGGCACGTTCTGCCACGCGGCCTCGTTGCGCACGAACACGCCGCTGTCGCCGCTGATGCCGCCTTCCGTGAAGCCGCGCACCGAATCCATCCCGCCCAGGAAGATCTGCTGGTTGCCGAACAGCGCGACGCGGCTGTACTGGCCGCGCAGCGTGCCGCGATAGCCCCAGCGCGTGGCGCCGAGCGAGCCGAGCGCGAGCTGCGCCGTGGCCGTCGCGTCGAGCTTGGTGAACTGGCTGTGCGCGTCGGCCACGCCGTTGTCCGGCGCGTCGTGCGAGGCGCCGAGCCACGGCAGCCCCTGCGAGACGCCCACCTCCCAGGTGGCCGCGGCCTGCTGGTCGTGGGCGACGAAGCGCACCAGGCCGTTCAGCGCGACGCGCAACACGCTCAGGTCCTGCTCGTCGAGGTCGATGCCGTTCACGCTGCGCTGGGTGCGCGTCTTGCTGAAGGTCACGTCGAGGCTGGTCCGCCCGGCGCGCGAGCGGCTCAGCACGTCGTTCCAGCCGAAGATCTGGCTGAACGAGCGGCCCGTGAGCAGCGCGACGTTGCCGATCGTCTGCTGGTATTCGGACAGCGACGTGGTGTAGCTGAAGGTCTGGTAGCCGTAGGGCACCGCGGCCGACGCCACGAGCGCGTTGCTGTCGGTGGTGCCGACGTAGTTGAACGCCAGCGATTCCTGCAGGCCCAGCAGGTTGTCGGCCTCGATGCCGCCGCGATAGCGCATCGTGCCCGTCTGCGAGCTGCCGTAGTTGTCGATGCCGAGGTTGTAGTAGAGGCGGTCGCCCACGCGATTGCTCAGGGCCACCACCGAATCGCCGGGCGTCTCGCCGGGCATGATCTGCAGCTCGGCCTGATTGCGCCGCAGCCGGTTGATCTGCTCCACGCCCTGCTCGAGATCGGGCAGGCGCAGCACGTCGCCCGGCGACGCCGCGAACGCCCCGGCCGTGCCGGCGTCGGTCAGCAGGCCGCCGCCGTCGTGCCGCCACCACGGCTGCGCCGGGTCGCGCGGGCGCAGCGGCTTGCCGTTCAGCGTGAACGCGGCCACCTTGCCGGCCACGATGCGGATCGTGAGCGTGCCCGCCGCGAGGTTCTGCGCGCCCAGGTAGGCGCGCGTGGTGATGTAGCCGTGCGCGATGAACGCCTCGGTCAGGCGGCGCAGCAGCAGGTTGATGCGGTTGCGGCCCAGCTGGTGGTCGAGGAACGGCTGCGCGATGCGCGCAAGCTCGCGCTCGGTCAGCACCGTGTCGCCGCTGAATTCGATATGGCGGATCATGAAGGTCGGCGCGACGTCGGGCAGCGTGCCCACGTCCGCGTCGGCCGGCAGGTCCGGCAAGGCGGGCGCCGGCGCCGCGATCCGCGCGGGCGCCTGCTGTACCTCGTCGCGCTGCTGGCGATCGCGTTGCTCCTGCAGCAGCCGCTGCGCCGGATCCTGCTCGACGCGCGCCGCCGGCGGGCCCGCGAACTGCGCGAACGCGCAGGGCGACAGCATGCCGAGGCAAACAGCCAGCGAAATCGCGTGACGCATGCTCATAGCCCGAACCAGGACACCAGGCCGAGATGGTTGCCCGCGCCGATCGTGACCGGATCGCGCCGCGGCGCGCGCACCGTGACGATGCCGCCCGCCGCCGAGACGCCGCCCGGCGCGTTGAACGCGCCGCCGTCGATTCGGCCTTCGCCGGTCAGCTCCACCTGGCCCGACTTGCTGTCGAAGATGCCGCCCGTGTCGGTCGCGTAGATCGCGGCCCAGCTGTTGCCGAACCAGGCCTTCAGATCGCTCGTGCGATTGATCGTGCTGTAGCCGAGCACCGCCTGAGCCAGCGTCACCGGCGCGTCGAGGCGCAGATTGTGGGTCGCGTACACCGTGCCGCCGATGTTGGTGATCTGCGTGCCGGCCTTCAGCGTGATGTCCGTGCCGGCCTCGATCGCGCCGCCGAACGCCTGCACCGTGCTGGACGCGCGCGAATGGCAGAAGATGAAGCAGGAACGCTCGAGCTGCGCCTGGCCCGTGAACACCGCCTGCGTCGTCAGCGAGCCGAGTGCCGCGATGTCGATCGCGCCGTCGTTCGACAGGATCGAGCCGCCCGTGTTGACCACGTTGGCGCCGCGGATCGTCACGTTGCCCGCGTCGGCGGTGATGTAGGCGAGCTTGGCCGGATCGACGATCTCGCCGTAATCCACCGTGAAGCCGCTGGTGCGATGCGTGAGGAACAGGAAGCTGCTGCCGCGCGACGAATAGGCGATCTGCGCGCCGTCGTCCGCACCCGAGGTGTGATCGACCACGTTGAGCACGTCGCCGCCCGCGGCGATCGACACGTTCTGGTTCGACAGGATCCGCGCGTTCCGGTTGGTCACGCCGCCGCCGGCGCTCAACGACACGTCGCCCGCCACGCCGAACAGGACGCCGAGCTGGGTGCCCGGCAGCGATTGATTGACGATCGAGCCGGCCGCCGTGAGCGTGACGGCGCCGCGCGAATCCGTGTCGCCGGCGATCGCCGTCTGTCCCTGCACGAGCGTGCCGGTGCTGGCGATGTCGCCGCCGCTCGTCAGCACCACGCCGCCCGACGCCGACGCGATGGTCGAGCCGGCCGCCGCGACGCTGGGCCCGAACAGCATGCCGTTGGCCGACAGCTTGATGTCGTCGTTGGCGAGGATGCTGCTGCCGAGCAGCGTGAGCGGCCCGCTGGCCGTGAGCGTCACGTGGCCCGCGCTGGCCTTCAGCTGCGTGTCCGCCATCGAGAACGCGTCGCGCACGTCGAATTCGGCGCTGCCGGCCGCCGCGAGCGAGGTCTCGGAGAATTGCACGCTGCCGTTCGACGACAGCGTGAAGTCGCCGAGCGAGGCGTTCAGCGGCCCCGCGCTGCGCACGCCGGGCCCGCGATCGTTCACGATCAGTTGCACCCGGCCACTCGTCAGGCTGCCGGCCGCCGTGATGTCGATCGCGAACGATTTCGCGGTGTCGAGGGTGGACGGCGTGAAGCGGGTCAGCCAGTCGTTGGCATTGTCGGTCGGCGAAATGCTGGTGTCGAGCTGCACGCGGCTCGTGCCGGCCAGCAGGCGCAGCCCGGCCGTGCTGGAGCTGAAGGTGTTGTTGACCGGGCCCTCGATCAGCAGGTTCTTGGCGATCAGGTCGAGCGAGATCAGCGCGCTGGTCAGCCCGTTCGGGCCCACCACGATGGTGCCGGCATCGGTGTCGAGCACCACGTCGCGGCGGATCACGCCGGGGGCGATGGCGATGTCGTCGAACGACACGTTGCCGGTCGACAGCACCACGTGGCCGGTGTTGGTGAATGAGCCGCCATTGACCGTGATGCCGTTCGGATTGGCGAGGATCAGGTTGGCGCGCGTGCTGCCGAGCACGTCGATGTTGCCTTCGATCAGGCTGCGGTCGGTGCCCGTCACCTGGTTGACGATGGTGCGCGCGTTGATGCCGACGTTGTTGAGCGAGGCGCCCGCCGTCGACACGTTGAAACTGCTGTAGGTGTTCTGCGACACGCCTGCCACCGCAGGCGCGATGTTGACGATCTGGCGCCCGCCGGCCCCCGCCGACACGCTCGTCTGCGTACCGCCGTCCGGCACGATGCCGGCGGCGGCCGCCCACAGCGGCGCCAGCATCGATGCGACGATCATCATTTGCCCCAGCACGCGCAAGCCCCCGCTCGCGTGTCCGGCCCACTCTCGTATCTTCATTTTTCGCGGTCTGGCACGCGCCGTCCGGCGTTCGTGCGGATCTGTTGGTCTTTTCGTGACGGCGCAAGTCTTGCCGACAGACCGTTGTTATCGGACCGACAGGAGGTGATCTTTAGGGTTGAGGTGAAATATTTATGACGACCGGCGGCAGAACGGTAACGAATGAATCGATCCACCCTGCTACGGGTTTCGTCCAGTCGTCGTTTGCAGGCACCTGGCCTTGCCGGTTCAGAAAAACCTGGATGCGGCGCTAGCGGGCCGGCCGGCGGCGTTGACCTGCAACATCAAATCCGCCGCCGTCGTGGAGCTTGTCTCGATGCCCACCCGTCAACTCCCGGACTCTTGAGCCAGGCGCTACTGAAAATGGAAGACCTCGGGCACTTCGCGGCCGGACGTCGCCCTACGGTCAGGCAGGTAGCCACGCCAGGGCTCGGCCGGCAGTAGCCGGCCATGAGGCGTTCATCGGCGTCGGCCAGATTGCCGACAATCAGAGGCGTCGCTTACGGCCAACGTCGTTCGGCTGTTTCGGGATGGTCTAAGAGTCGCTAACGCAACCTAGACATGACATAGCAGAAGTCGTATCGTCTGCGACATGGCAAGACGCAAAATCAGCAACGAGTTGTGGGGTGGTGCTGGAACCTCTGATTCCGGAAATCACTCCCTCACCCAAAGGCGGACGGCGACGCACGGTCGATGACCGATCTGCGCTCAATGGCATCCTGTATGTGCTGCAAACCGGTATCCCGTGGAAAGACCTCCGGCAAGAACTGGGCTTCGGCAGCGGCATGACGTGCTGGCGACGTCTGCGAGACTGGCAAGCGGCCGGTGTATGGCATCGGCTGCATCTGGCGATGCTGCGTCGGCTGCGTGAGCACGACCAGATTGATTGGGAACGCGCGTGTCTTGATGGCGCCAGCGTTTCCAGCCCCCGGGGGGCCAGGAGACCGGCCCCAATCCGACCGATCGAGGCAAGCTTCGGATCGAAGCGACACATCATCGTAGATGCACGCGGCATCCCGCTGGCTGTCACGATCACGGGAGCCAATCGGCACGATTCGATGGCATTCGAGTCCACGCTTGATGCCATCCCTGCCGTGGCTGGCCTGACTGGTCAGCCGCGCAAGCGGCCGACCAAACTGCACGCTGACAAAGGGTATGACTTTGCGCGCTGTCGACGTTATCTGAGACAGCGCGGCATCAAGGCACGTATCGCGCGTCGTGGTGTCGAAAGTCGCGATCGCCTTGGGCGGCATCGTTGGGTGGTCGAACGCACGCATGCCTGGTTCGCCGGATTCGGAAAGCTCCGGATTCGCTTCGAGCGCCGCCTCGATATTCATACCGCTTTGCTCGTCCTGGCTGCCGCCATCATCTGCTCGAGATTCGCGGATGACTTGTGTTAGCGACTCTTACTGGAGGGCTGTTCGCGTAAGCGCGACCGCTCCCCAATCTGGACAAGCGTTGAAACAACGGCATCATGGTCTCGACCAAGCAACCTTCGAACCGGACCACCGCTTGAATAGGCACACTCAGTGTCAAAACGCCGGCCCCATGACATTCTGACGCGAAACGATTCGGGAAAATCCATTTCGCAGCATGTTGTCAAGCGACGCGTTGCTGCTGCCTTCTGCGGGTTCGCCCGTCTCGGCGAACAGATGACGGGCGCCTGACGCGATGGCATCCTCGACGCGGCGTGCGATCAAGGCGCTTTGGCCACCACGGCAGCGGTGCGATTCCGCTATCGCTCCCCAGCCCAACCAAGCCTGTTCGCCCGATACGAACAGGCAGCCTCCCCCGACGATGCGCTCGCCGTCGAGCACCGCATACAGTTTCCAACCGGTCCTGCCGCGCACTCGCACCAGCCATTCGCAGACGAAGGACGGCATGCCGAACACGCCGACGACGACACGAGCGAGTTCGACGGCCTGGTCGGCCGAGGCCTCTGCGATTACGAGTTCACTCGCGACCGGCGCGGGCGCTCGCGCGTCCCTGTATAGCTTGACCCAGCTGCTTGATGCCGGATACGTGAAGCCCCGGGCAGTCAGCATAGAGGGCATCGTCGCAGGCCGGGCCAGATCGCTCCAGAGCAGGAGCCATTCAGAGCTGCCGGCGCGACGATAGCGCTCGACGATCCGATCGACCTGATTCGCTGTGGCCTCGCCTCGCATGCCCAGGCCGATCACTCGGTTGAAATAGGTCAGTGACGTGCCGGGGCCGATCAGCAGGGTGGCATCCCCCACCTCCTCGACGCCGAGGCACAACTCGGTTTTGAGGGTTTCCGGCGCGGCGGCGATGAAATCCGCCCAGGCCTGGGCTTCGGCCTGATCGGCAAGCGCGGCAGTTTCTCGGGGAGTCGGGAAAGCATTCACGGTGGTTTTTCCTTACACTGTAAGTTACGATGGCGCAGAAATTATCATGCGAAATTTACGGTGTAAAGGACAGGCATGGCACGAAGTTCAAAAGGCGGGGCACGGAAAGAGACGCAACGCGAGCCTCTGACGCGCGAGCGCATCGCGCAGGCCGCGCTGGCGCTGATTGACGATGAGGGGCTGGATGGCTGCTCAATGCGGCGGCTAGGGGCTCGGCTGGGCGTGGAGGCCATGGCGATCTACCATCACTTCAAGGGCAAGGGCGAATTGCTCGACGCCGTCATGGAGCAATTACTGGTTGGCCAGCAACTGAATGCCTCTCTGCCGCCGCTAAAGCGCTTGCGAGAATTTATGCGCAACCAGCGCGCGGTTGCCATTGCGCATCCGCGCGCCTTCATCCTGCTGGCCAGCAGGCGTTTCAATACCGATTTTGCGTTCGCGCTTTACGAGCAAGTGCTCGCGGCCTTCGCCGAAATCGGCCTGAGCGCGAAAGAATCCGCCTTCTGGTTCCGGCTGATCGGCGGTTATGTCTGCGGCGCCGGACTAGCCGAGGTGGCGAGCCGCGAGCAGGTCGACGATGCGACGACGCTGTTGCTCGAACACGCGCCCGAGCGCATCGCCTATCCGCATGTACGGGCCATCGCACCGCATCTGGCCGTGGAACGCCTGGAGGCCAACTTTGAGCTCAGTCTTGACGTATTGTTTGGTGCGCTGGCGGCGCAGGTAGCGACACGGCAAGCAGGTGACTAAGAACCGCTAACAAGTCATCCACGAATCTCGAGCAGATGATGGCGGCAGCCAGGACGAGCAAAGCGGTATGAATATCGAGGCGGCGCTCGAAGCGAATCCGGAGCTTTCCGAATCCGGCGAACCAGGCATGCGTGCGTTCGACCACCCAACGATGCCGCCCAAGGCGATCGCGACTTTCGACGCCACGACGCGCGATACGGGCCTTGATGCCGCGCTGTCTCAGATAACGTCGACAGCGCGAAGGCATACATTTGTCAGCGTGCAGTTTGGTCGGCGCGCTTGCGCGGCTGACCAGTCAGGCCAGCCACGGCAGGGATGGCATCAAGCGTGGACTCGAATGCCATCGAATCGTACCGGTTGGCTCCCGTGATCGTAATGTGTAGAAGTTCAGACTTGATCTGACAGTAAGGCCTTGCCAGGAGGTGGGGTCACCCGTTTTGATAGAGGTGCGAATCTTCATCAAAACAGCGCGCAAGCGCCAAGGAGTCACCCCGTGATTAGTCTCAACCAAAACGTCATCCGCCACAAGATCGGTCTGCTGAATCTGGCCACCGAGCTGGGCAACGTGTCGAAAGCCTGCAAGGTGATGGGGCTCTCGCGCGATACGTTCTACCGTTATCAGAACGCCGTGGCCGAGGGCGGCATCGATGCCCTGTTCGACAGCAATCGGCGCAAGCCGAATCCCAAGAATCGCGTCGATGAATCGACGGAAATCGTCGTGCTGGGCTATGCCATGGAGCAGCCCGCCCACGGGCAGGTTCGGGTCAGCAACGAATTACGCCGGCGCGGCATTTTCGTGTCTGCATCCGGGGTTCGTTCGATCCGGCTGCGTCACGCGTTGTCGTCCTTCAAGCTGAGGCTCGTGGCGCTGGAGAAGCAGGTCGCTGAAAAAAGCATCGTGCTGAGCGAGGACCAGGTGGCCGCGCTGGAAAGAAAGCAGGACGACGATGTGGCCCACGGCGAAATCGAAACCGCTCATCCCGGCTATCTGGGCTCGCAAGACACGTTCTAGGTGGGCACGATCAAGGGCGTAGGCCGGATCTACCAGCAGACTTTCGTCGACACGTACAGCAAAGTGGCCATGGCCAAGCTGTACACCTCCAAGACGCCGATCACGGCGGCCGATCTGCTCAATGACCGGGTGCTGCCGTTCTTCGAGGAGCACGACATGGGTGTGATCCGCAAGCTGACCGATCGAGGCACGGAATATTGCAGCAAGCCGGAATCGCACGATTATCAGCTGTACCTGGCGCTGGACGACATCGAGCACACCAGAACCAAGGCGCGACATCCGCAGGCGAATGGCATCTGCGAGCAGTTCCACAAAACCATCCTGCAGGAGTTTTATCTGGTCGCGTTCCGCCGCAAGCTGTATCTGACGCTGGCGGAGCTGCAGGTCGATCTCGATGCCTGGCTGATGTACTACAACGGCGAGCGGACCCATCAAGGTAAGATGTATCGTGGTCGCACGCCTCTGCAAACCGCTCATCGCGGGCAAGGAGGTGTGGCGTGAAAAAGTGAGCCACCTGAATCTGATCTGACAATCACGCACCGTCGGAACGGGTAACTGTCAGATCGGGTCGCGACTTCTACAAATAAGATTCCCTTGAATCACCAAGTTTCGGGCTCTTGATATGGAAACGCTGGTAAGCGAAGCGGATTTACCTGACCCCAACGATGCGCAGGCTATCTTTGCATTTGCGATGTCATTTAATGGATACGAGCACTACGGCTCGTTCGAAAAATCCTCGGCTATCGCAAACCAAAAACCCCGATCAATGTTGAACGAATTGCGGAACGAGTTATTTTTCGTTGCGCGTGCGACTCGACATGTTGGTGGCGATAGATACGTAGAGGTGTATCGAGAACTGCTCCCTTTGTTTCGCGCGTATTGTCAACGTTGACGGCCTCGGATGCGGCGATGAAGCGCCATGCGTCGGTGTCGTCGGATACTTGCATGAATGGCTGCTTAGAAGCAGCCTGACAGTCCGCTCCGGGTCGCCGTCTGCCGTCGGCGTCCGCAGCTTCCAACAAGGCGCCGCGACGGTAGTCGTCAGGCCGAGTTCGGCCATTTTCGGTCAGTCGAACGCGAACCTCGAAACGTTGACAGTTCGGAATACAGAAGCCGGCAGAAAGTGTCTCCTGGCGGATGCCTCCTTAAAAGCCCGGCGCTGGCCGCCAATGAACAAATGGTGGGTACGGTGCGCCGTTGAGGAAGGCCAGAAATACCTCCACAACTTGGTCAGCCATGAACCATTCATCTGAGCGCATCGGAATGTTGCCCGCCCGGAAGACTAGGATGGTGCCGTCTGGGCGTACAGGTGACGGTTTGTCGTGGAATGCTCTCCACCGTTGCGAACCGAACTGGAAACGCTCAATCATGCAACTTACGCCGCCGCCCGCTACCTGCACATAGCCACCACTAGCATCAGTCAAAGACGCATAAGATGACTTGCCATAGCTGCGCAGCGATTTCAGTGCGTGAGTGATTTGTCGTGGCGTTGGCGCGATGATTTCCGCTTTCCCTTCGATGTTGAATTTCATTTGCTGAAGTGCTCCGATTCATCCAACCGGACGTGAATCCTACCAGAACAAGCCTCAAGCTGAATGACTGTACCGACCCAGTGAAAACCTGCTCACGTCATAATGGATGAAAAGACGATGAGCACGAAGATGGATGAAGACATCAAACGATGGACGGCCAAGCGCAAGAGCGCGCTGGTGATGGATATCATTCAGGGCAAGACGACGGTTGCCGAAGCCAGCCGAACCTATGACCTGTCGCCCTCCGAGGTTGAGAACTGGGTGGACGACGGCAAGCGAGGCATGGAGAACGCGCTTCGCGCCAATCCGCTGGACGTCAAGGAGCAGTACGAGCGGCAGATCAAGGAGTTGCAGGAGGCCTACGGCGAAGCCATGCTGGAGTTGCGCGCCAGAAAAAAATTGCAGTCCCTGCTGGGCGAGGACGAGAAGTGATCGAAACGATCCACCAGGGACTGAAAGAAGAAGGCGTTGTCGTTTCGATTTCCAAGCTCTGCAAGTGGTTCGATGTGCCGCGCCGAACCGTGTATTACCGGCCAGTCAAGGCAGAACCCGTCGTGCAGGCGCGTTTCTCGGAACCGATCAAGGCCATGATCGAGGAGTCGCCATCATTCGGCTATCGGACAGTGGCGCACCTGCTGGGCTTCAACAAGAACACGGTGCAACGCGTGTTCCAGTTGATGGGCTGGCAAGTGCGCAAGCGGCCAGTTGGCTTTCGGCCACGGGTGCAATCGATGCCATCGGTTGCGCTCAAACCGAACTCGCGCTGGTCGACCGACATGTGCCGTATCTGGGCGGGGCGAGACGGCTGGGCAACCTTGGCCCTGGTCATCGATTGCTACACGCGCGAGTTGCTGGGCTGGCACCTGTCCCGAAGCGCAAAGGCGACGACCGCGGCCAGCGCGCTGGAGCACGCGTTGATTGCCCGGTTCGGCACGCTGGGTCGAGTATCGACGCCATTCCTGTTGAGGAGCGACAACGGCCTGGTTTTCACGAGCCAAAAGTACACGAAGCTGGTGCGCGATTACGGCCTGAAGCAGGAGTTCATCACGCCGCATTGCCCGCAACAAAACGGCATGGTGGAGCGAGTGATCAGGACGCTGAAGGAGCAATGCGTACACCGGCAGCGCTTCGAATCGCTACAGCATGCGAGCCGCGCCATCGCCGACTGGATTCAGTTTTACAACCACCGGCGACCGCATCAGTCGCTGAAGATGAAGACCCCGGCCGAGGCGTTTGCTTTAGCCGCTTAACCTGTGCAGGTTTGGCTGGGTCATTACAGGCCGTTGTAATTTGGAACCGGACATTGCACCGGTCCGACGTTGAACAGCTGCAACGGGTCGATCTGCGCCGGTCGCACGTTGCAGGCGGCGGCAGGCCGTGGTCGGCCAGTAAGCGACATTCAGTAGTTCGTCAACGACGAGACGCCAACGTCCCCATTGGGCTGTCGAAGGGACACCGCTTTTTTCATCGGACGGCAATCGCTTCCTCCAGAATCTACTGCCGACGTCCGGTGATGATGACGTCGCTTCCCGTGTCATGCCATCGATACGCCAGCGCCTGCCCGATACCCGTGCCGCCGCCAGTGACCAGCATCGTATTTCCCGTGCGTTTCATGTCGTTCTTCCTCTGTAGTCAGAGACGCATCAGACCGCCATCGACCACGAGCGTTTGCCCGGTGACGAAGCGCGCATCGTCGCTCGTCAGAAAGGCGACCGGACCCGCAATGTCAGCGGGCGTGCCGAGCCGCTTGATCGCCTGCATCATGTACACCTGAGCCTTCTGTTCGTTCGGCATGCCGCTCGCACCCTCAGTATCCGTGATTCCCGGATGCACCGCATTGACGATGATATTGTCCGCAGCAAGCTCATTGGCGAGTGCGCGAACGAGACCGATCGCGCCCATCTTCGACGCCACGTAGTGCGAGAACCCCATGCCGGGCGGCGTCACCATATTCACTGCATCCGAACCGATCGCCACGATCGCACCGCCTCCGGCACAGCGCATCAGCGGGACGATCGCGCGTGCGCCGAGCACATGGGCGTCGAGGTTCACCGCCAGCACGTGTCGCCATGCTTCCGGCGTCATTTGATCGAGCGATGCAAGCGGATAAATGCCCGCCGCATGCACGAGAATGTCGGCACGCCCGAACCGTTGCTCGACTTGACGCGCGACATCGGCCCAGTCGGCCTCGCGCGTGATATCGGCTGCAATGGCGATGGCGCCGTTGCCGATCTCCCGCGCCGAGTGCCCGGCATGCTCGCGATTGATGATCACCACCTTCGCGCCTCTCGCGGCCAACAGTTGCGCGATACCTCGACCAATGCCTTGCTTTCCGCCCGTGACGATTGCGATTTTGCCTTCATGCGTGTTCATGTTCATGAGTGACTCCCTGCTTGAATTGAGGATGGGCAAGCGCGCGCAAACGCGGCTCGCCGACTTGAGACAACAGATCGAGATGAATGGGCTGCCAGCCGAGTTCGGACCGGGTTCGGGGATCGCGCGAGCGGCTGCACGCAGAATGAATGAGTGCGCCGAAAGGTCCGAAAACTTCAGATGCTTCGTCCATCGTCAGACTGCGTGTTTGCACGTTCAGGTCGCGGGCGACGGCATCGGCCATCCAGCGATATGGAATCTCGCCAGCGGATGCGTGGTAGAGCGCGCCCGATGTTCCTCGTTCGAGTGCGAGCGAAAACAGGCGGGCCAGATCGTCGGAATGGACGTTTGAATAAGCGGCGAGTCCCGAGCCGATATAGCAGGCGGCGCCGGTCTGCGCGACGGAACGATAGACGCTTGCGACGGGGCCGTCGTCGCCTGGTCCCCAGATCGCGGGCGGCCGGATCACCATGGTACGCAAGCCATCATCGGCCGACCCTCGCACGATGCCTTCCGCTTCGATCCTCGGCGTGGCCAATGGCTCCGGCGTGAACGGATCGTCTTCAGCGAAGCTGTCGGCGCTCCAGGCACCGCCGGTGCGCTGCATGAAAACGCCGGTGCCGGACAGAAAGACAAGCGTCTTCCCGGTGCGCGCCAGGCACCCACGGAGCGCCCGGACGACGGCGGGTTCGCGTTCGACGGCAATCCGGGCGGCATAGACGGTCGCGTCGGCCGAACGTGCCGCCGCTAACACGGGTGCGATGTCGGCATCGAGGTCGCCGCGCACGGGATGGACACCTGCGGCAGTCAGCGCGGCCTCCGCACGGTCGGATCGCGCGAGGCCGAATACCGACCGTCCTTCCGCTAGAAAGCGCCGCGCCAACGCGCTGCCCGCGAAGCCCGATGCACCCACGATAAAGACGCACTTGATCATGAACGGCTCCTTTTGTTCCGTTCAAGATACGGGCGGGCGATATCTCTGAGAAGCCTATATCATTCGATGATATCCATCTGCGGAACAGATACATGCTGGACGGCGTCTCGCTCGATCATTTGCGCACCTTCGTCGCTGCAGCCGACGCAGGAAGCTTCTCAGCGGCCGGCCGCGCAATTGGCCGTGCGCAGTCGGTGGTGAGTCAGACCATCGCGAATCTCGAAGCGCAACTCGGCGTCGCCCTGTTCGAAAGAGTCGGGCGTTATCCGCAACTGACCGCGCAGGGGAAGAATCTGCTGGACGATGCCCGTCGCGTGGTCATGAGCGCCGATGCATTGAAAGCCAAGGCCCGCAATCTGTCGGCCGGGCTCGAACCTGAGTTGTCGATCGTGATTGACGTCATGTTTCCGCAGTCATGCCTCACCGATGCCCTTGGAAGTTTCAAGGCGCAATTCCCATCCACGTCGCTGAGGCTTCATGTCGAAGCGTTGGGTCGCGTTGCGCAACTCGTGCTCGACGGTGATTGCAGCCTGGGCGTGACGGGCACGCTGCCCTTTCTGCCCCCGGGGCTTGCAGCCGAACGATTGTTCAGCGAGGAAATCGTGACCGTGGTCGCGCCGGCGTCGCCTCTGGCTTCAGCGCCTAGGCCGGTTGCGCTGCGTGACCTGCAGGAAACCACGCAACTGGTTCTCACCGATCGCTCGTCGCTGACGAGCGGCGTGGATTACGGAGTGCAGGGAAAGAATATCTGGCGGCTGGCCGACCTCGGCGCGAAGCACGCTTTTCTGCGCGCGGGCCTGGGCTGGGGTCACATGCCGCGATGGCTCATCGAGCAAGACATGGCGGAGGGACGTTTGACACGCATCGAGCTGGAAGGGCCATCGGCAGGCATGATGCCTTTTCAGGCCGTCTATCCGTCCGACCGCCTGCCGGGACCGGCTGGCAGATGGCTGCTGGAGCGTTTTCGACCTGTGTCGAACTCGGTCGCCCCGGAATAATCGAAACATGAGCGGGCAGCATTTCCGTCAGGCGATATTGCCGGAAGGTGTTCTATCGCGTCGAATGATCTATGACCGCAATTGCTTGCTTATTGGCTAGACGGTTACGACTGGCGCCGCTGCGAGTCGATGTTGAATGACTTCGGGCAGTTCAAGACGACCATTGACGGCCTTGACATCCACTTCCTATATGTTCGGTCACCTGAACCCGATGCCATTCCATGGCTGATGGCGCGTGGTTGGCCCGGCTCTGCCATTACGCCGGCGACGAAGTGCGGCACAGCGTTCGTGAGAAAGGCGCCGCCGAAGAAGTAAGAAGCGAGATGAAGCCATACCATTTTCAGGCAATCCTTGTTGATAGCAGGTCGATGACGTCTTGAGCCGTGCCCGTTCCCCCCGCTCCGGAAAAACGTTCTTGATGCTGTAGTCGTGCGCCCCGGAACGTGCGTCCGTCACCCGTCATCGCGACGGAACGCGCCTTGCTGGATGCTTGGCATGTGTACCGCCAACACCAAAAGAGATGACCTACGGAACCTTTCCTCCCTGGCTGAATACGCTGTCGATCACTTGGATCATTTTGGGCGCGATATCTGCAGGCGCGATCATCGTTGACGAGCTTCGACACCCCCAGAAGATGTGGATTATGAACGTCGTCTGGCCCCTTACGGCGTTGTTCGGGACAGTCGTATGGGGTGCCGCCTACTACGCGTGGGGACGAAATATCGCCGACGCCGGGCGGAGGGCCGACGAGCAGGCGTTCGCCGTGATGGCGATGAAAGGGACGAGCCACTGCGGTGCCGGCTGTACGCTGGGAGACATCATTGTCGAGTGGTCGGCGTTTGCCTTCCCCGCGTTGGCGGGCTGGTTCGGGTGGCACACGGTGTTCAACGAAAAAACGTTTGCCGTGTGGATCCTCGATTTCATCATCGCCTTTCTGCTCGGCATCGTCTTTCAGTATTTCACCGTCAAACCGATGCGAGGGCTGTCGGTAGGCGCAGGTGTGGTGGCAGCCGTCAAAGCCGATATCGCGTCGATCACTGCTTGGCAGGTGGGCATGTATGGACTCATGGCCATCATCCAGTTCTTGTGGTTCAAGCCGGCTTACGGGGGAATCGCCAAAGTTGCGAGCCCGGAATTCTGGTTCGCCATGCAACTCGCCATGCTCGCGGGATTCGCAACCAGCTATCCCGTCAACTGGTGGTTGATCCGTTCGGGGGTAAAAGAAAAGATGTAAATCGGCTTCTTCTTGGTTGAAGTGTTTGGGCCACTGCCGCCCTAAACACCGTGCTACCGCTCCGACCGACTGAAGCGACGTTGGCAATTGCAGGCACGTGGCCTGGGTCGCTGAATGGCGGCAACGGGTCGGCTGCGGCCGGCCGAGCCCGGGCGCGGAGACGTAGGGCGACTTCCGTCCATAAGCGGCCGATGGGGACGCCAGCACGAAGCGGTCATCCACCAGCCGCGCCAGGGATTTTCAGGCAAGTCACGCCGCTTCAACTGGCTTGACTCGAGACACGGTTACTCAGTCGTTACTATGCAGGCTCGTATTCAGGCCGCCCCAGCGGGAAGAATCTGTCGGCAGCACCTCGACTGCACCGGTCTGGCTGTTTCGACGGAATAGCAGGCTGGATCGACCGGACAACTGCCGTGCCGGCACGACGTTGCCATCGGGCAACTTCACTTTCGTACCGGCCGTGACATACAGACCGGCTTCGACGATACACTCGTCTCCAAGCGAAATACCTATGCCGGCGTTCGCTCCGAGCAAACTCCGTTCGCCGATTGAGTTCCTGCTTTTGCCCCCGCCCGAGAGCGTACCCATGATGGACGAGCCTGCGCCGACGTCGGAATTTTTCCCGACAGTAACGCCCGGCGTCACACGCCCCTCGACCATCGACTCACCAAGGGTGCCCGCGTTGAAGTTAACGAAACCCTCATGCATCACCGTCGTACCACTTGCCAGATGCGCGCCAAGTCTCACGCGATCCGCATCGGCTACCCGCACGCCCTCGGGCACGACGTAGTCAGTCATGCGAGGAAACTTGTCTACCGACGACACTGTCAGGTGGTGGTATTCGGCTGCTAACCGGTCCCGCAGATCCTCGACGTTTCCGGGGAAAACAGGGCCTGCGGATGTCCATGCAATATTGGGCAACAGGCCAAAAATGCCGTCGAGATTGACTTCATTCGGCTTAACGGCCCTTTCAGATAGCAGGTGCAATCGCAGGTACGCGTCCTCCGTAGAAATGGGCGGGATTTCGAGCGACTCAATCACTACAGCAACGACATCACCAAAAATAATCCCGACTTTCTCGGCGAGGCAACTGCGCCTTTTCCCGCCACCGGTAGCCGGAAACCAGACGTCAATAGTCTTGCCCGTATCAGTAGCTCGATACCTGTGGCCGGTTCGCTCGATAGCCATCGAAGAATCCTCTTTCGAAACGCGAAGATCGATCTGGAAAGACCGGCTGCGAAGGCGGTGGCATGCAGCCGATAGCTCGAGGCATCATAGCTGAACGCTCACTGGATCCGGACGGGCGACACCTTGCGAATGTCTGCTTCGGTCCCGGATGAAAGTCCGCTCAGGGTCGACATCCCCACCCGGCGCTCTCTCCCATTCACAAAAAACCCGGCAACCGCCCCCTGCGCCGGGTTCATCTCCCCGCCTCGCCCCCTCAATCCCACCGCCGCCCGCCACGATGATGCCGCCCATGCCCATACCGCCCGCGCCGATCATCCTCCTGATACGAATTCGACCTCGACATATTCCCTCCCAACGCCGACCCCGCCCCGCCACCCAGCGCGGCCCCGATCAACCCACCCGATCGACCGCCCATCGCATTCCCCGCGGCGGTTCCCGCCCCGCCACCCAACGCCCCACCGATAATCGCCCCGGTCCGTTCACGCCGGCTGGACGTCACCGCCCCGCCCGCGCCCCCGCCCACCGCGCCACCAATCACCGCGCCGGTGCTGCCGCCCACCGCGCCGCCGAGCGCCGCGCCGGCCACGCCGCCGAGCGCACCGCCCAAGGCATTGTCGAGATCGCCGCGCGCCAGCGCCGGCGTGGAAAGCACGGCGCCGAGGGCGGCCACCGCAACGAGTCGGGTCAGTAAGTTGGTCATGATCGACGCCCTTCCTTGATGGACAGATAAGGATGAAAACGAAAGACGATGCGAGTGTAGCCAAGTCATCGAAAGGCTTATGTAACCATCGCCACGGCATCCCGCAAGAGTTGTAACCAATTCGCGTCCCGTTCCCGAAAGCGCCCACCCCGCCCGGCCGCCCCTCGCCGACGCTGTAAAAACTACATCGGCGCGCCGACTTTGCATCGCGGCGCAACACGCCGGCGCCGCCCACCCGCCCGGCGCCGCGCTGCGCCTGTCCCCAATACGTGAAAACAGCGGGCACGTACATTGCATTACCCATCGCCGTCAGCGGCCAAGGCCGCCCCAATCCGCCTCGTGGACGGTTAAATGGATTCCCCTTTCTCCCCGCATCTCTACTTCTGCGACGCCCGCTTCGTCGGCGCGCTCGACGCCTGGCCCGCCTGGTTCGAGCGGATCGCCGCGGGCGGCTTCGATCACGTGGTGATCGGCGCGTTCAACGCGGCAGGCCGCGGCGGCCACCCGCGCGTGGTGGCCGATCACGATCGCCCCGCCGACGCGCTGGCCACCAGGCTCGACACGGCCGACGCGCTCGCCACGCTCGTCGAACAGGCACGCGAATTCGACCTGAAGCTGATGCTCGACGTGACGCTGGACCGGATCGCGGTCGAGCATCCGCTGCGGCGCGCCTCGCCCGACTGGTACGTGGAGCGCCATCACGACGACGCGCGCATCGATCCGCGCACGGCGGCGTTCGAGCAGACGGTGGCCTATGCCGACCTCACCCGCCCGGAGGTGGCGGACGCGCTGTCGGGCTGGTGGCACGGCCGCTTCGCGACGCTTTCGGCGGCCGGCATCGCGGGCTTCCTGGTCGATGCCCCGCAGCGCCTGCCGGCGCAATGGTGGCGCAGCTGGCTCGCCTCGCGCCACGGCGAACTGCACGACGTGCGCTGGCTGGCCGGCATCCCGGGCCATGCGCGCGACACGCTGGCGGCGTTCGAGGGCGCCGGCTTCGACGGCGTGTTCTCGTCGCTGCGCTGGTGGGACGGTCGCGCGCCCTGGCTGGTCGACGAACACGCGCTGCTGCGCCGGGTGGGCTCGCCGATCGCCTACCCCGACGCGTTCGAAGGCCCGCGCCTCGCCCACGATCTGCGCGGCGCGTCGCGCGAGGCGCAGGAGCGCGCCTATCGGCGCGCGCTGGAAGCCGCGGCGGCGCTCGGCACCGGCTGGCTGGTGCCGATGGGCTTCGAGCGCGGCGTGGCGATCCCGCTGATGACGCCGCACGCCCAGCCGGGCGCGTTCCGCGACGCGTTCGAGGCCGCGCCGTTCGATCTCTCGGACGCGCTGGCCGAGGCGAACCGTCGGCGCCACGCTTCGCCGGTGTTCGCCTCGCGCGGCGAGCTGGCAGTGCTGAGCGGCGCCGACGCGGCGGCCACCGTGCTGCTGCGCGGCAGCGACGCCTCGCTCGAACAGGCCGACGACGCGCTGCTGATCGCGCTGAACCCCGATCTCGACCGCGCGGCGCGCGTCGATCCGGGCGCCTGCCTGGCCGGCGTGCCGGGCGCGTTCACGCGCTTCGCGCCGCTCGCGGCCGCCCGCCGCGCCAAGGCCGCGCCGCTCGACGCGTTCGAGCTGCCGCCGGGCGGCCTCGCGCTGCTGCGCGCCTCGCGCGCGAAGCCGGTCAAACCGGGCAAGGACGCCAAGGACGGCAAGGACGCGAAGGGCAAGGCCGGCAAGGACACGCCCGACGACGCCACCGCCACCGGCGGCGCACGCCGCCGCGGCAAGCCGGGCACGAACGCGCTCACGGCGGCGCTGGCGGCCGACCGCATCGCGATCGAGCGCGTGGAGCCGGCGGTGGACGGCGGCCGTTTCGCGGCCAAGCGCGTGGTCGGCGAGCGCGCGGTGGTCGGCGCGACGCTGATCGCGGACGGCCATGCACGGCTCGGCGCGGTGGTGGCGTGGCGCGCGGCCGACGAGGCCGAGTGGCACGAGGTGCCGCTCGCGCCGCTCGGCAACGATCGCTGGCAGGCCGCGATCCCGCTCGACCGGATCGGCCGCCACCTGTTCCGCGTCGTCGCCTGGCGCGACGACTGGGGCTCGCTGGTCGACGACATCGGCAAGAAGCACAAGGCCGGCCAGGACGTGGCGCTGGAGCTGCAGGAAGCGCGCGCGCTGCTGGCCGACGCGCTCGACGCGGCGAAAGGCACCCACGACGACGACTCGGTGGCCGACCTGCGCCGCATCGCGGCCGAGTTCGATTCGTCGGACGCGGAGCGGCGCCTCGCGCTGGTGCTGGCGCCGCCGTCGGCGGCGGCCTACGCGGCGCTCGGCCGGCGCAGCGCGCAGACGCAGGACCCGACCGTCTATCCGATCGACGTCGAACGCCGCGCGGCGCGCTTCGGCAGCTGGTACGAGATGTTCCCGCGCTCGGCGTCGGACGATCCGCAGCGCCACGGCACCTTCGAGGACGTCGCCCGCCATCTGCCGCGCATTCGCGAGATGGGCTTCGACGTGCTCTATTTCCCGCCGATCCATCCGATCGGCCTGACGGCGCGCAAGGGCCGCAACAACAGCCTGCGCGCCGGTCCGGAGGACGTCGGCAGCCCCTACGCGATCGGCTCGCCGATCGGCGGCCACGCGGACGTCCACCCGAGCCTGGGCTCGCTCGCCTCGTTCCGCGCGCTGGTGGAAGCGGCCCACGCGCACGGCATCGAGATCGCGCTCGACTTCGCGGTGCAGTGCTCGCCCGATCACCCGTGGCTCGCGCAGCATCCGGGCTGGTTCGCCTGGCGCCCGGACGGCTCGCTGCGGTTCGCGGAGAACCCGCCGAAGCGCTACCAGGACATCGTCAACCCCGACTTCTACGCGGCCGACGCGATGCCGGACCTCTGGATCGCGCTGCGCGACGTGGTGCTGCACTGGATCGAGGCGGGCGTGAAGCTGTTCCGCGTCGACAACCCGCACACCAAGCCGCTGCCGTTCTGGGCCTGGCTCATCGAGGACATCCGCGCGCGCCACCCGGACGTGGTGTTCCTGTCGGAAGCGTTCACGCGCCCGGCGATGATGTACCGGCTCGCCAAGGTCGGCTTCTCGCAGTCGTACACCTACTTCACCTGGCGCGAGTCCAAGCACGAGCTGCGCGCCTATCTGCAGGAGCTGGCCGACGGCGCGCCGCGCGAGTTCTTCCGGCCGAACTTCTTCGTCAACACGCCCGACATCAACCCGCGCTACCTGCACAACGCGCCGCGTTCGCAGTTCGTGATCCGCGCGGCGCTGGCGGCATTGCTGTCGGGCGTGTGGGGCATGTACAGCGGCTTCGAGATCGGCGAATCGGCGCCGCTCGACGAGGCCGGCGAGGAATACCGCGACGCCGAGAAATACGAGCTGCGCGCGCGCGACTGGCACCGGCCCGGAAACCTGGCCGGCGAGATCGCGCTGCTGAACCGCGTGCGGCGCACCCACCCGGCCCTGCAGACGCATCTCGGCATCACGTTCCTCGACTCGCCGAACGATTCGGTGCTGGTGTTCCGCAAGGCCACGCCGAACCTCGACAGCGTGATCGTGGCGGCCGTGAGCCTCGACCCGTGGGCGCCGCAGGCCACCGATTTCACGCTCGACGCGGCGCTCTACGCGGGCTGGGCCGTACCCGAGGGCGCGGCGCTGCGCGTGACCGACCTCGCCGCCGGCCATACCGCCCGCTGGCACGGCACGCGCCAGTACGTGAACCTCGACCCGCACGCGCTGCCGTTCGCGATCTGGCGCATCGCGCCCGACGCGCCGCACCTGCCCGCCTACGCCACGCAGCCGGCCACGTCCGGCTCGGGAGACCAGCGATGATTCGTGAAGAACCGCTCGACCAGCTGCCGCTCGACCAACTGCCGCATGCCCCGTTCCAGCCGGCCGCCGGCACCCCGCGACGCACCACGCGCCGCGCCGCCTCGCGCGCCGTCGATCCGGGCGCCGCGCCCGCCGATCCGCTCTGGTACAAGGACGCGATCATCTACCAGTTGCACGTGAAGTCGTTCTTCGATTCGAACGGCGACGGCATCGGCGACTTCCCGGGCCTGATCTCGAAGCTCGACTACATCGCCTCGCTCGGCGTGGACGCGCTGTGGCTGCTGCCGTTCTATCCGTCGCCGCGCCGCGACGACGGCTACGACATCGCCGACTACCGCAACGTCCACCCCGACTACGGCACGCTCGCCGACGTGCGCCGCTTCATCCGCGAGGCGCACGCGCGCGGCATCCGCGTGATCACCGAGCTGGTGATCAACCACACCTCGGACCAGCATCCGTGGTTCCAGCGCGCGCGCCGCGCCAAGCCGGGCTCGGTGCATCGCGACTACTACGTCTGGTCGGACAGCGACACCAAGTTCGCCGGCACGCGGATCATCTTCGTCGACAGCGAGCCGTCGAACTGGACCCACGATCCGGTGGCGGGCCAGTACTACTGGCACCGCTTCTACTCGCACCAGCCGGACCTGAACTTCGACAACCCGGCGGTGGTGCGCGAGGTGCTGCAGGTGATGCGCTTCTGGCTCGATCTCGGCATCGACGGGCTGCGGCTCGACGCGGTGCCGTACCTGGTCGAGCGCGAGGGCACCAGCAACGAGAACCTGCCCGAGACGCACGCGATCCTGAAGACGATCCGCGCGACGATCGACGCCGAGTATCCGAACCGGATGCTGCTGGCCGAGGCCAACCAGTGGCCGGAGGACGTGCAGGAATACTTCGGCGACGAGGACGAATGCCACATGGCGTTCCACTTCCCGCTGATGCCGCGCATCTACATGTCGATCGCGAGCGAGGACCGCTTCCCGATCATCGACATCATGCGGCAGACGCCGGAACTCGCGCCGAGCAACCAGTGGGCGATCTTCCTGCGCAACCACGACGAGCTGACGCTGGAGATGGTCACCGACTCCGAGCGCGACCTGCTCTGGCAGACCTACGCGAGCGACCGCCGCGCGCGCCTGAACCTCGGCATCCGGCGGCGCCTGGCGCCGCTGATGGAGCGCGACCGGCGCCGCATCGAGCTGATCAACTCGCTGCTGCTGTCGATGCCGGGCACGCCGGTGGTCTACTACGGCGACGAGCTCGGGATGGGCGACAACATCCACCTCGGCGACCGCGACGGCGTGCGCACGCCGATGCAGTGGTCGGCCGACCGCAACGGCGGCTTCTCGCGCGCCGATCCCGAGCAACTGGTGCTGCCGCCCGTGATGGGCGCGCTGTACGGCTACGACGCGGTGAACGTCGAGGCGCAGTCGCGCGATCCGCACTCGCTGCTGAACTGGATGCGCCGGATCCTGGCCACGCGCCGCGCCACCCAGGTGTTCGGGCGCGGCACGCTGCGCTTCCTGCGGCCCGAGAACCGCAGGATCCTCGCCTATCTGCGCGAGCTGCCCGACGCCACGCCGGTGCTGTGCGTGGCGAACCTGTCGCGCGCCTCGCAGGCGGTCGAGCTGGACCTGTCCGAGTTCGCCGGCCGCGTGCCGGTGGAGATGACCTCCGACTCGCCGTTCCCGGCGATCGGCGAGCTGCCCTACCTGCTGACCTTCCCGCCCTACGGCTTCCTCTGGTTCCAGCTGTCGGCCACCGGCAGCGAGCCGGCCTGGCACCGCCCGCACGCGGAGCCGCTGCCCGAGTACACCACGCTCGTGATGCGGCGCGGCGATACGCATCCGGCCGCCGAGCTGGTCGCCACGCTCGAGGCGGAAGTGCTGCCGTCGTGGCTCACGCGGCGCCGCTGGTTCGCCTCGAAGGACCGCCCGCTCGACGCGGTGCGTTTCGACTGCGTGACGCCGATCCCGGGCGAGGCGTTCCAGTACGCCGAGCTGGTGGCCACCGTGGACGGCCGCGAGGATCGCTACGCGGTGCCGCTCGCCCCCGCCTGGGGCGACGAGACCTCGCATCCGCTCTTCATGCGGCTCGCGCTCGCGCGCGTGCGGCGCGGCCCGACGGTGGGCTACCTGACCGATGCGTTCGCGCTGCCGTGCTTCGCGCACGGCGTGCTGCGCCGGCTCGCGGACCCGCGCGACGTGCCGCTCGCGGATGGCGGCACGCTGGTGTTCACACCGGAGCCGGAACCGGCGCTGGCGCGATACGCGCTCGGCGACGCGCCCGAGGTGCGCTGGCTGGCCGCCGAGCAGAGCAACAGCTCGCTCGTGATCGGCGAGGCGCTGGTGCTGAAACTGGTGCGGCGCGTGGCGCCCGGCATCCATCCCGAGGCCGAGGTCAGCCGCCACCTCACGCGCGCCGGCTACCGCAACGCGCCGGCGCTGATCGGCGAGGTGCGCCGCGTGGCGGCCGACGGCACGCCGCACACGGTCGCGATCGTGCAGAACTTCGTCGACAACCAGGGCGACGCCTGGGCGCGCTCGCTCGATTTCCTGAAGCGCGCGGTGAGCGATCTCGCGCTCGCGGCGGCGGCCACGCCCGACGCCGGCGAATCGGCGCAGGCGGCGCTCGAACTCGACACCTATGCCGCGTTCGCCGGCGCGATCGGTACCCGGCTCGGCGAGCTGCACGTGGTGCTGGCCGCGCCGAGCGACGATCCGGCGTTCGCGCCCGAACCCGCCACTCCGGCCCACGTCGAAGGCTGGACCGCCGACGCGCTGGCCATGTTCGAGCGCGCCGCGGCCCTGCTCGCGCCGCGCCTGGACGAGCTCGACGCCGACGCGCGCGAGGCCGCGGCCGCGCTGCTCGCCTCGCGCGAGGCGATCGCGCAGGCCATCGGCACGCTGGTGCCGCGCGAACTCGGCGCCACCTGCATGCGGATCCATGGCGATTTCCACCTCGGCCAGGTACTCGAGGTCAACGGCGACGCGATGCTGATCGATTTCGAGGGTGAGCCGGCCCGGCCGCTCGAGGCGCGCCGCGCCAAGTCGCATCCGCTGCGCGACGTGGCCGGCCTGCTGCGCTCGCTGTCGTATGCAAGCGCGGCCGCGCAGTTCGCGATCGAGAAGGCGCCCGCGCCGACGGCCGACCTCAAGCGCACGCTGTTCGACCGCTTCGGGCAGGCCGCGGCCGACCGCTTCCTCGCCAACTACCGCGACGCCTGCCAAGCCGCCGCCGAGCCGTTCGTGGCACCCGGGCACGCCGAGCGGCTGCTGATGCTGTTCCTGATCGAGAAGGCGTCCTACGAACTCGGCTACGAGGCCGCGAACCGCCCGGACTGGCTGCGCGTGCCGGTGGTCGGACTCGCGGCGCTGGCCGCGCAGCTGCTCGGCCGCCCGCTCGCCGATCCCCCTCATTCACCCGATCACCCCGCAGCACCGGAGAAAAAACAATGAGCGACACGCTGTTCGCACCGGACGACATCGCCGCGTTGCTCGACGCGCGGCATCCGGACCCGTTCGCGTGCCTGGGCCGCCATCGCGACGGCGATCGCACCGTGGTGCGCGCGCTGTTTCCCGGCGCGCACGCCGTGCAGGTGGTCGCGCGCGACGGCGGCCGCGTGCTCGGCGAACTCGAACGCGTGGCGCCGGCCGGCTGCTTCGCCGGCGAGATCGAGGCCGACGAGCCGTACCGGCTCGCGATCGACTGGATGACCGCCACCCAGGAGATCGAGGACATCTATGCGTTCGGGCCGCTGCTCGACGACGCGGCGCTCGCGCGTTTCGCCAACGGCGATCCGTTCGCCGTGCTCGACTGCCTCGGCGCGCGCCTGGCCGAGATCGACGGCGTGGCCGGCGTGATCTTCGCGGTCTGGGCGCCGGCCGCCGCGCGCGTGTCGGTGGTGGGCGACTTCAACGCCTGGGACGGGCGGCGCAACCCGATGCGGCTGCGCCGCCCGTGGGGCGTCTGGGAGCTGTTCATCCCGGCCGTGCATGCGGGCGCGCGCTACAAGTACGAGCTGCGCACGCGCGACGGCCGCGTGCTGCCGCTGAAGGCCGACCCGTGCGCGCGCGCCACCGAGGCGCCGCCGCTGACCGCCTCGGTGGTGGCCGACAACACCGCGCGCGAACGCTTCGCCTGGCAGGACGGGGCCTGGCTCGCGCGCCGCGCGCAGACCAACGCGGCCAACGCGCCGATGTCGGTGTACGAGGTGCATGCCGAATCGTGGCAGCGGCTCGGCGATCCGCCCACGCGCACGCCGAGCTGGGACGAGCTCGCCGACCGGCTGATCCCCTACGCCGCCGGCATGGGCTTCACGCACGTCGAACTGATGCCGGTGGCCGAGTATCCGTTCGGCGGCTCGTGGGGCTACCAGCCGCTCTCGCCGTTCGCGCCGTCGGCGCGCTTCGGGCCGACCGAGGGCTTCGCGCGCTTCGTCGATCGCGCGCACGCGGCCGGGGTCGGCGTGATCGTCGACTGGGTGCCCGCGCATTTCCCGACCGACCAGCACGGCCTCGCGCAGTTCGACGGCACCGCGCTCTACGAGCATGCCGATCCGCGCGAGGGCTTCCATCCCGACTGGAACACGCTGGTGTTCAACGTCGGCCGCCACGAGGTGAGCGCGTTCCTGATCGCCTCGGCGCTGGCCTGGGTGCGCGACCATCACGTCGACGGGCTGCGCGTGGACGCGGTGGCCTCGATGCTCTACCGCGATTACTCGCGCGCCTCGGGCGCGTGGATTCCGAACCGCTACGGCGGGCGCGAGAACCTCGAATCGATCGCGTTCCTGCGCACGCTCAACGACACGCTGCACGGCGCCGGCGCGCCGCCCGGGGTGCTGACCATCGCCGAGGAGTCGACCGCCTGGCCGGGCGTGACGGCGCCCGTCGCCGACGGCGGCCTCGGCTTCGACTTCAAGTGGAACATGGGCTGGATGCACGACACGCTGTCGTATCTGCACGAGGATCCGGTGCATCGCCGCCATCACCACGACCGCATGACGTTCGGCCTCGTCTACGCGTTCTCGGAGCGCTTCGTGCTGCCGCTCTCGCACGACGAGGTGGTCCACGGCAAGGGCTCGCTGGTCGCGAAGGTGCCCGGCGACGCGTGGCAGCGCTTCGCGACGCTGCGCGCCTACTACGCGTTCATGTGGGCGCACCCGGGCAAGAAGCTGCTGTTCATGGGCGGCGAGTTCGCCCAGCCCGGCGAGTTCGCGCACGACGCGCAACCGCCCTGGGAGCTGCTCGACTCGCCCGCGCACCGCGGCGTGCAGCGCCTGGTGCGCGACCTGAACCGGCAGCTCGCGGCCGAGCCCGCGCTGCACCGGCTCGACGCGAGCCCCGAGGGCTTCGGCTGGCTGATCGGCGACGACGCCGCCAACAGCGTCTACGCGTTCGTGCGCCGCGACGGCGCCGGCCGCCTGCTGGTGGCCGTCTGCAACTTCACGCCGGTGCCGCGCGACGGCTACCGCATCGGGCTGCCCGCGCCCGGCCGCTGGACCGAGCTGCTGAACACCGACAGCGCGGCCTACGGCGGCACCAACCGCGGCAACGACGGCGCCGTGTTCGCGGAGGAAGCGCCGCTGCACGGCCAGCGCTGGTCGGCCTCGCTGCGCCTGCCGCCGCTCGCCACCGTCTGGCTGCGTCCGGACTGAGCCGCGCCGGTGGCGTCCCGCGCCTGAAACATCGTCATCCGAAACAACACGCGACAACGAGGAGAAAATCATCATGCGTGCTGCGTCCGCCGACCGGCTCGAGCCGGGCAGGCCGTACCCGCTCGGTGCGAGCTGGAACGGCCTCGGCATCAATTTCGCGGTGTTTTCCGCGCACGCCACGCGCCTGCAGCTCTGCCTGTTCGAGCCGTCCGGACGCAAGGAGATCGCCCGGCTCGACCTGCCCGAATGCACCGACGAGATCTGGCATGGCTACCTGCCGGGCGCGCATCCCGGCACCGTCTACGCGTTTCGCGCCGACGGCCCCTACCAGCCGCAGCACGGCCACCGCTTCAATTCCTCGAAGCTGCTGCTCGATCCCTACGCGCGCAAGCTGATCGGCCAGTTCCGCTGGTCCGACGCGCTGTTCGGCTACCGGCTGCACTCGAACCGCGCGGACCTGTCGATCGACCGCCGCGATTCGGCGCCGGCCATGCCCAAGTGCGTGGTGGTGGACGAATCGTTCGACTGGCACGGCGACCGCCGCCCCGAGGTGCCGTGGCAGGACACCGTGATCTACGAGACCCACGTGCGCGGCATCTCGATGCGCCGCGACGGGCTGCGCACGCCGGAGCGCGGCACCTTCGCGACGCTGGCCTCGCCCGAATTCATCGACCATCTGCTCAAGCTCGGCGTGACCACCGTCGAGCTGCTGCCGGTGCAGGCGTTCCTCGACAGCCGCGAGCTCGTCAACCGCGGGCTGCGCAACTATTGGGGTTACGACACGCTGGCGTATTTCGCGCCGCAGCCGTCGTATCTCGCCACGCGCCGGCTCGACGAGATGCGCATCGCGATCCGCCAGCTGCACGCGGCCGGCATCGAGGTGCTGCTCGACGTGGTCTACAACCACACCTGCGAGGGCAACCAGCTCGGCCCGACGCTGTCGTGGCGCGGCCTCGACAACGCCAGCTACTACCGCCTGCAGCCGAACGACCCGCGCTACCACATCGACGAGACCGGCTGCGGCAACACGCTGAACCTCTCGCATCCGCGCGTGCTGCAGATGGTGATGGATTCGCTGCGCTACTGGTGTACCGCGTTCAACATCGACGGCTTCCGCTTCGACCTCGGCGTCACGCTCGGCCGCGAGCCGCACGGCTACGACCGCGGCTCGGGCTTCTTCGACGCGCTGCGCCAGGATCCGGTGCTGGCCACCCGCAAGCTGATCTCCGAACCGTGGGACCTCGGCCCCGGCGGCTACCAGCTTGGCAACCACCCGGCCGGCTTCGGCGAATGGAACGACAAGTTTCGCGACACGGTGCGCCGCTTCTGGCGCGGCGACGCCGGCATGCGGCCCGAGCTGGCCGCGCGGCTGGCCGGCTCGGCCGACCTGTTCAACCACCACCGGCGCAAGCCGTGGGCCTCGGTGAACTTCATCTCGGCCCACGACGGCTTCACGCTGGCCGATCTCGTCTCGTACTCGTCGAAGCGCAACGAGGCCAACGGCGAGGAGAACCGCGACGGCCGCGACGACAACTGCAGCGCGAACTGGGGCGTGGAAGGCCCGACCGACGACGCCGCCATCCTCGAGGTGCGCGAGCGCGTGGCGCGCTCGATGCTGACCACGCTGTTCGCGGCGCTCGGCACGCCGATGCTGCTCGGCGGCGACGAGTTCGGCCGCAGCCAGCAGGGCAACAACAACGCCTACTGCCAGGACACCGAACTGGCGTGGTTCGACTGGGAGGCCGCGGCCAGTGACGCCGGGCGCCAGCTCACCGGCTTCGTCGCGCGGCTCGCCGCGCTGCGCCGCGACCACCCGCTGCTGTCGGGGCCGGGCTATCCGTCGGGCGACCGCGAGGCGGCGCCGGGGCTGCGCGAGATCGACTGGTTCGACGAGCGCGGCGAGGCGATCTCGATCCCCGCCTGGCAGAACCGCGAACTGCGCGCGCTGACGATGCGCCGCGTCGGCCCCGATCGGGACGGCGAGACCGAGGTGCTGCTGCTGATGCTGAACGGTTCGGCGCAGCCGCTCGTGTTCGTGCCGCCCGCGCCGCCACTCGAGTTCCGCGTGCTGGCCGACAGCGCGCGACCCGATCTCGAGCCGCAGCCGCTGCCGGCCGGAGGCATCGAACTGGCCGCGCACGCGGCCGTGATCGCGGCCGCGCGGCTGCCCGCCGGGCAGGCCGCGAGCCTCGACCCCGCGCGTGCCGACGCGGCCGGCGACGCGCGCCCCGAGGACGAGGGCGACGACGATCCGCGAGGCGCTTCCGACGACGACCCGGACGACAACCGGGACGACAACGCCGACAGCGCGGACGACGGCAGCGCGGAACCGCGAACCGTGCCCGCGCCCGGCACGGAACCCGAGCCCGAGCCGACCGCCGGCGCGGTGTCGGCCCATGACGAACCCACGTCGGTGTCCTGAACACGATACCGACCCGCATCCGAGAACATCGCGATGACCGATTCCCTGACCTTTCCCGCCGGCCGCCACGCGTATCCGACTTCATTCGGCGCCAGTTGCATCGATCCGCACCGCACGCACTTCCGGCTCTGGGCACCTGCCTGCCAGGCGGTGAGCGTGGAGCTCGACGACGGCGAACGCCGCGCCAGCGTGGCCATGACGGCGCGCGACGGCGGCTGGTTCGACGCCACCGTGCCGTTCGGCCCCGGCACGCGCTACCGCTACCGGCTCGACGGCGGCGAGGCCGTGCCCGATCCCGCCTCGCGCTTCCAGCCCGAGGGCGTCCACGGCCCGAGCCAGGTGATCGACCCCGGCGCCTATCGCTGGCGCCAGGACGACTGGCGCGGCCGGCCCTGGCACGAGACGGTGCTCTACGAGCTGCACGTGGGCGCGCTCGGCGGCTATCGCGGCGTGGCGCAGCGGCTCGGCGAACTCGCCGCGCTGGGCGTGACCGCGATCGAGCTGATGCCGCTGGCCGAGTGCCCCGGCACGCGCAACTGGGGCTACGACGGCGTGCTGCCGTTCGCGCCGTCGTCGTCCTACGGGCGGCCCGAGGAACTGAAGGCGCTGGTGGACGCCGCGCACGAGTTGGGGCTGCAGGTGTTCGTCGACGTGGTCTACAACCACTTCGGCCCCGACGGCAACTGGCTCGCGCGCTACGCGCCGCCGTTCTTCCGCGAGGGCAAGACCACCGGCTGGGGGCCGGCGATCGACTTCCAGCGCGACGAGGTCGGGCGCTTCTTCATCGACAACGCGCTCTACTGGCTCGAGGAATATCGCATCGACGGGCTGCGCATCGACGCCGCTCACGCGATCGACGACGACCGCTGGCTCGGCGAGCTGGCCGCGCGCGTGCGCGCCTACGCGGGCAGCGAGCGGCACGTCCATCTGGTGCTGGAAAACGAGCGCAACAGCGCCCACCTGCTCGCCGACGCCGGCTTCGACGCGCAGTGGAACGACGATTTCCACAACAGCGCGCACGTGCTGCTGACGGGCGAGCGCGACGGCTATTACCGCGCCTACGCCGACGCGCCGCTGCAGCGCTTCGCGCGCACCCTCGCCGAGGGCTTCGCGTACCAGGGCGAGCCCTCGCCGCTGCACGACGGCCGCCCGCGCGGCGAGCCGAGCGCGCACCTGCCGCCCACCGCGTTCGTCGCGTTCCTGCAGAACCATGACCAGATCGGCAACCGCGCGTTCGGCGAGCGGCTGCGCGCGATGGTCAACGACGAGACGCTGCGCGCGGCCACCGCCGTGCTGCTGCTGGCGCCGTCGGTGCCGCTGCTGTTCATGGGCGAGGAAACCGGCTCGACGCAGCCGTTCCAGTTCTTCACCGATTACGAAGGCGAGCTGGCCGACGCCGTGCGCGAGGGCCGCCGCCGCGAGTTCGCCGCGTTCCCGGCGTTCGAGAATTCCGAGCGGCGTCATCTGATTCCCGACCCGAACGACCCGGCCACCTTCGCGCGTTCCTCGCTCGAAGCGGTGGATGCCGACCATGAGAGCGACGATGCACGCAGCTGGCGCGCGTTCTATCGCGGCGCGCTGGCGGTGCGCAACGGCTTTGTCGTGCCGCATCTGCCGGGCACGCGTTCGGAGGGCGTCAGCCTGCTCGACGGCGGCGCGGACGCGGGCAGCCACGCGCCGGCCCACGACGATCCGCGCGGCGGCGACCCCGGCATCGCGCCCGACCACTCGCGCCTGCTGCCGGACGACCCGGAGCAGCCGGCCGAACGCGCGGCGGCCGCGACGCTCGCCGAGGCGATCGAACGCGATCGCGCGAGCGGCGAGGACGACCAGGCCACCGGCACCGGCCGTGCGCCACGCACGGGCGCCGCGCCTCGTGCCCTGGTCGCGCGCTGGCGGCTCGGCAACGGCGCGCGGCTCGCGATCGCGCTGAACCTCGACGACACGCCGATCGCGCTGGCCGAGCCGCCGCCCGGCAAGATCGTGTTCGAGACGCCGCCGCGCGTGCGCGACGCGCTCGTCGACGGGCGGCTTGGCCCGCACGCCTGCCTCGTCTGGCTCGACGCGCCGGCCGGCGCGCCGGCCGAGGGGCGTGGACGATGAGCACCGGACACGACGCCTCGCTTGCCGCGCTGGCCCGCGCGGCCGGGCTCGAGCCCGAATGGACCGACGCGGCCGACCAGCCGCGGCGGGTCGGCGACGACGCGCTCGCGGTGCTGCTCGACGCGCTCGGCCTGCCGGCCGCCTCGCTCGCCGATCGCGAATGGAGCCTGGCCGCACTGGCGGCGCCGGCCGCGCCGCCGCCGCTGGTGACGGCCACGGCCGGCGAGGCCGTGCCGTGGCCCGCCGCGGCCGGCCGGGCCGGCGGCGGCTACACGCTCACGCTCGAGGACGGCGCCCGCGTCACGGGCCGGCTGGCGGCCGATCCGGCCGGCGGCGGCGCGCGGCTGCCCGCGATCGACACGCCCGGCTATCACCTGGTGGAAACCGACGAGGCCAGCGTGACGGTGGCGGTGGCGCCCGCGCGCGGCTGGACCATCGGCGACGCGGCGTTCGCGGCGGGCCGCCAGCGGCCGTGGGGGCTCGCGGCCCAGCTCTACGGGCTGCGCCGCGCCGGCGACTTCGGCATCGGCGACACCACCGCGCTCGCGGCCCTGGCCGGCAGCGCCGCGCGGCTCGGCGCCGACGCGCTCGCGATCAGCCCGACCCATGCCACGTTCCCGGCCCAGCCCGAGCGCGACAGCCCGTATTCGCCGTCCTCGCGCCGCTGGCACAACCTCGCCTACGTCGATCCCGACGACGTGGCCGGCCCGCAGGCCACCGCCGCCGCACTCGCCGAAACCGGGCTGGCCGACACCGCCGCCCGGCTCGCCGCCGCGCCGCTGGTGGACTGGCCGCTGGCGGTCCACACCAAGCTGCGCGTGCTGCGCGCGCTGTTCGAGCGCTGGCGCGCGCATCCGTCACCCGATGCCGACGCGTTCGCGCGCTTCGTCGCCGACGGCGGCGCCGCGCTGCACGCGCATGCCTGCTTCGACGCGCTGCACGCGCAGGCGCTGGCCGACCGGCGCGAGCCCGACTGGCGGCGCTGGCCCGAGGCGCTGCGCGGCGGCCCCGACGCGCCCGGGGTGCGCGCGTTCGCGGCCGCGCACGCCGACGACGTGGCGTTCTTCTCGTTCGCGCAATGGCTCGCCGCGCGCGGGCTCGACGGCGCGCACCGGGCCGCGCGCGGCGCCGGCATGTCGATCGGCACCATCGCCGATCTCGCCGTGGGCTGCGCGCCCGACGGCAGCGACGCGTGGGCCGCGCCCGGCCTGATGCTGGGCGCCGCCTCGATCGGCGCGCCGCCCGACCTGTTCAACGCCGACGGCCAGGCCTGGGGCGTCACCACCTGGACCCCGGCCGCGCTGCGCGCGAGCGGCTTCGCGCCGTTCATCGCGCTGCTGCGCGCCGCGTTCGCGCATGCCGGCGGCGTGCGCATCGATCACATCCTCGGCTTCGCGCGGCTCTGGATCGTGCGCGACGGCACCTCCGCGCGCGACGGCGCCTACCTGCGCTATCCGCTCGACGACCTGCTGCGGCTGGTCGCGCTCGAATCGTCGCGGCATCGCGCGATCGCGATCGGCGAGGATCTCGGCACCGTGCCCGACGGGCTGCGCGAGCGGCTCGCGGCGCGCGGCATCGCCGGGATGCGCGTGCTCTGGTTCGAGCGCGACGCCGACGGCGCGTTTCGCCGGCCCGAGCGCTGGGACCGCGACGCGGTGGCGATGCCGTCCACGCACGACCTGCCGACGCTGGCCGGCTGGTGGCGCGGCGTCGATCTGGCCTGGCGGCGGCACGTGGCGGCGCCCGACGCCGGGCGCGAGGGCGGCGACAAGGTTGCGGACGCAACGAGCAAGGCAGCGGCTGCACCGGCGACGGATGCCGCGACGCCGCCCGCCGCGCCCGGCCGGTACGACGCGTTCGATGCGTTCGATGCGTTCGCCGCCTCGCGCTCGCCCGCCGATCCGCCCGTCACCTGGCCGCCGTCGTCCGATCCCGCACCCTCCGTGGCGGCATCGGCCCAGCCCCGGGCAGCGGCACCGCTCGCGCGCGACGCCGAAGCCGCGACCCCGGCCGGCGGCACCGATCAGCCGGCCGCCTCCCCCCCTTCCACTCATCCGGTATCCCGCGACATGAATCCAACGCTGCCCGCCCACTCGCCCACCGCCGCGCCCCCATCGCTGCCGCCCGATCTGGCCGAGCGCGACGCCGACCGCGCCGCGCTCTGGAGCGCGCTCGTCGATGCTCGGGTGGTGCCGCCGCCCGCCTCGTCCACGCCGCCCGCGCCCGACGCGCCGCCGGTGGCCGCCGCGCTCGCGTTCGTCGCGCGCAGCGCCTCGGCGCTCGCGCTGGTGCCGCTCGAGGATCTGCTCGCGCTGCCCGCGCAGCCGAACCTGCCCGGGCCGCCGGTCGGCCATCCGAACTGGCGCCGCCGCATGCCTCGCGAGACCGCCGGCCTGCTCGACGACGCCGCCGACGCCACGCTCGCCGCCGTCGCGCTGGCGCGGCGCACCGGTACGGAGGCGCCATGAGCACGCCGCGCGCCACGCTGCGGCTGCAGCTTCACGCCGGCTTCACGTTCGACGACGCGGCGGCCCACGTCGATCTGTACGCGCAGCTCGGCATCAGCCATCTCTACCTGTCGCCGATCACGCAGGCCGAGCCCGGTTCGATGCATGGCTACGACACCGTCGACTACGGCCGCGTGAGCGACGCGCTCGGCGGCGAGCACGGCCTCGTGCGGCTGGTCGGCGCGCTGCGCCGGCACGGCATCGGCACGCTGGTCGATTTCGTGCCGAACCACATGGGCGTGGCCGGTTCGTCGAACGGCTGGTGGAACGACGTGCTCGAATGGGGGCCGCGCAGCCGCTACGCGCGCCACTTCGACATCGACTGGCGCCCCGCCGACCCGCTGCTGCGCGACCGCGTGCTGCTGCCCTGCCTCGGCCGCCCATATGGCGAGGCGCTCGCGGCCGGCGAGATGGTGCTCGGCTGCGACGCGGCCACCGGCCGCTTCGTGATCGCCTGCGCGGGACGCACGCTGCCCGTCGCGCTCGCCACCTATCCCGACATCCTGCGCGCCGCGAAACAGCCCGGCCTCGACACGCTGGCCGCGCGCTTCGCGCCGCTGGTGGAGGCGGCGCCCGGCACGCCGCGCATCGGCCTCGCGTTCGAGGCGCTGCGCGAGTACCTCGCCGCCCACGGCGCGGCCGCGCTCGATGGCGCGCTGCGCCAATACGCGAGCGACAGCGAAGCCGGCCGCGCGCGGCTGCACGCGCTGCTGGAGCGGCAGGCCTACCGGCTCGCCTGGTGGCGCACCGCGCCCGACGAGATCAACTGGCGCCGCTTCTTCGACATCGACACGCTGGCCGGCGTCCGCGTGGAGGACGACGCGGTGTTCGACGACGTCCACGCGCTGCTGTTCCGGCTCGTCGACGCGGGCCTCGTGGACGGCGTGCGGATCGATCACGTCGACGGCCTCGCCGATCCGCGCGGCTACTGCCGCAAGCTGCACGCGCGGCTCGCCGCGCTGCGCGACCCGGCGCCGTACCTGGTGGTGGAGAAGATCCTCGCGACCGGTGAGGCGCTGCCCGCCGACTGGCTCACCGACGGCACCACCGGCTACGACTTCATGAACGACGTCGGCGCGCTGCTGCACGATCCGGCCGGCGCCGAGCCGCTCGCGCAGCACTGGGCCGAGCTGTCGGGCAGCACCGCGACGTTCGCCGACGAGGCGCTGGCCGGCAAGCGCGAGGCGGCCGCGCGGCAGCTGGCCGTGGAGGTCGAGCGCGTGACCGACGCGCTGCACGCGATCGCGCGCGCCGACCCGCGCACGCGCGACTTCGCACGCAACCCGCTGCGCCGCGTGGTGGCCGAGCTGGCCGCGCAGCTGCCCGTCTACCGGCTCTATCCCGTGGAGGGCGAGCGCAACGCCGAACGTCCGTTCATCGAGGCCGCCAGCCAGGCCGCGCGTCGGGCGCTGCCGCGCACCGATCACGACGCGCTCGATCGCGTGCTCGGCTGGCTCGGCTGGCCCGAACTCGCGCGCGGCGGACCGGATGCGAAACCGGATGCCGACGGGCACGCCGAACCGGCGGCGGACGTGGACCCGGCGCTGGCCCGCCAGGCGCGCATCGCGTTCGCGCGGCTCAGTTCGCCGCTCGCGGCGAAGGGCGTGGAGGACACCGCCTGCTATCGCTACGGGCGTCTGCTGTCGCGCAACGAAGTCGGCGCCGACGCCGGGCAGTTCGCGCTCTCGCCCGACGCGTTCCACCTGCGCAACCTCGAACGCGCGGCGCGCACGCCCCACACGCTGCTGGCCACGGCCACCCATGACCACAAGCGCGGCGAGGACGTGCGCGCGCGGCTCGCGGTGCTGAGCGAGGCGCCCGTGCCGTGGCGCGCGGCCGTCGACGCCTGGGCCGCGCGCAACGACGCGCAGCGCCGCGCGCCGGCCGACGGCGCACCGCCGGCGCCGGGCCGCGCGGCGGAGGCGATGCTGTACCAGACGCTGGTGGGCTGCTGGCCGCCCACGCTCGCGCCCGACGACGCCGAGGGCCTCGCCGGGCTGGCCGATCGCGTCGTGCAGTGGCAGACCAAGGCGCTGCGCGAGGCCAAGCGCGAGACCAGCTGGCTCGCGCCCGATGCGGACTACGAAGCGGCCTGCGAGGCGTTCGTGCGCGAACTGCTCACGCCGCGCGGCGAGGACGATTTCGCCCATGCGCTGCATGCGTTCGTCGCGCACATCGCGCCGGCCGGCGTGGTCAATTCGCTGCTGCAGGCGACGCTGCGCATCGCCTCGCCCGGCGTGCCCGATCTCTACCAGGGCACCGACCTGTGGGACTTCAGCCTCGTCGATCCCGACAACCGGCGCGAGGTGGGCTTCGCCGAGCGGCGCGCCACGCCCGTGGACGGCCCGCTGGCCGGCTATCTGCGCACCTGGCCCGACGGCCGCGTCAAACGCGCGCTGGTCACGCGCCTGCTGGCGCTGCGCGCCGAATACGCGGAGATCTTCACTCACGGCGCCTACCTGCCGCTCACGGTCGAAGGCCCGGCCCGCGACCACGCGATCGCGCTGCTGCGGCGCGACACGCGCACCGCCGTGCTGGTGGTCGGCAGTCGGCTCGCGCACGGCCGGCTCGCCACCGACGGCGCCGGCCCGCGCATCGACGCGGGCTTCTGGGGCGATACCGCGATCGTGCTGCCCGACGACGCGTCGACGCAATGGCGCGAGCGACTCGGAAACGAGCGCCGCCTGACGGCGGCGAATGGGCGGCTGCGGGTGGCCGAACTGCTCGCCGAGCTGCCGGTGGCGGCGCTGGTCGGCACGCCTTGAAGTGAAGGGCCGGCGAGGCGCGCCCGCGCCTCGCCGGCACGTGGATACCACGCGTCCGTGAATGGATGAAAATTCCTTGATCGATTATCGAATCAAGACGATTTTTTAATCAAAATAAAAAATCCTCAAAAACTCTCTCATTTATCCGCATCGGAAAATTCTGCTTGATTCGGCCGCGTGAACAAGGAAGTATTTGCGCATTCAGGAGCGCTGCATGGTGGCCTCCCTCAGTCGTTGCAGCTCGCGTGCCACCGCCCATCCGCAACCACCAAGGAAAGAACATGGCCAACCTTGCAAACGGCATCAATGCGTGGATTTTCCTGAACGAGGACGAACCGCCCGACACCAGCTACCACAGCCCCGACAGCTGCTATCAATCGCTGATCGGTTCGCGCGTCTACGACAGCGCCAACTTTCTCGGCATCGCTTTTTTCAAGGTGGTCCCCGCCGCGCAGGGCTCCACGATCGAGATCGGCGACAAATCCCATCCGGACAACCTGTCCAATCAGGATTATCTGGATTACGTGCTCCGCGACGCGCGTCAGGTCAATCCCGGCATCAAGTTCCTGGCCACCATGGTGTATTCCGGCGACCACACCCTGGCGTCGATTTTCTCGGCGGGCGGGGACGCGCAAACCCAGGCCACTGATTTTGCGAACAATCTGGTCGCCTATCTCAAGGACAACGGGATGAATGGCCTGGACATCGACTGGGAACCCCCCGTTTCCGACGCCCTGACGCCGGCGCAATTCCAGACTTTGTTTTCCACGATTCGCGCGGTATTCGATCAACAGCCGGTCAAATATTATCTGTCGTTCACGCCGGCGTGGTCCTGGGGCAAAATCGATTACGCCACGCTCGATGGCCTGTTCGATTTCGTTTCTCCGCAATTCTATGATGGTTCGTCGCTGCAGCAATTCCTCGATGCCAAGGTTCCGCCGTCGCTGATCGGCTACGGAGCGCAATTCGAACCCGGCAACACGGCGCCCAACAGCAGCGCGCAACAGGTCTGGAGCGCGGTGTCGGAGGGCTTTTCCTTCAACGGTACGCAATACCATTATCAAGACATCTTCATGTGGCGCCTCAATTCGGGCAATTTCCAGTTCGAGCAGGCGCAGTTCATGATTCTCGGCCAGCTCGGCGATCCGCCCGGCGGCAACGGCTTCGACGATACGCCGATCATCCGTGCGGCAGGCAATCCCCTCTTGACGCAAATGACGATCCGCTCGGGTAACGTCCTCGACGCGATCCAGGCCGTCAACACCGGCACCGGCCCCTACAACTTCGGCACCGAGCCGGGTGCGAAAACGGGAACGTTCACCTTGCTGCAACACGGTGGAAACGGCGGAAGCGCGCAAACCATCCAGATCCCGCTTGACGATCCGGTCGTGTCCGTTTCCGGCTACACGGGCGTGTGGTACGGCTGGCAATGCGTCCTGCAACTCACGTTGACCGGCCAAAGCGGCCGCACCTACGGCCCGTTCGGCAGCATGGCAGGCGCGACCAGCCGCAATCCGTTCGTGCAGGCAGCACCCGCCGGACAAAGCGTGGCGGGCTTCAGCGGCACCACGGTGACGGTGCCGCTGGCGGGAGGCAGCCAGACCGCGATCATCGCCACGCTGAACGCCGTTTTTGCCTGATACGCCCGCCAGGACAAGGGCGTTTCAGCACCGGCGGCAAGCGTCGCCCCGAGGCCATGCGGTCGCATGGCCTTCTTGCTGCCGATCCATCGAGCCGGCCAGGCGCCCGATCGCACATTTCATTCTCCAGTCAACACCATTCAATTTTCTTTCAAAAGAAGCGAACCACGGCGAATCGCGTGCGATAGCCGCGCAAGCAGCTTGACATCGCCCTGCCGCACGGCGAATATTGGCCGTTCGTTAAACGAAACGATGTTCTTATTACGAACATTAGAATAACAACAGGGCTGGCCGCCTTCCTTCGCGTTCGATCCCGGACGCAGCGAAGGCGCGATATGAACCCGCTGCGCCGTGGCAACCGCCTCGGGCACCTGGAGGAGCACCGCACCCTGATCCCGATCGCCTTCCGGCGGCCGCCCGGCCGCTCGCGCCCGGGCTCATCCGCACGCCGATCCGCCGCCCCGGCCAGCCAGCAGGCACACGCCGAGCAACTGAACCACAGCATGAAAAGAGACAACCCCATCGCCCACGCCAACGACCGGCGCGGTGTCGTCGCCGCCCTCGTCTACCTGTTCGAGCGCGTCATGCCCGATCCGTTCGTGCTGTCGATCGGCCTGACGGCCCTGGTCGCGGTGCTGGCGCTCGCGCTCGGCCCGCAGGGCAACCTCCCCACGCTGCTCGACTCCTGGTACACCGGCACCTTCGGCATCCTCGGCTTCGCGCTGCAGATGATCCTGATCCTCGCCACCGGCTACGCGATCGCCGAGGCACCGGTGATCCAGCGCGGCCTGCGCGCGCTGGCCGCCCATGCGCAGACGCCGACGCGCGCCGCGCTGCTGGTGTTCCCGGTGGTCGGCATCGCGGCCTGGCTGAACTGGGGCCTCGGGCTGATCGTCGGCGCGCTGCTCTCGCGCGAGATCGCGCGGCGCGTGAAGGTCGATTTCGCCTGGCTGGTGGCCGGCAGCTATTCGGCGTGGTCGGTCTGCAACAGCGGCCTGTCCAGCTCGATCGCGCTCTCGCAGGCCTCGCACGGCAACGCGCTGAACCTCGTCGAGAAGGCCACCGGCCAGGTGGTGCCGCTCGGCGCGACGGTGTTCGCGCCGTTCGTGTTCATCCCCACCGTGCTGGTGGTGGTGGTGATGACGGCGATCTTCATCCGCATGCATCCGCGCGCCGAGGACGTGGTCGCGTTCAGCGAGGCGCCCGAGCACGAGGCCGGCGGCGCGAGCGACGACCCGCACGCGCGCGTCGGCACCACGCCCACCTTCGCCACGCGCCTGGAAAACTCGATGCTCGGCACGCTGCTGCTGCTCGTGTTCGGCGTCGGCTACCTGGTGATGGCGTGGCGCGCGCACCGCTTCGATCTCGACATCAACACCACCATCCTGATCTTCCTGCTGATCGGCCTCGCGCTGCAGCGCACGCCGATCGCCTATGCCAACGCGATCCGCCGCGCCGCGCGCCAGACCGGCTCGATGCTGCTGCAATACCCGGTGTACGGCGGCATCATGGGCATGATGAAGGGCACCGGCCTGGCCTCGATGATCGCCAAGACCTTCGTGACGATCGCCACGCCCGCCTCGCTGCCGCTCTGGAGCTACCTCAGCTCGCTGATCATCACGCTGCTGGTGCCGAGCGCGGGCGGCCACTGGGCCGTGCAGGGGCCGTTCGTGCTGCCCGCCGCGCTGAGCCTGCACGCCTCGGTGCCGCGCACCGCGATGGGCGTGGCGATGGCCGAGAACGTCTCGAACATGCTGCAGCCGTTCTGGGCCGTGCCGATCGTCGCGATCGCGGGCATCCGCATCCAGCGCGTGATGGGCTATACGGCCGTCACGTTCGCGGTGTCGCTGGTGATCTACGCGGTGGCGCTGTGGCTCGTGCCGTGAGGCCGATCGGCCGCGCCTGAGGACGGCCGACACGATCCCGCCACGCGCGGCGGCGCTGCGCATGCCGCCGCGCGAATCGTTTCGACTCTCCCGCTTCGCCGCTCGGCAGCCGGCATTCAGATGCCGTCGGTGTCCGCATCGCCCGGCCCCGAGAAATAGCGCAGAATCCGCGCCTTCTCGTCGGACGACACCACGCCCGGCATCGCCGCGGCCCCGCCCGCTCCCACCGCCTGCCGCGCCGTTTCGGGCAGCGCCGCGCGCGGCGTGACGGACGGCATGCGCCCCTGCGCGTCGAGCGCCGCCACGAAGCCCGCGTCGGGCATGAAATGCAGGTCGTAGGGCTCGCCGCCCACGAACGCGATCTCGTCGGGCACCGCGTCCGGCTGCTCCGGCACGTTCGCGAGCGCATGCCGCATGAATTCGATCCAGACCGGCAGCGCGTTGCGCGAGCCATACTCGCGCGCGCCCATCGACGCCGGTGTATCGAAACCCATCCAGACCACGGTGGCCAGCTCGCGCTGATAGCCGGCGAACCAGCCGTCGCGATAGCGGTTGGTGGTGCCCGTCTTGCCGGCCAGGTCGTGTCGCTTCAGCACGTTGGTGGCCGCGCCGGTGCCGTGCGCGGCGGCGGCACGCAGCATGTCCGTCATCAGGTAGCTGTTGGCCGCGTCGATCACGCGCGGCGCGCCGGCGCCCGCGCGGGCCGGCGCGGCCTCGAACGCCACGCGGCCCGTGCCGTCCTCGATGCGGGCGATCAGGTACGGCTGCACGCGAAAGCCGCCGTTCGCGAACACCGCATAGGCCACCGCCATCTGCAGCGGCGTGACCGCGCCCGCGCCGAGCGCCATCGGCAGGTTCGGCACGATCAGGTCGTCGCGCAGGCCGAACGCGCCGACGATGAAGCGCTTCGCATAGGCGGGATCGATCGCGCGCAGCGTGCGGATCGCGACGAAGTTCTTCGAGCGCGCCACGCCCTCGCGCAGCGTGATCGGGCCAAGCGGCACGCCGTCCTCGTGCGGGCGCCAGACCGGGCCGCCGGGATAGCCGGCGGGGATGTCGACGGGCAGGTCGTCGACCACGGTGGTCGGGCCGAAACCGCGGGCCAGCGCCGCCGAATAGAGGAACGGCTTGAAGCTCGAACCGGGCTGCCGCCACGCCTGCGTCACGCGATTCAGCTGGGTCGCCGTCATGCCGTTGCCGCCCACCAGCGCGCGGATCGCGCCGTCGTCGGGCGCGATCGCGACCAGCGCGGCCTGCACCGCGGGCAGCTCGCCGAGCGCCCAATGGCCGCCGTCGTCGCGCGTGACGCGCACGATCGCGCCCGGCGCCAGCCGCGTCGCCGCGCGGCGGCCCGCGGCGCGCAGCCGGTCGAGGCCATGCCCCGCGAGCACGACGTGCGTGCCGTCGGCGAGCCGCGCGTCCACGCGCGCGGCGCGGCTCGCCACCACCACCGCGCACGGCAGCCCCGCCACCTCGGGCCGCTGCCGCATGGCCTCGACCAGGGTGTCCGGGAGCCGGCCCGCCGCCGGCACCGGCGGCGCCACCGCGGCTTCCGGTCCCGCGTAGGCATGCCGGCGCTGGTAGGCCAGCACGCCGTGGCGCACCGACTCGAACGCGGCGGCCTGATCGTCGAGCGCCACCGTGGTGGTGACCTTGAAGCCGCTCTCGTAGGCGGCCTCGCCGTAGCGCTCGACCATCATCTGCCGCACCAGCTCGCTGACCGAGCCGGCCGGCACCGAGTCGCGGCGCGCGACGGGCCGCGCGTAGGGCGGCTCGTCCAGCGCGGCGCGATATTGCTCCGGCGTGATGAAGCCGACCTCGCGCATGCGCGCGAGCACGTAGCGCTGGCGCGCCAGCGCACGCACCGGATCGCTGACGGGGTTGAACGCGGACGGCGCCTTCGGCAGCCCGGCCAGCATCGCGGCCTGGCCGAGCGTCAGTTCATCGAGGTGGCGGCCGTAGTAGGTGCGCGCCGCCGCGCCGAAACCATACGAACGCTCGCCGAGATAGATCTGGTTCATGTAGAGCTGCAGGATCCGGTCCTTCGGCAGGCTGCGTTCGATCTTGATCGCGAGCAGCACCTCGACGAGCTTGCGCGTGAAGGTCTTGTGGCGCGACAGGAAGAAGTTGCGCGCGAGCTGCATCGTGATGGTGCTGCCGCCCTGCGCCTTGCCGCCGCGCACGGCATCGACCAGCACGGCGCGCAGCAGGCCGCCCGCGTCGATGCCGCGATGCTGGTAGAAGCCGGCGTCCTCGGCCGCCAGCAGCGCCAGCCTCATGCGCGCGGGGATCGCGTCGAGGTCGAGCGGGATGCGCCGCTCGATGCCGTATTCGGCCAGCTGGTGGCCGTCCGACGAATAGATGCGCAGCGGCTCGGCCGGCTGGTAGTCGCCGAGCGCGGTCACGGGCGGCAACGCCGGGTAGACGACGAACGCGATATAGGCCGCCGTGGCGCCGCCCGCGACGAGGCCGGCGCAGACGAGGCAGACCGCGATCGTGCCGAGCACGCGCCAGACGCCGCGACGGCGCGGCGGGCGCCCGCCGCCGGAGGGCTCGGGCTGGCCGGCGGGTTCGGAGGGCGGTAGATGAGGGGTATCGGACTTGCGCAGGAACATAGGGAAAACGAACCGGAACGAGTGCAAATGCGAAGGCAGATGCGGGTGGGAAGCGGCGGCGCAAGGGCACCGTGTCCGCGAGTCGCACGGACGGGCGCACCGGCGAGGCGCGAGTCGAGATCCGACGCGCAAGCCGGATCCATCGTGAGGAATCCGTAATGACCGGAGGCCGCGCGCGACGAGGATCGCGAATCACGGCGCCGGCGGGATCGGGCAGCGTTCGGAACGGGCCGATCGGGCCGGCGACGGCGCGCCGCTCACGCGCGGCGCGGCGCGGAGATGGCGGGTACGCGGCCGCGCGATGGCGCGCGAGGTCCGCGCGCCGGGCAGGATGCGTCGGGAAACACGAGCCGGGAGCGGCCCGGATCGGGTCGGCCGACGCGCGGCTCAGGCCGCGCCGCCCTCCGCCTCGAACGCCGCGCGATAGGCGTAAAGCCCGGGCTGGCCGCCCGTCATCAGGAACAGCACGTCATCGCCGGGACAGTACTTGCCCGCCTCCACGTCGGCCAGCAGACCCGCGAACGCCTTGCCGCTGTAAACGGGATCGAGCAGCAGCCCCTGCGTGCGCGCCATCAGCCGCACGGCCGCCAGCATGCCGTCGGTCGGCACGCCATAGCCGTCGCCGCGCTGCGCGCCGTCCACGCGAACCGCGCTCGCGGGCGGCGGCGCCAGTTCGAGCAGCGCGCAGGCCGCCTCGACCAGCTCCACCGTGACCGCCGCCGCGGCCGGCGCCGGCGCCAGCACGCCGTGCGCAAGCACGCGCTCGGGCCGCCGGTCCAGCGCGTGCAGGCCCGCCACCAGCCCGGCCTGCGTGCCGCCGCTGCCGTTCGGGCAGACGATGCCGGCGAACTCGATGCCGAGCGCGCGCTCCTGCGCGACGATCTCGGCCGCGCACGCCGCGTAGCCGAGCGAGCCGAGCCCCGTCGAGCCGCCGGTCGGGATCACCCGCACCTTGCGGCCGGCCGCGCGCAGCGCGTCGGCGCGCGCCTGCGCGGCATCGATCGCCGGCGTGCCGTCCGGCGCGATCCGCACCGTGGCGCCGAACAGCGCATCGAGCAGCAGGTTGCCGTTGTGTTCGTAGTCGTCGTCGTCGCGCGGCACTGCGCGCGACAGCACCAGTTCGCAGCGCAGGCCGGCCAGCGCCGCCGCGGCCGCCGTGAGCCGCGCATGGTTCGATTGCAGGCCGCCCACCGTGATCACCGTGTCGACGCCGTCCGCGAGTGCCTGGCCGAGGTGCAGTTCGAGCTTGCGCAGCTTGTTGCCGCCGCCGCCGAGCGCGAAGTGATCGTCGCGCTTCACGTGCAGCCGCACGCCGTTGGCGCGCTCGCCGAGCGCCGCCTCCAGCCGCGCGAGCCGCTGGATCGGCGGGATCGCGTCGAGCAGCGCGAAGCGCGGAAAACGGACGCCATGGAGTTCCATCGTCGACATCGGTGCTTCTCCTTCCTCTGTGCCGCCGGCGCGGACGGTGCGCCGGCTCCGGTCATGGCGACACATTCTGGGCGCGCGGCGCGGCGCCGGCAAACGAGCATTTCTACCCGCAGCATTAGCGCAATTACTGCGATGCGAAGCCGGCGCGCGCTCACTCGCCGTCGCGCGCGTCCTCCTCCTCGCGGCTCAGCGTCAGCCCGCCGGCCGGCAACGGCAGCGCCGTGCGGTAGCGCACCTGCTTCAGCGCGAAGCTCGAGCGGATGTTCGACACGCCCGGGATCGTCGTCAGCTGATCGACGATGAAGCGCTCCAGCCCGTGCATGCTCGGCACCAGCACGCGCAGCAGGTAGTCGGCGTCGCCCGACATCAGGTAGCACTCCATCACCTCGGGCCGCTTGTCGATGGCCGCCTCGAAGCGGCGCAGCGCGTCCTCCTGCTGCTTCTCCAGGCTGACCTGGATGAACACGTTGATCTTCAGGCCGAGCGGCTCGGGATCGAGCAGCGTGACCTGCCGCCGGATCAGCCCGAGCTTCTCGAGCGCCTTGACGCGGTTGAAGCACGGCGTGGGCGACAGGTTCACGGCGCGTGCGAGTTCGGCGTTGGTGATGCGCGCGTTCTGCTGGAGCTGGTTCAGGATCGCGATGTCGGTGCGGTCGAGGCGGGTCGGGTCGGCGGGCATGAATGTAACAATTCCGGAAATGGCGCGATTGCCGGAATATTTATACTGAATCGCCATCGCAACGCAATACAAAACAGACACACGTTCCGGAACCGCGCCAGTACGCTTGTCGGACCGCTGCGCCCACGATCGCGGCGCCCCGCTCCCCCCTTTCCGGAACCGGATCATGACCGACCTGTCGAACGGCGTCCCGTCGATACTTGCCCAGCCCCTCAATCCGATCGACGACGATCCCGCGGAAACCGGCGAATGGCTCGCCGCGCTCGACGGCGTGGTCGCGCATGCCGGCCCCGAGCGAGCGCGCTACCTGCTCGAACGGCTCGCCAGCCACGCCGCCACCCGGGGGCTCGCGGCCGGGCGCGGACGCGCCACGCCCTACGCGAACACGATCGCGCTCGACACGCAGCCGCCCTACCCCGGCGACCTCGAGATCGAGGCGCGGCTCGCCGCGGCGCTGCGCTGGAACGCGCTGGCGATGGTGGTGCGCGCCAACCGCGCCTACGGCGAGCTGGGCGGCCACATCGCCAGCTACGCATCGGCCGCCGACCTGTTCGAGGTGGGCTTCAACCATTTCTTCCGCGCGGCCGGCGCCGGGCACGACGCCGATCTCGTCTATTTCCAGCCGCACTCGGCGCCGGGCGTCTACGCGCGCGCCTATCTGGAAGGATTCCTGAACGAATCGCAGCTCGACCACTATCGCCGCGAGATCGACGGCCCGGGCCTCTGCTCGTATCCGCATCCGTGGCTGATGCCGGACTTCTGGCAGTTCCCCACCGGCTCGATGGGGATCGGGCCGATCAACGCGATCTACCAGGCGCGCTTCATGCGCTACCTCGCGCACCGCCAGCTGCTGGACACGGCCGGGCGCACCGTCTGGGGCTTCTTCGGCGACGGCGAGATGGACGAGCCCGAGGCGATCGGCGCGCTCTCGCTGGCCGCGCGCGAGCAGCTCGACAACCTGGTGTTCGTGATCAACTGCAACCTGCAGCGGCTCGACGGCCCGGTACGCGGCAACGGCCGCGTGATCGACGAACTCGAGGCGCTGTTCGCCGGCGCCGGCTGGAACGTGATCAAGGTGCTGTGGGGCTCGGACTGGGATGCCCTGTTCGCGCGCGATCGCGACGGCGCGTTGCTGCGCGCGTTCGCCGACACCGTGGACGGCCAGTTCCAGACCTTCTCGGCCAACGACGGCGCCTACAACCGCGAGCACTTCTTCAGCCGGAACCCGCAGCTGGCGGCGCTGGCCGCGCACCTGAGCAACGACGACATCGACCGGCTGCGCCGCGGCGGCCACGACGTGCGCAAGCTGCACGCGGCCTACGCGCAGGCGCTCGCGCATCGCGGCCAGCCCACCGTGATCCTCGCCAAGACCATGAAGGGCTACGGCATGGGCGCGATCGGCCAGGGCCGCATGACCACGCACCAGCAGAAGAAGCTCGGCCTCGACGACCTGAAGGCGTTCCGCGACCGCTTCGCGCTGCCGCTCTCGGACGACGAGGTGGCCGAGGTGAAGTTCTACCGTCCCGCCGACGACAGCCCCGAGATGCGCTACCTGCACGCGCGGCGGCAGGCGCTGGGCGGCTACCTGCCGCGCCGCCGCCGCGAGGCGAGCCGCGCGCTGGCGGTGCCGCCCGTCAGCGTGTGGGGGCAGTTCGCGCTGGAGGCCGACGGCAAGGAAATGTCGACCACCACCGCGCTGGTGCGCATGCTGGGCGGGCTGCTGAAGGCGCCCGGCATCGGCGAGCGCGTGGTGCCGGTGGTGGCCGACGAGGCCCGCACCTTCGGCATGGCGAACCTGTTCCGGCAGGTCGGCATCTACTCGCCGCTCGGCCAGCGCTACGAGCCCGAGGATCTCGGCTCGATGCTCTACTACCGCGAGTCCACCACCGGGCAGATCCTCGAGGAAGGCATCTCGGAGGCCGGCGCGATCTCGTCGTGGATCGCCGCGGCCACCGCCTACAGCGTGCATGACCTGCCGATGCTGCCGTTCTACACCTACTACTCGATGTTCGGCTTCCAGCGCGTGGGCGACCTGATCTGGGCCGCCGCCGACCAGCGCGCGCGCGGCTTCCTGATCGGCGCGACCTCGGGCAAGACCACGCTCGGCGGCGAGGGGCTGCAGCACCAGGACGGCACGAGCCACCTGGCCGCCGCGATGATCCCGAACTGCCGCGCCTGGGACCCGGCCTTCGCCTGCGAGGCGGCCGTGATCGTCGAGCACGGCATGCGCGAGATGGGCGAGCAGCAGCGCGACGTGTTCTATTACCTGACCGTCACCAACGAGAACTACGCGCAGCCGTCGCTGCCCGAGGGCGCGCGCGAGGGCATCCTGCGCGGCCTCTATTCGCTCGATCCGGGCCGCCACGGCACGGCGCGCGTGCAGCTGCTCGGCGCCGGCGCGATCATGACCGAGGTGCTGGCCGCCGCGAGCCTGCTGCGCGACGACTGGGGCATCGACTCGCAAGTCTGGAGCGTGACGAGCTTCACCGAACTGCAGCGCGATGCGATCGAGGCCGAGCGCGCGGCGCGGCTCGGCGGCGAGGCGCGCGAGACGGTGGTCGGCACCGCGCTGCGCGGCGCGCGCGGCCCGGTGATCGCGGCCACCGACTACGCGCGGGCGCTGCCGGAATTGATCCGCGCCTACGTGCCGGCGCCCTACGTGACGCTCGGCACCGACGGCTTCGGGCGCAGCGACACGCGCCGCGCGCTGCGCGAGTTCTTCGAGGTGGACCGCGCCTCGATCGTGGTGGCGGCGCTGCATGCGCTGGCGCAGCAGGGCGAAATCGGCGAGGACGTGGTGCGCGCGGCGCGCGAACGCTACGGCAAGGACGCCGGGCGTGCTGCTTCGTGGCGCGCGTGAGCGGGACCGAGCAAGCCGCGTCACGTCACGACGTGGCGAAGCGTGCTCGGGCGCGCTTCGCCACGGTTCGCGAACGCCGAAATATTTCACCGCGCTTTCATGAAACCCGGCATTTTGATTCAACGCCGCGCGATCACATTTTCATAACGAAAACCCCTCGCCGCGACGCCGCTTCATTCGGCCTGGCGACTCCGGACGAATATCGGCCGCACTCGCCGCGGCACGCCGGCGATTCATCCGCCGCGATTCATTCGAGCCTATCCATTTCTTCGCCCGCGGCCCGCCCAGCCCGCCTCGGCGGGCATCGGACCGCGAACGCGCGCGCGCCGCTTCACGCCGAACTCACGCCACGGTAATCGGCGCGCCATTCGCGCCGGATTACCCCATGGCGAAATTTTCCGAATCGGGATTGTCGCCGCGAGGCGTTTAACCTATGATCCCGGCAAACGCATTTTCCACGACGGAAAATCGATAAGCGCCAAGGCCGATCCGGGGTTTCCCTGCATGCCGTGCCGCGACGTTCCCACCGGAATCTCGCGGCGGCGTCACGCCTTGTGCCGGCCCCCCGCCCCATCCCATCGCGCGGGTCATCGTGGCCGGCGCGACCGCCTGCGTGGCAGGCACGGCGGCCGGCGGCGCGTGCGGACCGGAACCTGCATGCCGGGCCGGACGGCGCGCAACGACAGGCCATGCGCCCGCGGCCATCGCGTCGCGAGCTGCGGGGCCGGGCAACAGCGATGGCATCCACATGCAAGCGGGGAATCGAATGACGGGCAAATTCCATATCGCCAACATCAGCGCCTCGGCCGCGACCTACTACGTGAACGACACGCGGGTCGGCACGTCCGCACGCCCGATGAACGCCGCGACGGGCGTGCCCGACTTCGTCACAGTGCTGCGCTCGCGCGAGCCGGATCCTTCCGGCACGTTCGCGGTGGGCGCCAACGCGTTTTCCGTGCGCTTCGAGGACACGATCCCGCCCGAGCCCGCGCGGATCGACTACGACATCGTGATCCCCGACGGCGAATCGCTCGACGACGATCTCTACCTCTACGTGTTCCGCGACTCGGCGATGCTGCTGTCGAGCCGCGGCGTGGTGCTGTCGAACGTGTCGTGAGCGCGCCGGCCGTCCCGCCGGCCGGCAGGTCCCGTCAGAATCCCAGCGAGCCGAGGAACTGGTTCGTGTAGCCGAGCGTGCCGGCCTTGCCGTAGTTGTTGCAGGTGTCGGACGAGTCGTTGTCGGAGGTGGCCGGCGCACAGTCGCGGTCGCGCGAGAACGCCCAGAAATGCACGCCGCCGAGCTGCTTCGACACCGCGTAGTTCGACACCGTGACGGCATCGGCCAGCGTGAACGTCTCGTCGATGCTGTCGTTGCCGCCGATCATCGGCGTCACCTCGATCTGGCTGTACGGCACCTTCCAGTAGCTGTGCAGGCTCTCGGCCGCGGCGACGGTCGACTTGCCCATGTCGCACTTGCCGCTGCCGTTCAACGTGCAGAGCGACGCGTCCTCGCCGCCCGAATCCGCGAAGTCCATCGTCATCAGGTTGATCGTGTAGTTCTTCAGCCCGTAGTTCTGGATCGCCGTCATCACCTTCACGCCGATGTCGCCGAGGTTCTGGCTCTGGTTGCCGCCCTCCGTCGCGATCGTGAAGCTGTAGCGCAGGTTCGGATAGGCGGCCTGCGCGTTCGCCACGCGCGCCACCAGGTTGTTGATGTCGCTCTGGGTCTGGCCGTTCTCGATGTCGAAGTCGATGCCGATCAGGTTCGCGCTGTAGTACGTCTGGATGAACTTCTGGAAATTCGCGTCGGACGTGCAAAGGAAGCTCGCGCCCGCGCCGCCGGTGGACACGATGTACTTCTTGCCGGCCGCAACGAAGCTCTGCACGTTCGCCTTCGCGAACGACGCGGCCGACACGCCGCTCCAGTCCTCGCTGCCGCAGTTGCCGGTGGCGAACGCCCAGGTCACCGCCTGCAGCTTCGCCGGCATCACGCTCAGCAGCGTCTTCGAGCTGCCCGTCACGGTGGTGTTGAGCTGCGTGCCGCCGAAGTCGCCCGAGTAGAAATACGGGCTGTAGACGAGGCCGGCCGGTGCGGCCACGGCCGATGCCGCGAACGCCGCGCCGGCGAGCGCCGCGGCCAGACCTTTGATCAGTGTCGATGTCATGATGGTTTCCTGAGAGTGGGAACGAGACGCGGGCGGCGGCATGCGCCGCCCGCATGCGATGACGCCGCCCGCCGCATGCGTGACTTCCGGGTCCTGCCCGCACGGCGGGACCAACGCCGGCAGGCAGCGGCCGGTGTTTCATTTCGTCGATCCGATTCATTCGCAGTGCGTAACGTTCAGGGCGTTTCTTTCGCGAATCCGTCGAATCGTTCCGCTTGCCGATTTCGTTACGTGAATACCGGAACACGCGACGCCGCAAGGCCGGCGAATTCAGTTTCCACGATTTGGACACGGCGTGACGCGCCGCTTTTTCATGGCGCACGGCCAGTCATACGCGCGGCTTCTGAATCGCGCGGGCGCGGGTCGGCACGGCGACGCGCGCCGAGGCACGCGGCCATCATCGATGGGAAATGAAGGAAAACCGGAGCGCGTCGAGGGGAGCGAGTCGAGGGTACCGACCCGGCGCCCGAGCGCGCGTCAGGTCGCGTCGGATCGCGCGACGGCCGAATCGGGCCCGGCCGGCCCGATCTCGAAGTGCGCGGCCGCATGGCGCGCGCTGCAGTCCCACAGCACCTCGCCGTCGCGGCTGAAGGTGGCCCAGCCGTCCTTGACCACCATCCGTGCCTCGGGAAACACCGCGCCGTATCCGTGTGCCGTCGCGGCATGCCGCGTGCGCTCGCGACAGACGGCGCGATAGTCGCCGTCGGTCAGCGCGAGCGCGTTGGGTTCGGTTGTCATCCTGCTGTCGATCCGTCGTTGCCATGAAACGGCCGCCAGTATGCCGTATCGGCGCGCGCCGGCCGGCGCGGCCGAACCAGCCGCTGCCGGCCGGCGCGGCACGCCCTTACTGCCCGGCCGCGTATACCTTGCTGCCGTTCACCCAGGTTTCCAGCACGCCGATGTCGCGCATGCCGGCGGCGTTCGGTGCCGTCCATTGCAGCGGGTTCTTCGCCAGGATCACGAGGTCGGCCTGCTTGCCCGGCAGCAGCGAACCGATCTGGTGATCGAGATGGCACTGCCAGGCCGCATCGATGGTCACGGCGCGCAGCGCCTGGTAGACGTCGAGGCGCTCGCGCGAGTTGAGCACCTTGTCGGCCTCGCTCACGTCGGGCGCGTCCTCGAGCGCTTCCATCACGCGCCCGATCGACTGTTCCATGCTGCGCAGCTGGCCGAGCGGCGTCACGAAGTGGTCGCTGTGCAGGCTGATCTTCAGGCCCGCCTTCAGCGCCGAGGCGCAGCGGTCGAGCAGCTGCGCGCGATCGGCGCCGAGAATCGTGTTCTTGAACGCGGCGCCCCAGTAGCCCACGTGGCCGATCAGGAAGCTCGGCGAGATCGCCATGCGCCGCATCAGGCCGATCGCGTCGTCGTGCAGCAGCGAGGCGTGCTCGATGCGATGCCGCTGCCCGGCCCAGGCCGGCTCGCTCGGGTACGGCTGCTTCGGCGGCGGCGGGGGCGGCACCGTGCTGAGCGCGGTCTGGTACGCCGCCAGCACGTTGGTGATGCCTTCGTCGCCGTTGGCGTGCGTGAGGATCGGCCAGCCGGCGTCGGCCACCATCGCCATCACGTCGGCCAGCTTGCGCACCGGATCGAAGTTGAACAGGCCATAGGCGCCGACGCCGGGCACCTTGTGATCGTCGCAGCACAGGTACGGGCGGCTCTGGAAGCCGGTCAGCCCCTGGTTCGAGCCGTCGGCGATCAGCTTGATCGCGCGCAGCGTGAACAGCGAGTTCGCGTCGCTCTGCAGCTCCGGCTTGTAGCCGCGCAGCCAGGTCATCAGGTCGTTGCCGTTGCCGTACAGCGCGCCGCCCACCCGCACCGTCATCGACGGCGTCTTCGCCAGCCCCTTCATCATGGTGACTTCGTCCGGCCCCGCGATCAGCCCGACGCTCGCGTCGAACAGCGTGGTGATGCCGCGCTGGCTGGCCTGCTGGAACACGGTCGCGAGGCCCGCGAAGATCTGCTGCGAGGTGACGGGCGGCATGGCGGCCAGCACCGCCGCCGACTGCTGCTCGGTCAGCACGCCGTCCGGATGGCTGCCGTCGAGGCCGGCCGCCTTCAGCGCGGGCGTGTTGGCATAGCTGATGTGACCGGACGCGTTGAGCAGGAAGATCATGACTTCCGTGCTGATGTCGTCGAGGAAACCGGCGTTGATGTCTTCCCAGACCGTCATCAACGACGGATCGACGCCGTAGCCCGTCACCCACTTGCGCGGCGGCGTCGCCGCGCGCGCCACCGCGACGGCATTCTGGAGCCGCGTCGCGATCACCTGCCGGTCGTACCGCGTGTTCAGCTTCTGCTCGTCGAACGGCGACAGGTCGGCCCAGGTCGTCATCAGCGCGCTCGACACCAGATGCGCATGCGGATCGATCATGCCGGGCAGCAGCGTCTCGTCGGCCGCGAGCGGCCGATCGACCGGCGCGTATTCGGCCATCGCGCGGCGCACGTCAAGCAGATCGCCGCTCTCGATCACCCGGCCGTCCGCGATGCCGAGCGCCTCGACGCACTGCTCGGGATGCTCGGGGTCCGGATGGATGTTGCCGCCATGGAAGATCACGGACTGCGACGGCCCCCGCGCGGCCAGCCGCGGCGCGGCGCCCTCTAGCGCGGCCTGCCATTGGCGGTGATCGTGGCGGTAGGCCGGCAGCAGATGCGGGCTGCAGCAGGCGCAACCGAATTGGAGACGTTCCGACATAGGGGTTCCTCTGGGTTTCTTACCGCGGTCTCGGCAATGACGGTCGATATCACGGGGCACCATTTTCATTCGATTTTTCCGCCCGAACCGGCACGCCCGCTGATCGCGGCGCACGGCCGTGCATGCCGGCCGCGCGCTTTCCCCGAGCGCGGCGCGGCTCGGTTCCGGCGCCGCGCTCGACTATAGCCGATGACCATGGCATTCACCAGATTCGAATAAATACCGAGAATATTCACGGAACATTCGATTAACGCTCAATCACGCGGCGTGCAATCCGGCAGTGCCGCATGCGTGAACGAGTTGCGCAACGGCTGCGCGCCGAACGACGGCCGGCCCGGGCCGCGGGCGCGCAGGCAGGTGGCGGCCCACCGGGCCTCAGGCTTAGCAAGGCTAATCCCCGTTCACGCCGACAATGCGCCGGAGCGCGGCGCCGGTTTGCTAGAATCGCGCCAATTCCCTCGCGTTTCCCCCGGTTTGCGGCACCCGGCGAACCGGCGCCGCCTTATCCCGTCCTTAGCCACGCTGATGCAAAAGATCCTCGATTCCTCGCTGCTCGGCGCGCTGCGCTGCTTCGCCAGCGCCGGCCAGCTGCTGAGCTTCACGCGCGCGGCCGACGTGCTGAGCCTCACGCAGAGCGCCGTCAGCCAGCAGATCCGCCAGCTGGAAAACCGGCTCGGCTACGCGCTGTTCGTGCGCGAGCACCGGCGCCTGTCGCTGACGCGCGAGGGAGCCATGCTGCTCGAGGGCGTGCGGCGCGGCTTCGACGAGATCGAGACCACGCTGACGCGGATCGCGAGCGCCGACGATCCGGTGCGGGTCGGCTGCTGCCCGTCGTTCGCGATGCACTGGCTGGTGCCGCGCCTGTCCGATTTCCACCTGCAGTATTCGCGCAACCCGGTGCAACTGAAGGCCGAATTCACGGCGCTCGGCCTGCCCGATCACGACACCACCGGCGTGGACGTGGCGATCCGCTATTCGGCCGACGCGCTCGACGAGGTCGACAACACCGACGCGCTGCTCGACGAATGGCTGCTGCCGGTGGCGACGCCCGCCTATCTGGAACGGCATCCTCAGCTGGCCGCGGGCAAGCTCGACCGCAAGGTGGCGTTCCTGCACGACGCGGCCGCATGGACGGGCGCGTCGGATTCGGCCGAGTGGCGGGCCTGGCTGGAAGCGGTCAAGCCCGAGTGGCTGCCGCGCATCGACGGGCCGCGCTTCAACCTCGGCAGCATGGCGTTCAACGCCGCGCTCAATCATCAGGGCGTCGCGATCGGCCGCGTGTCGATGCTGCTCGACGAGCTGTGCGACGGCCGGCTGGTGCCGATCGTGCCGGTGGCCGTGCGCTCGCCCGCGCGCTACTGGATGGTGCGCCGTAGCGACGGCGCGCCGTCGGTCGGCGCGTTTCGCGCCTGGGTGCGCCAGCAGTGCGGGCAATTCGCGCCGCGACGCGCGCATGAAGTGGCGCGGATCGGCGTGCGGCTCGGCTGCACGCGCGAAGCCCTGCACGACGAGGCCTGAAGCAGGACGAGGCGCAAACCACGGCAACGGGCGGGACCCAAGGCGGGACAGCCGCCGCAGCGGTCCCGCCCGGCCCGCGTGCCGCCGCTTGTATGTTTAAACCAGACCAGTACGGTAAAGTCTGACGGTAGCCAGACAAGACCGTGCAGTTTGTCCGCCGCTTGGGCGTTCGAGCCCGTGACTGAGTAAAGAGCGCACGGTCGCCGTGCTGGTCTTCCCGAAACCCGAACGGTTACGCGCCCCGGCACCGCCGAGTGCGCATGTACAAGCATGGGATCCGAAGATCATGTCTGCTCCTTCCTTCGTCACGGTTGGCATCGATGTGGCCAAAGCCCACGTCGATGTCGCCTTGCTGGGCGCCCGTCTGGACGCTCAACGCTTCAACAATGACGCCGACGGCCATACGGCGCTGGCCACGGCATTACAGCCATTGGGCATCGATCTGGTCGTCATGGAAGCGACCGGTGGCTATGAAGCCGAATTGGCCTGCGCTCTGCAAGGTGCTGGCTTGCCGGTGGCCGTCGTCAATCCCCGCCAGGCTCGTGACTTCGCGCGTGCCATGGGCAAGCTCGCCAAGACCGATTCCATCGACGCCCGCATGCTCGCCGAAATGGCCTCGGTGCTGGTGCGTCGTGAAGATCTGTCCCGCTTGCTGCGCCCCGTCTCCGACGAGCGCCAGCAGTGGCTTGCTGCTCTGCTGACGCGCAGGCGCCAGTTGATCACCATGCTCTTATCCGAGCGGCAGCGGCTGCAAATCACGCCCGAGCGTTTGCATCCCAGTTTGCAGGCCATCATCGCCGCCATTCAGGCCCAGCTCGACGACATCGATGCTCAAATGGTCGGCCACGTTCGCGAACACTTTGCTGAACTCGACCGATTGCTGCAATCGACTCGCGGCATCGGCCCGGTATCCAGTGCCTGCCTGATTGCTCAACTGCCGGAACTGGGCAAGCTCAATCGTCGCCAGATTGCGGCACTCGTGGGCGTTGCCCCTGTCGCTTGCGATTCGGGCTCGCGCCAAGGACGACGACGTGTGCAGGGCGGGCGCTTTGAAATTCGCCGCGTGCTGTACATGGCGACGCTCACTGCAACCCGCCACAACCCGGCTATCAAGGCCTTCCATCAACGTCTCAAAGCAGCCGGCAAACTGCCCAAGGTCGCGCTGGTTGCCTGCATGCGCAAGCTCCTGACCATGCTCAATGCCATGGTCAAATCCAACACCCCCTGGGACGATTCGCTTCATCTCGCTTGACTCGAGACACGGTTACTCAGTCCGGCACGACCTCGGCCGCGAACGCCTCGACCTCGGCCACCAGCCCCTTCACGGCCTGCCGCACCAGCTCGCCGCCCTTCTCCGGCGAAGCCAGCTTCGGATTCGAACCCATCCGGCCGTCGGGAAAGCGCGCACGAAACTCGAGCGCCTCGCGGATCGGCCCCATCGGCGCGATCTCGGGCGCGTAGTCGGCCTGCTTGATCGCGTGCGGCAGCGCCCATTGCGTGATCGCGATCTCCGACGGCGTGGCGTGAACGCCATGGCCGCTCGGGAACTGCCGCTGCGCGAGATCGGTCACGCCTTCCAGGTCCCACCAGTTGCGCAGCTTCAGCGCGAAGCCGCAGCGGCGCCGCGCGAAACTGGCCTGCGCGTAGATCTCCGAGAACGCGGCCTCGATCGAGGCGACGTTGCCGCCGTGCCCGTTCAGGAACAGGATCTTCTCGAAGCCGTGCCCGGCCAGCGAGTGGACCCAGTCGCCGATCGCGGCGATGAAGGTACTCGGGCGCAGCGAGATGGTGCCGGGAAAGCCGAGGTGGTGTTGCGCCATGCCGATGTTGAAGGTGGGCGCCACCAGCATGTCGGCCGATTGCTGCGCCTCGTGCGCGATGATCTCGGGGCAGAGCCAGTCGGTGCCGAGCAGGCCGGTGGGGCCGTGCTGCTCGTTCGAGCCGATCGGCACGACCACGATGCGGCGGCGCTTCAGGTAGCCCTCGATTTCGGCCCAGGTGGACAGGTGCAGGAGCATGATGATTTCCGTTGACGGTGCGCGCGGCCCGCGCGACTGCGGGCCGGGGAACGCGCGAGTGGGGATCGGGGCGTCGCGAACGCGCGGCGGCGCGCCGGCCGGAGCCGGTCGCGCGTCATCGCGTTCATGCCGCTATCGTCCCACGCCGGCGCCGCAGCCGTCACGACCACCGTCACGGCCACCACCATGGCGCGCGATCCACCCGCCGGGCGGCGGGCGGGCCGGCGTCAGGCCGATGAGTCGAGCACGCCGGCCAGTTCCTGGCCGCCGGCCGCCTCCCGCAGGGTGGGAGGCGTCGCCGAAAGCGCGGCGGGAATCGTGGCACACGGCGCGGTACACGGCGCGGCCACGTCGCGCGCCGTCACGGCCTCGGTGCGAACCACGCCGCCGCGATGCGCCAGGCCGCCCGCCGGGGCCGCGCGATGCCAGAGCATCGCGACGATGTCGCGCGCCTCGCGCAAGCGCACCTCCGGCCTGTCCTGCTGATCCATGGCCCTGCTCTCCGGGTCCCGTTCCTGATTTCCGATGATGGGGATGCTGCGCGCCCGGGCCGCGAGCGAGCCGGGCGTGATCGGGGGGGGCGGCGATGCGTCGTGTCGTGAATACCGCACGGTAATCCGGGCAGCACGCGGCAGCGGCGCGAAGCGGTCCGCCGGCACGATCGGCCGAGGCAGCGACTGCCGGGCGGAAACGCCAGCCCGCGCAGGCCGACACCGGGCACACCGCGTCACGCCACTCAGCCACCCCCATCCGTGCCGTAGGGCAAGCGCGGCGGCCCGCGCCTGCCCGCCGCGTTCACGATTCGTCGAGCACCCACTTCACGAGGCCGTGACGCCCCTTGAAGCCGAGCTTGGCCGCCGCGCGCTTGATGTACGTCTCGATCGTGCTGTGCTTGACGCCGAGCGCGTCCGCCATCTCGCGGAACGTGCTGCCGGTCAGCAGGCCGACGCACACCTCGATCTCGCGCTCGGACAGCACCACGGAGGCGCTCGTCAGCCGGCGCTCGAACTCGCGGCGCAGCGATTCGTGACGCGTGGTCGAATCGCCCGCGCTGTCCGCCGAGGCGGCCGGACGGCCCGGCACCGCGTAGCGGCGGTGCGAGGCGTGCATTTCGACCAGCGGCATCAGCATCTCCGCGCAACTCTTGAGGAACGTCATCTCCTGAAGCGTGAAGTCGTAGGCCTGATCGGGACGGTACAGCGAGATCACGTAGCGGCGGTTCGCCTTGCGCGACACCAGATGGCACTGGAAGCCGAGGCGGCTCGGCTGGATCGCGTCGAAGGCGCCCTCGGCGGGGCGCGACGTGTTCATGTGGATCAGTTGCGTGTCGGACGCGGCCAGGATGCGCTTCGACAGCGGATCCTCGGCCATGCCGCGGTAGAGCTCGTCCTTCAGGACGGCCGGACGCGGCGCCTGATTGGGGCGGATGTCCTGATCGTGGGACGCGAACGCGCCCAGCAGATGGACGCCGACGATCTCGCCCTTCACCTCGTTGACGGACCAGGCGGTGATTCTGGTCGACTCTACGTTCACGGATCCGACGAGCAATGCGTGCAGATCCGAGGTAAAGCGCTCAGTACCGGTGCTGGATATGATTTTTCCAAGCTTGCCAAATATCTCGACCACGTCATTTTCCTCGGAATGTGTTGTTGTTGAGCCCATGCGAGAAACAGCCGGCCATCGCTCCAACCGCGGCGAAGACCGTTTCACGCCGGCGCCCGGCACCGGCCGCGGCGATCGTGGCCACGATCTCCACGGCTTGCGCCCGGCGCCGGCTACTGCTGCTGCCTGCCGCGCTGACCGGCCGGACCGCACGGCAAACGGTCCGGACCCACGCGGCAATCGATGCGGGACGCGCCAGGCCGGCTTGCAACGGCCCGTCACGTCCCTGCCGGGCGCCCCGCTCTCACGAGACGCGCCGGGAGACCGCCCGGCCGCTCGTCGCGGCGGCCGGTTCGGCGCTCCTTCCGGTGGTTCCTCTCAAAACCCCCGGCCAGAAAAAAGGCAGGCCGCCTCAGGGTAGCCAGCCTCGCCACGCCGCCACAACCGCGGCACCCGAAACGTCGGCGCGAAACCCGAAGCCCGTTTCGCTTCATGGTTCCGCTGCGGGCGGCCCGCTACGCGCCGGCAAGCATCCAGGCCACGCCGTCCGTCCACCGGGCCCGGGACGGCTCGACCTGTACCGAGCCCGTCGGTATCAGGACTCCGGCATTGCGAATGTACTGGATTTTCGATGACACCGACGTTGCGATGAAAAGAATCCTGTTTGAATCATACCGTTATGTATCACGCGTGACAGCAAATGATCCGCGGATTGAAACAAAACGAAACTTTACAAAATTCTGAACGTCGAGTTTTCGCGATCGTGAATTGCCGGCATCAAATACCGCGAATCACGATGCGGGCGAATCGGCCAACGGCAAACGGCCGGTTAAAACGGCGTTTCGGGATGCCGGATTACGCGAGGAATGGAAAGGGAAAATCGAGGGTATAACCAGGTTGCGCCCTCCCGGCCCATACTGGGCCGGCATCGATCGCGCGACGGCCGCCGTGAATGGGGCGGCGAAAATTCGGGTGGCACTGACTGACCCGAACAGGTGTTGCCTGATTCAAACGGGTTGCACGATGCATTCCCGCGCGGTTTGACTTGTCACCGCTCGCATGCGCCGGCGGAAAGTTTCGCTTTCGCCGGGGTAATGCCGATAAAACGCTGCACTCTGCTTCGATACCATTCGCGTTTGCGCACGACGTTTCGTTCGGCGGCCGGTTCACGAAAAACCGGCCGGGCCGACACGAAACTCGCCGCCGGTTTGCCCGGCACCGGTACCACGCCGGCCGGCGCGGTCCGGCCGCCTCGTTTGCCGCCGCTTCAGTCCTGCCCCAGATCGGCGAGCGGATGCGCGTCGAGTTTCCACGGCGAGGACAGGAAGTGCCGCACGCGTTCGCTGCGCACCTCGGCGAGCGAGGCGGGCGCCCAGCGCGGCCGGCGATCCTTGTCCACCAGATGCGCGCGCACGCCCTCGACGAAATCGCCGTCCTCGATCGCGCGCGTGCCGATCGCCAGCTCCATCCGGAACGACTCGGCGAGCGTCATCTGCCGGCCGCGCAGCAGCGCGTCGCGCGTGACCACCAGCATCGTCGGCGAATGACCGAGCAGCGCGTCGAGCGTGGCCTGCAGCCATTGCCGGTATTCGCGGCTGATGTCCTCGCGGGCCAGATCGTGGCGCAGCGTGGCGACGATGCGCTCCATCCCGGAGCGCCGGTCGAAGTGGCGCACGATCCACGGCAGCTGGCCGTCCAGCACCGCGTGCGGGACGATGTTGCAGGGCGGCTCGAACACCGCGCGCAATCCGCCGGACGCGTCGCCCGCCGCCCAGTCGATGCGCTCGAGCCGCTGCTCGAAGGTATCGAGCCACGAGGCCGGCACGCACAGGTCGGCGAGCCGCGCGACCAGCGCGTCGGCGCCCGACAGCGTGACGCCGGTCAGCCCGATGTAGAGCGCGAGCTCGATGGGCAGCGCCGACAGGAAATGGGTGGCGCCCACGTCGGGCACGAAGCCGATGCGCGTCTCCGGCATCGCGATCTTGCTGCGCTCGGTCGCCACGCGCAGCGCGGCACCCTGCGCGAGCCCCATGCCGCCGCCCATCGTGATGCCGTCCATCAGCGCGACGAGCGGCTTGGCGAACGTGTGCAGCGCGTAGTCGAGCCGGTACTCGTCGACGAAGAAGCCGAGCCAGTCGCGCGAGCCGGCCTTCGCGCCGTGATAGAGCGCGCGCACGTCGCCGCCCGCGCAGAAGCCCTTGCCGCCGGCGCCGCGCAGCACCACGGCGACGATCTCGTCGTCGTCGCGGCAGCGCTCCACCAGCACCGCCAGCTCGCGCACCATCGCGTGCGAGAGCGCGTTCAGCGCGGCCGGCCGATCGAGCGTGATCACGGCGACGCGGTTGACCACGCGCATCGTCACGTCGGGGCCGGACGGCGCCCCGGCATGCGCGGCGCCCTGGCCCGCGCCCGGGTTCGACGGCGGCGCGTCGGCGTCGGCCGATGCCCTCGGCAGCGTGCTCATCGCGTCTCTCCCTGGCCGCCGGCGTTCCAGTCCGGGCGCCGCTTGCCGAAGAACGCGGCCACGCCCTCGCGCGGCTCGCCGGTCTCGAACAGGTCGACGAAGCGCTCGCGCTCGATCGCCACCGCCGCGTCGAACGGCACGCCGTTGCGCGCCAGTCCGATCAGCCGCTTGCTCGATTCCACCGCGTGCGGCGCGAGTCCGGCCACGCGGCGCGCCAGCGCGAGCGCCGCCTCCAGTGCGCCGCCCGTCTCCACCACGTCCTCGACGAGGCCGATGCGCAGCGCGGTCTCGGCGTTCACGCGCTCGCCGGCCAGCACGATGCGCTTGGCCCAGCCCTCGCCGACCAGCGCCGGCAGCGTCTGGGTGCCGAGCCCGCACGGCAGCAGGCCGATCGACGGCTCGGGCAGCGCCATCTGCGCGTGCCGCTCGGCGATCCGCATGTCACAGGCCAGCGCGCATTCGAGCCCGCCGCCCATCGCATAGCCGTTGATCGCGGCGATCGTCACGCAGCGCGCGGCGCGCAGCTTCGCGAACGCGGCGCCGAAGCGCGCCGCCATCTCGCGCGCCACGGCGCGGTCGCCGCTCGCGAAGGTGTCGAGATCGGCGCCGCCGCTGAAGAATTTCGGCCCGGCGCCGGTCACCACCAGCGCGCGCACGCGCGGCGCGGCGTCGAGCTGCGCCACCGTGCGCTCGAGCGCGGCGAGGCCGTCGGCGCTGAATGCGTTGGCGGGCGGCCGGGACAGGGTGACGAGCGCGATCGCGCCGTCGTCGTGTTCGCTCAGTTCGATCATCGCGGGGTCTCGTTGGCGGGTTGCTGGTAGAGGCGGATCACCGCCGAGAAGTCGAGCTTGCCGTCGCCGCGGCTGCTCAGCGTCTGGTAGAGCTGCTGCGCGAGCGCACCGAGATAGACGGGCTGGCGCGCCTGTTTCGCGGCGTCGCCGGCCAGGCCCAGGTCCTTCAGCATCAGGTCGGTGCCGAAGCCGCCGGTGTAGCCGCGCGAGGCCGGCGCGGTCTCGATCACGCCCGGATAGGGGTTGTAGGTGTCGGCACTCCAGCAGCGGCCGGTGGAGGTGCTGAGGATGCCGCCCAGCACCTTCGGGTCGATGCCGAGCGCGGCGCCGAGCGCCATCGATTCGGCCACGCCCGCCATCGAGACGCCGAGCACGAGGTTGTTGCAGATCTTCGCGACCTGCCCCATCCCCACCGCGCCGCAATGCACGAGGTTCTTGCCCATCGCGCGCAGCACCGGGCCGACCCGCTCGAAATCGGCCGCGGGGCCGCCCACCATGAAGGTCAGCGTGCCGGCCGCCGCGCCGCCGGTGCCGCCCGACACCGGCGCGTCCACGAACGCGCCGCCGCGCGCGCGCACCAGCTCGCCGAACGCCTGCGCGCTGGCCGGATCGATGGTGCTCGAATCGATCACGGTCGCGCCGGGCGCGAGGCCGGCCAGCACGCCGTCGGCGGCCGTCAGCGCGGCGCGCACGTGGGCCGCCGCCGGCAGCATGGTGATCACGAACGCGGCATCGGCGGCCGCCTCGCGCGCCGTGCGCGCCAGCGCGGCGCCGCCGTCGGCCACCAGCCGCAGCGCGTCGGCGTTCAGGTCGAACGCGTGTACCTCGTGGCCGGCCTTCACGAGGTTCAGCGCCATCGGCGCCCCCATGTGGCCGAGGCCGATAAATCCGATCTTCATCGTGCGTCTCCGGGTTGGTTGGTCGGGAGGCTCGCGGCGCGCGCCGTCAGCCGAGCCGGATCGTGGTGTTGACCGCGCCGGCCGTCGCGTCGTCGTCGAACCAGCGTGCCGTCACGGTCTTGGTCTGGGTGTAGAACTGCACCACCTGCTTGCCGTAGGGGCCGAGGTCGCCGAGCTTCGAGCCGCGCGAGCCGGTGAAGCTGAAATACGGCGCCGGCACCGGGATCGGGATGTTGATCCCCACCTGGCCGATGTCGATCTCGCTCTGGAACCTGCGCGCCGCCGCGCCGCTCTGCGTGAACAGGCCCACGCCGTTGCCGAACGGGTTCGCGTTCACCAGCGCGATCGCCTCGTCGAGCGTGGCCGCCGTCAGCACCACCAGCACCGGTCCGAAGATCTCCTGCGTGTAGATCGACATGTCGGTGGTGACGTCGCTGAAGATGGTCGGGCCCACGAAGTTGCCGTGCTCGTAGCCCGGCACCGTCACCTCGCGCCCGTCGAGCGCGAGCGTGGCGCCGGCCGCGATGCCTTCCTCGATCAACGACAGCACGCGCGCCCTGGCCGCCTTCGAGACCAGCGGGCCGACGTCGGTGCCGGCCTCCACGCCCGCGTTCACCTTCAGCGTCCTGGCCTTGGCCACCAGGTCCGGCAGCCACTCGCGGGCGGCGCCCACCAGCACCACCGCCGAGGTGGCCATGCAGCGCTGGCCGGCCGCGCCGAAGCCGGCGCCGGCCAGCGCGTTGAGCGTCTGCTCGCGGTTCGCGTCGGGCAGCACCACCGCGTGGTTCTTCGCGCCCATCATCGACTGCACGCGCTTGCCGTGCTCGCTGCCGAGCCGGTACACGTGGGTGCCCACGGCGGTCGAGCCGACGAACGAGATCGCCTTGACGAGCGGATGCGTGCAGATCGCGTCCACCACCTGCTTGCCGCCGTGGACCACGTTGAGCACGCCCTTCGGCACGCCGGCCTCGATCGCGAGCTTGACCAGTTCCATGGTGGAGAGCGGATCCTGCTCGGAAGGCTTCAGCACGAAGGTGTTGCCGCAGACCAGCGCCATCGGGAACATCCAGAGCGGGATCATGGCGGGGAAGTTGAACGGCGTGATGCCGGCGCACACGCCCAGCGGCTGGCGCAGCGTGTAGGTGTCGACGCTGCCGGCCACGTTCTCGGCGAACTCGCCGAGCTGCAGCGTGCCGATCGAGCAGGCGTGCTCGACGACTTCGAGCCCGCGGAAGATGTCGCCCTCGGCGTCGGGCAGCGTCTTGCCCTGTTCGGCGGTCAGCACGGCGGCGATGCGCGTCTGGTTCGCGCGGATCAGCTCCTGGTACTTGAGCATGATGCGCATGCGCGCGCCGATCGGGGTGGTCTTCCACTTCGCGAACGCCGCGTGCGCGGCGCGGGCGGCCGCGTCGACCTCGTCGACGGTGGCGAACGGCACGCGCGCGAGCACTTCCTGCGTGGCGGGATTGACGATGTCACGCCACTCGCTCGTGCCCGATTCGACGAACTCGCCGTCGATCAGCAGCGGGACGGTCGGCACGGCTTGCGCGGCTCGGGGCATCGGCGTTGCATTCATGGTTCGGCTCTCCTTGAAGGCCGCCGCGTCGCGCGCGGCCGGCCGGTGACTCGGAACCGCGCGCCGCGGCGCACGGCGATCGATTACGACTGGCTCGGGAAATCCTCTTCCCAGTACTCGTCGGGCATGCGCGCGGCCGGATCGGCGTCGCGCTCGATCTCGCGGCGCCGCAGCTCCACGCGGCGGATCTTTCCCGAGATCGTCTTCGGAAGCTCCGCGAACTGCAGGCGGCGAATGCGCTTGTACGGCGCGAGCTTCTCGCGCGAGAAGCGGAAGATGTCGCGCGCGAGCGCCTCGCCCGGCTCGAAGCCGGCGCGCAGCGTGATGAAGGTCTTCGGCACCGCGAGCCGCAGCGGATCGGGACTCGGCACCACGGCCGCCTCGGCGATCGCCTCGTGCTCGATCAGCACGCTCTCGAGTTCGAACGGGCTCAGGCGATAGTCGGACGACTTGAACACGTCGTCGGCGCGGCCGATGTAGAGGTAGTAGCCGTCGTCGCGGCGCAGTGCGATGTCGGAGGTGCGGTAATGGCCGTCGCGCATCGCCCAGGCGGTGGCGTCGGCGTGGTTCGCGTAGCGCGTCATCAGCCCGCCGGGGCGCTCGCCGTCGAGCGGCAGCGCGATCTCGCCCTCCTCCACCGGCGCGCCGTCGGGATCGAGCAGCGCGATCCGGTAGCCCGGCATCGGCCGCCCCATCGAGCCGGCCACCACCGGCTGGCCCGGCGAGTTGCCGATCAGGCAGGTGGTTTCGGTCTGGCCGTAGCCGTCGCGGATCGTGACGCCCCAGGCGCGCCGCACGCGCTCGATGATCTCGGGGTTCAGCGGCTCGCCCGCGCCGATGATCTCGCGCAGCTTGACCGCGTAGGACGCGAGCGGCTGCTGCACCAGCATGCGCCAGACCGTGGGCGGCGCGCACAGCGTGGTCACGCCGTAGCGCACCAGCGCCTCGAGCGCCTGCTGCGGATCGAAGCGCGAGTAGTTGAACGCGAACACGCAGGCGCCGGCGTTCCAGGGCGCGAACAAGCAGCTCCAGGCGTGCTTGGCCCAGCCCGGCGAGCTGATGTTCCAGTGGGTATCGCCGGGCTGCAACCCGATCCAGTACATCGTCGAGAGGCTGCCCACCGGATAGGTGAAGTGGGTATGCTCGACGAGCTTCGGCTTCGAGGTGGTGCCCGACGTGAAGTAGAGCAGCAGCGTGTCGTGGACGTGGGTGGGCGCGTCGGGCGTGAACGCGGCGTCGGCCGTGTAGCCGTCCTCGTAGCGCAGCCAGCCGGCGCGGTCGCCGCCCACGATCAGGCGCGCGAGATCGACGCCGGCCTGGTCGAACTTCTCGGCCTCCGCCGCGTCGACCACGGCGAAGCGCGCCTCGCCGACCATCACGCGATCGCGGATGTCGTCGGCCGACAGCTGCGTGGTGGCCGGCAGCACCACGGCGCCGAGCTTCATCGCGGCGAGCATGGTTTCCCACAGCTCGACGCGGTTCGGCAGCATCAGCAGGATGCGGTCGCCGCGGCCCACGCCGAGCGCGCGCAGATGGTTCGCGATCCGCGAGGACTGCTCCGACATGCGCGCGAACGACACCGGCTCGCCCTCGCCGGTGATGGCGTCGACGATCCACAGCGCGGGGCTCGCGTTGCCGCGCGCCATCACGTCGAAATGGTCGAGCGCCCAGTTGAACGCGTCCAGTTGCGGCCAGCGGAACTCGCGGTACGCCGTGTCGTAGTCGGTCCGGTGCCGCAACAGGAAATCGCGGGCATCGAGGAAAGCCTGCGCCGTCATCGTCTCGTCTCCTTCCATCTCGCGCAGCGTGTGATCGTGCGTCGTGTGGGGGTGATCATAACGCCGGGCGGCCGCGCGCGGCGCCGCGGCACCTCATGCCAGCAGCTGCCGCGCGATCACCATGCGCTGCACTTCGCTCGTGCCTTCGTAGATCTGCGTGATGCGCGCGTCGCGGTAATGGCGCTCCACCTCGTAGTCGGCCAGGTAGCCGTAACCGCCGTGGATCTGGATCGCGGCGGTGCAGACCCTCTCCGACATCTCGGAGGCGAACAGCTTGGCCTGCGAGGCTTCCGACAGGCACGGCAGGCCCGCCGTGCGCAGCCGCGCGGCGTGATGCACGAGCAGGCGCGCCGCGTTCAGCTCGGTGGCCATGTCGGCGAGCTTTTCGGCGATCGCCTGATGCTCGGCGATCGGCTTGCCGAACTGGGTGCGCTCGGCCGCGTAGCGGCGCGCCTTGTCGAACGCCGCGCGCGCGATGCCCACCGCCTGCGCTGCGATGCCGATGCGCCCGCCCTCGAGATTCGACAACGCGATCTTGAGGCCCTCGCCGCGCGCGCCGAGCAGGTTCTCCTCGGGGATCTCGCAGTGTTCGAGCGTGATCGGGCAGGTGTCCGAGGCACGGATGCCCAGCTTCTTCTCGGGCTTGCCGACCTGGAAGCCCGGCGTGTCGGTGGGCACGATGAAGGCCGACAGGCCGCGCTTGCCCTGCTCGGGATCGGTCATGGCAAAAACGATCGCCACCGCGGCGCGCGACGCGTTCGAGATGAACTGCTTGCTGCCGTCGAGCACCCAGCGGCCGTCCTTCAACACCGCGCGCGTGCGCAGGTTGTTGGCCTCCGAGCCGGCCTGCGGCTCGGTCAGGCAGAACGAGCCGATCATGCGGCCCGAGGCCAGCCCGCGCAGCCAGCGATCGCGCTGCGCGTCGGTGCCGTAGCTGAGGATCGGGCCGCAGCAGACCGAGTTCTGCACGCTCATCAGCGTCGCGCACGAGGCGCAGCCGGCCGCGATTTCCTCCACCGCGAGCGCATAGGCGATGTAGTCGGTATAGGAGCCTTCCCACTCGGAGGGCACCACCATGCCGAGCAGGCCGAGTTCGCCGAGCTGCGCGACCACGCCGTCGGGCAGCGCGCCGTCCTGGTCCCATCGCGCCGCGTTCGGCGCCAGCACTTCGGTGGAAAAATCCCGGACCGTATCGCGAATCATCCGCTGGTCTTCGGTGTAGAGCGCATCCATGGCGGGCGTGTCTCCTGTCGGCGGCCCGGCGCCGCCGTTTTGGGGCGGCGCGGCCTGATCGTTCGTGGCGCGGGTGCGCGGTGCTGCAGTCCCGTCAGTGTAGGCAAGCGCGCGTGCCGTATCGATGCTCGCCGCACTCAATTACAATGATCGTTTTTGCCATACCGCGCTCGCGTCCGCGATCGCGCACCGCCACGCCGAGCCCCGCATGAAAGCCACCGACAAGGGAACCGTTTCCGCCCGCCTCGTCGAGACGAGCCTCGCGCTGGCGCACCGGCGCGGCGCCGATCGCGACCGGCTGCTCGCGCAGGCCGGCATCGCAGCGGCGGGGCTCGCGGCGCCCGATGCGCACGTGAGCGCGCGCCAGTACGGCGCGCTATGGAATGCGATCGCACGCACGCTCGACGACGAATTCTTCGGCCAGGATTCACACCCGATGCGCAGCGGCACGTTCGTCGCGATGAGCCAGGCGGCGCTCGGCTCGCGCACCGGGCTCGGCGCGCTGGCGCGCGCGATCGGCGTGATGCGCGGCGTGCTCGACGACCTGCACGCCGAACTCGACGCCGACGCCACGCGCGTGCGCCTGCGCTTCGTGCATCGCGACACCGCCGCGGCGCCGCCCGCGTTCACCTACGCCACCTATTTCATCCTCGTCTACGGGCTCACCTGCTGGCTGACCGGGCGCCGCATCCCGGTGCTGAGCGCGTGCCTGCGCAGCGCAGCGCCCGAAGTCCCGCGCGACTATCGGCAGATCTTCTGTGACGACCTGCGCTTCGGCGAGGCCCACTCGCACGTCGATTTCGATCCGGCCTTCGCGACGCTGCCGGTGGTGCAGACACCCGCCTCGCTGAAGACGTTCCTGCGCAACGCACCGGGCAACTTCATCGTCAAATACCGCAATCCCGATTCGCTGGCGAGCCGCGTGCGCGCGATGCTGCGCGCGCTGCCGCCCGGCGACTGGCCCGACGCGGCGGGGCTGGCCGCGCGGCTGCACGTGGCCGAGGCGACCCTGCGGCGCAAGCTGCGCCACGAGGGAGCGTCGTATCAGGACATCAAGGATGCGTTGCGCTACGAGATCGCCTGCGAGGCGCTGGCCGATCCGGCGCTGACCGTGGCCGACGTGGCGACGGCCGCCGGCTTCGCGGAACCGAGCGCGTTCTACCGCGCGTTTCGCGGCTGGAGCGGACTGAGCCCGGCCGCGTGGCGCGAGCGGGAAACGGCGGCGGGACGCGGCTGAGGACGCGAGGGAAGCGAACGGCAAGGCACGCGCGATGCGGGCCGGCACGGCCTCCTTGATGAATGCCAGGCCGCACCTGCCTGCGCGACGCGTGCGCTATCGGACGCGCGCCGCGGCAGGCTCGTCGCGCGGCGGCACTCAGGTGCTGGTGGCGAGACGCGGGCCGTTCTGGCCGCGCGAGGACGGCGCGGCGGCGGGCGCCGCCGGCACCACCGACGTTGCGGCCACCCACGGCTCGATGCCCCGCTCCTGCACTTCTTCCAGGAACGAGACGCGCGTGCGCCAGTAATCGGACTGCAGCTTCGCGTCGATCACGCGCTGCTCGGCGGCGAACAGCTCCATGCGGGCCGTAACGAGCATCGAGGCGGCGGCTTTCTCGGGAGTGGGGGCTTGCCGCAGTGCCCAACGACTGATCCAGTTCAACATGCTGACCTCCGTATCGACCGATGAATCGGAATGCGATGCCGGACCGCGCGGGTCCGGCGAATTACGGTTTTGAAAGCTGCGCGCTGTCTCGTGCCCGGGCCATGGAATGGTTCGGCCCACGTTTCCATCGTAGAGTCCCGATCTCGTTTCGGCGACAGCACCTTGCAATCTTTTACATCCGGAACCCGATTTTTTCCGGGCGTCGGCTTGGCGAACGGATCGCCGCCCGGCCCGCAACGCCTCGTGGGGCGGCGCTGCGCGAGCTCGGGCGGGGCTGCCGGACGTGGCACCGACATGAAGGAGGTGGCAGGAAGCATGCCAGGCGCGCCGCCGCTGCGTTGCACAAGCGCGGTGCAAGCTTCGTGCAAGGCTCGCGGCCCGGCGTTCACGAGCCCGGGCGCAACGCCTGCGTGGCCGGCCAGCGGTAGCCGAGCCACTGCGAGGCGTCGTAGGCCAGCTCGCGCACCGTGTCGAGCTGATTGCCGCCGAACAGCACGATGGCGTCGCCCTCATGGCGCAGATAGAAGCCGACGTGGCCTTGCCAGCCGTCCGGCGCGCCGCGCGTCAGCACGACGATGCAGCCGTGAACCGGCGCGTCGAGCGGCCGGCCCCAGTCGAGCCATGAACGCGCCAGCGCCGAGCCGGTGCCGACGAACCCGGCCTGTGCCAGGCACCAGTTGACGAACGACGAACACCACGCGACCTTGTCGTCGTAGCCGGCCATGCGGGTCGCGCCGTGGTATTCGACGATGCGCGGATTGCTGTGGCCGGGGCCGCCGCGCGCGACGCCGGCCTCCGCGAACGCGACCGGCATCCACGGCGCGAGCGGCGTCATGCGGCGCGCCTCGCGCCGGCCGCGCGCGATCGATGCATGCGCAACGAGCGGCGGATTGATATTGATATCGCGGAGGTCGGCACGGCGACCGGGTCGGATGGGTTCGGCATGATCTCGCGGCTTTTTTGGCGATTTATCGTAGCTGAATGCCTGCTCGGCTGGCAGGCCGCGCGCAACCGCAGCCCGCAGCGCTATCGTAGCGGTTCGGGTGGCGCGCCGGTAGCGGCGTGCCGGGCGGCGCCGGCGTGCGCCGCATCAAGGGAACGCGGCGGCGGGCGCGGCGCGTGGCAGCGCAACCGATAGGCGCGCGATCGCGCTGCGTTTACAATCCAGCCGCGCAATCCAGCCGCGCCACCGCCCTGCTTCGTACCCGAGGCCGTACCCGAAGCAGGTGGCCGCGTACCACACACGAACGACCGTCGCGCACCACGACCACCGACCGGAGAATGCCCTTCATGGACTCGATCAAACGGTATTTCGGCTTCGCCGAGGCCGGCACCGACCTGCGCACGGAGCTGCTCGCGGGCGTCACCACGTTCCTGACGATGGCCTACATCATCTTCGTGAACCCGGCGATCCTCGGCGACGCGGGCATGCCGAAGGAGTCCGTGTTCGTCGCGACCTGCCTGGTGGCCGCGCTCGCCTCGCTGATCATGGGCCTCTACGCGAACTACCCGGTGGCCTGCGCGCCCGGCATGGGCCTGAATGCCTACTTCGCCTACGCGGTGGTCAAGGGCATGGGCTTCACGTGGCAGGCCGCGCTCGGCGCCGTGTTCATCTCGGGCTGCCTGTTCCTGGTGGTCACGCTGTTCCGCGTGCGCGAGGCGATCATCAACGGCATCCCGAAGACGCTGCGCGTGGCGATCACGGCCGGCATCGGCCTGTTCCTCGGCATCATCTCGCTGAAGACGGCCGGCGTGATCGTCGGCAGCCCGGCCACGCTCGTCACGCTCGGCAACCTGCACGCGCCCACCACGATCCTCGCCATCATCGGCTTCCTCACGATCGTCACGCTCGACGCGCTGCGCGTGCGCGGCGCGATCCTGATCGGCATCGTCGCGGTGACCGTGCTGTCGTTCTTCTTCGGCGGCAACCAGTTCCACGGCATCGTCTCGGCGCCGCCGTCGATCTCGCCCACGCTGTTCCAGCTCGACATCCACGCCGCGCTCGCCACCGGCGTGATCAACGTGATCCTGGTGTTCTTCCTGGTCGAGCTGTTCGATGCCACCGGCACGCTGATGGGCGTGGCCAACCGCGCGGGCCTGCTGGTGGACGGCAAGATGCATCGCCTGAACCGCGCGCTGCTGGCCGACAGCACCGCGATCGTGGCGGGCTCGGTGCTCGGCACCTCCTCGACCACCGCTTACATCGAAAGCGCCTCGGGCGTGCAGGCGGGCGGCCGCACCGGCATGACCGCGGTGACCGTGGCCGTGCTGTTTCTCGCCTGCCTGTTCATCGCGCCGCTGGCGGGCGTGGTGCCCGCCTACGCCACCGCGCCGGCACTGCTCTACGTGTCGTGCCTGATGCTGCGCGACATGGTGGACGTGCCGTGGGACGACGCCACCGAGGCCGTGCCCGCCGCGCTGACCGCGCTGCTGATGCCGTTCACCTACTCGATCGCCAACGGCGTGGCGTTCGGCTTCATCGCCTATGCCGGGCTCAAGCTGCTGACGGGCCGCCTGAAGGAAGTGAAGGGGGTGGTGTGGATCATCGCGATCGTGTTCCTGTTCCGCTACTTCTACCTGGGCGCCGATTGAGCCCCGCCGCCGGTCCGGACCGCGCCGAGCCGGTGCCGCGTTCGTCGTCCATGCCGGCGCCGGGGTGGCTATACTGTGCCCCCCGGTTGCGTTTCCCGAGACCCATGCGGCGCGTCCCCTGTTCGATCGTTCTCCTGCTCGTCTGCGTTTGCGCGGCGCCCGTGGCATTCGCGGCGGCGGCGGATGCCGCCGCGCCCGTGCCCGCCGTCGCGGCATCGGCCGCCGCCCCGGAAGCGATCGCATCCGCGCCGCTCGCGCAGGCCGGCGCGCCGGCCAGGGGGCCGGTATCCATCTACCTGATCCGCAAGTTCGGCGTCGCGAAGCAGAAGGCCGAGCAGATCTCCGACGCCGTCTCGCTGGCCGCCGCGAAGTATTCGCTGCCGCCCGCCGTGCTGCTCGCGATCATCTCGATCGAGTCGCGCTTTCGCGAGAAGGCGAAGGGCGCGAACGGCGCCACCGGGCTCATGCAGGTCGTGCCGTCCGTGCATCGCGGGCTGCTGCGCAACGTGAAGGATTTGACCGAGCCCACCGCCAACATCAACGCGGGCTCCGCGATCCTCTACGGCTACATGCAGGCCGCCAACGGCGACCTCGATACCGCGATGCGCCGCTACGGCGGCTCGCAGGCCTATGCGCAGAAGATCCGGCTGCGCGCCGAGGAGTTCGACAAGAACCTGCGGCCCGCCGTGCTGAACGTACCCGACGCGCCCGCCGCCTCCGACGCGGACCCGGACGACCGGCGCGCGGCGATCTCGCGTTCGCGCGCGCAGTAAGCCACCAAGCAAGCCGCGAAGTAGACCGCCCGCGCCGGCCCGGCCCGGCGCCGTCGAGCCGCCGTCAATCCAGATTCGCCTCGTAGAACCTCACGTAGCCGCTGCGCAGCGTCACGCAGCGCGCCCGCGTGTCGGCAAGCAGCCGCCGGGCGGCGGCCTCGATGCGCGGCCGGTGTGTCGAGAACGCCCCCACCATGTCCTCGAAGCGCGGCGAGGCCGCGCCGAAATGCGATTCGAGCGCCTCGGCCGTGATCTGGCACTGCACCCGTTCGCCATCGACCAGCGCCGTGAAGGCCAGCGTCAGCTCACGCCCCGAATAGGCGGGAGCTTCGTTCGGGAAGTGGATCTGCATGGGTGCCGCCTTTGCCGTAACGAGAATGCAAACGGCCACGCACACCGCTGGCGGCCTGGTCGGCCCGGTGTGCGCGGGACGGCCGGCGGGCGGCGCGCGCGGGCCTGATCGCGCGGCCGGCGGCGCCGGTTGTCTTCACTGTAGACGCTTTCGCCACGCGCGCAAGGTGCGAAAAAAAATGAACCGCCGCGCCGCCGGCGGTGCCGTGCAAGCATCGGGTTTTCTGCACGCCCCCCATGAAATGGCGGCTCGCGCGCCGCGCGCCGAGAGAGACGCGCGACGCGCGACGCGCGACGCCGGCATGTTGCGATGCGCAAGACGCGTTGCCCAACGCCGCGAACGACGATGCCGACGATCGCACCACGGCGGGCGCCGTGAGCCACACGAGCCACGCGCGGCGGCCCCGCCGATGCGATCCCTCGCGCAATTGCGGTCGCGCGCGGCGCCGCGCGCTTGTATCATGACGCGTGCCGACGCGGGCGCTCCCGCGTCGAGCCACAATCGGAGTGCCGCCCACGGCTCCCCTGGAGACAGACATGCCGCAATCCACCGTGCTGCCCGCCGCCGACAACCGTCTCGACGTGCTCGCGCAGGCCCATGCGCGTTCGGCATCGGGCGGCCTGCGCGCCTCCGACCGCCCCGACTACGCCCCGCTCTCGCCGCGCGCGATGCGCGAGCTGATCGACGGCAGCCGCTCGCTCTACACGCACGCGCGGCCCGTGATGGAAGCGCTGCACGCGCAGATCGCCGATACCCAGAGTCTGGTACTCCTGACCGATCACGACGGCATGATCCTGCACAGCATCGGCGACGCCGATTTCGTCGAGAAGGCGAACCGCGTCGCGCTGCGTCCCGGCGCGTCGTGGGCCGAGGGCGCGCGCGGCACCAATGCGATCGGCACCGCGCTGGTCGCGAACCAGGCCGTCACCGTGCATGGCGACGAGCATTTCCTGCGCGCGAACCACGTGCTGTCGTGTTCGTGCGCGCCGATCGCCGACCCGTTCGGCCGCCTGCTCGGCGCGCTCGACGTGAGCGGCGACCCGCGCGGCTTCGGCCCGCACACGCTCGCGCTCGTCAGAATGTCGGCGCAGTTGATCGAGAACCACCTGTTCGCGAACGCCTGCGACGCCGCCCTGCGCGTCCGTTTCCACACGCACGCCGAGTTCGTCGATTCGCTGTTCGGCGGGCTCGTGGCGTTCCAGCCCGACGGCACGCTGCTGGCGGCGAACCGCAGCGCGCAGTTCCAGTTCGGCGCGACGCTCGACGCGCTGCAGGATCAAGGCTGCAACGCGCTGTTCGGCGTGCCGTTCGCGCGGCTCGCCGACCACGCCGCGCGCGACGCCGGCTCGACGCTGCCGCTCACGCTCGCCACCGGCGTGCGCGTGTTCGCGCGCTGCGAGTATGCCGACGCATCCCGCACCGACGCGCCCCGCCACGGCGGCACCGCGCGGCCGCCCGCCCCGCCGCCCGCGGCACGCCCGGCCGACACCGCGCCCACCCCGCCCGATGCCCACGGCCACCCCGAGGCGATCACGTTCGCCACGCTCGACACCGGCGACGCGCGGCTGGCCGCGATCCTGCAGCGGGTCGGCAAGATTCGCGGACGCGACCTGCCGGTGCTGATCCTCGGCGAGACCGGCACCGGCAAGGAATGGCTCGCGCGGGCGCTGCATCATGCCTCGCCGCGCCGCGACGGCCCGTTCGTGGCCGTCAACTGCGCCGCGCTGCCCGATTCGCTGATCGAGGCCGAGCTGTTCGGCTACGAGGACGGCGCGTTCACCGGCGCGCGGCGGCGCGGCAACCCGGGCCGGATCGTGCAGGCCGACGGCGGCACGCTGTTCCTCGACGAGATCGGCGACATGCCGCTCGCGCAGCAGGTGCGGCTGATGCGGGTGCTGCAGGAGCGCGCCGTGGTGCCGCTCGGCGGCGGCCGCGCGTTGCCGGTGGACATCCGGGTAGTCTGCGCCACGCACCGCGACCTGCGCGCGATGATTGCCGAACAGACGTTTCGCGAGGATCTCTACTACCGCATCAACGGGCTCGCCGTCACGCTGCCGGCGCTCGCGCAGCGCAGCGACCAGGCCGAGCTGGTGCGGCGCATGCTGGCCCGGCTCGCGCGCAGCGAGATGCTGCCGACGCGCGTGTCCGACGCCGTCCACGAGGCGTTCGCGCGCTGCCGCTGGCCCGGCAATCTGCGGCAGATGGCGAACGTGCTGCGCACCGCCGGCATGCTGGCCGACGATGCGCCCGAGATCGATGTCGAGCATTTGCCCGACGACTTCTGGCTCGACTGCCCCGGCGGACGCGCCGGCGAAACCGGCGCCGTGGTGCATGCCGCCGCTTGCGCCTCGCCCGCCGCCTCCACGTCGCCCACCGCCACCACGCTCGACGCGCACCAGGCCTCGCTGATCGACAGCGCGCTCGCGCGCCATCACGGCAACGTGTCGGCCGCCGCGCGCGAACTGGGGCTTGCGCGCAACACCATCTACCGGCACCTGCGGCGGCGGCGCGGCGAGGCCTGAGTCCCGGGAACGACGCGCGCGCTTCGGGTATGCTGGCGGTCCCGCCGCCCTGCCCGGCACCGTCCGCTGCGCCGCCGATGACCGCAGAAGCATCCGAACGCACCTACCGCGTCCGCGTCGAGCCGCTCGGCGCGAGCTTCGACGCGCCCGATTCGCTGTCGCTGCTCGAGGCCGCCGGCTTCGAGGGCGTGTCGCTGCCGCGCTCGTGCCGCAACGGCACCTGCCGCACCTGCCTGTGCCGGCTGCGCGAGGGGAGCGTGCGGTATCGGATCGAATGGCCCGGCGTGAGCGCGCAGGAGAAGCGCGAGGGGTGGATCCTGCCTTGCGTGGCGGTGGCGGAATCGGATCTCGTGATCGAGTACGAGGGGATGGAGGCGTTTTCGCGCTAGCGGGCCGGCCCCGATGCGCCTGGCCGCAAGCGTGCGAATCGGCGACAATCGACGCACCGGTCACCTTCTTTTCCTCATCACGCGCGCTCCCCTCACGCCCATGGATTTCGACGTCATCGTCCTCGGCGCCGGCATCGTCGGCGTCAGCGTTGCAGTGCATCTCCAGGATCGCGGCCGGCGCGTCGCGCTCGTCGATCGCCAGGCGCCCGGCCTCGGCACGAGCTTCGGCAACGCGGGGCTGATCGAGCGTTCATCGGTGATGCCCTACGCATTCCCGCGCAGCCCGGGCGCGCTGCTGCGCTACGCGGCGAACCAGGCCACCGCGCTGTACTGGCATCCGCCCTCGCTGCCGTCGTTCGCGCCGTGGCTGCTGCGCTTCTGGCACGAATCGGCGCCGGCGCGCCACGCCGCGGCGGCGCGCGACATGCGTCCGCTGATCGAGCGCAGCGTGATCGAGCACGACGCGCTGACGGCACGCAGCGCCGAGGCCGCCGCCCTGGTGCAGGCGAGCGGCTGGATCGAGGCGTTCCGCTCGCCGCGCGCGTTTGAGCGCGGCGCGGCGCAGGCGGCCGCGCTGGCCCGCTCGCACGGCCTGCGCTACACGGCGCTCGACGCCAGCGCCCTGCGCACGCAGCAGCCCTCGCTGCGCGACGGCTTCGCGGGCGGCATCCACTGGCTCGATCCGAAGGCGGTGTCGAACCCGGGCGCGCTGGTCGGCGCCTACGCTTCGTTGTGTACGCAACTGGGCGGCACGCTGCTGACCGGCGACGCGACCACGCTCGCCCCGACCGGCGCCCCCCGGGACAGCGGCGGCAACGGCGGCTGGCGCGTGCGGACCGACCACGGCGAGGTGAGCGCCCGCGACGTCGTGATTGCACTCGGCCCGTGGTCCGACGCCGTGTTTGCCCGCTTCGGCTATCGCATTCCGCTGCGCGACAAGCGCGGCTATCACATGCACTACGCGCCGCCGTCCAGCGAGCCGGGCCTTTCGGCGCCCGTCATCGACGTCGAGGAAGGCTACGCGATCGCGCCGATGCAGCGCGGCCTGCGGCTGACCACCGGCGTCGAACTCGCCGCGCGCTCGCTGCCGCCCACCGGCATCCAGCTCGCGCGCGCCGAGCGCATCGCGCGGCCCATCTTCGGCTTGGGCGAGCGGCTCGACCCGGCGCCGTGGTTCGGCATGCGGCCCTGCACGCCCGACATGCGCCCGGTACTCGGCGCCGCGCCGCGACACCCGGGCATGTGGTTCGCGTTCGGCCACAATCACCACGGCCTGACGCTCGGCCCGATCACGGGCCGGCTGCTCGCGCAGGCGATCTGCGGCGAACGTCCCGACATCGATCTCGCGCCGTTCGACGCGCGCCGCTTCGAGCGCTGAGCGCGTCGCTCTCATGACGTTTTCCGGTCGTGCCGATATTGGCGCGGCCGGCAACCCGGTCTTCAGCTTTCCTGTCGTTTGATTCGGGCAGGCTCGCTTCACGAGGAACATGCCGCGCTCGCCCAAGGCGAAGCCGGCCCCCTCCCCCGACAACACGCGCCGCGGAATCGGCAGCCAGGCATCCGCTCGCGCCGGCGCCGCTTCCTGACGAAACTGCCATCTGCGCGTCACGCTCCTATCGGCTTGCGCATTGCATCATGGCGCCTGTCCGGAGCAGTTCGGCCGGCGGTGCGAAGCGGGCCTCACGTCCGCCGCCCGCGGGCCACCGTTGCAGCTGCCGGCCATGACGAGCGGATCCGTCACGGCGCGCTGCATGCCGGACAGGTGCATGACCTCGCCGGGCGGCCGAGGCAGGCGAGCGGAGTCGACCGAATCCGCTCCCGCCCGTCGGCCACGCGAGGCAAGACCTGCACCGACCGTCTCCAAGGGCGAGCGACTTCAAACACGGTCCTCACCCCAGATGCCTATGCGAGTAAGGCGTCTGCCGTGCGGCTCGCTCCTTTTCAACCCCGGATCCCCTCCGGGGTTTTTTCTTTGCGCGGCCGCGCGAAACGCCTCGATTGTTTCTGAATCGACAAAATGTAATTCGATCCAGACAGGATGTTTTTTCTTGCCGTGGGCGCTTACATTTAGCCCCAGATTCTTATTGGAAACCGCTACGGAATCGACAAAACGCAGTTGCAAATACTGCCTAGGCCGATACCGCACGAGCTTTGGGAAACGGCAAATGAAGTCCTCCAAATCAATGCCTGCGCTCGACTCCGACGATGTTCACGTCGAAATCCTCGAGCGCTCCGACACGTTGCTCGTTGTCCGCTGGGTCGAACCCGGCCGCTGCCACTACGGCGAGCAACGCTGGCGCCGGCGCTTCGCGCAACGCACCGGCACCTGTGCGCTGTCGCGCCAGGTGATCCAGCGCGGCGAGGAGGTGTTTCGCCCCGCCGAGCGCCCGGCCCCGGCCAACGCCAGCGCGATGATCTCCGCCGCGCAGGTGCTCGGCCTGCAGGTCGGCAAGTAGGCCCCACGACAACGCCGCGAGGATTCGCGGCGTTTTTCGTTGCACGCGCCGCCCGCGCGGCGCCCGCGCGCGAGCGCGGCGGTGCCGCCGCGAATGCCTTGCCCCCGGCCGTTCGAGCCCGGCCGGGGCGTGCCGTGGGCAGTCCGGACATCGGACTGCCGGACACGCTGGCCTGGCGCATCGTCAGCCATTACGGCCTCGCCATCGCGTGCGCGCCGGCGGATATCCCGCCCCGCCCGTTTCCTTCGACCGCCCCGCCCAAGCGGCGCCATGCCACTGGCGCACCGCGTCGGTTGTTTCCGCTCCTTCCGCGTTTCGAATCTCAGTGTTGCGCAAAGCGCATTCTTCCGATCATTGCTGCGCCGCGATTTTATCGATTTAAGCAACGATCTATGATCAAAACTAGTATTTACCCTAGGTCATCAGGCGCCTACGATTCATATCAACCGCTGACGACAAAGAGTCGCAGCGACAAACCAGACAAGATACGGAGGTCATCATGAAGTCACTCATTACCGCAGTCGTTGCCGCAACCGCCCTGACCGCTTCGTTCGCCGCATTCGCGCAAACGAACCAGCCGGTGACCCGCGCCCAGGTTCGCGCGGAACTGGTCCAGCTCGAGAAGGCCGGTTACCACCCGGGCGTCGCCAGCCCGTACTATCCGGACGACATCCAGGCAGCCGAAGCCCGCGTGGCCGGCCGCGACACCAGCGGCTACGGTCCGCAGGCAGCCCCGACGGTCCGTTCGGGCAGCCCGGGCGCCCCGGCGCCGGTCGCCCACGATTCGATCTACTACGGTCATTGATCGGCGAGGCTGCCCCGGCGGCAGCCCCGTCAGGCGCCGGGCCCTCGCGGGCTCGCGCGCCGTTTGCAGGCCCCAAACCTCCGCCGCCCCGTCAGGGACGGCTTAGCCCGGGCGCCTGGCGCCCGGGCCTTTTTCGATCCAGGCGCAAGCCGGAACAGTGGATGTCACGATCGAAACGGGCCGATGAATCGCGAGCGTTGCAACGCAGTGTTTCACGCAACGCGCTAATGCCGTGGATATGAATCCAGCCACGGGATTGCAAAAAAACGGCGCAGCCTCTCGTCAGGCTGCGCCGTTTTTTTATTGGCATGCCGGTAACGGCAATTCGGACAATGCGTAATCGGCCATTGCCGCGCCGGCACGCAAACTTCTTTGTGATATTCAATACCGGACGCATTTGCTCCAATTGGCGATATCGGACTCGATTATTCGGATTTTCATGCGAATGAGCGCGGCCCGGAGCCGCCTGCCCGCGCGGCCCCGTGTGTGATTCGAAAGGGAAGCCGCGTCAGGCCAGCTGCTTCAGCGTGGCCGGATCGAAGTCGCGCAGGCCGGCCGTGTCGCCCGAGCGGATCTTCTCGACCCACAGCGCGTCGCTGAGGATCGCGCGGCCCACCGCGATCAGGTCGAACTCGTCGCGCTCCATGCGCTCGACCAGGTTCGCGAGGCTCGCGGGCGCCGAACTTTCGCCGTTGAAGGTGCTGAGCACGTCGCCCGACAGGCCCACCGAGCCCACGCTGATGGTGGTCGCGCCCGTGAGCTTCTTCGCCCAGCCCGCGAAATTGAGGCCGTGCTCGCCGTCGATCTCGGGAAACTCGGCTTCCCAGAAGCGCCGCTGCGAGCAATGCAGCACGTCCGCGCCCGCCTCGACGAGCGGCGCGAGCCATGCCGTCATCTCGTCGGGCGTGGTGGCGAGCCGCGCCGCGTAGTCCTGCTGCTTCCACTGGCTGAGCCGCAGGATCACCGGCGTATCGGCGCCCACCGCCGCGCGTACCGCCTTCACCACTTCCACCGCGAAGCGCGAGCGCTCGCGGATCGACGCGCCGCCGAACGCATCGGTGCGCGTGTTGGTGCCGCTCCAGAAGAACTGGTCGAGCAGATAGCCGTGGGCGCCGTGGATCTCCACGGTGTCGAAGCCGAGCCGCTTCGCATCGGCCGCGGCCTTGCCGAACGCGGCGATGGTGTCGGCGATGTCCGCGTCGCTCATCGTCCTGCCGCGCGGCGTGCCGGGCGCGGCGAGACCCGACGGGCTCTCGATGCCGTCGCCCGGGGTCCACTCGGTCAGGAAGCTCTTCACCGAGCCGACGTGCCAGAGCTGCGGCGCCATCCGGCCGCCCGCCGCGTGGACGCTGTCGATCACGCGCTGCCAGCCCTGCAGCGCGGCGTCGCCATGGAAGAACGGAATGCCGGGATCGTTGCGCGAGGCCGGGCGGTCGATCGCCGTGCCCTCGGAAATGATCAGGCCGACGCCGGCCTGCGCGCGGCGCGCGTAATAGCTGGCCACGGCCTCGCCAGGAATGCCTTCCGGCGAGAACGAGCGCGTCATCGGCGCCATCACGATCCGGTTTTTCAGGCTCAGTTGCTTCAGTTGGAACGGCTGGAACAGCACGTCGGTACGAGACGACATCATCGGCGCAATCCTCTTCGTTTTTAGGGCAAGCCGATGGTATATCTTTTATACTTGATGTCAATCAGGCACCACGAAGCAACCAGGTAGCATCAAGGAAACCACCATGAAGTCATGTCGCCCTGCCGAGGACGTGCTGTCCGCCGCCGATTGTCCGAGCCGGCTCCTGCTGGACCAGATCGCCGACAAGTGGTCGGTGCTGATCATCGCGGCGCTGCACGACGGGCCGCTGCGCTTCAACGCGATCAAGCGGCGGCTCGAAGGCATCACGCAGAAGGCGCTGACGCAGAGCCTGCGCCGGCTCGAACGCAACGGCATCCTCGCGCGGCGCGTCATCACCGCGTCGCCGATCTCGGTCGAGTATGAAGTCACGCGGCTCGGCCGCACGCTCGACAAGCCGTTCCAGGCACTCTATGCCTGGACGCTCGAACACCTGCCCGACGTGGAGCGCGCGCGCGAGGCCTACGATCGGCGCGCCGAGGCCGACTGACGGGCCCTCGCCTGCCAGCCTCGTCCCCTTGCCCCGCGCGTCATCGCGCCAGCCGCTCGCGCAGGAACCGGCACACCTCGGCGTGCAGGCGCGCGGCGCCGGGGCTGACGTCGAGCGCGCGCCAGCAGCCATGCACGAGGCCCGCCGCCAGCAGGAAGCGCGCGTCGCCGCCGGCCGCGCGGATCCGCTCGACGTAGACGCGCGCGTCGTCGCGCAGCGGATCGTGCTCGGCGCCCACGGCCAGCAGCGGCGGCAGGCCGTCGAACCGCGCGGCGGCCAGCGGGACCGTGCCGGGCGGCGGCGCGTCGTCGCGATCGCCCCAATAGAGGCGGCGATAGACGCGCACCTCGTCGAGCGTCAGCATCGGCGCCCGTGCCTCGGTCACGGCCGCCGGCGCCTGCGGTTCGAGGCCGAGCATCGGATAGACCAGCGCGACGGCCGCGAGCCGCGTGCCGAACGCGGCCGCGGTACTCGCGGCCAGCGTGCCGCCGGCGCTGTCGCCGGCCAGCGCGAGCGGCAGCGCGACGGCGCCGAACGGCAGCGTGCCGTCGAGCGCGGCGCGCGTCACGTCGCGCGCGTCGTCATGCGCGGCCGGCGCGCGATGTTCGGGGGCCAGCCGGTAATCGACGGCGATCACGTCGAGGCCGGTGTCGGCCGCGAGCCGCGCCGCGATCGAGGCATGGCTCGCGAGCGAGCCGAGCGCGAAGCCGCCGCCGTGCAGGAACAGCACCGTGCCGCGCGGCGCGGCGCCGGCCCGCGCGAGCCGATAGCGGCGCAGCGCGATGCGGTGGCCGGCCGGCGCGACGAACGCGGCGTCCTCGCTCGCCACGCCCACGCCCGCCGGCAGGTCGGGCGGCGTCCAACGCGCGGCGAAGCGCTCGTAGCCGTCGCGCAGCGCCGCGATCGACAGCGCGCGCGGATCGCCCCCGTCGCCGCCCTCGGCGGCCACGCGCGCCACGAAGCCGGCGATCTGCGCCTCGAGCGCCATCGCCGCGCTCAGCGCGCCGCGCGCGGCGGCGGCAGGCCGATCACGCGGCCCGCATGGGCGGGCGCCGGCGCATCCCGCTGCGCGGCGACGAGGTCGGCCAGACGCGCGGCCACGTCGGCATCGAACGGCGCGCCGCGCGACACGCTCGTGTCGATGTGCATCAGCATCTGCTCGCTCGCGGCGACGGCGCCGTCGACGCCGTCCGCGAACATCTCCAGATACAGATGCACGCGCTTCGCATCCACCGCCAGCACCCTCGCGTCGACGCGCACGGCCGTGCCGAGCCGGATCTCGCGCAGGTAGTTCACGTGTGCCTCCAGCGTGTAGACGGAGCGCCGCCGCGCGAGCCGCGCCGCCTCGTCCAGGCCGATCCGCTCGATCAGCGCATCGGTCGCGAAGCTGAAGATCAGCAGATAGAACGCGTCGCGCAGGTGCCCGTTGTAGTCGACCCATTCGTCGCGCACGGCGTCGCGATGGATCGTCAGGCCGATACCAGGGATATCGGGCGTGTCGGGGGTGCCGGTGGCCATCGTCAGTCCTCGTAGCGCATGCCGTGGCGCGCCTTCACGCGCGCGATCGCGGCGATCACCTCGGTGATGCAGTCGTCGCGATAGCGTTCGAGCGCCTTGATGCTGCGCTCGCCCTGCTGCTCGGCGGTGCCGTCCACCACGCGGTCGATCAGCGCGTCGGTCAGCGTCGGCGCGACCAGCCTGGTCCACGGCAGCTCCAGCGCCGGCCCGAACTGCTTCATGAAGTGGCGCATGCCGGCCTCGCCGCCCGCGAGCGTGTAGGTCAGGAACGTGCCCATGAACGACCAGCGGATGCCGGCGCCGAAGCGGATCGCGTCGTCGATCTCGCCGGTGGTCGCCACGCCCTCGTTGACCAGATGCAGCGCCTCGCGCCACAGCGCCTCGAGCAGGCGGTCGGCGATGAAGCCCGGCACTTCCTTGCGCACCTTCAGCGGCCGCATGCCGAGCGCGGCGTAGATCGCGATCGCCGCGTCCACCGTCTCGGCCGAGGTGCGTTCGCCGCCGAGCACCTCGACGAGCGGCAGCAGATAGACCGGATTGAACGGATGGCCCACCACGCAGCGCTCGGGATGCGTCGCGCGCGCATAGAAATCGCTGGGCAGCAGGCCCGAGGTGGACGACGCGATGATCGCCCCCGGCTTCGCGGCGCGGCTGATCTGCTCGTGCAGCTCCAGCTTGAGCGCCTCGCGCTCGGGCGCGCTCTCCTGGATGAAATCGGCGTCGGCCACGCAGGCTTCGATGGTCGCCACGAAGCGCAGCCGCTCGCGCGAGGCGCCGGGCTTCAGACCGACGCGCTCGAGCGCGGGCCACGCGTTCGCCACGTTGGCGCGCAGTTGCTGCTCGGCGCCCGGGGCCGGGTCCCACACCACCACGTCGAGCCCGTTCGCGAGCGCGCGCGCCACCCAGCCGCTGCCGATCACGCCGGTGCCGATCGCGGCGAAGGTCCTGATGTCGGTAATCAAGGTCATGGTTTGTCCTTCGGTATCCTGATGATGATCGTGAACCTCATGCGTAGTCGGCAATCGCGCGCCGTTCGAGCGCGCGCTCGCCGCGCGGCGGCAGGCCCAGCTTCACGCGCCCCTCGGCCGGCGTCAGCACGCGGCCGCCGAGCCGCTCGACGATCTCTCGCGCGCGCTGCACCAGCGAGCCGTTCGAGGCCGGCACGCCGCGGTCGAGCCAGAGGTTGTCCTCCAGGCCCACGCGCACGTGGCCGCCGAGCAGCATCGCCTGCGCCACCATCGGCATCTGCATGCGGCCGATGCCGAAGCCGGCCCAGTGCGCGCCGGGCGGCATGTTGTCGACCATCGCCTTCATGGTGCCGGTGTCGGCGGGCGCGCCCCACGGAATGCCGAGGCAGAGCTGGAACAGCGGCGGCGCGTCGAGCAGCCCTTCCTTCAGCATCTGCGAGGCGAACCACAGATGGCCGGTATCGAAGATCTCGAGTTCCGGCTTCACGCCGAGCTGCTGGATGCGCTTCGCGCCGGCGCGCAACTGTGCGGGCGTCGAGACGTAGATCGTGTCGCCGTCGCCGAAGTTGAGCGTGCCGCAGTCGAGCGTGCAGATCTCGGGCAGCAGTTCCTCCACGTGGACCAGCCGCGTGAGGCCGCCCACCAGATCGGTGCCCTGCCCGAACTGCATCGGCGCCTCGCCCGCGCCGATCTCGAGATCGCCGCCCATGCCGGCCGTCAGGTTGATGATCACGTCGACCTCGGCCGAGCGGATCCGGTCCACCACCTCGCGGTACAGGTTCGGATCGCGGCTGCCGCGCCCGGTTCGCGGATCGCGCACGTGGCAGTGCGCGACCGTCGCGCCGGCCCTGGCCGCCTCGATCGCCGCCTCGGCGATCTGCCTCGGCGTGACCGGAATCGCCGGATGCCGGCCGACCGTGTCGCCGGCACCCGTCACCGCGCAGGTCACTATCACTTCATGGTTCATGGTGTTCGCCTCGTGGATTACCTGGACGCCGCGGCGTCCGTTCGATGGTTCGATGATTCGATAGGGAAAGCGCCGGCCCGCGTCACAGGCCGAGCGAGGCCTTCACGGTGGCGAGGCCGTCCCTGCCGTCGTAGCTCTTCACGCCGGCCAGCCAGCCGTCGAGCACCTGCGGATGCTTGCGGACGTAGTCCTTCGCCGCCTCGGCGGGCCGCGTCTTGTTCACCACGGCGAGCATCAGCTGGTTTTCCATGTCGGTCGTGAAGCGCAGGTTCGACACCAGCCGGCCCGCGTTCGGGCAGCGCTCGGCGAAACCGTTCGCGGTCAGCGTGTAGACGCGCGCCTCGCCGTAGTTCGGGCCGAACGACGCGTCGCCGCCCGACAGGTAGTTCATCTGCAGCTGGATGTTCATCGGGTGCGGCTCCCAGCCGAGGAACACCACCCATTTCTTCTCGCGCACGGCGCGCTCCACCGTCACCAGCATGCCCGCCTCGCTCGACTCGACGAGCTTGAAGCCGGCCAGGCCGTACTGGTTGGTGTCGATCATCTTCTGGATCGTCGCGTTCGCGCTGCTGCCCGCCTCGATCCCGTAGATCCTGCCGTCAAGTTCGGCGCGATGCCTGGCGATGTCGTCGAAGCTCTTGAGTCCGGCCTGATAGGCATAGGCCGGCACCGCGAGCGTGGCCTTCGCGCCGGACAGGTTGGGCGGCTCCAGCACCGTGATCGACTTCGAATCGAGAAACGGCTGGATCTGCTTCTGCTGCACCGGCCACCAGTAGCCGAGCGAGACGTCGATCTGCCTGGACTTCAGGCCCGCGAACGAAATCGGCACCGAGGCGATGGTCGTGGTGGGCTTGTAGCCGAGCGCGTCGAACAGCATCGACGCGAGCGCCGTGGTGGACGTGATGTCGGTCCAGCCGATATCGGCGAACCGCACCGCGCGGCACGCGGCGGCATCCTGGGCAAACGACGGCGACGGCAGCGCGGCGGCCGCGGCCAGCGCCGCGACCAGCGCTAGGGTCTTGCACGACTTCATGGTGGCTCCCTGTTCGGCGGTTCCGGGCAGGCGGTTGTGAGGAGGGATGGCGTGGCCTGCACCGTGCAAGCAAAATAACGGGCCATATTCGCCGCGAGGCGACCGGCCGCGACGTGTTATTGACTGTCAGCGACCCCGCGGGGAAACCATGAGGGGCGGCGCCGCGGCAGGCGGGGCGGCGATCCGCGCCGGATCGCGGGCGCCGCGCGATTGTCCCGCTGCGGCGTGGGCATGGCGTCGGGATCGAGGTGGGGATCGACGTGGGGATTGGCGAGGGGATTGACGTGGAAATCGCATCGAAATGGCACGCCCGGTGCCCGCGCCCGGTGCCCGCGCCCCGATTTCCCGTAACATCGCCATGGCGGAACGCCGCGACGACGACGCGTTCCCCTTACCTTTCAATTCGCGAGACGAACACCATGGCAAAAGCATACTGGCTCAGCATCTACCGCAACATCTCCGACACCGACAAGATGGCGGCCTACGCCAGGCTGGCCGCGCCGGCCGTGGCCGAAGCGGGCGGCCGCTATCTGGTCCGCAACACGCCGGCCGAAGTGTTCGAGAACGGCCTGCGCGAGCGCGCCGTCATCATCGAGTTCGACAGCCTCGAGGCGGCGCTCGCCGCGCGCCAGAGCCCGGCCTATCAGGAAGCACTGAGAGTGCTCGACAACGGCGCGGACCGCGACTTCCGCGTGGTCGAGGGCGTCTGACGCCCGGGCGGGACCGGCCCCGGCGCACACGGGGCCGACGCATGCGGGACCGACGTCACGCGGCCGCGCGGCCGCTTCGCCCCCGCATCGACGCCGCCGTCGCCACGGCGGCCAGCCTCTATAATCGAGCGCGCCCCATCCCCCTTCGATTCGCCCGCCCATGCCGGAAACCTTCCACTTCCTGCTGCTCCCCGGCTTCTCCGCGCTCGGCTGCATGTCGGCGATCGAGCCACTGCGCGTGGCCAACCGCTTCCGCCCCGAACTCTATCGCTGGCAGCTGCTCAGCATCGACGGCGCGCCGGTGACGGCCAGCAACGGCGTCGCGCTGAACGCCGACGCCGCGTTCGGCGAGGTCGGGCCGACCGGCACGGTGTTCGTGATCGCCGGCTTCGAGCCGCTCGCCTGCTACACGCGCACGCTCGGCGACTGGCTGCGCCGCCAGCATCACGGCGGCGCCACGATCGGCGCGATCGACACCGGCAGCTTCGTGCTGGCCGAGGCGGGCCTGTTCGATCCGGGCCACACGCTGACGCTGCACTGGGAAGCGCTGGCCGCGTTCCGCGAGCGCTATCCGCGCCTCACCGCCACGCAGGAGCTGTTCGAGACCGGCGAGCGGCGCATCACCTGCGCGGGTGGCACCGCCTCGATCGACATGATGCTGGACCTGATCGGCCGGCGCCACGGCGCCGATCTGGCGGCGAGCATCTCCGAGCAGTTCGTGGTGGGCCGCATCCGCCAGCATTCGGACCGCCAGCGGCTCGAGATCGCCGCGCGCTACGGCGTCCACAACCGCAAGCTGATCCAGGTGATCGGCGCGATGGAGCGCCATACGGAAACGCCGCTGTCGTCCGACGCGCTCGCGCAGGACGTGGGCATCACGCGGCGCCAGCTCGAGCGCCTGTTCAGCGCGACGCTCGACGACACGCCCACGCGCTTCTACATGAACCTGCGGCTCGACCGCGCGCGCGAGTTGCTGCAGCAGACCGACATGACGATCACCGCGATCTGCGTGGCCTGCGGCTTCGAATCGCCGTCGCACTTCTCGCGCAGCTACCGCGCGCGCTTCGGCGCAAGCCCACGCAACGATCGCCACGCGGTGCGCTGAAGCGGGCGGCGTGGGAGGGTGCGCGGCGGCGGTCCGTCGAAAAAACGACACGGGCCGGCGCGAGGCCCATGCCGTCGAGCCGGACGAAACGCGCCGCGCCCCGCCCCCTGCCCGTGAATCAGAACGAATGCCGCATGCCGATCCGCACGTCCGCCTGGGTCGGCGTGGTGGACGGCGTGAAGCTGTAGCCGATCACGGCGTCCACGCCGTTCGAGGCACGCAGGTAATCGCCCGAGAGGTAGATGTCGGTGCGCTTGGACAGCAGGTAGTGCAGGCCCGCCGAACCCTGGTTCCAGTGATGGCCCTCGAAGCGCGTGTGCTGGTAGCCGCCCACCAGGCTCAGCGCCGGCGTGAACTGGTAGGTCGCGCCGCCTTCGTAGACCTGCATGTGCGAGGACTGCCCGAAGCCCTTGATGGTGGTGTAGGTGAAGTTGCCGATCAGCGTGACCTTGCCGATCGCGTAGCTCGCGCCGGCGCCGAACGTGCCCTGCTTGTCGATGGCCATCGGCGTGCTCGCGAACAGGTCGGTGCGCGCGCCGGTGGCCGGATCGACGCTGACGGTGGGCTGGCCGAGGAAGGTCCTGGTGCCGATCATCGCGTAGGGGTCGAACGCGTAGATGCCGCTCGGGTTGTTCAGCTGCGTGTAGGCGGCGCCGGCCGAGAAATCGCCGTGCGCGTAGCTCGCGCCGAGGCTGTAGGCGCTGTTGCGATGGAAGTTGCCGGCCACGTTGCCGAACGAATACATGCCGCCGAACTTGAAGCCGCCGAACGTGTTCGAGAGGAACTTCACCGAGTTCGGCAGGCGGTCGCCGTTGAAGCGGTCGAAGTCGCCCTGGTGGATCGCGTAGCCGCTCGCCCAGGCCGACACGTTGGTCAGGTAGACCATCTCGTCGGTCATGTCGAGCTGGTCGCCGAACGACAGCGTGCCCCAATCGTTCTGCAGTCCGACATAAGCCTGGCGCCCGAACAGCGCGCCGCCGAACCCGAGCTGCCCGTTGCCGAGCCGGAAACCCGTCTCCAGCGCGAACACGGCCTTCAGGCCGCCGCCGAGCTCCTCGGTGCCCTTGAAGCCGATCCGGTTGCCGTAGGACACGCCGTCGTCGAACTTGAAGACGTGCGCGCCGCCCGAATTGCTCGCGTAGGTGATACCGGCATCGATGATGCCGTACAGCGTCACGCCGCCTTGCGCGTGAGCGGCCGGCGCCGCGCCGGCCATCGTCAGCGCCGCGGCGCCCGCCGCGGCGAGCCTGATTTTCTTTTTCATCGTGGCAACCCCAAACCTGCATCGTTGTTGGAAGAATGACCCACGCGACGCGCGAGCCCGACGCCTTGCATGAAACGGGTACCGCCGGCAGGGCCGTTTCGATCCGGTTCACGATCGGCACCCGTCGAGCAAAAATACAAACCCAATTTTTCGCCCACCCGTCTGCGAACGACCTCAAATGGTCTGTGCGCGACTGCCCTGGAAAACACCGGGCAGCGTCATGCGCGCCACCGCGCGGGCGGCACGCGACGTTCTGCAATCCGTAGCGACGCGGCGCTCAGTGCAGCCCGAGCGCGGCCTTCGCGGCCGGCAGCGCGGGCGCGCCGCTGGAGGTGGTCACGCCGTCGAGCCAGCCGGACAGCAGTTCCGGGTGGTCGTGCAGCGCGCGTTTCGCGGCGTCGGCGGGGGACTGCCTGTCGAGCAGCATCGAGGCGATCATCGCGTTTTCCAGACCGACGCTGAACGTGACCTGCCGGAACAGCCGCCCGAGGTTCGGGCACTGGCTCGCGTAGCCGCTGCGCGCGACGGTGTTGACGGTTGCGCCGCCGTAGTCCGGGCCGAACCACGCGTCGCCGCCCGACAGGTAGACCGGGTGGAACTTCGTGTTCATCAGGTGCGGCTCCCAGGCCAGGAACACGATCCACTTGTGGTCGCGCTCGGCGCGCTCGACCTGCGTGAGCATGCCGGTCTCGCTCGACTCCACCAGCGTCCAGCTGCCGTTGCCGAGCGCCTTGTCGGCGATCATGCGCCGGATGTTCTGGTTGGCCGGCGCGCCGGGCTCGATGCCGTAGATGCGGCCTTCGAAGCGGTCCGCGACCTTGCCGAGATCGGCGAACGAATGCACGCCGGCGGCGGCCACGTAGTCGGGCACCGCCAGCGTGAACTTCGCGTGGCTCAGGTTCGCGTGCAGCACCTCGACCGATCCGTCGTCGACGAACGGCTTCACGAGCGGCCCCTGCGCCGGCATCCAGTTGCCGAGGAACACGTCGATCTGCCCTTTCCTGAGCCCCTGGAACGTGATCGGCACCGACAGGTTCGAGACGTGCTGCCGGTAGCCGAGCGCGCCGAGCACCACGCCGGTCATCGCGTTGGTCGCGTCGATGTCGGTCCAGCCCGGCGCGGCCATCCGCACCTCGCTGCAGGCGGCCGGCCCGGCGGCCAACGCGGCCGGCGCGGTCAACGTCAAGCCCATCGTGGTCGATACGGCCATCGCGGCCATCGCGGCCGATGCGAAAGCGGCGCAAACCATGCCGCGGCGCTCGCGATGCGCCGGCCGTGCGGTTCGGAAGAGTCGTTTCATCGAGGATTCCTGTGGTGGGGAGAAGGCCGGATTCACCGCGGGCGCGGGTAGCGCGCCATCGCCTCGAGCGCGTCGAGTTCGAGATGATTGCGCATGTAGCGCTGGCTCGCGTCCTGGAACGGCTGCCAGTCCCACGAGGCGACGCGGCCCTGCGTGGTGGCCGCGAAATGGAAGCGCCGCCGCCGCTGGCTCGCGAGCACGTCGGCATGGATCGCGTCGAGCCGCCAGCGCCCGGCCACCTCGGCGCGAAACTCGGCGACCAACGTGCCGAACGCCGGATCGGCGGCCAGATTGACGAGTTCGCGCGGGTCGTCGCGCAGGTTGAACAGCTGGTCCGGGTCGGCCGGCGAATGAATGAACTTCCAGTCGCCGCGCCGGATCATCACGATCGGCGCGATCGCGCCTTCGGCCAGATACTCGCCGAGCGCCTCGTCGTGGCCGCCCGCGCCGCGCAGATGCGGCACCAGGCTGCGGCCGTCCACCGGGTCCGGCCATTCGTCGGGCGCGCCGCCGGTGGCGAACTCGACCAGCGTGGGCAGCAGGTCCACATGGGAGACCGAGGCGGCCACCCGCGAAGCCGCGAAGCGCCCCGGCGCGTGGACGATCAGCGGCACGCGGCAGCCGCCCTCGAAGAACGTCATCTTGTACCAGAGCCCGCGCTCGCCGAGCATGTCGCCATGGTCGGCGGTGACGATCACGATCGTGTCGTCGGCGAACCCGCAGGCCTCCAGCGCGTTCATCACGGCGCCGAACTGCGCGTCCGCATACGAGGTCGAGCCGTAGTAGGCGCGCCGCGCGGCACGCACCTGCGCCTCGCCCGGCGGCGTGCGGTCGGTCTCGCTGACGGCGCGCAGCCGCCGCGAATGCGGATCGCTCTCGTCGAGGCCGAGCGTGACGGCCGGCATCGGGATGTCCTCGTCGCGATAGCGATCCCAGTACTCGCGCGTGATCGCATACGGATCGTGCGGGTGCGTGAGCGACATCACGAGACAGAACGGCCGCGTGTCGCGGCCGGCCGCCTTCTCGCGCGCGAGATCGTAGAGTTTCTGGCGCGTGGCGAACGTCACCTCGTCGTCGAAATCGAGCTGGTTGGTACGCACGCACGGGCCGGCGTCGAGTACCGAGCCCATGTTGTGATACCAGCTCGGCCGCTCGGCCGGGCGGGTCCAGTCGGGCACCCAGCCGAAATCGGCCGGATAGATGTCGGTGGTCAGCCGCTCCTCGAAGCCGTGCAGCTGGTCCGGTCCGCAGAAATGCATCTTGCCGGCCAGCGCCGTGCGATAGCCGGCCGCGCGCAGGTAGTGCGCGAAGGTCAGCGTCTGCGCGGGCAGCTCGGCGGCGTTGTCGTAGGCGCCGATCGCGGCCGGCAGCTTGCCGGCCATGAACGAGAAGCGCGACGGCGCGCACAGCGGGCTCGCGCAGTAGGCGGACTCGAACACCACGCCGCCGGCGGCGAGGCGGTCGATGGTGGGCGTGATCGCGCCGCGGTGCCCGTAGCAGGCGAGCGCGAACGGCGTCAGTTGATCCGCCATCAAGATAAGGATATTCGGCTTCGTGTTAAGCATCGCGAATTGACTGAATTAGAATCGACGGGATCGCGGCAACGCCGGGGAACCCGGGCTGCCCCCCGGGGCGCGTCGCGGCTGTCGTCACTGTCGCCGGCCGCAACGGCGCGGGGAAGACGTCGATTGCTTATGAGCCATCAGAGGTGCTTATGGACAGACCCGACCGATTGCCGCCGATGCAGGCGCTCTCCGCGTTCGAATCGGCGGCGCGCCACGCGAGCTTCACGGCCGCCGCGCGAGAGCTGGGCTCGACGCAGCCGGCCGTCAGCCAGCGCGTGGTGCAGCTGGAGGAAGCGCTCGGCGCGCCGCTGTTCGAGCGCGGCCATCGCGGCGTGACGCTGACCGAGGACGGCGCGCGGCTCTTCGAGGCGGTGCGCCGGAGCCTCGACACGCTGCGCTGCGCCACGGCCGACATCCGCGAGCGCCGCGCGCGCGGCGCGCTCACGCTCGTCACCGACGTCGGCTTCGCCACCTACTGGCTGATGCCGCGCCTCGCGCAGCTGAAGCAGGAAATGCCCGACGTGGACGTGCGCGTCGTCACGGCCCAGCAGGCCGACCTGCTGCGCGACCCCGCCGACATCGCGATCCTGTTCGGCGACGGCGACTGGCCGTCCTGCACCTCCACGCGGCTGTTCGAGGAAGCGGTCACGCCGGTCTGCTCGCCGGCCTTCCTCGCGGCGCATCCGGGCATCGCCGGGCCGGCCGACCTGCTTTCGCTGCCGCTGCTGCACGTGCAGGCCACCCGGCCCGAGCGCTGGCTGGCCTGGCACGGCTGGTTCGGCGCGCACGGCCTGATCGCGCCGCCCGAGCCGCACGGGCTCACCTTCAACAGCTACGCGCTGGTGGTCCACGCGGCGCTGATGAACCAGGGCGTGGCGCTCGGCTGGGCGCCGCTCGTCGACGAACTGGTGGCCTCGGGGCAACTGGTGCGCTGCGTCGACTCCACCGTGGTCACCGAGCGCGGCTACTTCGTGGTGCGCCCGCCCTCGCGCCCCGAGGCGCCCGCCGTCGCCCGCTTTCGCCGCTGGCTGTTCGACACCTGCCGCGCGCCGCTCGCGGCCTGAATCGGCGAGCCGGGCCGGGCCGCGCCGGTTCCGGCGGGCGGTCTGAATTTATCGACGGCATTCCCCGGGGCCGATGTCCGGGTCTGCATCTGTCGATCCGGTTTCCGGATCCGGCGCCCGCGGTCTGGCGCACAGATACCAGCATCTCGGCGTTTCGATTCTATCCACCGGGAGGCGTAGCTGGTCTACTGGGCACCGGCCGCTTCGGTGCGGCCGCGTGCGGCGCGCCGCGCCGCCGTGATCCGAGGAAAGCATGTCCGGCTCCGAACGCAACTCCCGATTCCTGCTGACGCTGTCGTGCCCGAGCGCCGCCGGCCAGGTGGCCGCCGTGGTCGGCGTGCTCGACCGCCACCAGTGCTACGTCGACGAACTGACCGTGTTCGACGACGACCTGAGCGGGCGCTTCTTCGTGCGCTGCGCGTTCCATCCGTCCGCCGAGGGCGATGCGCCCGACATCGACGCGCTGCGCGCCGAGTTCGCGCCGATCGCGGCGCGCTTCGACATGCAGTGGGCGATCCACGACGCCGGCGTGCGTCCGAAGGTGATGATCCTCGTCTCGAAGCTCGAGCATTGCCTCGCCGACCTGCTGTTCCGCTGGAAGATGGGCGAGCTGAAGATGGACGTCGTCGCGATCGCCTCGAACCACCCCGATCTCGAACCGCTCGCGGCCCAGCACGGGCTGCCGTTCCGCCATTTCCCGATCACGCCCGAGACCAAGGCGCAGCAGGAAGCACAGTGGCTCGACCTGTTCGAATCGAGCGGCGCCGAGCTGGTGATCCTCGCGCGCTACATGCAGGTGCTCTCGCCCGGCACCAGCGCGCGGCTCGCCAACCGCGCGATCAACATCCACCACTCGTTCCTGCCCGGCTTCAAGGGCGCGAAGCCGTACCACCAGGCGCATACGCGCGGCGTGAAGCTGATCGGCGCCACCGCGCATTTCGTGACCGACGATCTCGACGAAGGTCCGATCATCGAGCAGGTGGTGGAGCGCGTCGACCACGCGTACCGGCCCGAGCAGTTGCTGACGGTGGGCCGCGACGTCGAATCCATCACGCTCGCGCGCGCCGTGAAGGCGTTCATCGAGCGCCGCGTGTTCCTGAACGGCGACCGCACCGTGGTGTTCGGGCAGTAAGGCCCGCGCTTCCTCACGTTCCGTTTGCATCGCGTGCCGGCGGCCGGCACGCGATTCACGTGGTTTCCTCGTCTCCAACCTGGAAGGCCCGCGCGCGGCGATGCGAGCGGGTTTCTTTTTGTGAACGGCGCGCGCCGGGCGCCCGGCCGCCGCCTCAGCCGGATACGGCCGGACTCGCAAGCGCCGCGCCACGGAACAGGCGGGCCAGCAGCGCGGCCACCGCCTTCCGCCCGACGGCCCGGTTCGCGGCCGCCAGCGCGGCGGCCTGCGTGACGACGCGCAGCGTCGGGCGGCCGTCCGCGTCGAGGCACGGCACCCACAGCGCCGTGATCTCGCCGTCCTCCATCCAGGCGAAACCGGCGTCGGCGCCCAGCGCCACCGGCTCGCCGCGCGCGCTCGCGTGTACCGGCTCGCTCGCGTCGCCCACGCGCCGCACGCCGGCCAGCGCGTCGAGCACGGCCGCCTGATCCTGCGCCTCGATCGCGGCGCGCAGCCGTTCGACCTCCTGCCGCCGCGCGAGATCGGCCGGCTGCAGCGCCTGCCCGGCACGAGCCAGCCGGCCGCGCGCGCGATGCACGAGTTGCCGGCAGTGCGCCTCGGAGCGTTCGAGCGCGGCGCCGATCGCGGCGTAATCGCAGTCGAACGCCTCGCGCAGCAGGAACGCCGCGCGCTCGTCGGGCGAGAGCCGTTCGAGCAGCAGCATCAGGCCATGGGACAGCTGGGCGCCGTCCAGCACGAGATCCTCGACGGACGGCGCGGCCGGCTCGAGCCACGGCTCGGGCAGCCAGCCGTCCCGCCGCGCCTCGCGTTCGGTGCGCAGCGCCCGCAGCCGGTCGATCGACAGCCGCGAGACCACCGTGGTCAGCCATGCCGCCGGTTCGCGCAGCTCGGCCGTGGCGCTGGCCTGCCAGCGCAGCCACGCGTCCTGCACGACGTCCTCGGCTTCCGCGTGGCTGCCGAGCATCCGGTACGCGATCGACAGCAGGCGCCGACGCTGGAGCACGAAGAAATCGGGGAACGCGCCCGCGCGCGGGGCGGGCTGAGAACCAAGCTGGAGATCGGGCCGAGAGTCGGTCATGCGGGGGCTCCTTCCGGGGTGGGCCGGCGGTTCCGGTCTGCCGGAACGCCGGGGGTTGCGCGTATGACGGACGAGGGCCGCCCGGCGTGACAGGCCGCGCGAAAAAAATTGTCGTCACGCGCGCGCGGGCCGGCCCGTCATGGGCATGGAGCACGACGCTGCCGCCGGCCCTGGCGATCGTGCGCTCCCCCCGTCATTTCTTCGCCAAAGGATGCGCCATGCCGCTCTCGCTTCAACCGTGGTCGTCGAGTCTCGGGCTCGTGCCGACCGTCATCGAACAATCGGGGCGCGGCGAACGCGCCTACGACATCTATTCCCGGCTGCTGCGCGAGCGGATCGTGTTCCTGGTCGGCCCCGTCAACGAGCAGTCGGCGAGCCTCGTGGTCGCCCAGCTGCTGTTCCTCGAATCGGAGAACCCCGACAAGGACATCTCGCTCTACATCAATTCGCCGGGCGGCTCGGTCTACGACGGGCTCGCGATCTACGACACCATGCAGTTCATCAAGCCGGCCGTCTCGACGCTCTGCACCGGCCTGGCCGCCAGCATGGGCACCTCGCTGCTGGCCGCCGGCCGCAAGGGCAAGCGCTACGCGCTGCCGAACGCACGGATCATGATCCACCAGCCCTCGGGCGGCAGCCAGGGCACGGCCGCCGACATCGGCATCCAGGCGCGCGAGGTGCTGTACCTGCGCGAACGGCTCAATGCCGTGATGGCCGACTGCACCGGGCAGAGCATCGCGCGGATCGAGCGCGACACCGACCGCGACCACTTCATGTCGGCCGAGGACGCGAGGCGCTACGGCCTGATCGACGAGGTGCTCACGACGCGGCACGCGCTGGCCTGACCCGACGCGACGCGCCGCGCGCCGGGGCCGGCTCAACCCCAGGCCAGGCGGTACGAAACCGCGATCGTCAGCGCCGCCGCGATCAGCGCCACGTAAGGCGCCGCGTCGTAGAGCCGGTGCCGGCGCGGCACGTCCAGCGCCATGTCGCGCCTCATCGGCTCCGGGAACCGGCCGCGATCCTGCCAGTAGTGGCGGTAGAGGAACACCGGCACGATCAGCAGCATCGCGATCAGCCCGTTGCGCAGCGTGCCGTCGCCCTGCAGGTTCGCGCCCGCGCCGACGTAGACGAGGTTCAGGTAGCCGCACACCGAGCCCGCCACCAGCAGCCAGGTCGGGCAGCGGAACGGCCGCTCCCAGCCGCCGCGATCCATGCGGTGGATCCAGCCCGACTGCAGGTTCAGGAACACGAAGATCATGTAGCAGACGTTCGAGATCGACAGCACCGTCATGTAGTCCGACATCATCAGCAGCACGAGGTTGAAGCCGAGGTCGGTCCACATCGCGCGCGTCGGCGAGCCGTGGTCGTTCACGTGCGAGAGGTACTTCGGCAGCCAGCCGTCCACCGAGGCCTGGTAGAGCGTGCGCGACGACCCCATCATCGAGGTCATCACGATCAGCAGGATCGACAGCATCAGCATCACCACGATCGCGTTGGCCACCCAGGCGCCGCCGCCCACCATGCGCGCCATCGCGGCGGCCACGCCGGTGCCGTCGCCGATCCTCGGGTCGAGCATCGCGCCGGTGCCGAGCGCGCCCTGGAACGCCATCGGCACGAGCGTCATCACCACCAGGCACAGCGCGCCGGACCAGAAGATCGCGCGGGCCGTGTCGCGGCGCGGATCGCGGAATTCACGCGTGTAGCAGACCGCCGTCTCGAAGCCGTAGGAGGCCCAGCCGGCCATGAACATCGCGCCGAGCGCCATCACCACGCCCTGCCCGTTCCAGGCGCCGAAGCGCTCGGCGGTGAGGTTGCCGTGCGCATCGTGGCCGAGCGGCAGCAGCGGCAGCAGATGGGACATCGGCACGTCGCCGGTCACGAACGGCACGATGCCGACGATCAGCAGCGGCGTGAGCGAGGCGATGCCGAGGATGCGCTGCGTGCGGGCCGCCTTCGAGGCGCCGCTGTGCTGCAGCCGGAACGTGATCAGCAGCAGTGCCGCGGCGATCACGAAGGTTGCGTTGATGCGCAGCGTGAGGCCGGGCTTGATGAAGCCGAGATTGGCGAGGGTCCATTGCCAGTGCTGGATCGCCGCGTCGGCGGGGAACAACGAGGTGAGCGCGTAGCTCGCGGCGAGCCCGCAGCCGAGCGCGAGCATCGGAGACCAGGCGAGCCAGTTGCACCAGACCGACACCGGCGCGATCAGCTTGCCGTAGCGCACCCAGCCGATCGCGCCGTACACCGACGCGCCGCCCGACTTATGCGGAAACAGCCCCGAGATTTCCGCATAAGTCGCGCTCTGGATCAGGCCCATCGTGATCGCGCCGATCCAGACGGCCCACGCCGGCTGGCCGATGGTGGCGCACACGCCGCCGATCGTGAACAGCACGCCGGCCGGCACGCCGCTCGTCACCCAGAAGGCATCCTTCCAGCTGAGGCCGCGGTGCAGCGTGCGGCCGTTTTCTTCATGTGAGATGGTCTTATCGACCTCGCGGGTGCTGCGCGCGCGCAGTCCGGCTTGACTCATCCAGAACCTCCCAGCAAGAGTCCGCACAAGGGGCGTAGTGTAGCAACGCTTTCACGGAAAAGCCCGCCAACAATGCGGTTTTCGGAAAAAAAGAAGCCCGTCCGACCCATGACCGGACGGGCATTTTTTACTTCGCCTTCCTCAGCAATAATGCAATCGTACCGGTTTCGCGGTTACTGCGCGCCGTCGGTCCAGGCCTTCACACGGTCGCCGTGGGCCGCGATCCACTGCCCAGCAGCCACGTCCGGCTTCGCGCCGCCCTGGATCGCGAGCATCACCGAATCAAGCTCGCCCGGCTTCCACTGGAACTTCTTCAGGAACGCCACCACCGGCTTGGCCTTGGTTTCCAGCGCCGGGTTCGCGACGCTGTCCACGTGCTCGGCCTCGCCGTAGATCTTCTTCGGATCATCGAGGAAGCGCAGGTCCCACTTCGCGAACATCCAGTGCGGCACCCAGCCGGTCACGATGATCGGCTTCTTGGCATTCTCGGCACGCGACAGCTCGGCCGTCATCGCGCTGCCCGAGCTGGCCAGCAGCGTGTAGCTGAGGCCGTAGGCCTTGATCGCGTCGTCGGTCTTGCGCATCACGCCCGCGCCCGCGTCGATCCCGACGATGCGCCCGGCGAAGTCGGCCTTCTCGCCCTCCAGGTCGGCGATGCTCCTGGCCTTCACGTAGCTCGGCACGATCAGGCCGATCTTCGCGCCCGGGTAGTTCGCGCCGAGGTCGACCACCTTGGTCTTGAACTGATCCCAGTACGCGCCGTGCGTGACGGGCAGCCAGGCCGACAGCGTCGCGTCGAGGTCGCCGCGCGCCACGCCCTGCCACATCACGCCTGCGGCCACCGGCACCAGCTGCACCGGATAGCCGAACTTCTTCTCGATGATCTGCGCGGCGACGTTGGTGGTCGCGACGCTGTCGTCCCAGCCTTCCACGTAGCCGATCTTCAGCGTCGGCTTGGTGTCGGCGGAAGCGGGGGCACAGACCGTCAGCAGCGCGGCGAACGCGCCGCACCAGGCCAGCTTTCCGATGAACTTCATGGTCGATCTCCTTGGGGTGGTCGTGGGCATGCCGAGGCATGTCTCATTTGGGGTCTCTCTAGGTTCCACAGCCACAATTCCCCGGTATCGTCGTTTTCCGACACGTCCTTGCTCATAAACGACGCGCCGGCACGGATTGTTTCACTTGTCGACCACCAGGTCCGACAGCGGCTTGCTGCAGCAGAGCAGCACCATGCCCTGGTCGATCTCGCGCTGGCGGATGCCGCCGTTGTGCTTCATCTCCACCTGCCCCGACACGAGCTTGACCTTGCAGGTGCCGCACATCCCCTGCGAGCACGACGAGGGCAGCCGCACGCCGGCCTGGCGCGCCGCGTCGAGCACGTGCTGGTCGGTGCCGCAGCTGATCTCGCGGTGGCTCCTGGCGAACGTGACGCTGTAGTGCGTGGTGTCTGGCACCGGCACGCCTTCCTCGACGAGCGTCTCGACCACCTCGGGCGCGGCCTCGTCCAGCAGCGTCTCGAACGAGAAGCTTTCCTCGTGATACCGCTTGCGGTCGAAGCCGGCCTCGTCCAGCAGCTCGCGCACCGCCTTCATGTACGGCGCCGGCCCGCAGGTGAACACCTCGCGCTCCATGAAGTCCGGCGCGACCAGCTTCAGCAGCGGCAGCGACAGGTAGCCCGTCACGCCGTGCCAGTTGGTGCGCGCGCCGATCCGCTCGCAGACGAATGAGGTGCGGAAGTTGGCCTGGTTCGCGGCGATCAGGTCCAGCTCGCGCGCGAAGATGATGTCGTCGGGCGTGCGCGCGCTGTGGACGAACACGATGTCGCGATCCTCGGCGAGATCGTGGTGCGCGCGGCTCATCGACATCAGCGGCGTGACACCCGAGCCGGCCGACAGGAACAGGTACTTGCGGGCCGGATGGCGCGCGCAGGTGAAGTCGCCGGCCGGGCCGAGCACGCGCACCGCCGCGCCCGCCTGCAGGTTGTCGTGCAGCCAGTTCGAGACGCGCCCGCCCGGCACGCGCTTGACCGTGATCGACAGCGTGTGCGGGCGCGCCGGCGACGACGAGATCGTGTAGCAGCGGTTGATCGTCTCGCCGTCGATCTCGAGTTCGAGCGTGACGAACTGGCCCGGCTCGAACGCGAACGCGCGGCCGGCGGGCGAGCGGAAGAAGAAACTCTTCACGTCGTGCGTCTCCTGCCGCACATGGCAGCAGGTCAGCGTTTCCTCGACGTCGCTGGTCCAGCGCTCCGGCAACGCGCGCCAGAAGTCGGGCTGCGTCACGCGGCTGTCCACCGGTTCGAAATGGGCGGCATCTCGCATCATGTCTCGCTCCGCGTCGCGTCAAGCGCCCAGATAGGCGGCCATGCGGCCGATGTACCAGGCCGAGAACTTCTCGACCAGCCCTTCCGTGTACGGCGAATACGGGCCCGGCTCGTAGGCGCTGCTGGCCGCGCCGCGCTGCGAGAACTCCACCAGCGCGCGATCCTGGTCGTTGGTGGCGTTCCAGACCGCCGTCAGGTTCTTCACGTCGTAGTCGATGCCTTCCTTCGCGTCCCTGTGGACCAGCCACTTGGTGCGCACCAGCGTCTTGCCGGCCGACAGCGGGATCACCGAGAACGTCACGATGTGGTCGCTCATGAAGTGGTGCCACGAGTTCGGCTGGGTCCAGAACGACAGGCCGCCGAGGTCGGCGCGCTCGAATTCGCCGAGCAGCTTCTTCGAGGCGACCTTCGCGTCGAGCGTCTGCGATTCGCCGCTGCGGTCGAGCGGCAGGCGCTGGGTGCGAAAGCCGGTGGTGTCGAGCAGCCGCTCGACCTCCACCGACGGCAGCCCCAGCTCGCCCCATTGCTGCTCGCGCTCCACGCAGGTGCGCTCGAACGCGGCCATGCCCTCGGCGGTGGCCGGCGACGGCTGGTAGCCGAAGCCGTATTCGTACAGCGAGATGGTCAGCTCCGGATGGTTCGCGACGCAGTGATAGCACTCGCGGTTGTTCTCCATCGTCAGCTTCCAGTTGCCTTCCTCGATGATGTCGATCTGCGCGGCGATCTTCGTGTTCGGCAGGTCGTGCGGCAGCAGGTACGGCTCCATCGCGGCGCGTAGCGTGGCGAAGTCGGCGGGCGGTTCGTCGGCGAGGCAGATGAACAGCAGGCCGCCCAGGTTCTGCAGATGCACCGGCTTCAGGCTGTGCTTGCAGCGGTCGAACTTCTCGCCCATGTGCTCGGCGAACATCAGCGCGCCGCTCAGGTTGTAGGTCCAGCTGTGGTACGGGCAGACGATGTTGCCGACCGAACCCTTGTCCTCGTTGCAAAGGCGCGCGCCGCGGTGGCGGCACACGTTGTGGAACGCGCGGATCTCCATGTCGTCGTCGCGCACGATCAGGATCGAGTCGCTGCCGAGCTCGACCGTCACGTAGTCGCCCGGCTCCGGCACGTCGGGCTCGATCGCGACCTGGATCCAGTGCCGGCGGAAGATCGCGTCCATGTCGAGCTGGAAAATCTCCTCGCTCAGATAGAACGGGGCTTCCAGGCTGTAACCCGCTTGGCGGCGCGCCACCAGCGCACGAATGTCTGCCGTTTGATTCATCGTTTGCTCCGGACTCTATCCTTGTTTCCTGCCGACCGGCACGGGCCGGATATCAGTAATCGATCAGTTGATGCTCGCGCAAATACGCCAGGATCACTTGTGCTTTTTCGACCGAACTCCCCTCAATTACGACGTTGCCGCCGCGACTCTCGGTGGTGGTCGCGGACAGCATCCGCGCGTGCCCGGAGCGCTTCTCGGCGGCCGCCAGCCTGACCGGCTTGCGCCCGGCGGGCGCGCTCGCCCAGGCCTCGAGTTCGGCCGACGGCGCGACCGCCGCCGGGCGCGCTTCGATGCGGCCCTCGCGCAGCCGCGCGTAGGCGTAGCGCGGCTCGACGCCAGCGAGCGGATGCACGGCCACCACCGCCGGCAGCTTCACGGCCACCTTGCGGCGCAGGCCCTTGGGCAGGAACTGCCGGATCTCGGCGCAACCGTCGCGCAGCGCGACGTCCACGGCCGTGCCCGCCAGCCCGAAATCGAGCCGCGCCGCGATCTGGTACGGCAGCATGCCGGTGTCGAACGCGCCTTCGGCGCGCGTGCCGGTCAGCACCAGATCGCAGCCGGCCAGCCGCTCGGCGAGCGGGCCGATCGCTTCGTCGCCGGGCTGGCATTCGAGCACCTCCACCCGGCTCGCGCCGAGCGCGAGATAGTCGGCGAGCGCCGGATTCGCGGGGTCGCCCGCGTGCAGCACTTCCAGCCGCGCGCCGTGTTCGGCGGCCAGCGCGCGGCCGATCTCGAGCGCGGCCGCGTCGTTGCGGCTGTAGCGCGGCGCGCCGCTCACGGGATGCCGGCCGACCGATACCAGCACGGCGATGCGCGACGGCTTGCGGGAGCTGTTCATGCGGCCACTCCTTCCAGATGCCGCGCGCCGGGCTCGTCGGCACGGCCGCGGGCCGCGCGCGCGGCGTTGACTTGTTCGATCAGCGCGGCGATGGTCGCCTGCGCGTCGCCCACCACGGTCAGGTTCGCGCGCCTGGCGATCGGCGCGCTCGCGTCGAGGTTCACGGCGATCACGTGCCGGCAGTCCTTGATGCCCTGCAGATGCTGGACCGCGCCCGAGATGCCGAACGCGATGTAGACGCTGGCCTCGACGGTCTTGCCGGTGGCGCCCACCTGCTTGTCGCGCGTGAAGTGGCCGTTGTCCACCGCCACGCGGCTCGCGCCGATCGCCGCGCCGAACACGCCGGCCAGTTGCTCGAACGCGCCGATGTCGGTCACGCCGTTGCCGGCCGAGACGATGAAATCGGCTTCCTCCAGCGCGACCTGCGCCGCATTGATCTCCTCCAGGCCGAGATCGCGGTAGAGGCCGCCGCCGGCGCCCGCGCGCGCGCCGCCGCCGGGCACGAACGACGGATCGAGCCGCTCGCCGGCGCCGACGAACGGCAGCTTCGGCTCCACCGCGTTCGGCGCGAGCAGCACCACGTCGGGCAGCGCGCGCGTGGCGAACCGGCGCTTCGCGTCGGCGTGGACGCCGACGTGCTGCGCGTCGATCTCGACCACGTTGGCGGCCACGCTCGCGCCGAGCGCGGCGGCATAGCGGCGGCCGAGGTCGCCGTCGCCGGTGGCGTTGTCGGGCACGAACACATGGCGCGGCGAGAGCGCGGCGGCGCAGCCGAGCAGCGCGTGCAGTTCGTCGTCGGGCGCGAACGCGCGGCGCTCGAAGCCGGGCAGCTCGATGAGCCGGTCGATGCCGAGCGCGGCCGGGTCGTCCTTCAGTTCGCCGAACGACAGCAGCGCGACGGCGGTGTGCGCGTCGGCGATCAGCGCCGCGGCGGCCACGGCCTGCCGCGCGTGATCGTCGAGCGCGCCGCGTTCGGGATGCGCCACCACCAGCAGCACCTGGCCGGCCGCGTCGAGCGTGCGGCGCGGTTTCGTCGCTTCCCTGCCGTGGGCGTGGCCGGTCCAGAGCGCGAGGCTGGCGCCCGCCGCGGCCGTCTCGCCGAGCGTGATGCGCTTGAGTCCGGCCGCCGTGACCACGAACGGCCGGCGCGGATCGAGTCGTTTGATCGTGTTCATCGAATCACTCCAGCGAGGCGGCGACGAGTTCGGCGACGTCGAGCACGTCGGGGCGCGGTCCCACCACGCCTTCGAGCATCGCGGTGCAGTTCGGGCAGCCCACCGCGACGATCTCGGCGCCGATCGCGCGCGCGTCGGCGATGCGGATGTCGGGAATCCGCTGCTTGCCGGGGATGTCGGTGAGCGGCGCGCCGCCCCCGCCGCCGCAGCAGCGTGCGCGCATGCCGTTGCGCTCCATCTCCACCACCTGGATGCCGATCGTCTTCAGCAGCTTGCGCGGCGCCTCGGTCTCGCCGTTGTAGCGGCCGAGATAGCAGGGATCGTGGTAGGTGATCTTTTTCTCGCGCAGCGTCTCGCCCGCCTTCGGCGTGATCCGGCCGGCCTCGGCCAGCTCGGCGACGAACGCCGTGTGGTGCTTGACCGTGTAGCGCGCGCCGAGCGCGCGGTACTCGTTGCGCAGGCTGTGCATCACGTGCGGGTCGGCCGTCACGATCTGCTTGAACGACAGCGCGTCGAGCGTGGCGATCAGGCGTTTCGCCATCTGCTGGAAGGTGGCCTCGTCGCCGAGCCGGCGCGCGGTGTCGCCGGTGTCGGTCTCGGCGCGGCCGAGCACGGCGTAGTCCACGCCGGCCTTGTTCAGCACCTTCACGAACGCGCGCAGCGTGCGCTGGTAGCGCATGTCGAAGGCGCCCTCGCCGGCCACGATCAGCACGTCCACCGGGCGGCCCGGCTGCGCCACCGGCGCCTCCAGGTCGACCGACCAGTCGTAGCGCGCGGCGGTGTCGAAGCCGCCCATCGTACCGGTCTCGCGCAGGTTCGCGATCACTTCCGCGCCCTTGCCCGGCACCGTGCCGTGGACCAGCGTCTGGTTGCGGCGCATGTCGACGATCGCGTCCACGTGCTCGATCAGCATCGGGCACTCCTGCACGCAGGCGCGGCAGGTGGTGCAGGACCACAGCGTGTCGGCCTCGATCAGCCCCGAAACGATCGGGCCGTCCGGCTGGCCGCCATGGCGGCCCACGGCGATGCCCGGCGTCGGGCTGCCCGCGTAGCCGGCGTCGGTGCCGCCCGCCATGCCGGTCACGAGATCCTGGATCAGCTTCTTCGGGTTCAGCGGCTGGCCCGAGGCGAACGCCGGGCAGGCCGCCTCGCACTTGCCGCACTGCACGCAGGCGTCGAAGCTCAGCAGCTGGTTCCAGCGGAACTCCACCGGCTTGCCCGCGCCGTACTCGCGCTGCTCGATGTCGGGCAGCTTCAGCGCGGTGGGCGGCACCGCCGTGCCGTTGCCGGTGTAGCTCTCCCGGCTCGCGGCGAAGCGCTCCTGGCGCGGATGGAACGCCAGGTGCAGCAGGCCGGCGATGGCGTGCTTCATCGGGCCGCCCCGGGCGGCGCCGAACGTCATCGCGAACGCGCCGACGGCGATCAGCAGCGCGCAGAGCACCGCGAACGCGCCCGACATCGCGCCGGCCGGCACCAGCGCGAACAGCACGAGGCCGAGCGCGAACGAGCCGAGCAGCCAGGGCAGCGTATTCCACGGCCCGCGCGACAGGCGTGCCGGCACGTCGCGCGCCGCGCGGCGGCGCCAGACGAACACCGCGCCCACCAGCATCGCCAGCGCGGCCAGGAAGATCAGCCGGTCGAGCCACGGCGAGTAGATCGCGAGGCCGTAGTTGACGAACACCAGCGCGAGCGCCGCGATCGCGCCGCCGGCGGTGGCCACGTGGGTCCTGGCGATGTACGGATCGCGCGCCACCACGTGGTGCAGGTCGACGAAATAGCGCTTCGGGATCGTGAACAGGTGGCCGATGCCGAACGCGCCCGGCGCCGTGGCGCGCCCGCCGCGCCAGTAGGCCGAGCGCTTCGCGACCGCGAACGCGAGCCCCGCCACCGACAGCCACAGCAGCGCGGTAATCAGGAAAGCCGGATTCATGGTCAGAAATCCTTCACGAGGCGCAGCGCGTCGTAGATCGCGCCGTGGATGTTGTGCATCGAGATGCAGTCGCCGACGCGGAACAGCAGGAAGCGGCCGTTGCCGAGCGCTTCCGACAGGCTCGGCTGCGGCTCGGCGGCGAACAGCTTGTGGACGTCCACCTGCCCGCGGTTGACCGATTCGGGCTTGAGCTTCCAGTAGAGTTCGTCGTTCGGCGTCGAGCCGTTCTCGATCACCACCTGGTCGACCGCGCGCTCCTCCTGCTCCTCGGTGTACTCGTTGCGCAGCACGGCGATGGTCTTGCCGTCCTCTTCATAGACGCGATCGAGCCAGTAGTTCGGCGTGTGGATCACGCCCTGCGCGTAGAGCCGGCGATAGAAGATCGGGAACGTGGTGCCGCCGCAGTCGTCGGCCACCTTCACGTCGGGCGTGACGATCTCCACCTGCGAGCCGCGGCTCGAGATGAAGTCGGCCACGCCCGCGCCGGCATGCGTGCTCACGCCGTCGTAGATCAGCACGTTCTGCTTCGGCTCGACGCGGCCCGTGAGGATGTCCCACGAACTGACCGCGAGGCCCTCGGCCACGCCCCACGCCGGCACCTGGCCGGTGAAGCTGGCGCCGCCGGTGGCCAGCACCACGATGTCCGGCTTCTCGGCCATGATCAGCTTCTCGTCGGCGGCCACGCCGAGCCGGCGGTCCACGCCGAGCCGCCTGGTCTCCATGTCGAACCAGCGCACGATGCCGGCCATCTGCTCGCGTTGCGGCGCCTTGGCCGCGATCATGATCTGGCCGCCCACTTCGGTGTGCTTCTCGAACAGCACCACGTCGTGGCCGCGCAGCTTCGCCACGCGCGCGGCTTCCAGCCCGGCCGGGCCGGCACCCACCACCACCACCTTGCGCCTCGGCCCGCGCGACTTCTCGATCACGTGCGGCATGGTCGCCTCGCGCGAGGTGGCCGCGTTCTGCACGCAGAGCACGTCGAGGCCGTTGTACTGGCGGTCGATGCAGTAGTTCGCGCCCACGCACTGCTTGATCTCGTCCTCGCGGCCGTCGCGGATCTTGATCACCATGTGCGGATCGGCGATCTGCGCGCGCGTCATGCCGACCAGGTCCACCATGCCGCTCGCCAGCAGCCGCTCGGCCTGGCCGGCGTCGCGGATGCTCTGCGCGTGCATCACCGGGATCTTCACCACCGACTTGATGCCGGCCGCGAGATGCACGAACGGCTCGGGTGGCAGCGCCATCGGCGGCATGCAGTTGGCGAGCGTGTTGTGGGTGTCGGCGCCCGAGCCGATCACGCCGAGGTAATCGATCAGGCCCGACTCGGACATCGCCTGCGCGATCTCCTTCAGCTGCTCGTGGTCGAGGCCGTCCTCGTGGAATTCGTCGCCGCACATGCGCAGGCCGACGCAGAAGTCGGGGCCCACCGCCTCGCGCACCGCCTTGAGCACTTCCACGCCGAAGCGCAGGCGGTTCTCCAGGCTGCCGCCCCACTCGTCGGTGCGGAAGTTGGTGCGCGGGCTCCAGAACTGGTCGATCAGGTGCTGGTGCGCGGCCGAGATCTCGATGCCGTCCATGCCGGCGTCCTTGACGCGCTTCGCGGCGGCCGCGAAATCGCCGATGATGCGGCGGATTTCCTCGACCTCGATGATCTTCGCGTTGCCGCGGTGCACCGGCTCGCGCACGCCCGAGGGCGTCATCAGGTGCGGCCAGTGCTCGCCGTGGAACGCCGAGCGGCGGCCCATGTGGGTGGCCTGGATCATGATCTTCGCGCCGTGCCGGTGCATCGCCTCGGCCAGCCGCGCGAGCGGATCGACGATCCTGTCGGTCGACAGGTTCACCGACTTCCACCAGCCCTGCGGGCTGTCGATCGACACCGGGCTCGAACCGCCGCAGACGGCCAGGCCCACGCCGCCCCTGGCTTTCTCTTCGTAGTAGCGGATGTACCGGTCGCCCGGCAGGCCGCCCGGCTCCGCATAGACCTCCGCGTGCGCGGTGCTGACGATGCGGTTGCGCAGCGTGAGCTGGTTGAGCGTCAAGGGCTTGAACAGGTTCGGATAACGCATCGCGGGCGACCTCTGGCGTGTTCTTGTCGTGTGGGGTATCGGGGAATCAGGCCGCGAGCGGCGACACTTCGAACACGCAGTGGCCATGGTGGCCGTGATGCTCGCCGGCGCACTGCGCCTCGGTGGAGAACGCGCGCGGCGCGCCCTGGCCTTCCGGCGTGGTGTCGTTGACCCAGTCCATCGCGCCGGCGAACCAGCCCGCGAACATGTAGCAGAGCTTGCCGAGCTTGTCCGGCTGCTGCAGCACGAACGACGAGTGGCGCAGCTCGATGCGCGCATGGGCGCGCTTCGGATCGGCCTCGATGAGGCTGAACAGGCCCCAGCCGCGCTGGGAGAGGCGGTTCAGGTAATGCTCGAACACCGCCATGCCGCCGATGCCGTGCTGCGCCGCTTCCTTGTCGCACCAGTGGTAGGCGGATTTATAGCCGGCCTTGTAGAGGATCTCCGCATAGGCTTGCTGGCCCAGCGCTTCCTCCACGGCCACGTGGTTGTTGGTGAAGAAGTGGCGCGGCACGTACAGCATCGGCAGCGCGTCGGTGGTCCAGACGCCGGTGTTCGGATCGACGTCGATCGGCAGTTGCGGTTGCATCGTTGACTCCAGGGAATGACGGGTTGCGCCGGTTGCCGGGCGCGACCCGGCCCGCGCGCCGCCGTTCGGGGGCGCGTGGCGCGGACCGGATGACATGAGGGGAGCGGGCCGGCGCGCGGCCGCGGGCGCCGGGCGGCTCAGGCGCCCCAGACGTCCTTGAACACGCGCACCCAGTTCTCGCCCATGATCTTGCGGATGCGCGACTCCTTCCAGCCGGCGCGCTCCATCGCGGCCGTCAGGTTCGGGAACTCGCCGATGGTGCGGATGCCCTCGGGGTTCACCACCTTGCCGAAGTTGGTCAGGCGGCGGTAGCGGCCCTTGTCGTGCGTGAGCATGTCGAAGAACTCGGTGCTGTAGCCCTGCGTGAAGTCGGTGCCGATGCCCACCGTGTCCTCGCCGATCAGGTTCACCACGTAGTCGATCGCCTCGATGTAGTCGTCGATGGTCGCGTCGATGCCGCGCTTGAGGAACGGCGCGAACATCGTCACGCCGACGAAGCCGCCCGCGTCCGCGATCTCGCGCAGCTGCGCGTCGCTCTTGTTGCGCGGGTGCTCCTTGAGGCCCGAGGGCAGGCAGTGCGAATAGGTGACCGGCTTCTTCGAGAACGCGATCGCCTCGGACGAGGTGTTGCCGCCCACGTGCGAGAGGTCGACCATGATGCCGACGCGGTTCATCTCGGTGATCACCTCGCGGCCGAAATCCGACAGGCCGCCGTCGCGCTCGTAGCAGCCGGTGCCGACCAGGTTCTGGGTGTTGTAGCAGAGCTGCACCACGCGCACGCCCATGTCGGCGAACGCCTCGATGTAGGACAGGTTGTCCTCGAACGCATGCGCGTTCTGGAAGCCGAGGATCACACCCGTCTTGCCTTCGAGCTTGGCGCGGGCGATGTCGTCGGTGGTGCGCACCAGCGTGAGCAGTTCGCTGTTCTCGCGGATCTGCTGCTTCATCGTGCCGATGTTGTCGACCGTCTTGATGAAGCTGTCCCACACCGACACCGTGCAGTTCGCGGCCGTCACGCCACCCTTGTGCATGTCCTCGAAGACCGACCGATCGAATTTCGAAATGTTCAGGCCATCGATGATGATGCTGTCCTGATGCAGCGTACTCATGTGTTTCTCCAGAATGTCGCGTGGGGTGGGACGACCCGGTTCGAACCGGCAGGCGCCGTGGCCGCGAGACGCCCGCCCTGCAAGGCTTCGGGGCGGGTTTCACGGCCTCTTTGCCGACGGCTCTATTCTTGTCGTTCGGATTTTTCGCCGATTGATGAATTCAGACGCTTTCTTTGCCTTTTCCGACATGCGCGTCCGTTTTGTACAAGTCCGCCGCGCGCGTCGCGAGCGGTGCAACCGGCATGCGCGCCTGGCCACGTCGCGGCGCCACCGCCGAGCCGCCCGATACACAACCGGCACGCGATCGATAGGCAACCGATGCGCGACCGGCACGCGACGCAACACGACCGGCACCGGCGCGGTGCCGTCCGCGCGCGAGGCGGTGCAGGCCGGCCCCGCCGCGGTGCGCCGCGGCATGGCGCGCGAGCCCCGAGCCACGGTGCGATCAGGGTTTAGCCGTATGGCATGCTTGTTGCGCGGGATCCCACAATAGCTGCGCCGTGTTCCCCGGCCGCACAGAGTCCCGATTCAAGGAACGATCCCCATGTCACCCGACCGTACCGCGTCGTTGTCCCACTTCGCGTTCGTTCCTCTACCCAATTTCACGATGATCGCGTTCACGAACGCGATCGAAGTGCTGAGGATGGCCAACTACCTGAGCGGCCAGCCGCTCTATCGCTGGTCGATCGTCACGCCGGGCGGCGGGCCGGTGACCGCGAGCAACGGCCTGAGCGTCGACACCGCACCGGCCGACAGCATCGGCGCGCCCGACATGGTGTTCGTCTGCGGCGGCGTGGACGTGCAGCGCGCCACCACCGCCGATCATCTATCCACGCTGCGCCGCTTCGCGCGCGCCGGCGTCGCGCTCGGCAGCCTCTGCACCGGCACTTACGCGCTCGCCAAGGCCGGCCTGCTGGCCGGCTACGCCTGCGCGATCCACTGGGAAAACATGTCGGCGCTGAAGGAGGAGTTTCCCGACACGCGCTTCCTGAAGGAACTGTTCGTGATCGACCGCGATCGCGTGACCTGCACCGGCGGCGTCGCGCCGCTCGACATGATGCTGAACCTGATCGCGCCGCGCATCGGCACGGCGCGCGTCACGCAGATCGCCGAGCAGTTCATCGTCGAACACGTGCGCGACACCAGCGCCCAGCAGCGCATGCCGCTGGTGGCACGGCTCGGCTCCGCGAACAAGTCGCTGTTCGAGGTGATCGCGCTGATGGAGAACAACATCGAGGAGCCGCTCTCGCGCGAGGAACTGGCGCGGCTCGCGAACATGTCGCAACGCCAGCTGCAGCGGCTGTTCCGCGAGCACCTCGGCATGACGCCCACCCATTACTACCTGACGCTGCGGCTGCGCCGCGCGCGCGAGCTGCTGCTGCAGACCGACATGTCGATCATGCACATTACAATGGCATGCGGTTTCCAGTCGGCCTGCCACTTCAGCAAGAGCTACCGCGACGCGTTCGGCACCGCGCCGACCCGCGAACGCCGCAAGCAGGTCGCACCGCTCGCGCAACCGATGCTGCCGATCGGCGCATCGCAACCGGTGCTCGCGCTGCACGCCTGACGCTCCGCCGCGGCCGGACGCGGGCGCACGGCACGGCGCCCAAGGACGACCGCACGTGTCAGACGACGCCGCGCTGGCGAGCGCCTATCTCGCCTACCTGAACACCCCGAACGACGACACGGGCTTGGCGCTCGCGCGCGGCCTGCGCGAGGCCGGCCATGCCGCCGCCGCGTCCGCGCAGATCACGCGCTGCGCCGCCAGCGCGAGCACGCCGCTCGCGCTGGCGCTGGCCGGCATCGAGATGAATCATCTGGGCCGCTTCGCCGAGGCCGAGGCGCTGCTCGCGCGCGCCGAGGCCGGCCTCGCCGACGACCCGAACCGCTACGTGATCCGCTTCGAGCAGACCGTCGCGCGCTACGGCCAGGGCCGCTATCGCGACGCGCACCGGCTGTTCCGCGAGCTGCGCGACGCGCCGCATCGCGCGCGCGTGGTCGAGACGCTCTACCCCGGCCACGGCGGCAGCTTCGACTGGGCCGAGCGCAAGTTCCTCGGCCATCACGATCCGGTGGCCGGCAAGCGCGTGCTGGTGATGATGGAAGGCGGCGCCGGCGACCTGTTCATGCATTCGCGCTACTTCGCCTGCCTGCGCGAGGAAGGCGCGGCCTCGGTGGACGTGCAGGTCGGCGAACTCGCGCGCGGCGTGCTGCGCGAGGACGGCTTCGTGCGCGAGAGCGGCCCGCAGGTGGGCGCGCTGGCCGATCAATGCGATTGCGTGACCTGGCTGTTCAACCTGTTCGCGCGCTACCAGACGAGCCCCTACCAGCCGCGCTTCGATACCCCCTACCTCGACACGCCGCCGCCCTCGGCGCTGCCCGACGCCGTGCGCGCCGCGCTCGACGCGCCGGGGCTCACGCGCATCGGGCTGGTCTGGCGCAGCGAGTCGGGCGTGCGCCACGAACCGTACCGTTCGCTCGCGCTGGACACGCTCGCGCCGCTCCTCGCGCAGCCGGGCTGCCGCTTCTACTCGCTGCAGGTGGGCGACGCCGGCGAGGCGCGACGCGAGGCCGAGCGCGCCGCGATCGCCGCGCACGGCATCGTCGATCTGGCGCCGGCGCTGCACCGCTTCGCCGACACGGCCGCCGTGCTCGGCCAGCTCGACCTGCTGGTCTCGATCGATACCGGCGCCGCGCATCTGGCGGCGGCGCTGGGCCGGCCGGTCTGGCTGCTGCTCTCGCACGCGGGCGACAGCCGCTGGCTCGACCACGTCGATTTCACGCCCTGGTATCCGTGCATGCGGTTGTTCCGCCAGCCGGTGCTCGGTGACTGGCGCACGCCGGTGGCTGCCGCGGCGGCGGCGCTGGCGGCGGGCGAATTCGCGGGACAGGAAACCGGGCCTGCGTCGTAAGGATACGGCGCCGTACCCATGATCGAGGCACTTGTCCGCTGGCATAGGCAGCGGCGGGATCATCTTGACGCGGTTACGATCGAGATCGACATGTCCTATGCTCGATCGCAGCACGACATTTCAATTTACCGTTCGACACGCCGATCCGTGACGATCGGGTATGCTCCCGAGCGGACAGCTTCCTTGGCCGGGAAGACGAGAGACCAGAAGGACGATACGCATCCATGAATGCAGACAGCAAAGCGGCAAAAGTACCGCTGCCTTATTGGCGGGCGGCATTGGCCGAAGTCAGCTTGCTTCATCCGGAAGTTGACCCGCAAAGCCAACCCATCACAATTGCGCATAGCGAGGACGTCTGGCGGGTCACGCACGCCGAACCGAATGTCGATGCGTGGGTAACAGCACAATTCGCCGCCAGTAAATCGAACAAGGACGCGCGTTCAGCCAGAACCATCCCCTTCGTACTGGTTGCCGCGCGCCTTTCGGAATCGGCTAGTCATGGCGTGAAACGTGAGGCTAGCGACATTCACAAAGGGCTCTCGGTACTGTGCGTGCCATGCCTGCTCGATAAATCGGGGGGCCTCTGGCCGGACCCCGACCGTCATCCGTGGATACCTCGCGACCTCCTCGAGCCCACGCTCAAACCCGTGTCCATCGGCGCGCTGGCCCGCTACGACGAATTCATCAGCCGCTTGCCGGATAAACCGAAGACGCTCGGCGACACGCTGCAGAACGCCGCGCTACTCTTTCATTTTGTTACGAAAACTCATCTTCCACCGCTTCCCGAGGTGAGCGACGACCCGGTGGAATTTTCGGTCGACGGATATGAACTGGTGTGCGAATGGCATGGCATTCCCTACGAGCCACCCATCGTTGCACGGCATTTGATCAGGCTCTACGACAATATCCTCGCCGGCGCTCCGACGCTCCCACTACTCGACAATCTCGCCACGCTCGACGATCGCCCGTCATGGCCGCCGCAAGCGATACCGGACGCGGCCCCCGCGTACGCCGAAATCGTCGGCCACATGAATGCGCGATATCCGCTGTCGCCGTCGCAGCGAGAAGCGATGGTCGAATTCACGCATCTCGGCGACGGTCAGATCCTCGCAGTCAACGGCCCTCCCGGCACTGGCAAAACCACACTGCTGCAGAGTGTCGTCGCCCAGGTATGGATCGATGCCGCCTTGCGCGCTACGCAGTGTCCTCTGATCGTCGTGGCATCCACCAACGTCAAGGCGGTCGAAAACGTGCTCGACTGTTTCGCGCGTATCAGTGCGGAAACCGGTCACGAGCGCTGGCACCCTTATAGCCGGGGCTTCGGCTTGTTCCTCGCTTCGGAATCACGTGAAAGCCAGCATCCCACCTGCACAAGCCGAAGCCAGCCGTTCGCCGAATACGAGACGCCGGAGGCAGTCGACGCGGTAGAGCAGCTGTTCCTGGAAAAGGCGACGGCGGCATTTGGCTCCGAGCAGGTTTCGGTCACTGAGGTCGTCGACGCCCTGCATCGCGACCTGCAAGCCCGACGCGACAAGATCGGCGCGATCGTGACCGCCCGCTATGACGTGTTCGAAGCAACCGGTCAGGATCTCGATGAGGGCGCGGCAACGTCCTGCCAACGGGAGCTGGCGCAGCACGATGCGCACATCGCGACCTTGCAGGCCGAGCTGGCAAATATCAAGCTGAAACTGGCCGAATGCGACTCGAATGCTGTCGCGATCGAGCAAGCTCGAGCGGACATGCTGAACGCGATCGATGCCGCGGAGCAGCGCTGGACTGACTATCTGGCACATTCACCGCTATGGCTCGACTTGCTCGCGTTCATCCCGGCAATCGCACGGCGTCGGATCGCACGCGATCGCTCCGTTCTGATTGCCCACCCGCTCACCGCGAGCAGGAAACACCGAGACGACGGGCTCGATGCGCATTTCGCCCAACTCAGGCAGGAAGCTGGGGACAAGCATGCCGTCGCCCTCAATGCATTGAATCAGCTACGTGCCGGGCTGAAGCAGCAGCACAGCGCAGCGAATACACGGCTTGCCGCCGAGAAAACGGCCCGCGCCCGCCTGATGAGCGTGTTCGAGCGCTGGCGGAAAAGCTTACTCGGGGGATTCGACAGCATGCTGGATGTGTCGCTGGTCGCACTCAACGACAGTCTGGACACTCTGTTGCGCGCTCCCATGTTTCCGTTGGCAGATCGCTACTGGACGGGTCGGTGGATTCTGGAAATGCGCGAGCGATTTCGTGTCGCCGAAAAAGATTCGAAAGGCAGGGTACGGCTCGAAGCTCAGTATCGCCGCTTCGCCAAGCTCTCGCCCTGCCTCGTCTCCAACTTTCACATGGCGCCATCGTTCTTTACCGCCTGGCAGGGCGAGGATATTCCGTTCTGGAACACCATCGACTTGCTGATCGTGGACGAAGCCGGGCAGGTCTCGCCCGACATCGGCGCCTCGATGTTCGCTCTCGCCAAACGAGCGCTCGTGGTGGGCGATACATACCAGATCGAACCGGTATGGAACAACGGAGAGACCACGGATCGTGCCAACGCCGCAAAATTCGAGCTGGTGTCCGAGCCACACGACCGGCGCTATGACATGCTGGCCAACGCGGGCTATACGCCGGCCAGCGGAAATCTGATGCGCATCGCCAACCGTAGTTGCCGGATACAAAAATTCGACGACATGCGTGGCCTGATGTTGACGGAGCACCGCCGCTGCGTCCCCGAGTTGATCGATTACTGCAACAAGCTCATCTATGCCAATCGGCTCGAGCCGATGCGGCCGTCCATTCCGCCGAAGCGGCGCTTGCTGCCTGCGTTCGGGTATTTGAATCTGAGCACGCGAGATCAATCACTCGGACGCAGCCGGCAGAACAAGGATGAAGCCGCCGCCATCGTCGACTGGCTGAAGACAAACCGTGCCCGCATCGAAGCGCATTATCGCGATGACCAGGGTGCGCCAACGCCAATTTGGAAGCTGGTTGGCATCGTTACACCGTTCGCTCGTCAGGCGGCCACGATAACGCATGTGCTGCGCAGCAAGATGCCTGATCTCACGCGCAAGGGCAGCCAATTGACGATCGGCACGGTACATGCACTGCAAGGCGCAGAACGTGCCATCGTCATCTTTTCGCCGACCTATGGTGAATCGCACACCGGTGGACTGTTCTTCGACAACGGGCCGAACATGCTCAATGTGGCGGTGTCGCGCGCGAAGGACAGCTTTCTGGTGATTGGAACGATGTCACTGTTCGACGCGGCCCGGCGCAGCCGCTGCTCGGGCCTGCTGGCGAACTACCTGTTTCACGGACCCGCGAGCGCCGAATTGGAGAGCGTGCAGCCATCGTACGAACGCTGAGACGCTCGACCTGCCAAGGCACCGCAGATTGACTGACCGGGCGATCTTCACGATGCGGCCTCTGTCGTGTACACCACGCCGAGACAACAACCCGTCACTCGCCTCGCCCAACAGACACGCCTGGACACGACAAGGTAGAAACCGCTCGCCGCGCTTCATCTTGAAACGCCCCGAAGCTCCACATCGAGCCTCGGGAGCGCACTAGCAGCAGGGGCCTTACCGACCCCAAACACGGTGACGTAGATGCTGTGATGCTCGCGGCCGTCAAGCCGCGATCATCCCGTGCGGATCGATCACGAACTTGCGCGGCGCGCCGCCATCGAACTTGCGGTAGCCCTCCGGCGCCTGGTCGAGCGAGATCACCGTGACGTTGACGATCTCGGCGATCGGCAGCCGGTCGAACAGGATCGCCTGCATCAGGTTGCGGTTGTACTTCAGCACCGGCGTCTGGCCGGTATGGAACGTATGCGACTTGGCCCAGCCGAGGCCGAAGCGGATGCTGAGGCTGCCGTGCTGCGCGGCGGCGTCCTTCGCGCCCGGATCGTCGGTCACGTAGAGGCCCGGGATGCCGATCGCGCCGGCCGGGCGCGTGATTTCCATCAGCGAATTCAGCACCGTGGCGGGGGCCTCCTCGGCGTGGCCCGACGAGCCGTGGCCGTGCGCCTCGAAGCCGACGCAATCGACGGCGCAGTCGATCTCGGGGCGCCCGACGATGCGCGCGATCTGCTCGCCGAGCGGCGTATCCTGCGAGAGGTCCACCGTCTCGAAGCCGACCTTGCGCGCGTGCGCGAGGCGCTCCGCGTTCATGTCGCCGACGATCGTCACCGCCGCGCCGAGCAGCCGCGCCGAGGCGGCCGCGGCCATCCCCACCGGGCCGGCGCCCGCGATATAGACGGTCGAGCCCGGCTTCACGCCGGCCGTGACGGCGCCGTGATAGCCGGTGGGCAGGATGTCGGACAGGCAGGTCAGGTCGCGGATTTTGGCCATCGCCTGGTCGCGGTCCGGGAACTTGATCAGGTTGAAATCGGCATACGGCACCAGCACGTATTCGGCCTGGCCGCCGATCCAGCCGCCCATGTCCACGTAGCCGTAGGCGCCGCCGGCGCGCGCCGGGTTCACGTTCAGGCACACGCCGGTGCTCTGCTCGCGGCACATCGGGCAGCGCCCGCAGGCCACGTTGAACGGCACCGTGACGATGTCGCCGATCTGCAGCGTCTCGACGTCGCCGCCGAGTTCGATCACCTCGCCGGTGATCTCGTGGCCGAGCACGAGGCCGACCGGCGCCGTGGTCCGGCCGCGCACCATGTGCTGGTCGGAGCCGCAGATGTTGGTGCTGACCACCTTCAGGATCACGCCGTGGCCGATCTTGCGCCCGCTCGGGTCGACCATCCGCGGATAATCGATCTTCTGCACCTCGACCTTGCCCGGTCCCTGGTATACGACTCCTCGATTGCTGCTCATCGCTTCGTCTCCTGTCTGTCTGGCTTCGTGCTGCGCGTCGCCCGGCGCGGCCGCGCGCGGGTCGGGCAGCGAGCCCTCAGAGGGTAGTCCGCGAGGCGGGGCGCCGGATGTCCAAAACCCGACACGCGGTTGACCGTCGCCGACACGCGGTGGCACGAGCGCGCCGGCATGTGGTTACGGACCGGCGCCGCCGCCGTTCGCGCTGCGGCCGCGCGCGAGGCCGGAACCGCGCATGGCGACGCCTGCCGCACGGCAGGCCGTTTCAGCCGGGCGAAGATAACTGAAGAAGGGAACCGGCGGACGCGCAGCCCCGCCGGTTCGCAACGCACGGGCGCCAGGTCTCCCCGGAGCCCCGCCACGCTCAGGCGGCGTCCGATCGTGCGGGCGAATCGGCACCGCGCGGCTGCCCGCCCCGCCCCAGCGAGAAACCCAGGCCCGCGAGCACGAACACCAGCCCGGAGGCCGGCAGCACGAAGCGCACCACCGGCAAGCCGAGGGCACCGAAGCAGAGCGGCCACAGCGACGCGCCGACGTTGAGCAGGATCGTGCGCACGCCGATCAGGCGGCCGACGTCGCGCTCGGCAGCCACGTCGTGGACCAGCGCGAGCAGGTTGGGCTGCGCGGTGCCGAGCGCCAGGCCGAGGCAGATCGCCAGCACGCACATCGTTTCGTAGCTCGTGTGCCACGGATAGGCCGCGAAGCCGAGACCCACCACGATCAGCGCGCCACGGATGATCCAGACGCTCGACAGGAGCCGGACCAGCCCGGGCAGGCAGATCCGGATCACGAACGTCGCGCCGGAAAAGAGCCCGAGCACGATGCCGATCTGCTTCGGCGACAGCCCGACGCTGCGGCTGATGAACGGCACGAGGAAAGTGTGCAGGTCCCACGCCATCGCGAGCAGCGCGCCGGCCACGAGCACCTTGCGCACGTCGCGCTGGCGCAGCAGGCGCAGCGTCGCGCGATCGCGCGCGCGCGGCTGGCCGGCCGGCCCGGCGGCCTCGGCAACCTCGGCCGCGGGCGGTGCCGGCCGGGTCGAGCGGAACACTCGCCGCCGCGCGACGAGCAGCGCGAGCAGCACCGCACCCACCAGCGCCGCGAGCCGCAACGGCGCGTGGACACCCCACTGCCCGGACAGGTAACCGCCCAGCAGCGCGGCCAACGAGGTGGCGGCCGACTGCGTCAGCGAGAAGAAACCGAAGCGGCGCACCCGTTCGTCCGGCGCCCCGCATTCGCCGATGTGCAGTTGCAGCGCGATCTGCATCAAGGTGAAGCCGATCCCGCACAGCAACGCACCGGGAAACAGCAGCACGACCGGCCCCGGCACCGCCTGCAGCAGCGCACCGCACAGCAGCACCAGCCCGCCGCCGGCCAGCATTGAACGCGGGCCGAGGCGCGTCGCGACGGCGCCGGCATGCACCGCGATCAGCAGCGGGGCGAGCGAGTACATCGCCATCACGATGCCGAGTTCGATCGATGAACGGTTTTCGCGCACGATCAGGATCGTCGCGCCGACGCGGCTCACGCCGAACGCCAGATACAGGAAGAAGCCGAGCACGAGCGCGACCACCAGCGACCCGGCCGCCGCCGGCGGCTTCGCAAACGCGGCGTCGAGCCCCGCCGGCTCGCGCGCGGCATGATTCACCGGCACGCGGCGCTCAATGCGACGCCTGCCATTCGATGCGCTCGCCGAGCCAGGCGCTGGCCTGCGCGACCCGGTCGGTCGTCTCGGCCTCGCTCTCGCCGCTGACGATCACGCTCAGCACGTCGTCGGTATAGGAAGCCGCGCGGCCGTTCACGACGCCCTGACGCCCGTTCACGTAGACGTTCGTACACCACTCGAACGGCAGGGTCAGCGGCAGCGAGCGCAGGACCGCCTCGCGGGTCGGGAACATCAGCGACGCCGAATAGCGCGAAGGCCGTCGCACCTCGCCGATTTCGCTGTCGAGCCCGCATTGCGCGCGCACCCAGGCGCGGCTCAGGTTGAAGCCGTAGTCCTGCTCGATCAGCTCGATGATCAGCGAGCCGGCGGTGCGGCTCGCGATTTCGTTGAGCAGCAGCGTGCCGTCGGGTGCGCAGAAGATTTCGGCGTGGAACGCGAGCGGATCGGTGGCCGGCAGCGCCGCGATCACGCGCTGGCAGAACGTCACCAGCCGCTCGCCGAGTTCGGTGTCGGGCCGCATCGTCAGGCTGCCGTAACAGCCGTCGGCCTGGTAGTCGAGCGACGAATTCACGTAGCGGTAGGGCACGATGAACTCATAGCGCCCGCCGCGCAACAGCCCGTTGACATGGAACATCGTGCCTTCGACGAAGGTCTCGACCATGTATTGCCGCGCCGTCTGCTCGCGCTGGAAATCATGCAGATCGCGTGCCTCGCGCAGCACGCGCACGCCGCGCGAGCCGGCGGCGTCCACCGGCTTGACCACCACCGGATAGCCGTGCTCCTCGATGAAGCCGGGCAGATCGGGCGCCAGCGTCATGCGCCGGTAGCGCGCCGTCGGAATGCCGGCGGCCGCCATGTGATCCTTCATCAGCACCTTGTCGCGGTAGGCGCGCGCGCTCTGCACCGATTGTCCCGGCAGCCCCAGTGCCTCGCGCAGCGCCGCGACGCGCAGCATGTCGTATTCGGACTGCGAAGCGATGAACCCGATCGGCGCGGTCCGGCCCAGCTCCAGCGCGAGCTGGTCGGCCAGCGGCACGCCCAGGTCGTCGAACTTGCGGATCATCCGGTACTTGCCGGGCCGGTTCATCGGCTTGCTCGTCAGCGCATAAACGTCCTGCCGCGCATCGGCGAGCCAGTTGTAGAAATCGAACTTGGTGGAACGGTTGAAGACCAGAAATGCCATGATTGTCATTGCCTCGGTTCGAACCTGTTGTGACGACTGCCCGCGCGAAACGAACCTGGACCTGGATCGCGCATCCCCTGTCTCGGGCCGCGCGGTCAGCAAACCTCGCGCACCACGCCGATCAGCGGCACGGCGGGCCCGGTCACGCATTCGCCCGCCACGCGCCACGCGCCTCCGGACGGCGATGCCGACACGACGAGGCGCGCGAGGCCGCAATCGGGCCCGCCCTGGTCGATCACGACGTGGGCGCCGGCCGCGGCATCCGCATCGGCGAAGCGCGCGTGACGGGCCACGGTGGGCGCGATGCCGCCGGTGGCCATGTCTTCCTGCATGCCCACGCGATGCGGGAAATGCCGCGCGGCCAGCCGCGGCGCAACCCGGTCGCGGACGGCGAAGACATAGATGCCGGTGGCCCCGAGCCGCTCGCAGAGCGCGTCGCGTCGCGCCGGATCGATCGAGATCGCGGCGAGCAGCGACGCATCGGGCAATTCGAGCAACAGCTTCTCGCGCGGCGCGCCGACCGAACGCGCCAGCGTCGCGCGCCGCGCGTCGACCCGCGCGATGCCGAGCGCTTGCAGCGCGTCGTCGAGCAGCCTCGCGTCCAGGGGTTCCGAGCCCCCTTCGTCCTGCGAGTAGGACCAGCTGCGCGCACCGTCGCTGACGACCGACACCGGCTTGCCGCCGATCTCGAACACCTGGCTGTCGCGCGGGCCGTCATGCGCGTCGAGCCATGCGGCGGCGGCCAGCAGGCCGTGCCCGCAGAACGCGATTTCGCCGCCCGGGGTGAAGAAGCGCAGCCCGGGTCCGGCCGCGCCGGCGCCGCGGCGCAGCCAGGTGACTTCGCCCTGCTGACGCCGCGCCAGCGCCACGCATGCATCGAGGTCGACCTGCGCCGCCGCCTCGGTAGCGAACACGAACGCGGCATTGCCGTGTTCGCCATCGACCGTGAATGCCCGAGCGGGCGTGCCATGCCGGATCATCTGCCGTCGCCTCCCTGGCCCGCGGGCCGTCAGGCCAGCAGCGGCGACACCGCCGGGAAGGCGCGCTGAAACGCTTCCGCATGCGTGATCGCCTGCGTTGCGCGACGGCTCGCCTGCGCGCCGCGCTGCAGCGCGACCCGCTCGTAATAGGCCCACACGCCCTGCTGCGACGCGATGCATTCAAACACCTGGCGCTTGCGCTCCCAGAGGTTCGAGATGTCGACGAACAGGTTCGCCTGGAAGTCGCACAGCTCCGGCTGATGCGGCTCGAAGTAGAACAGGCTCGACGGCGCCACCATGTCGGGGCCATGGCCCGGCGCGGTCGCGAACACGCGAGCCTGCTGCACCATCTCGCAGCTGTTGGCGTGATCGACGTTGCCGGGATCGACCGGGGGATGCGTGACGATGGCATCGGGACGGAATTGCCGGATGATCCGGTTCAGCCGCACCGTGCTCTCACGCGTGATCTCGAGCGGATAGTCGTCGAGATCGAAGCATTCGAGTTCGACGTCGAGCAGCTCGGCCGCCCGCCGCGCCTCGGTTTCGCGCGCGCGCTTGACCGTGGCGTGCGTGGCGTGCGCTTCCTTCCAGAGCTTGCCGGCCTCGCCCATCACGCCGAACGACAGGCAGACGACCTTCACGTCGTGCCCCTCGGCGCGATGGCGAAGCATGGTGCCCGCGGCACGCCAGACGAAATCGCCCGGGTGCGCCGCGACGACGAGCAGACGGTTACTCATGGTGGTCCTCCCTGACCAGATCGAGATAGCGGTCGACGAGCCGCCGTGTGACGGGTCGCTGCGCATGGTTGCGCAGCATGTACGCATCGACGGACGCGATCGGCGCGATTTCCAGCCCGGTGCCGCACAGGAACGCCTCGTCGGCCGAATGCAGCTCGTGCGGCATCAGCCGCTCCTCCGAAATGGTCAGCCCTTCCCGCGCGCCGATTTGCAGGATCGCCTCGCGCGTGATGCTGGGCAGGATCGCCTGGTCGAGCGCCGGCGTGCGCAGCCGCCGGCCCGTCACCAGGAACAGCGCGGCCGTCGGCGCTTCGCTGAGATAGCCCTCGTCGTTCAGGAATACCGGGAAGTCGAAGCCGGCCGCGCGCGCGGCGTGGTCGGCGACGAACGGGATCGAATACGCCGAGATGCACTTCAGCGCGGGCGGAAACACGTCATGGCGCGCCTTGCGCCAGCTCGAGATCGTGACCTTCGCGGCCAGGTCCTCGCCGAGCCACTTCTTGCGGCCCATCGGCTTCACGTCCACGGTCAGCGCCGCCTCCAGCTTCGCGCCCATGTCGCCGACGTTGACGGCGTGGATGCTCGGCCGGATGTAGCAGTCCTCGCGCAGACCGTTCGCTTCGATCAGGTGTTCGACGATTTCCGGAATCCGCTCGATGCCGGGGTCGGGCAATCCGAGCGTGCGCGCCGAGTTGGCGAGCCGCTCGAGGTGCGCCGCCATCCTGAACGGCCGCAACCGGCCGTCACGCGACAGGTAGGCACGCACGCCCTCGAACACGGACAGGCCGTAACGCATCGCCAGCGACGAGACGCGCACCGTCGCCTGCGATGCGTCCACGTAATCGCCGGCATGGAAGATGATTTTTGCCAAACCGAATCTCCTCGTCGAGGCTCAGGCTGCGTAGCGGAACGGCTCGGCCGCCGGATCGTGGAACTGCTCGAAGATCGCGTCGAAGTGGGCGTGGCGCCGGTCGATCGCGCGATCGAGGTAGCGATGCGCCTGGATGCGCAGCTCGTCGGTCGTGCAGTACGTATCGAGGAGGATCTCGGCCGTCTCGGCGTGATCCTCCTCGAGGTCGCTGACGGCCGTGTGGTCGCCGCCCGCGCGCTCGACCGCGCTCGCATGGTGAACGAAGAACTCGTAGCCCTCGGGCGGCAGCCGGTAGACGTCGCGCATCACCGACAGCATCGACTCGTTGCCGGTCGACACGACGGGCGGCTGGCCTTCCATCAGCAGCAGCACCGAGGCCACCCCGGCCGTGAAATGGACCGTGGTGTTGCAGGCCTCGACGTTGTGGTCGATCACGGCCTGCGTCTGCGGCAGCAGCGGCGCGGCGTCGATGTCGCGCTGCGTCACGCCGAGTGCGTTGCCGAAATCGACGAAGGTCTCGAGGTGGCGCTTCGAGTGGCTGAAATGGCCGGTCTCCTCCTCGAACACGTTCTCCACGAGCTCGACGCGCAACGCGTGATCGGGAATGCGCGACGCGATGCCGAGGATGTTGCGCGTCCAGTGGTTCTTGATCGGGAAGCGGTGGATCACGAAGTTCTGCAGCAGGCGCTTGCTCGCCTTGCCGGCCAGCACCGTCTGGTAGAGCCGGCTGGTCATCTTCTTGCGGCTGTTGATCTTGTCGCGCAGGGATTGAACGAATTCGCTCATGATGCGGTTCCTGTCAGAGGGAGGGTCGGGACTCGAGGGACTTGATCTTGTCGATGTTCAGGTTGTTGCGGCCGTAAAAGACGTTGTCGAGGCGCTCCTTGAAGCGCACCGGAAAGAAGTCGTGCGGAAAGCTGGCCGGCATCTGCGAGAAGCCGGCGATGTCGATCGGCCGTGCGTCGGCCTTCGCGAGTTCCGAGAGCAGCACCTCGATCGCCGCGTTGCCGCCGCCCTTGCCGACCCCGCCGATGGTGCCGTCGATCCACGACGCGCCCGCGCGCATCGCGGCCAGGGCGTTCGCGAACGCGAGATGCAGCGAGTCGTGCGCGTGAAAGCCGATCTGGCCGGCGAAATGGCGGCGCATCTCGCCGATGATCGCGGCGACCTCGTCCGGATAGAGCGCGCCGTTCGAATCGGCCGCGTAGAGCGTGTCGAAGCCGGCCTCGGCCAGGGCGCGCGTGATCGCGGCGAGCTGCGTGAGCGAGCGCTCGCTCACGCGCGTGATGTTGGCGCAGGCCACGAGACCGAGCCGCGCGGCGCGCTCGCCGAGCGCGAGCACCTTCGGCAGGTTCTGGTCGGTGCAGGTGAAGCGGACCACCGGGACGGGCAGATCCGCGAGTTCGTCGAGATCGGCCGGCTCGGCGTCGCCGGGCGGCACCATCACCCCGTAGCGGACGGCTTCCGTGCGCGCCAGCGAAGCGAGGAACGCATGCGGGCAGCGCGCGACAACCGTGGACGGATGCTGTTCGACGTTGCGCCGCCGGAAATAGCCGACCTCGATCACGTCCACGCCCGATGCGAGCAGCCGCGTGAGGATCGCGTCGATCTGCGGCGCGGAAAAATCATGGCCATTGAGGTAGCCGCCATCCCGCAGGGTGCAGTCGAGCAGCGTCACGGCGCGATCGGGATGCGCCTGATTCGAAAGCAAGGTCATAGCCTGAACTCCACGATTCGAACGCGCGTATTGCGCGCATCGTCATTCATGCCGAACGCAATACTCCACTCGCCGGCCGGAAAAAAGACGGAAAGTCAAACTAATCGATCCATAACATCATCACGCCGGCGAAATGGCATTTCGCGACGAAACCGGATCAGCCCGACGCCGATCGGGATTGATATTCACATCTGGATGGAGCGACAAACGCCATTACCGATTGTTTTCCCGCATGACGCAAGACTTGCCGAACCGGCGTATAAAAATGCCATCGAGCACACCGAATGTCGGGCCGCGGAACAGCGCGGTTTGGTTTCGAGCAGTGTGACACAACGGTCGATAACCATAAAAAAACAAAATAGATATTTCCGGACCATCGAACGTCACGCCTTTCGCTTTGTTTTTTATAAATAATCGTCCCGGGATTTTCATGTCCGAGGCGATTCCGCCATCCGGGCCGAGTGCCTGCCAAACACGTCGGCGCCCCACCTTTCACGTCCGCCAGGCTCTGGCAGGAGCGGCGAGCACGGGTGGCCGGCGCGCACGAGACGATCCGCGATTGCGAGGATCCGGCGCTCGAGGCATGGCTCGCGCAAGCGGGCGTCCGAGCCGGGCGACACCCACTACCCGAGCCCGATGAAAGACGCGCCGCGCCCGGCACGTGGCGCGGCGCGTTTCATTTCGGTCCGTCACGCGGTCCGGACGGCCCCCGCCGCCCGGACCGCCGCGCGGCTCAGAGGCCGAGCGCGGAGATGAAGCGGTTCGTGAAGCCGAGCGTGCCGGCCTGGCCGTAGCTGTTGCAGGTCGGCGAGGCATAGCTCTGCGTGCAGTCGTTGTCGCGATCGAACGACCAGAAATGCACGCCGGCCAGCCCGTTCTGCTGCGCGAACGAGGTGACGATGTTGACGTCGGCCAGCGTGAACGTCTCGCCCTGCGTGTCGTTGCCGCCGATCATCGGGGTCAGCTCGATCTGGCTGTACGGCACGCCCCAGTAGTTGTGCAGGCTGTTGGCCGCGGCCACCGCGGACTGGCCCATCTCGCAGGCGCCGTTCACCACCGTGCAGTTGCTCGCGATCGCGCTGCCGTAGTCCATCACCATCAGGTTGATGATGTAGTTCTTGAGGCCGGCGGCCTGGATCGCGTTCATCACCGACACGCCCGTCGAGCCGAGGCTCTGGGCCGCGTTGCCGCCCAGCGTCGCGATCGTGAAGCTGAAGCGCAGGTTCGGGAAGCTGGCCTGCGCCGCCTTCACGCGCAGCACCAGGTTGTTGATGTCGGTCTGGCTCTGGCCGGCCTCGATGTCGAAATCGATGCCCTTCAGGTTCGCCGAGTTGTAGGTGTTGATGAACTTCGTGAAGTTCGCGTCCGAGCCGCAGGTAAACGAGCCGGCCGCGCCGCCCGTCGAGATGATGTAGCTGCGGCCCGCGTTCACCCAGTTCTGCACGTTCGCGCTCGCGACCTGCGCGGCGGTCAGGCCCGACCAGCTCTCGCTGCCGCATTCGCCGGTGGCGAACGCCCAGGTCACCGTCTTGTCCTTGGCCGGCAGCACGTTCAGCAGCGGCTGCAGCGAACCGGTCACGGCCGTCGAGATGACGTTGGTGTTCCAGTTCAGGCTGATCGTGATGTCCTTGTACGGGCTGAACACGAAGTTGGACGGCAGCGCCGCGGCGGCGGCCGTGACGGCGGGCACCGCCTCCTGGCTGGCCGCGCCGGCGGCCAGCGCATGGCCGGCGGCGCACAGCGTCATGACGGCACCGGAAAGCGCGGCGGCCAGGCCTTTTATAATCTTGGTTTTCAAAGTGAGCTCCTGAGATTAAGGGGAAATTCTTCCTTGATTATCGAATCGAGTTCCCGAACTGCAGGTAATTTCGCAAGGCGATGCGGCGTTCCGATTTTGATATCGCCGGATTTACCGCATAAACATCTCAATCGATCCTGCTAAACACGGCGCACCGGATATTCACCCTTCAATCACAAGGAATTTGTAATAAGCGGGGCGAACCGGGTGCGACGGGCGGCGCGGGCGACGGCGCGACATACCGGAAGCAAGCATAGTATTTTCGACAGGAAATACACCTGTCCATATTGATAGGTAATCCATAAATTTAAAATCGTTTGAATTTAATTCGGATTTATGTAGTTACACCAGAATGCGTTTATCGAATCGAAATATCGAATCGCGACGAATGATCAAATGCAACGCCGTCGCGTGATTTGATTTTGCCGCGCTGCGCAATGGCGGGCGCCTCGCGGCGACGGCGGTCGAGCGAAAATCGAATGGAATGAGGAACATCGGGCGGGCCGGACGCAGGCAGATGCCGGCGCGTTCGCGCGGCGCGCCGGCACCGGCGGCGCATCCCGCCGGCCGCGCGCGTCGTGCGCCTACTGGTTCGCGCGGATCACCGCGGCGGCGGCGGCGTCGGCCTCGGCCACCACGTCGTCGTGGACGCGCGTGCTCTGCCCCGGCAGCGGCTGCTCGTTGTCGAGCAGGCGGCCGCCGCGCTGGCGCGTGTCCACCACCACGCGCATCGACAGCCCGATGCGCAGCGGATGCGCGGCCAGATCGGCCGCGTCGATCGACACCACCACCGGCACGCGCTGCACCACCTTGATCCAGTTGCCGGCCGCGTTCTGCGACGGCAGCATCGAGAACGCGCTGCCGGTGCCGGCCGAGAAGCCCTCGACGTGGCCGTGATAGACCACCTTCGCGCCGTAGATGTCCGACACGACGCTGACCGGCTGGCCGGCGCGCATGTTGCGGATCTGCCCTTCCTTGAAGTTCGCCTCGATCCACAGCGCGTTCAGCTGGATCAGCGACAGCAGCGGCACGCCGGGGCCGACCTGCGCGCCCACCTGCACCGAGCGCTGCGCCACCGTGCCCGCCACCGGCGCGACGATCGCGGTGCGCTTCAGGTTGCGCCAGGCGAGCTTGAACTGCGCGGCGGCCTGTACCACGGCGGGGTTGTCCTCCACCGCGAGCCGGCTGCCGAGCACGCGCGCCGATTCGAGCTGCGCGCGCGCGGCGGCCAGTTGCGCCTGCGCGCCGATCATCTGGGCCCGCGCGCGTGCCAGTTCCTCTGGCGAGACCACCTCGACGCTGGCGTTGGCGCGCGCCTCGTAGGCGCGCCGCGCGACCTCGAGATCGGCCTCGCGCGCGCTGACGGCATCCGCATACATCGCGTTCGAGACGCGCGAGTTGGCGGCCTGGCGCACCGCCTGCGCGAGCTGGGCGCGGGCCTGCGCGAGCGCCACCGAGGCCTCGGCGTCGTCGAGGCGCGCGAGCGTCTGGCCCGCGCGCACGCGCTGCGTGTCGCTGACCAGCACGTCGATCACGGTGCCCGGCACCTGCGCGGCCACCTGCACGATGTTGCCGGCCACGTAGGCGTCGTCGGTCTCCTCGTGATAGCGCCCGCTCAGGTACCAGTCGGTGGCCGCCGCGATCGCGGCCACCACGACCACGCCGAAGAACAGCGCGAAATGGCGGCGGCGCGCGGCGCGCTTCGCCTGAAGCCGGCCGGCCTCGGCCGTGGCGCTCGCGCCGTGGCGGGGCGCCTCGTTGTTGTCGTCGTGCATGCGCTCAGTCGAAGTGCGAATCGGTCAGTCGGTCGTGGGCGGGAAAAACGAGTCCGGAACCGGCGATGGCCGGCCCCGGCAGCCTGCTCGCGTCGAAGCCGCCGCCAAGCGCGTCGATCAGCCCGATGCGCAGCGCGCGGCGTCGCGCGAGCAGGTCGATCATGCGGGTGCGCTCGTCGGCCAGCGTCAGGCGCGCGTTGTTGACGTCCTTCTCCATGCCGAAGCCGCGGCGGTGGCGCTCCTCGGCGATGTCGACGATGCGCTGCGCCGCGTCCACCGCCTGCTGCTGCCCGGCAAGCAAGGTATCCATGGTGCGCAACTGCGTCAACTGCCGCGCGACCTGGCCGAGCGCCTCGTCCACGGTCTGGTTGTAGAGCGCGATGGTCAGGTCGGCGTTGGCCACGTCGCCGGCCAGCTTCGCCTTCAGCCGGCCGCGCTCGAAGATCGGCAGCGACACGGCCGGCCCGATCGAGCCGCCGAACGACTTGCCGCGCAGCAGCCCGGCCGGCGTCAGCGCGAACAGCCCGCCGATCGCGGAAAGGTTCAGGTTCGGATAGAAATCGGCGCGCGCGCCGTCCACCGAGGCGAACGCGGCCTGCACGCGCAGCCGCGCGGCGACGATGTCGGGGCGCCGGCCCAGCAGCTCGACGGGCAGCTGCGCCGGCAGCGGCGCGTCCACCAGTTCGCCCGGGTGCGGACGCGCGAGCGCGAGCCCGCGCTCGGGGCCCTTGCCCGTCATCACGCCGATCTGCACCTCGATCAGCCGGATCTGCTCGCCGGCCGAGGCGATCTGGCCCAGCAGCCGGCTGCGCTTGATGGCGGCGTCGCTGGCGTCGTAGGCGTTGTCGATGCCGCGCGCCGCGCGCTCGCGCAGCACGGCGTCGATCTGTTCGCCGGCCGCGCGCTTCTGCTCCAGCAGCTCGCGCTGCGCGTAGACCTGGTCGAGTTCGCAGTAGAGCGTGACGAGCGAGACCGCCAGCGTGAGGCGCGCCTGCTCGGCATCGACGCGCGCGGCGTCGCGGCTCGACAGGAAGCCGCGCGTGGCGGCGGCGTTGGCACCCCACAGGTCGAGCTGGTAGTTGAGCCCGGCGTACAGCGACGACGACGAGATGCCCGGATCGCCGAACAGATCGACCGGCACGTTGAAGCCGCCGGCGTTGACGTTGGCCACGCCGTCGCTGCGTGGCACGCGCGCCTTGGTGACCGAGGCGCCGGCCGTGCCGACCAGGCCCGTCATCGCCGAGTACTGCTGCAGCTGCGCCTGCGCGATCGCGATGCGCGCCCTGGCCGCCTGCAGCGTCGGGTTGTTCTCGTAGGCCTCGGCCACCAGCGCGTCGAGCTGCGCGTCGCCGAGCTGGCGCACCCAGTCGGGCGCGGGCCAGGCGCCGTCCGTGGCCCGCGGGCCGGTCACGCCCGCCAGCGCGTCCGCGGCGGGCACATGCGGCGCCACCGTGGTGTGGAAGCCGGACGGCACGCAGCCGCCTAACAGCATGCCGCTCACGAGGATGCCGGCCGCCAGTGCCGCGCGCGCCGGCCGCGCGAATCGAATCGGTCGGCTCATCCGTGGCGCACCCGCTTCGGGCGTACGCGCGCGGCCCAGCCCGGGCGCGCCTCGTCGAGCGGGCCGAGGCGGCCCAACAGGCCGTCGACCACGCCGAACGCGATGCCCTTGAGCTTGGCGCGCTTGTCGTCCTCGCACAGCACGATCTGCACGATCTGCCACAGCGTGAGCAGGTTCGGCACGATCGCCACCGGGAAGCGCAGGCCGTACTGCATGCCGAGCTGCGCGGCGTTACGCGCGCTGTAGTAGCGGCGGTACCACGGGTGGTGCATCGCCGAGATCTCGAACGGCCCGATCCGGTGGCGCCGCTTCGCGCCGATCCGGTGCGCCAGCACCAGCGACGGCACCACGTACACGGGCACGCCGCGCGCGAGCGCGCGGAAGCAGTATTCGGTATCAACGTGATCGATGAAGAGCGTCTCGTCGAAGCGGCCGAGACAGGCGAACGCCTCGCGCGAGATCACGCTGCCCGACGAGATCAGGAACGCGCAGCGCAGCGCCGGCGCATCGGGCGTGATCGACAGCCGCCGCACCGTCACGCCGTTGCTCGCCAGCTCGGGCAGGTAGCGCTGCTCGTTCTCGTCGAAGATGCGCGGGCCGGCCATGAACGCCTGCGCGCCGAAGCGCCCGCAGAGCGCGCGCATGGTCGGAAAGAACGGCTCGGGCACCGTCGAGTCCTGGTCGAACAGCGCGACCGCGTCGACGCCGCGCGCGAACAGCGCGGCCAGCCCCGCGTTGTAGGCGCCCGCGATGCCGCCGCGATTGCCGTGATGGATCAGCTCGACGCCGGCACGTCGCGCCGCCTCGCGCGCGCGCGGGTCCGGGGCCGGCGTGTTGTCGACCAGCACCAGCGCATCGCAGGCGCGCGCCACGTCGTCGATCCGCGCGAGCTGCTCGTCGCGCGCGTGATACAGGATGATCAGTGCCCCGAGCCTCATCGTCTTGCTCCGCATGCCGTGCCACCAGGGTTGGCCCGCGCGGCGGCGGGCGGGCGTGTCGGAAAGGTCCGGCGGATCACGTCGCGGCCTCCCGTCTCAATGTCCGATCGTCATGGCCGCGCCGCGCCTCGGCCGCGTCAGCCACATCAGGCAGGCCAGCGTCAGGCAGGTCATGCTGGCCATGAAATACATGTCGCCGGTGGCCATCATGTAGGCCTGCTTCTGCACCACGTTGCTCAGCGAGGCGAGCTCGCGCGTGCCGGTCATGCCCATCGCGTGCAGCGCGTCGACGTAGCGCCGAGTGTTGCCGTCCGATCGGGTCACCGCCTGCGAGACCACGTCGTAGTGATAGGTGGCGCGGTTCTGCCATAGCGTCACGCTCATGGCGGTGCCGAACGCGGCCGACAGCGTGCGCAGGAAGTTCGACAGGCTGGAGGCCGCGGCGAGCTTGTCGTCGGGAATCCGCGACAGCGTGGCCGCCGTGAGCGGGATGAAGAAGCACGGCAGCCCCATGCCCTGGATCAGCCCGGGCGTGATGATCTGCGTGAACGTCATGGTCAGCGTGAAGTGGGCGTTGTTCCATTGCACGCCGGCGAACACCAGGAAGCCGAAGGTGGCCAGCACGCGCGCGTCGAAGCGGCTCGAATAGAGCCCCACCAGGATCGAGAACACGAACGCGAGGATGCCGAGCGGCGCGGCGGCGAGCCCGGAATGGAACGCGTTGTAGCCCATCACGGTCTGCAGCCAGAGCGGGAACACCACGCCCACCACCGAGAACGCCATCATGCCGAGCGAGATGATCAGCACGCAGAACGAGAACGTGCGGTCGCGGAACAGGCTCAGGTCCACCACCGGATGCGCCTCGCCACGCTCCCAGATCAGCAGCGAGACGATCGCGAGGCCGGCCGTGATCGCCAGCGCGCGGATCAGCGTGGAATCGAACCAGCCGCGGTCGTGGCCGAGGTCGAGCATGGCCTGCAGCGCGCCCACGCCGATCACCAGCAGCACGATGCCGACCACGTCGATCGGGCCCGCGTGACCGCCCTCGCGCGACGGCTTCAGCAGCGTCACGCAGACCGTGAACGAGAACAGCCCGATCGGCAGGTTGACGAGGAAGATCCACGGCCACGAATAGTTGTCGACGATCCAGCCGCCCGCCACCGGCCCGAGGATCGGCGCGAGCAGCACCGTCATGGCCCACAGCGCGAGCGCGAGCGTGCGCCGCTCGGGCGGGAACGCGCGCATCAGGATGGTCTGCGAGAGCGGCACCATCGGCCCCGAGAACAGGCCCTGCAGCGCGCGGCACGCCACCAGCACGCGCAGGTCGCCGGCCAGCCCGCACAGCAGCGAGGTCAGCGTGAACAGCACGATCGAGGTGACGAACAGGCGCCGCTCGCCGACGCGCCGCGCGAGCCAGCCGGTGAGCGGCACCGCGATCGCGGCGGCCACCGAATACGAGCTGATCACCCAGGTGCCCTGGCTGTTCGACACCCCGAGGCTGCCCGAGATCGACGGTACCGCGACGTTGGTCACGGTCGAGTCGAGCACCTCGATGAAGGTGGCGAGCGACAGCGCGAAGGTCAGCAGCGCGAGCCGCGCGCCGCGCATCGGCGGCGCGGCGTCGGCAGGCGGCGGCGCGGGCTCGCCTTCGCGCGGTGCATCGGGCGGCGGCACGGCTGCGCTCACGCCGCCAATGGCGCCGCTGGCATCGGGCAGCGTCGCGTCTGCCAATGGGGAAGCACTCATGCGCCCGAGGCCTCCGGCGCCGCGAGACCGGGGCCATCGGCGGCGCGGCGGCCACGCGGCCCCGGCTCGCCGTCGATGCCTGGCGCGGGCCGTTCAGCCGGCGCGGCCGATGCGGGAATGAAGCGCTCGATGAAGCGCGCGGCCTCCACGCAGCCGTCGGGCGCGGCCGCCACGGCGGCGGCGATCTGCGCGCAGCGCACCGCGATGCCCTCGTCGCCGAGCACGTAGCCGAGCGCCGCGGCCAGCGCGGCGCTCTCCACCGGCGCATCCAGGCGCACCCCGCAGCCGCTGTCGGCCACGCGCTGCGCATTGTCGAACTGGTCGTGCGCCGACGGCATCACCACCTGCGCGATGCCGGCCTCGTAGGCGAGCGAGGCCGTGCCGATGCCGCCGTGATGCACCAGCGCGCGGCAGCGCGGCAACAGTCGGCGCAGCGGCAGGTAGCGGCGCGTCAGCAGCCGCGGCATCGCGTGGGCATGGCTTGCCTCGGGCGGCTCGTGGGCATCGGGCGGCGCGGCGTCGGGCGTGATCAGGATGCCGCGCGTGCCGGTCGCCCGCATCGCCTCGGCGGTCGCGCGCGCGAAGCCGGCGCCGTCCACGCGCGTCGAGCCGGCCGTGAACACCACCGGCGGCTCGCCCGCCGCGAGGAACGCCTCGAGCCCCGGGTCCGGCACCGGATCGTCGACGTCGTTGAAGAGCGGAAAGCCGGTCAGCCGATGATTGGCCGGCCAGTCTGGCTGCGGCGCCGCGAACCAGTCGGGGAACAGGCACAGCACGCCGTCGGTGGAATGCAGCCAGCGGCCGAGGATGCGGCGCGCCGGCGCGAGCCCCAGTTCCGCGCGCAGCGCGTTCAGCGCCGGCCCGCAGACCTTGTCGAGCACGCCGCGCTCGATCAGCGTGATGAGCCCCGCCTTCAGCGCGAGCGGCAGCCGGCGCGGCACGGTCAGGCGCTTGTGGGTGGGCGGCGCGTGCGCCGAGAGCAGCGTGGAGGGCGACACCTGCACCGACACGTAGGGCGTGCCATGGCGCTCCTGCAACAGGCGCGCGGAGAACGCCCAGAGCGTGCCGATCAGCACCGTGTCATCGTCCACCAGCGCCGAGAGCCGCTCGAAATGCGGGCGCAGCGACGGTGCGATCACGCCCCAGAGCGTGCGGAACGAGGTGCGCGGATGCCACAGCGCCGGGTTCGCCATCGCCTGCGCGTACTCGTGCGCCGTGCCGATCGGCACGAACGCGAAGCCGCAGCGCAGCGCGCCCGCCTCGAACTGCGGATGCGTGCAGAACACCACCTGGTGCCCGCGGGCCGCGAGCGCGCGGCCGACACCGAGCAGCGGGTACACGTCGCCCGCCGACCCGATCGCCGTGATGATCATCTTCGACATCGATACCGCCTCTGATGGGCTCGAAAGGAATGGGCGCCGCGCCTCGCGCGCGACGCACTCGGCACGCGCGGCGGGCGCGACGCGCGCCTCGTCATTCAGCATGGCCCGCCGGGGCCGCACGTCATGCCCGCGACCCGGCGCGCCGCCGCGCGAGCGGCTACGACGGCGCGGCTAGGACAGCAGCGGCATCGGCGACAGCGAATCGAACGAGCCGTCCGGCGAGGACGCGCTGCGCGCCTCGTCGCAGAAGTAGCCGAGGATCGCCGCGCGCACGTTCTCCTGCTGCTGGCGCCCTTCGAGGTCGAGGAAGTGGCCGGCCTTGCCGATCGTCTCGAACTCGGCGCGCCGCACGTAGCTGCCGAGCCGGCGCACGTCGGCCGGCGTGGTGTATTCGTCGAGTTCGCCGTTGATGAACTTCACGCCGCACTGGATCTGCGTGAACTGGTCGAGATAGGCCTCCGGCTTCATCTCGAGGATCTGGTTCACGTGGAAGGCCACCTGGTCCTGCTCGTCGCGCGGCAGCTTGGTCAGGTAGCGGTAGTTGTAGAGCTTCATGATGCGCGGCAGATAGCGGCCCACGGTGTCGTTGAGCAGCTGCGCGGCATGCAGGTTCTCGCCCGCCGCGATGTGGTCGCGGGCACGCGTGACGTAGTCGACCATCGCGTCGTTGAGGAACGGCGAGAACGAGGCCACCACCGCGCGGCGGATGCTCGTGCAGCCGCGCGAGAGCGCGAACAGCGACGCCACCCCGCCCCACGACACCGACAGCAGGTAGCTGGGCCGGAAGCGCTCGGCCAGGTGCAGCAGGATATCGACTTCGTCGTCCTTGGTCAGCACGAACTTGCCGGGGTTGTGCTGGCGCGACTGGCCCGCGTAGGGCAGGTCGAAGCAGAGGGAATTGAGCCGCTCGCCGAGGTAGCGCACGGTCTGGCCGAACGAGGCGGTGGTCGCGAGCGCACCGTTGATCAGGATGACCGTCTCGAACGACGGATCGTAGACGTGATGTTCGACGTAGACCTGCAAGCCATTCGGCAGCGGGACGACCTGTTTCTCGATAGGCATGGCGTACTCCGGCGGTAACCCGGCAATCAATGCGATACACGCTCGCTCGCGCGAAGCGCTCCCCATAGCCGGCCAACGAGCCGACGCCCCGTGGCGGCTATTCCCTGTGCCGGAACCCGCGCCCGTCTGCCGACGGATGCGGCCGCCATGGGCACGGGACGCAACACGCTCCGCACACCCACCTCATGGCCCCCGGCGCCTCGTAAGAATGACTTCCGACGCTTGTCGTTATTTCCGATTCCATCCTTGCACCCGCACTGCCTGACACATCGCGGCGCGCTTGCGCATGGGTATCAATACTAATACGCGACATCGCGGAAACTCAACCAATTCGATTTAATTTCAACAGAAAAAATTCAGCTTGCCTTTTCACGAACCTTTAAAAATTGTCCGAAAAATGCTGATTGAAAAGCCGGCTTCACACCGCCGCCATGCATTCCGTGCTACGCCACGCCGGCCGCCCTGTCAGTTCTGTCAGGCGCAGCATGACTGCCTGGATTCATCAGCGAAATTCCTTTTCCATCAACGATCTCGGCACATGTTGCAGGACGGCAGCGCGATGCCCCACGTTGGTGCCGCGACGCTCGACACCGGCGCGGTCGCGTTCCCTCGCGGGGCGCCGCCGCACCAGCGCGTTGCGCCTGCTTCATTCATGGCGCATTCAAAATAGAAAAAATGTGGGGCTTTAAAGACCTTAAACATAATTCACTGTTTTACAAACCTCGTCACTGTTGATCGATCGAGCAACCGCGGGTAATGCCGACCGGTTTTCACGCCGGCCGACCGGTAAAACTTTCTCTGTCCGCCGCGCCCGATCGCCGGCGGTGTCGCGCGGCTGCCGCCGCCGTCCGGATTCATCACGCCGCCGGCCATCCCGTCGTTTTTTATTGATTGAACGTTCAATAAAAAACCGCTAACCTGCCGGCTTTCCCGACCCCGCCCCGCTGCCATGCCCAAACTCGGAATGCGCGAAGTGCGTCGCGCGCAGTTGATCGACGCGACGCTGCGCGCCATCGACGAAACCGGCCTGCCCGGCACGACGCTCGCCTCGGTCGCGCAGCGCGCGAACATCTCGACCGGGATCGTGAGCCACTACTTCGGCGACAAGGACGGCCTGCTCGAGGCCACCATGCGCCACGTGCTGCGCGACCTGCGGGCGGCCACCACGCGCCGCCGGGTGGCCGCGCGAAACGAGCCGCGCGCCCGGCTGCGCGCGATCGTGGCCGCGAACTTCGACGACACGCAGGTCAGCACGCCCGTCATGAAGACCTGGCTGGCGTTCTGGTCGCAAAGCATGCATGCGCCGGCGCTCGGCCGGCTGCAGCGCGTGAACACGCGGCGGCTGCATTCGAACCTGTGCGCCGAGTTCGCGCGTGCGCTGCCGCGCGAGCGCGCCCGGCACGCGGCGCTCGGCCTCGCGGCGCTGATCGACGGGCTCTGGCTGCGCGGCGCGCTGGCCGGCGTGCCGATCGACACGCGCACCGCGCAGCGGCTCGCCAACGAATACATCGACCAGCAGCTCGCGCACGGCGCGGCTGGCGGCATCACCGATTGATTGATCAGGAGGACTTCATGACGGTTTACGGTCTGCAACGGCTTTACATCGGCGGCGGCTACGTCGACGCGACGAGCGGCGCCAGCTTCGACAGCCTCGACCCCGCCACCGGCGAGCACCTCGCCGTGATCCAGCAGGCCGCCGCGGCCGACGTCGACCGCGCCGTCGCGTCGGCGCGCGAGGGCCAGCGCGAGTGGGCCGCGCTGACGGCGATGCAGCGCTCGCGCGTCCTGCGCCGCGCGGTCGAGCTGCTGCGCGAGCGCAACGACGAACTCGCCGCGCTCGAGACGCGCGACACCGGCAAGCCGATCGCCGAGACGCGCGCGGTGGACATCGTCACCGGCGCCGACGTGATCGAGTACTACGCGGGGCTCGCCACCGCGATCGAGGGGCTGCAGATCCCGCTGCGCGAGGACGCGTTCGTCTACACGCGGCGCGAGCCGCTCGGCGTGTGCGCCGGCATCGGCGCCTGGAACTACCCGGTCCAGATCGCCTGCTGGAAGAGCGCGCCCGCGCTCGCGGCCGGCAACGCGATGATCTTCAAGCCGAGCGAGGTCACGCCGCTCACCGCGCTGAAGCTCGCCGAGATCTACACCGAGGCCGGCGTGCCGGCCGGCGTGTTCAACGTGGTGCAGGGCAACGGCGTGGTGGGCGCGCTGCTGGCGGGCCATCCCGGCATCGCCAAGGTGTCGTTCACGGGCGGCGTGGAGACCGGCAAGAAGGTGATGTCGCTGGCAGGCGCCTCGTCGCTGAAGGAGGTGACGATGGAGCTGGGCGGCAAGTCGCCGTTGATCGTGTTCGCCGACGCCGATCTCGACCGCGCCGCCGACATCGCCGTGACCGCCAACTTCTTCAGCTCGGGCCAGGTCTGCACCAACGGCACGCGCGTGTTCGTGGAGCGTGCCGTGAAGGACGCGTTCGTCGCGCGCGTGCTCGAACGCGTGGCGCGGATCCGCGTGGGGCACCCGGCCGATCCGGCCACCAACTTCGGCCCGCTCGCGAGCGCCGCGCAGCTCGACAAGGTGCTCGGCTTCATCGAGAGCGGCCGGGCCGAGGGCGCGAAGCTGCTGGCCGGCGGCGCGCGGCTCGTGGACGGCCATTTCGCGCGAGGCCAGTACGTGGCGCCGACCGTGTTCGCCGACTGCCGCGACGAGATGCGCATCGTGCGCGAGGAGATCTTCGGGCCGGTGATGAGCATTCTCGACTTCACCGGCGAGGACGAGGTGATCGCGCGCGCCAACGACACCGCCTTCGGGCTCGCGGCCGGCGTGGTCACCGAGAATCTTTCGCGCGCGCACCGCGTGATCCACCGGCTCGAGGCCGGCATCTGTTGGATCAACACCTGGGGCGAGTCGCCGGCCGAGATGCCGGTGGGCGGCTACAAGCAGTCGGGCGTCGGCCGCGAGAACGGCATCACCACGCTCGAGCACTACACGCGCATCAAGTCGGTGCAGGTCGAGCTCGGCCGCTACCACCCGGTGTTCTGAAGTTCCGACGACAGGAGGCAAGGCGATGACGACCACGCACGAATACGACTACATCATCTGCGGCGCCGGCTCGGCCGGCAACGTGCTCGCCGCGCGGCTGACCGAGGACGCCGACGTGACCGTGCTGCTGCTCGAGGCGGGCGGCCCCGACTACCGCTTCGACTTCCGCACCCAGATGCCGGCCGCGCTCGCCTACCCGCTGCAGGGGCGCCGCTACAACTGGGCCTACGAGACCGATCCCGAGCCGCACATGGACAACCGCCGCATGGAATGCGGACGCGGCAAGGGGCTCGGCGGCTCGTCGCTGATCAACGGCATGTGCTACATCCGCGGCAACGCGCTCGACTACGACAACTGGGCGACGCACGCCGGGCTCGAGGACTGGACCTACCTCGACTGCCTGCCCTACTTCCGCCGTGCCGAGACGCGCGACGTCGGCGCCAACGACTACCACGGCGGCGACGGGCCGGTGTCGGTCACCACCAGCAAGCCCGGCGTCAACCCGCTGTTCGAGGCGATGGTGGAAGCCGGCGTGCAGGCCGGCTACCCGCGCACCGACGACCTGAACGGCTACCGGCAGGAAGGCTTCGGCCCGATGGACCGCACCGTCACGCCGCGCGGGCGGCGCGCCTCGACCGCGCGCGGCTACCTCGACCAGGCGCGCGAACGCGCGAACCTCGAGATCGTCACGCATGCCGTGGCCGACCGCGTGCTGTTCTCGGGCAAGCGCGCCACCGGCGTGGCCTACCTGCGCCGCGGCCAGCCCGTGACGGCGCACGCGCGCCGCGAGGTGCTGGTGTGCAGCGGCGCGATCGCCTCGCCGCAGCTGCTGCAGCGCTCGGGCGTGGGCCCCGGCCAGTGGCTGCGCGAGCTGGACATCCCGGTCGTCCACGAGCTGCCCGGCGTGGGCCAGAACCTGCAGGACCATCTGGAGATGTACATCCAGTACGCCTGCAAGGAGCCCGTGTCGCTGTATCCGGCGCTGAAGTGGTGGAACCAGCCGAAGATCGGCCTCGAATGGATGCTGAACGGCACCGGGCTCGGCGCCAGCAACCATTTCGAGGCGGGCGGCTTCATCCGCACGCGCGACGAGGATCTCTGGCCGAACATCCAGTATCACTTCCTGCCGGTGGCGATCAACTACAACGGCTCGAACGCGATCGAGATGCACGGCTTCCAGGCCCACGTCGGCTCGATGCGCTCGCCGAGCCGAGGCCGCGTGAAGCTGACCTCGCGCGATCCGGGCGCGCATCCGAGCATCCTGTTCAACTACATGGCCGAGCCGCTCGACTGGCGCGAGTTCCGCGACGCGATCCGCGCCACGCGCGAGATCATGCGCCAGCCCGCGCTCGACCGCTTCCGCGGCCAGGAGCTGAACCCCGGCACCGAACTGAAGTCCGACGCGCAGCTCGACGCGTTCGTGCGCCAGCGCGCCGAGACGGCGTTCCACCCGTCGTGCTCGAACAAGATGGGCTACGACGCGATGGCGGTGGTCGACAACGAGGGGCGCGTCCACGGCCTGGACGGCCTGCGCGTGGTGGACGCGTCGATCATGCCGATCATCACGACCGGCAACCTCAACGCGCCGACCATCATGATCGCCGAGAAGATCGCCGACCGGATTCGCGGGCGCCGGCCGCTCGCGCGATCGACGGCGCCGTACTTCGTCGCGAACGGGGCGCCGGCGCGCGGGGGCAAACCGGCGCGGCAGGCGCAGACCGCCTGACGGCGTGCCGCGGTGCGGGCCGCCCGAGGCCGCGCCGCGCTTCCGAAACCGGATTTGCATCACCGCGTCACCGCGTTTTCCCGATTCACGGCCACGGCGGCATCGCCTCGTCGATGCCGTTTCGCGCCGCCGGCTCGCGGCACGTCGCGTCTGTCTCCCCCGGTCAACCGGTTTTACAGGCCGGCACCGGCCGCCCTGAAAAATCTACAAAAATGGACGGGCCGGCCGGCCACCCCCGCCGCGCCACATGCGCCCGCGAACCCCGTCGCACCAGCCGCCGGCCGGCCGCTCACGGCATGCGACCCCACATGGCACGAAGCCTGCTTACTACAACGCCGCCGACGTCTTCGGCCCGGCGCGCGAGGCGCACCCCGCCGCGCCCCGGACCCATGGCGTCGAACCCGGACCGGCGCACCCGCCCGGCAACCGGCCTCAACAATTTGGAGAAGCCAGCTTGGCAGGCCTTACCCAACAGTCACGCCACGAGTCGAACCACCGGGGCGTCATCAAGCTTCACCGCGATCAATCGCCCTGGATCGGAATTGTCGAAATGAACAAAGCTGCTGGAAACATCCTGCTGGTCGAGGATTCACCGCTGGACGCCGAACTGACCGAGACGGCGCTGTGGTCGATCGGCATGCACAACCCGCTCGTCACGGTCGGCGACGGCGAAGCCGCGCTCGACTACCTGCTGCGCCGCGGCGCGTGGTCCGAACGCGCGCCGGGCAACCCCGACTTCGTGCTGCTCGACCAGGGCCTGCCGAAGCTGGACGGCTTCGCGGTGCTCGCGGCGATCCGCGCCGAGCCCGCGCTCGACAGCCTGCCCGTGATCATGCTGACGGGATCGACGAGCGAGCACGACCTGAACCGCTGCTTCGAACTCGGCGCCGACGCGTACATCGTCAAGCCGCTGAAGCTGTCGAACTTCCTGGCCGCGGTGGAATGCGTGAACGGCAAGCTGCAACTGCCGAGCCAGCTGTTCCCGGCGTTCTTTGGCGGCAGCGCGGCCTGAGCTTCCCGTGCCGGGGCCGGCGGCGGCGATTCGCGCGGCATCGCGAACAAATCATGAGAATTCGCCGGGATTGTTCGCCGACGGCCCACCCTTGCGCGCTCAGGCGGGCCCGCGTCCCGCGCCCCTGACGGCCGCCGGCCGCATCGTTATCCTGTTTCACGCATATCGATAGCGCGATTGCTACCATAGCGTTCCCGAAACCGGCCGGCATCGGGGTGCCTCGCGGGCCGTCCCGCCGTGTTCCCGCCACCGCGCCGCCGCCACCGACCACCCGACCCGTGACTCCAGAACCGATACTCACCGTCTCCCATCTGTCGAAAACCTACGCGTCGGGCTTCAAGTCGCTCGACGACGTGAACCTGTCGATCCGCTCCGGCGAGATCTTCGCGCTGCTCGGCCCGAACGGCGCCGGCAAGACCACGCTGATCAGCACCATCTGCGGCATCGTCACGCCCACCGAGGGCACCGTGACCGTGGGCGGCCACGACATCGCCAGCGGCTTTCGCGCCGCGCGCCAGATGATCGGCCTGGTCCCGCAGGAACTGACCACCGATTCGTTCGAATCGGTCTGGGCCACCGTCTCGTTCAGCCGCGGCCTGTTCGGCAAGGCGCCGAATCCCGCCCACATCGAGAAGGTGCTGAAGGACCTCTCGCTCTGGGACAAGCGCGACAACAAGCTGATGACGCTGTCGGGCGGCATGAAGCGCCGCGTGCTGATCGCCAAGGCGCTCTCGCACGAGCCGCGCATCCTGTTCCTCGACGAGCCGACCGCCGGCGTGGACGTGGAACTGCGCCGCGACATGTGGAAGCTCGTCGACCAGTTGCGCGCGAGCGGCGTGACGATCGTGCTGACCACGCACTACATCGAGGAAGCCGAGGAGATGGCCGACCGGATCGGCATCATCAACGGCGGCCGGATCGTGCTGGTGGAAGAGAAGACCGAGCTGATGCGCAAGCTCGGGCGCAAGCAGCTCACGCTGCAGCTCGACACGCCGCTCGCGGCGATCCCCGACGCGCTGGCCGGGTTCCGGCTCGAACTGGCCAAGGACGGCGCCGAGCTCGTCTACACCTACGACGCCGAGCGCGAGCAGGCGATCGCCGCGCTGCTCGGCGCGCTGGCCGAGGCCGGCATCCGCTTCCGCGACCTGCAGACCTCGCAGAGCTCGCTCGAGGAAATCTTCGTGAGCCTCATCGACGGCGGCCGCTCCGCCTCGACGAGCGCCGCTTCCGCCTGACCCGAGACAGGACACCGCATGTTCAACCTGCACGCAGTTCGCGCGATCTACCGCGCGGAAATGGCCCGCACCTGGCGCACCCTGACCCAGAGCATCATCGCGCCGGTGATCTCCACCTCGCTCTACTTCGTCGTGTTCGGCTCGGCGATCGGCTCGCGCATCAGCGCCGTGAACGGCATCAGCTACGGCTCGTTCATCGTGCCGGGCCTGGTGATGCTGTCGCTGCTGTCGCAAAGCATCTCGAACGCCTCGTTCGGCATCTACTTCCCGCGCTTCACCGGCACCATCTACGAGATCCTCGCGGCGCCGGTGTCGTACTGGGAGATCGTGCTCGCCTACGTGGGCGCGGCGGCCACCAAGTCGGTGCTGCTCGGCTTCATCATCCTGATCACGGCCAGCCTGTTCGTGCCGATGCACATCCTGCACCCGGTCTGGATGGTGCTGTTCCTGCTGCTCACCGCGATCACCTTCAGCCTGTTCGGCTTCGTGATCGGCATCTGGGCCGACAGCTTCGAGAAACTCTCGCTGGTGCCGCTGCTGATCGTCACGCCGCTCACGTTCCTCGGCGGCAGCTTCTATTCGGTCGACATGCTGCCGCCGTTCTGGCGCGTGGTCACGCTGTTCAATCCGATCGTCTATCTGGTGAGCGGCTTTCGCTGGGCGTTCTTCGGGCTTGCCGACGTGCATATCGGCATCAGCCTCGCGATGACGGCACTGTTCCTGATCGCGCTGCTGTTCGTGGTGGCGTGGATCTTCCGCACCGGCTACCGGCTCAAGAAGTGACGACGTAACGCCACCTCGGGGGGGCGGGCGCGGCACCGCCCCCCGGCTCGCCGATGGCGCGACTGTTCCAGCCTGATGCCGAATTCGTTCTATTGTGTCGATTAATGGTCACATCTACTGACCGGGTACCGCCTCACTCCGAGGCCGGCCCTGCCAGAGAACGCCGTGTCCGCCGCTGCCCCTTCCGCCTCCGCCGCACCCGCGAGCGCCGCCGCGCGCCTCGAACGCCTGCCGTTTTCCCGCTACCACGCGCTGATCTGCGCGGTCATCGCGATCGCGTTCTTCTTCGATTCGGTCGATCTCGGCACGATGACCTTCGTGCTCGGTTCGATCCGTAAGGAGTTCGGATTATCGACGGCGATGGCGGGCCTCGTCGCCAGCGCGAGCTTCTTCGGCATGGTGGCGGGCGCGGCGCTGGCGGGGCTGCTGGCCGACCGCTTCGGCCGCCGGCCGGTGTTCCAGTGGAGCATGGTGCTGTGGGGCGCCGCGTCCTATCTATGCTCGACCGCGCAGAGCGTCGAGGCGCTGATCGCCTGGCGCGTGCTGCTCGGGCTCGGCATGGGCATGGAATTCCCGATCGCGCAGACGCTGCTGTCCGAATTCGTGCCCGCCGCCAGTCGCGGCCGGCTGATCGCGCTGATCGACGGCTTCTGGCCGCTCGGCTTCATCTGCGCCGGCGTGGTGTCGTACTTCGTGCTGCCGCCGCTCGGCTGGCGCGCCGTGTTCGCGCTGCTGGCGATTCCGGCCGTGTTCGTGCTGGTGGTGCGCCGCGTCGTGCCCGAGTCGCCGCGCTGGCTCGAACACCGCGGCCGCCGCGACGAGGCCGCGCGCGTGCTCGACCGGATCGAGGCCAGGGTGATGCGCTCGGCCGGACTCGCCTCGCTGCCGGCGCCGTCGCGGCTCGCCGGGCCGGCCGTCACGCGCGGCCGCGGCGCGTTCCGCGAGATCTGGAGCGGCCCGTACCGGCGCCGCACGACGATGGTCTGGCTGCTCTGGTTCTTCGCGCTGCTCGGCTTCTACGGCCTCACCTCGTGGCTCGGCGCGCTGCTGCAGCAGGCCGGCTTCGCGGTCACGCAGTCGGTGCTCTATACCGTGCTGATCTCGCTGGGCGGCGTGCCGGGCTTCCTCTGCGCGGCCTGGCTGATCGAGCGCCGGGGCCGCAAGCCCACCACCATCGCCTCGCTGGTCGGCGGCGGCGCGATGGCCTACGTCTACGGACAGACCGCGCTGCACGGCCAGAGCGTGGCGCTCCTGATCGGCACCGGGCTCGCGATGCAGTTCTTCCTGTTCGGCATGTGGGCCGCGCTCTATACCTATACGCCCGAGTTGTACGGCACCGGCGCGCGCGCGACCGGCTCCGGGTTCGCCTCGGCGATCGGCCGGGTCGGCTCGCTGATCGGCCCCTACGCGGTGGGCCTGGTGCTGCCGCGGTTCGGGCAGGGCGGCGTATTCACGCTCGGCGCGCTGTCGTTCGTGGTCGCGGCGCTGGCGGTGGCCTGGCTCGGGATCGAGACCAAGGGGCGCGCGCTGGAGGAGTTGACGGGCGACGAGGGCGAGGCGGCCGGGCGACGCTTCGCGACGGGGGCGGCCGACTGAGTTCCGCGAGAACCGCGTTCGCCGGCGGCGCGGTTCGCGATGATGGGTGACGCGAAGCGGTCGGTGCCGCGGCCGGCGCCCGATCGGCAATCGCATCGCTCGCGGCGTGCATCGGCACACCGGCTTGGCCGCCGCGCGCCGTCCCGGCGTCCTGCGCAGCCGCTCGACTCATCGGGCTCCGCCGCCGGAGGCCGCCCCGCGAAGTTGTCGTACTTCCCGCCTGCCCGCCTTCCCGCGCCCGCCAGATCGAGCGACAACGCTCCGCGTTTACACCGACTTCCGTCCCTTTGCGATTGCGCCCGGCTTTCTCGAAGTTATATGATGACGTAACACCTAACCGGCCCCGCGCCGCCATCCGCCGCGCCCGGTGCCCGTTCCGGCGACGCCGCGGCACTTCGGCAGACGGCACGCCCCCGCCTCACGAACCGATCCGCGATCCGATGACCACTCCGCTGTCCACCTCCCACGTCGTCTACGTCTCGAACTCCGAGGACGGCGATCTTTCCGTCTACCATCTCGACGCGGCGCAGGGCCGGCTCGAGCCGTTCGCCCGCACGCCGGCCGGCAGCGTGGTGATGCCGCAGGCGCCCACCTACGACGGCAAGCGCCTCTACGTGGCCACGCGCGGCACGCAGCCGACCATCGTGGGCTACGACATCGGCGCGCAAGGCGCGCTGACGCAACGCTTCTCGACGCCGATCGACGCGAGCCTCGCCTACCTGTCGGTCGATCACGCCGCGCGCCTGCTGTTCGGCGCGTCCTACGGCGGCAACCGCCTGTTCGTGTTCGACGCGAGCCGGCTCGAGAACGGCGACGGCACCCCGCTGCAGTTCATCGACCGGATCCAGAACGCGCATTCGATCATCGTCTCCGACGACGACCGCTACGCCTACGCGGCCTCGCTCGGCCTCGACCGGATCTTCTTCTACGGCATCGCGCGCGCCGGCGACGAGGCGGCGCTGATCGCGCGCGGCGAACTCGCGACGCCGGCCGGCTTCGGGCCGCGCCATCTGCGTCTCGCGCCGGACGGCGCGACGCTCTACGCGATCGGCGAATTCCACGGCACGGTGCTGGCGATCGCGCGCGATCCGGTGACGGGCGAACTCGGCGAGGCGACCGTGTCCGATCTCGCGCCGAGCATCGCGCACCTGCCGCACGGCGCGCCGCGACCGCCCGCGCCGACCGCGCCCAGCGTCTGGGCCGCCGACCTGCAGGTGTCGCCGGACGGCCGCTTCGTCCACGCGACCGAGCGCACCGCGAGCCGCATCATCACGTTCCGCGTCGGCGAGAACCGCGCGCTGCACTACGCGAGCTGCATCGAAACCGAAAAGCAGCCGCGCGGCATCCGCCTCTCGCCCGACGGCACGCTGCTGGCCGCGAGCGGCGAGCTTTCGCCGTTCATCTCGCTGTACCGCGTCGATGCGGGCACCGGCGCGCTGACACCGGTGGCGCGCGTGGCGGGCGGCAACGGCTCGAACTGGATAGAAATCCTGCCGCTCGACGCCGCTTGATATAGCGGGGCCAACGCCGACGACACGCGCCGCCGGCCGCATCGCGCATCGCGAACCGAGCGTCGTTCGCCGGCCGGGAAAGCCCGACGAACGAAGCCAGCGACGCGCGCCGCCGGCACGCCGATACCAGCCGGCCTCCCACCGGCCTCCGGCCGCACGCATCACACTCACCGCTCGCGCACCGCCCGGCGCGCCACATCGGTCTCTTTTTCCGCAAAATCCCCGTCCCGGTCCCGCCGCCGTTCGCGACAACGCGGTGACAAATCCGTCACGCCCGCGTGACATTCGCGGGCCGATCCGACGACGCCGCCCGTGCGCCGACGCCAATCCCGCGCCGGGCGCCGCAAGGCAGGCGTCGCGGAATTTTTTTCCGATTTCTCTGTGATATCTGTCTGACGTAACGCGGCGCATCTGGCCCCGGCCCGGGCACTCGATGCGGCGCTCGAGGTTTTCCCGTCCTCTCGTCCGGAGATCATCGCCATGTTCCAGCAACGCCTGCGCGCCGCCCTCGCCGCCGCGTGCCTCGCCGCCCTCGCGCCGGCCGGCCACGCGCAATACACGACCGACTGGATCGCGAACACCTACGGCACGATCGCCTCGCACGTCGGCAACGGCGCGCGCTCGATGTGGGTGGCGCCGGAAGGGGTGATCTACACGGCGTCGTTCTGGGACGAGAACGCCGGCGCCGTGGGCGTCTACCAGAACGGCCGGACGCTCGGCTCGATCGGCACGCACGCGGAATTCCAGGGCGGCGCGATCACCGGCAACGCCACCTCGATCTTCACGCCGCTGCAGGGCAAGAACCTGAGCGGCACGGTGGGCCGCTACAACCGCACGACCGGGCTGCGCGACCTGTCGATCAACGTCAGCGTCTGGAACAACATCAGCCGCGCCGACGTGATCACCGGCCTCGCCACCGCCGGCACGCTGCTCTACGCGAGCGACTTCTTCAGCAACCGCGTGCGCGTGTTCACCACCGACGGCGTCTGGCAGCGCGACATCACGGTGGCCGGCCCCGGCGCGCTCGCGCTCGACGCGTCCGGCAACCTGTGGGTCGCGCAGCAGGCCGCCGGCACGATCCTCGAATACAGCGCGGCCGGCGCGCTGCTGAACACGATCCGGATGGCCAGCGGCGCGCATCCGTCGGCGCTGTACTTCGACGCGCCGACCGGCCAGTTGATGGTGGGCGACGAAGGCCCGGACATGAACATCAAGCGCTACGCGCTGAACGGCACGCCCACGCTGGCCGGCACCTTCGGCGTGCAGGGCGGCTACCTCGACACCACCACCGGCACCAGGGGGCAGGTGGGCGACAAGCGCTTCACGCGCGTGGTCGGCATCGGCCGCGACACGGCGGGCCTGCTCTACGTGCTGAACAATCCGTGGGGCGGCGGCTGGGATCTCGGCCGCAACGGCGCGACCGACCTGCAGGCCTACGACGGCAACGGCAACCTGGTCTGGAAGCTGCAGGCGCTGAACTTCGAGGCGGTGGCCGCGCCCGACCCGGTCACCGACGCCGCGCTCTACTACAGCGGCATGAACATCTACTCGGGCAGCGCGGGCGGCACCTTCGTGGCCAACACGGTCGATCCGTTCACCTATCCGGACGACCCGCGCCTGTCGATGACCGACTACCAGCGCGGCCAGCACTTCGGCCAGTTGACCGGCGTCGGCGGCAACCGGATCCTGGTGGCCACCGGCCAGAACCCCGACATCTACAACTTCTATCACTTCGACCCGGCCGCGAGCGGCTACATCGCGATCCCCGACGGCTCGCTGCCGGGCAAGCTGTTCGGCACCTCGGCGATCGTCACGGGCGGCTTCTGCCTCGACGAGAACGGCGACGTGTGGGCCGGGCTCGACGGCTCCAGCCAGGTCACGCACTGGCCGTTCGCGGGCTTCGACGCGACCGGCAAGCCGTCGTGGGGCAGCGGCACGGCGATGCCGGTGCCGGCCTCGGTGCAGCCGCGCGCGCGCGTGGTGTACCAGGCCTCGACCGACACCATGGTGCTGGCGCAGGGCATCGCCGGCTACTGGGACTGGACGGCGATGAACGGCCACCTCGAGATCTATCACGGCTGGCAGGCCGGCAACCGCACGCCGGGCCCGGTCATCGACCTGCCGGGCGCGAACCCGAAATCGATCGCGGTGGCGGGCCGCTATCTGTTCGTCGGCTACGTCCATACGGTGCCGAACATCGACGTCTACGACCTCTCCACCGGCGGCCTCGTGACGACGCTGATCAACAGCAATCCGGGCACGGTGGACGTGGGCAACGACGTCGATTCGATGTTCGGCCTGCGCGCGTACCTGCGCTCGAACGGCGAGTACGTGGTGACCAGGGACAACTACAACGGCTCGAGCATCGTCGTCTATCACTGGACGCCGTGAGGAGCGTCGTGCCGTCTTTCATTCCGGTGATCGATGCGCACGCAACCATGAAAAAACGCGCACCACATGACGCGGCGCGCGTTTCTCCAACCCCGGGCCTTCGACGATCGCTCAGCCGGCGGCCGACACCAGCTCGCAGAACTTCTCGAGATCGATGTTGCCGCCGCTCACCAGCACGCCGACGCGGCGCCCCTTCAGCCGTGCCTTCATCTGGCGCGCCGCCGCGAACGCGAGGCAGCCGGTGGGCTCCACCAGCATCTTCATGCGCGAGGCGAGGAAGCGCATGCAGTCGACCAGTTCGGCGTCGCTGGCGGTCAGGATCGCGTTGACGTCGCGGCGGATGATCGGGAACGTCAGTTGGCCCAGATGCTGCGTCTGCGCGCCGTCGGCGATCGTCTTCGGCGTCTCGATGTGGACGATCGAACCCGACGCGAACGACTGCTGGCCGTCGTTGCCGGCCTCGGGCTCGACGCCGTAGAGTTCGGCGGCCGGCGACAGCGCGCGCGTGGCGAGCGCGGTGCCCGACAGCAGCCCGCCGCCGCCGAGCGGCGCGAACATCACGTCGAGCGGGCCGACCTCGTTGAACAGTTCGGCTGCCGCGGTGCCCTGCCCCGCGATCACGTGTGGGTGGTCATAAGGCGGGATCAGCGTGAGGCCCTGCTTGTCGGCAAGCTCGCGGCCGATCTGCTCGCGATCCTCGGTGTAGCGATCGTAGATCACCACCTGGCCGCCGTAGCCGCGCGTGGCCGCGACCTTCGCGGCCGGCGCGTCGTGCGGCATCACGATCGTGGCCGGCATGCCGAGCAGCTTCGCCGACAGCGCGATCGCCTGCGCGTGGTTGCCCGACGAGAATGCCACCACCCCGGCCTTGCGCTGCGCCGCGCTGAACTGCGAGAGCGCGTTGAACGCGCCGCGGAACTTGAACGCGCCCATGCGCTGGAAGTTCTCGCACTTGAAGAACACCCGCGCGCCCAGCGCCTCGTCGACCGTGCGCGAAGTCAGCACGGGCGTGCGGTGGGCGTGGCCGGCGAGGCGCTCGGCGGCGGCGGCGACGTCGTCGTAGGTCGGAGGATTCGGCTGGCTCATCGTGGGCTCACTGGGACGGATCGGTTGGACGGGGCGGCGCGGCGCGCGGCGCGCGGGATTCGGGAACTCGGGGGCCTGGCGGCTGGGGCCGGCAAGCCGGTCGCCGGACCGGGATTGAGACATTGTGTCCAGAGCGATACAATTTGTCAAATCAACCGGACGGCACACCCGGGCGACAAACCCGGGCATGCCGGACGCGCGATTTTCGCGGCCGGCGCGCGGTCGCCTCCGGTGCCCGCCCGGCGCCGCTCATTTTCCCGAAGGACACCGCCACCATGCCGCTCGACACCCTGCCCACCCCGTCGGCCCTGATCGACGTGCCGCGCATGATGCGCAACATCGAGCGCATGCAGCGGCGGCTCGATGCGCTCGGCGTGGCATTCCGCCCGCACGTGAAGACCACCAAGTGCGAACCCGTGGTGCGCGCGCAGCTCGCGGCCGGCGCGCGCGGCATCACCGTCTCGACGCTGAAGGAGGCCGAGCAGTTCTTCGCGCGCGGGATTGACGACATCGTCTACGCGGTCGGCATGGTGGCCGGCAAGCTGCCGCAGGCGCTCGCGCTGCGGCAGCGCGGCTGCAACCTGAAGCTCACGGCCGACAGCCTCGTCGCGGCCGAGGCGATCGCGGCGTATGGCCGTGAACACGGCATGAACTTCGAGGTGTGGATCGAGATCGACGTCGACGGCCACCGCTCGGGCGTCGCGCCCGAGGACGCGCGGCTCGTCACGATCGGCCGCGCGCTGGCCGAGGGCGGCATGACGCTCGGCGGCGTGCTCGCGCACGCGGGATCGAGCTACGACCATCACCGTCACGACGAGCTGGTGCGGATCGCCGAGCAGGAGCGCGCGGGCGCCGTGCGGGCGGCCGAGCGGCTGCGCGCGGCGGGGCTGCCGTGTCCGGTGGTCAGCATCGGCTCGACGCCGACCGCGCTCGCCGCCGAACGGCTCGACGGCGTGACCGAGGTGCGCGCCGGCGTGTACGTGCTGTTCGATCTGGTGATGCACAACGTCGGCGTCTGCACGACCGACGAGATCGCGCTCAGCGTGCTGACCACCGTGATCGGCCATCAGGAGGAAAAGGGCTGGGCGATCGTGGACGCCGGCTGGATGGCGATGAGCCGCGACCGCGGCACGCAGCGGCAGCCGCACGACTTCGGCTACGGGCTCGTGTGCGCCGAGGACGGCACGGTACTCGGCGACTATCTGCTCGGCGGCGCGAACCAGGAACACGGCATCGTGCAGCGCCGCGGCGAACCCGATCGCGCGATCGCCGCGCGCTTCCCGATCGGCACGCGGCTGCGCATCCTGCCGAACCATGCCTGCGCGACGGGCGCGCAGCACCCCGAGTATCAGGCCGTCGCGGCGGATGGCGGGGTCGAGACCTGGCCGCGGTTCTACGGTTGGTGAGCACGCCTCGCGGCTGCGGATGCGCATGCTGCCGGCTGGTTCGGCGGCCCGCCTGGTCGGGCGGTGCGGCCATCGTGGCGCCGCTGCCCGATCGTGCCGGCATCGCGCCGTGGCGCATTGCGTGCATCGCGTCGCCCTGGCGGCACCGCCACCGCGCGGCCCGGGCCATCCGCTGCCCCGCCGCTTCGGCACCAGCGGCCATGCCGATCCGGGCGCCTCGCCATCGACGCGTCCGGCTCACCAGGGCCACGCCACGCGCGTGCCGAGCCGCGCCGCCTCGGCGCGCTCGAACAGCATGCGCGCCACCGTCAGGTCCTGCAGCGCGAGGCCCGTCATGTCGAACACCGTGATCTCGTCGCGCCCGCGCGCGATGCGCTCGGGCGCGGCCAGCAGTTCGCCGAGTTCGACGCAGTCGTGCCGCGGCGACCACTGCGCCTCGCCGATCTGGCGTGCCTGCGCGCGATCGTCGACCACCAGCCGCGCGCGTTCGAGCAGCCCCGCCGGCAGTTCGCGCTTGCCCTTCGTGTCGGCGCCGACCGCGTTGACATGCGTGCCCGGCCGCACCGCGCCGGCCTCGAACAGCGCCCCGCCGCCCGGCGTCGCCGTGATCACGACGTCGCTGTCGGCCACCGCCGCGTCGGCGTCGCGCGCGTGCGAGATCGCGCAGCGTTCGCGGAAACGCGCCTCGAAGGCCGGATCGGCCGCGCCGCCGGCCGTCAGATACTGCACCGTGTCGAGCGAGGGCAGCATGCGCAGCGCGAAGTCCAGCTGCACGCCCGCCTGCACGCCGCTGCCGAACAGCGCGACGCGCCGGCTGTCCGGCCGCGCCAGCGCGCGCAGGCCGAGGCCGCCGGCGGCGCCGGTGCGCATGGTGGTGATCGCGTTGCCGTCGATCACGCAGCGCGGGCGCCCGGTGGCCGGATCGACCAGCATCACGGTGGCCTGATGCGGCTCGCCGCCGAGGCCGCGATTCGCGGGCCAGAAGCCGGCCGCCTTGAAGCCGAGCAGCGCCTCGTTCTGCACGTCGCCGGCCTTGATGCCGAACACGCCGCCCGTGGCCAGCGGCTCGCGGATCACCGGAAACACGCGGCCCTCGCCGCGCCGGTGCAGGTCGAACGCCGCGGCCACGGCGGCCAGCACGTCGTCCGGACTCAGCAGCGCTTCCACCACGTTCTTGTCGAGCAGCACCAGTTCGGCATCGTTTCTCATCGTCGTTCCGTTGTCGTGAAGCGGTTTCGGAACCCCGTCACGGCGGCGCGATCCGGCCGGCATGCGAGGCTGGCCACGATTGTACATTTTTTCCAATTAAATACATTTCATCCAAAAACAAGATGACGACGTGCGCCCCTTGATGAAAAACGGCGCATCGGCTTCCTTGCGGGAAACCGATGCGCCGTTGGCGAAGCCGGCCGCGAACGACGGGCTCCGACGGAGCGAGACCGCCCCCGGTCGATCAGAACTTGTGGCGGATGCCCACGCGCGCGGCCACCTGATTCGTCGCGCCGGTGCCCGACGGGCCGAAGAACGCCGTGCTCGAACCGATCTGCGCCTGCACGTCCTGCGTGCCATTGCGGCCCGATGCCTTCTGGTAGATCGCCAGCAGGTAGACGTCGGTGCGCTTGGAAAGCGCGTAGTCGAGGCTCGCGTCGAGCTGGTTCCAGTGGCCCGCGAACGCGTCGTGCATGCGCGTGTAGGTGTAGGCGAGGCCGCCCGCCAGCGCCGGCGTGAAGTTGTAGCGGCCGCCCACGTCCACCGCGTCGAGCGCCGTGGTCGCGCCGTTCAGCGCCTCGATGCGCGTGTTGGTGTAGAGCGCGAACAGCGCGGCGTTCGCGAGCTGGTAGCGCGTGCCGATGCCGAACGTGCGCAGGTCCTTGCCGCCGTTGGTGCCGCCCGCCGGCACGTTGGCGAGCGAGGTCGGGAACGCCGGCACTTCGGCGGCCGGATAGGTGATGTCGGTATAGGCCGCGCCGATCGAGAACGCGCCGAGCGCGTAGTTCAGGCCGAAGCTGTAGGCGCGCGACGAGCCGGGCTGGCCCGGCGTGCCCGTCACCGGCGCCGAGCCGGCGAACGCGCCGGCCTGGTTCGAGAAGCCGTACAACGCGCCGAACGTCAGGCCCGAGAAGTTCGCCGACGAGAACTTCACCGCGTTGTTGATGCGGCTGTTCACGAGCTGGTCGAAATCGTTGATGTGATACGCGTAGTTGCCGGCCAGCGTGTTGGTGCCGGCCGAGTACTGGTTGCCGAGCACGTCGGTCGAGAACGTGTACTGGCGGCCGAACGTCAGCGAGCCGACGCCGTTCTGCGTCAAGCCCACGAACGCCTGGCGGCCGAACATCGCGCCGCCCTGGTTGAACGCGCCGGTGCCGGTGTTGAAGCCGTTCTCGAGCACGAAGATCGCCTTCAGGCCGGCGCCCAGGTCCTCCGAGCCGCGCAGGCCCCAGCGCGTGCCCTGCGCGACGCCGTCGTCGTACTTGAAGCGCTTGGCCGAGCCGGTGCCGGCGGCGGCGTGGTTGACGTAGCTGAGGCCGGTGTCGATCAGGCCGTAGAGCGTCACGCTGCCCTGGGCATGCGCGACGGGGCCGAAGGCAGCCAGGGCTGCGACGGCGGTGATTTTCTTGAGCAAGGTCGTCTCCTGCGGGCGGTGGCCTGCCAACGTGCCGGCGGGCACGACAGGGCCGCGCGATGTGCGGGGTGAGTGTTATCGATTGGAAGGAACGCGGGTGTTGCACGGGAGCCGGCCGACCTTCCGGGCGCGGATCGCGCCTCGGCGGCTTCGGACGGCGTTCCGCCGGGTGTACCGGGGCGCAAGTTTACTGCGCGGCCGCGCCGTTCCCAAGCAAATCGTAAGCACGATGCAGGGTAGTTGCGAAATTGCATCGCGACGCGTGGGCGGGGCCCGCCGGCGTGGGTTGGCGGCTGGATCGCGACGTCGATGCAGGGGGCGCCGGATCAATCGGGACTTTCACCAAACGGGTGGGCGGCGGCGGCCGGCCGTGAGTGCGGGTGCGGACGCTTCGCTCGCCGTGACGGTGCTTCGCGCGGCGGCGCGGGAACGCTGAGGCGGGACGATCGAGCGGGAAAGCCGGAAGCGGGAGGCCGGGAACGGGATGACGAGCGCGATCGCGCCATGCTACATGCGGGAAGCGCCGCCGCAGCGTGCCGCCTCCGCATCGCCGCGGACAAGGCCGAGGGTTCGCGCCGAAGCCGATCGCCGCCTCCGTGCCACCGGCCAATCAGACGTCAAGCAGCGTGACGGGCGACCGATCGGCAACGTGCCGCGTGGGGCTCTCGACGCACCGCATGGCGATGCGATCGCACGCTTCAGGCGAGGAACGCCACCGCGAACGACGCGCGCGGTCCACGCCCAAACCGAATCGCCGCCCGCTCAAGCATCGAGCGGCGTAACCAGCGGCTCGCCAGCAAAGTGCCGCGTGGCGTTCTCGATGAACAACGTGACGGTGCGGTCGCGCGCCTGCGGCGAGGTGCCGGCCAGATGCGGCGTCAGCACGACCTGTTCGAGCCCGATCAACTCGGCGGGCGGGGCCGGCTCGCCCTCGTAGACGTCGAGGCCGGCGCCGGCGATGCGCCCGTCGCGCAGCGCGGCCGCGAGCGCCGCCGTATCGACGACGCTGCCGCGCGAGACGTTGACGACGAACCCGGCGGCGCCGAGCGCGTCGAGCACCGCGGCGTCGATCAGGTGATGCGTGCCGGCCCCGCCCGGTGTCGCGACCACGAGATAGTCGGCCCAGCGCGCGAGGTCGATCAGCGCGCCGAAATAGCGCAACGTCGCGCCGTCGCGCGGATGGCGGCCGTGATAGCCGATTTCGAGGTCGAAGCCGGCCGCGCGGCGCGCGATCTTCGCGCCGATCCGGCCGAGCCCGACGATGCCGAGCCGCTTGCCCGAGAAGTTCGGCGGCATCGGCAGCGCGTCGCGCCAGACGCCGGCGCGGCACGCGGCATCGAGCCGGACCACGCCGCGCACCGTCGCGAGCAGCAGTGCGAACGCATGATCGGCGACGCAATCGTCGTTCGCGCCGACGCCGTGCGCGAGCGCGATGCCGCGTGCGCGCGCGGCGGCGAGCGGCAGGTTCTCGTAGCCCGCGCCGAGCGCATGGATGAATTCCACGCGCGGCAGGATCGCCAGTTCGGCATCGGAAAGCCCGGTCGTGCCGTTGGTCAGCACGGCGCGCACGCTCGCGCCATGCATGTCGATGGCCCGTGTCCGCGCCGGCGCGTCGGGAGCGTAGACGAGTTCGAAGTGCGCGGCGAGTGTCTCGCGCGCATCGTCATGCAACGGGATCAGCACCAGCAGGGTCGGTTTCATCGCGGCGAGGAAAAGCGCTGACGAAGCAACCGAGTCTAGCAAGCGAAGCTGACGCGCGGCTGGCGGGAAGCTGGCGGCGCGGGAGCCGCCGCGCTCCGCCCGCATCGTGCCCGGACGCCGCTGCGGCCTGCGCGCCCTGCCGCCGACGATGCATGCCGAGCCGCGACGCCCCGGCCGGCGTTCAGATCAGCAGATCCTCGTAGAACGCGCCGAACGGCCGCGTCGGATGCGCGATCTGGATCTCCAGCACCCACAGGCCGCCGGCCGGCACGCCGTCGAAATCGGCGAGCTTGCCGGCCTTGTAGATCGCGTGCGGGAAATCGCTGACGCGGTGGCCCTTCATCTCGACGTTGAGCCGCCAGCCATGCGCCTCGGCGCGCCCGGCCGCGTAGCGATAGAGCGCGATGCCGCCGCAGCCGGTGGTGCGCCAGTGGTCGGCCACCTCGTCGTGGATGAGTTTCGCGGCCTGCGCGCAGGCCCGCATCGCCGCGTCGTCGCCAACCACGAAGGTCGCGCCCGCGTCGCCTTCATGCCGCCCCCAGACCACGCCGAGATCGACGAAGAAGATGTCGTCGCCGGCCAGCACGGGATCGGTTTCCGCGCGTTCGGCGAAGGTCTTCAGCGTGTTCTCGCCGAAGCGGATCAGCACCGGGTGCCAGAGCCGGTCCATGCCCATTTCGCCCAGCAGCGCCTTGCAGCGCGCGTTCGCCTCCGATTCGCGCATGCCCGCCCGGACCTCGCCGCGCATCGCCTCCACCGCGCGCCACGTCATCTCGCGCGCATGGCGCATGGCGTCCATCGAAAAATGCTCGCCCACCGCTTCTCTACGATCTTCCATCGATCCACTCGCTGTTGTCGGCCGTGTGCCGGAATTTTACGCCCGGGACATTTCCGCCTCGTTATGTTCTACGGTATATTACGACACTTGTCCGGCAACCCGACTCACAGGATGGCGATGCCGACGCGGCGGCCCCGGGGCCATCGCGCCGGCGGACCAACAGGCGTATGAGCAAGTCAACCCCATGGACGGACGACGCGGTCCGGCACGGCGAGCTGTCGGCGCGCATCGTGCCGGTGCGGCGCCGCGAGGACACCGAGCGGGCGACGCTGATCGTCGACGTGGTGGACGCGTTCGCGCGGCTGCGCGGCAGCCTCGCGCGCTTCGTCGCGCTGTTCGCGGACGGCGCGGCCACCGGCAACGCCGCCGTGCCCGTGTCGCCCGGTTCGATCGACACGCGGCGCTTCGACATGCTGCTCGCCGCACTGGCGGCCGGCGCCGAGCGCGCGCGCTTTCGCCGCCTGCCGGATCTGCGCCGGCTGATCGACCGCGTCGCGCGCGCGGAGACGTTTCGCGACGTGATCTTCGCGCCGCCCCCGGTGGCCGGCCCGGCCGCGCTGCGCGAGGCGGCGCTGTCGCTGGAGCGGCTCGACGCCGAGCTGATCGGGATCTGCGTCGAGCACGTGCTGGAAAGCCGCGCGCTCGACACGCTCGACGCGCCGGCCGCCGCCCGCCCACCGAAGGAGGCCGACGATGGACCCCGCACCGAACCGCACCGCCGGGCCGCCCGCCGCGGCCCGGCCCGCGCCGCGGACCTCGATCCCGACCTCGGGACTTCCGTCATCGCCGGATCGCTGCTCTGAGCCCGCCATGATGCCCGCCGCTGCCCTTCCGCCCTCCGACGAACCGGCCCGGCTGCGGCACGCGCTGGCCGAGCGCGACGCCGCCGCGGTGCTGCTGGCCGGCCGCGCAGCCGCCGCCGAGGAACGGCTCGACGCGGAGCAGGCCCGCGTGCGGATGCTGCGCGAGCAGCTCGACGACGCGCTGCATGCGCTGAACGCGGCCAGGCGCGAGGCGGCGGTGCTCGAACAGGCGTTCGCGGCCACGCCGGGCGGGCTCGACTTCGCGCGGCCGTCGCTGCGCGCGATGCGCGGCAGGCGGATCGTGTATGTCGGCGGCCGGCCGGGATCGAACGCGGCGCTCGAACGGCTGGTCGGCTCGGCGGGTGGGTCGGTCGCGCTGCACGACGGCGCGGACATGGGCGACGAGTGCTGGGAGCGGCTCGTGGCCGGCGCGGATCTCGTGGTGTTCGCCGCCGACCGCGTCGATCGCGAGGCAGCCGCGAAGCTTGCGGCGGCATGCGAGGCGCGATCGGTGCCGCTGCGGCGGCTCAAGGCCGCGAGCGCGGCCGGCGTGGTCGACGCGATCGCCGCCGAGGCGAACGCGGCGCGGCGCGCGTCGGGGATCAGGCTGGGGTGAGGCTCGGGCGCCCTGCGCCCCGGTCACTCGCAATCGGCACTGGATTCCCTGCCGTCTCGATAGCAAGCGGGGTAAATGCCGAAGCGATTGATTCAATTCGCATGAATCAGGCGATTACCGAATGACTTGAAGCGGGGGCGCGAAGTCGCGAAGGCGTCGGGTCGTCACCAACGGCGCAGGAGAACAGGCACGGCGCCTTCGGCAACCGCGCTCATCGATGCTTCATGGTGCGATATGGGAATGCAGCCGCTTGAACCCGGCCACGGATGAACCTGGGCAATCTTCGTGCGAAACACCGCAGGCACCGCAACAGCCAACCCGACTCAGGGCTGCATCATCTCCGTAAGCGCGGCGATCTGCTTCGCGCAATGGCGTTGCGCCTCATCCTCGATCTCGCGATAGAGCGCGACGATCGATTCGCCGACAGGCGTCAGCGTGCAGCCGCCGCCGCTCGCGCCGCCCTGCTCCGAATGCGTGGCCGGCGAGCGCAGCGAGCGGTTCAGTTCGTCGATCAGCAGCCAGGCGCGCCGGTACGACATGCCGAGATGGCGCGCGGCCGCCGAGATCGAGCCATGCTCATGCACGGCTTCGAGCAGCGTGACCTTGCCGGGGCCGAGCGCGACGGTGTCGCCGCGGCGGATGCGCATGCGGAAGTGGACTTGGGGCGTGCCGACGGGCGCGGGCGGCGACGCGGTGTCGGACGAAGAGGCGGCGGGCTTGGTCATGCGCGCAAGCATACACGAACCCCCTGGCGGCCAGACAGGCGCTGGCGCGCCGGGCTATCGTGCCGCACGGCTCACGCCGGCCGGCCGCCGTCGCCCGGAAAACACTGCCGGCAATCCTCGCAGCCGGGGCAGCCGGGGCAGCCGGGCGCGGGCGCCGGCTCGTCGCCGCGCGCCAGCGCGGGGACGCGCGCGAGAAACTTCCTCCAGCGCAGGTTGGCGGTATTGCGCGCGACGAGCGCGGGGAAATACCGCGTCAACATCGCCGGCACGACGTCGCGCCCCGACAGCCCGAGATCGCGCCACAGGTGATCGGGACGCAGGCAGGCAGGCGCGACGGTCGTGGCGGGACGGCGCATGTCGTCGGCGTCGACGGCGGGATTCGCGCCGCCCGTCAGCCGCTCGCGCGGCGCGACGACGAACGCCGCGCGCGCGGCCGGCAGCGCCGGCGCGGCGGCGGGCAGCGCCGAAGCCTCGTTGAAGCCGTCGAACCCATCGGGAAAATCCACCGCTCGCGCCACGTCACCGGAGGCACCAAGCCGATGCCGTGCCAGCCAACCGCCAAGCGCCTCGCGCGACAGCCGTAGCAGGCCAGCTCACCGCGCCGCGCGACGCGCGCGGTCGATCGGCACCGAGAAAGCGCGGCATCGTCGAAATCCGCCATGGCGGTGTGTCCACGCGCGCCGTCAGGGGACGATCACGCGCGCCACCAGCGAGGCGAGCCGCTTGACGTGGCGCGGCGCCGGCGAGAGGTCCGCGCCCGAGAACAGCAAGGGGCCGCCGCCCTCGGCCGTCAGCGGCTGGCCGCCGCATTCGAAGGCGACGATCGCCTGCTCGCCGATCGCGGTGTTGAACAGCTCGTGCCACGAGAACGTGACGGCATAACCGTCGTGGCCGATCGCGAGGAAGATGGTGCGCTTGAAATCGCCGCTGGCCGGATCGTGCAGCCCGGCGCGCGTGAACAGCTCGGTCAGCCGCACGCCGCGGTAGCGCTCGACGTCGCGGAGGTAGCGCCCGCTCGTGAAGCAGCGCAGCGCGAACGGCTCGCACACCACCGAGGGCAACTCGGCCAACTGCGCGAGCGAGAGCGAGGCCGGGCGCAGCACGTCGCCGGCCACGTGGACCACGCCGGCGGCGGGCGCCGCGAGAGGGTGAGCCGCCGGGGCGGCGAGGTCGGGCGTGGTCATCGCGCGCCTCAGCCGTCGACGCCGACGATCACGCTCGAGGCCTTGAAGATCGCCGTGGCCGGCTGGCCGACGGCGAGCCCGAGCCGGTCGGCGCTGTCGTTGGTGACGATCGCCACCACCTGCGCGCCGCCCGCCGCCATGATCGCGACCTCGGCATTGACGGCCCCCCTGGTCAGCGCCGACACCGTGCCGGCCACGCAGTTGCGCGCCGATACGCGGCTCGCGTCGACGTCCACCATCACCAGCACCGACGAGGCCTTGACGAGCGCGAACGCCTCGACGCCGGACGCGAGCCCGAGCGCCTCGGCGCTGCCGTGCGTGACGATCGCCACGATCTCGAGGCCGTCCGCCGCGCGCAGCGTCACCTCGTCGTTGACCGCGCCGGGCTTGACGTGGGCGATCCGTCCGACGAAATGATTACGGGCACTCGTGCGCATGCTCAGTCTCCTGTCCGGTCGCCGCCGACCGACGCGGCCGGCGCAGCTACGGCGCCAGTGTAAACGCAACGGATGGCCCGCGCGACCGCATGCAATCTCCCGAATCGCGCCGGACCACCGTAATATACCGACCTTCACAACGGTACGGAGAACACCATGTTTCGCAAGCTGCTGGTCACCGCCGCGGTCGTCGCGAGCGCTTTCGGCGCCACCGCGCAGGCCGCCGGCAACGACACCGTGAACGTGCTGTACGCCGGCTCGCTCGTCAACCTGATGGAGCGCAGCGTCGGCCCGGCGTTCGAGAAGGAGACCGGCCTGCGCTTCCGCGGCTACGCCGCGGGTTCGAACAAGATCGCCAACGAGATCAAGGGCAAGCTGCGGCGCGGCGACGTGTTCGTCAGCGCCAGCCCGAAGGTCAACGCCAGCCTGATGGGCGAGGCGAACGGCAACTTCGTGACGTGGTACGTCAACTTCGCCGAATCGCCGCTGATGATCGGCTACAACCCGAAGAGCCGCTTCGCGCAGGCGTTCAAGACGAAGCGCTGGGACCAGGTGCTGCAGGAGCCGGGCATCCGGATCGGCCGCACCGATCCGAAGCTCGACCCGAAGGGCGCGTTCACGGTGGAGATGATGACCAAGGCCGCGAGCGCCTATCACCAGCCCGATCTGGTGCAGAAGACGCTCGGCACGCCGGAGAATCCGGAGCAGGTGCTGCCGGAGGAAACGCTGGTGGGCCGCCTGCAGTCGGGCCAGCTCGACGCCGGCTTCTTCTACTCGACCGAGACCTCGGACCTGAAGATCCCGGCCGTGGCGCCCGCGCCCGAGCTGCAGGCCAAGGCGAGCTACACGCTGGCGATCCTGTCCGACGCGCCGAACCAGGACGGCGCGGCGCGCTTCGCGAACTTCCTGCTCAGCGCGAAGGGGCGTGAGCTGCTGAAGGAACACGGCGTGGACGTGGTCACGCCGAAGGTCTCCGGCAACGCGCAGGCGCTGCCGCCGTCGCTGCAAGCCGTCATCGACGCCGCGCAGTAATGGCGCGACGCCTCGCCGGGCCGCTGCGGCTGCTCGCGCTGCTGCTGGCCGCCTACCTGTGCGCGCCGTTCATCGCGAGCCTGCCGCAGATCGGCCAGGCCGACTGGGCCAACGTCGACTGGGCGCAGACCTGGTCGGCGGTCGGCATCTCGGCCGGCAGCGCGACGCTGGCCGCGCTCGTCACGCTGCTGGGCGGCGTGCCGCTCGGCTACTGGCTGGCGCGTTCGGGCTCGCGCCTTGCCGCGCCGCTCGGCTTCATCGTGCAGCTGCCGCTCGCGCTGCCGCCGCTCACCAGCGGCGTGCTGCTGCTGTTCCTGCTCGGCCCCTATAGCCCGATCGGCCGGCTCACCGGCGGCGCGCTGACCGATTCGTTCGCCGGCATCGTGCTGGCCGAAACCTTCGTGGCCGCGCCGTTCCTGATCATCGCCGCGCGCTCCGCGTTCGCGGCGATCGATCCGGTGTTCGAGGACGTCGCCGCCACGCTCGGCCACCGCGCCGGCAGCCGCTTCTTCCGCGTCGCGCTGCCGGCCGCGTGGCCCTCGATCCGCGCCGGGCTCGCGCTGGCCTGGCTGCGCGCGTTCGGTGAATTCGGTGCGACCGTGATGGTCGCGTATCACCCCTATTCCCTGCCCGTCTATACCTACGTCGTGTTCGGCGGCCAGGGGCTGCCGGCGATGATGCCGCTGCTGCTGCCGACGCTCGCGATCGCGGTGGCCTGCGCGGCGCTGTCGATCGTGCGGCTCGGCGCGCGCGACGACGCCGAGCCGACGCCCGCCGCCGGCGGCGACGAGCCGCCGCTCGCACCCGCCGGCGCGGCGCCCGACACGCTCGCGCCCGAGTCGCGCCTCGCGATCCGGCTGCGCCGGCAGCTCGGCGCGTTCCGGCTCGCCGTGGACTGGGCGCCGGCCTCGCGCCGGCTCGCGATCGTCGGGCCGTCGGGCTCCGGCAAGTCGCTCGCGCTGCGATTGATCGCCGGACTCGAACCGGGCGACGACGGCAACGCGGTCAAGCTCGGCGACACCGCTCTCGGCGCGCTGCCGCCCGAGCGACGCCAGATCGGCTACATGCCGCAGGACTACGGCCTGTTCCCGCATATGACGGTGGCCGCGCAGCTCGCGTTTCCGGTCGACGCCGATCCGGCCGCCGCGCGCTACTGGATCGAACATCTGGGGCTCGGCGCACTGACGCAGCGGCTGCCGCGCCAGCTGTCGCTCGGCCAGCGCCAGCGCGTTGCGCTCGCGCGCGCGCTGACGCGGCATAGCCATCTGCTGCTGTTCGACGAGCCGTTCTCGGCGCTCGACACGCCGCGCCGGCGGCAGTTGCGGCGCTCGCTGCGCGCGCTGCAGCGCGAGATCGGCGCCGTGACCGTGATCGTCACGCACGATCCCGACGAGGCCGCGCAGCTCGCCGACGACGTGCTCGTGATCGACCAGGGCGAAACGCTGCAGGCCGGCCCCGTCGCCGAGGTGTTCGCGCGGCCGGCGAGCCGGCGCGTGGCGGAGCTGCTCGGGCTGCGCAACGTGGGCGAAGGCGTGATGAAGGATGGTGCGAGCGTCGAGATCGGCGGCCGGATCGCGCTCGACGCGGCCGCCTCGGTCGGCTTGCCCGACGCGGGGCGCGCCGTGATGTGGCGCGTCGCGCCGCGCGCGATCCGGCTCGATGCCGACGGGCCATTCGAGGCACGGATCGAATCGGTCGACCTGCGCGACGGCGAACATTGCGCGCGCATCGAACTCGGCGGACAGGCTTTCGATGTCGCGCTCGATGCGACGCTGCCGGACGCGCCCGTGACTTGCCGGATCGCGATCGATCCGGTGGGCGTCACGGTTTGGGAGAGGGCTGGCTGATGGCGGAACGCGCTGGCGCGCTTCACCGCGTGTTTCAGGGAGCGGCGCACGGCAAGCTTTGCTCGATCGCGGTGGTTTCGCCAGCCGGATCGGATCGAGTGGCGCCGCCGGCCTTGCCCTTGCCCCTGTCCTGGAACGCGGTCCGCTTCGCGGCAACGCGCCGTTCCCCGCCTTTATCGCGTCCAACACGGTAACGGCAGCGCTTTCCTCCCTCCTGCCGACCCGCCCGCCGCTCAACGCAATTCGGCGCGCAGGTCGCGCGAGACCAGCGACGACAGCTCCGGGCTCATCGTGCGGATCAGCCACGGCGCGAGATCGAGATGCCCCATCGCCGAGCCGGCCGTCACGCCGATGTCGGACGGAATCGGCATGCGCGACTCGTCGAGCCGGATGTCCGGATAGCGCTGCCGGAACAGCGGCGCGAGCGGCCAGTTGGTGGTGACCTGACGCCCGTCGGGCAGGCCCGTTTCCGCGAGCAGGAACGTGCCGATGCACGAGGCGCCGATCTTCGCGCCCGCCTCGTGCCAGCGGATCAGCTTCGCCTTGGCCTCGCGCAGGTCGGCGCGTTCGAGCGAGGCCAGCAGTTCGTCCGGCGAGGTCGTGTTCAGCGCCGGCACGATCACCCAGTCCGGCCGCGGCGTAGCGGCCACCGGCTGCACCGGAATCAGCAGCCCGTGCGAGGACTGCACGCGCTTGCGCATGCCGACGATCGACACCTCGAAATCGGGCGCGCGGCCCATCGCGCGAACCGCGAGCTTGTTGGCGGCGCCCAGGGCGTCGGGCATGACGGTGAGCCCCGTGTCGAACAGTCCGTCGAGTGCGAGTACGGCGATGCGCATGGCGTAAATGACCCTGAAGATGGCATTTGTGACCGTACCAACCGGTGCCGCCGCCGGCGCGGGAGATCGTCATGAACGCGTTCATGGCCGCCCCGCCGCATCGCGCGAGACCCTGCGCGGCCTGCTCCCGTCCGATCGAGGGATACGACGGTCACGCGCTTGCGGCGCGATGACGATGCCGGCCGGTTGTCCGCCCGCCTGCGCCGATTTGCCTGTGCGGCAATACCGGTGCGCAAGCGTTTATTCGCGCCGGGATGACTTCACATCAAATTTCGTCGCCGTGAATTCGCCTAGATTCGAACCGGGCCGGCCAGGCAGGCCAGATCCTTCGCGTCCGGCGACGGCCGGCCAGCCGGGCGCAACACGACAACGGCACGCCGCGCGGCACGGGTTCGAATCCGTATCGATCCGCATCTGGACACATCGTCGTACTGATCGATATCGGACGCCAATCGCACTTGATTCCGCCGTCGGCCTGACACGGGCTCGATTCGCGTGCCGCTTCCACGACGGTTGTCCCTCTTCCGACAGGAGGTCGAGATGAAGGCAGTCAGGTATATCGCGGCGGGCCAGGCGCCCGAGATCATCGAGGTTCCCACGCCCACGCCCGGCCCCGGCCAGGTGCTGGTGAAAATCGCGGGCGCGGGCGTATGCCACTCCGATCTGCACGTGCTCGATCACGGTATCGGCATGCTCGGCGCGATCGGCCCGGGCCAGTTCACGCTCGGACACGAGAACGCGGGATGGATCGCGTCGCTGGGCGCGGGCGTGACCGGCTGGAAGGAAGGTGACGCGGTGGCGGTCTACGGGCCGTGGGGCTGCGGGCGCTGCCGCACCTGCCAGACCTCCGCCGAGAACTATTGCGAACATCATGCCGAGATTCCGACCTTCGGCGGCGGGCTCGGCTCGGATGGCGGCATGGCCGAATACATGATCGTGCCGTCCGCGCGCCTGCTCGTGCCGCTCGGCAAGCTCGATCCGGTGCAGGCCGCGCCGCTCAGCGACGCCGCGCTCACGCCGTATCACGCGATCCGGAAGGCGCTGCCGCTGCTGACGCCCGATGCCTGCGCGGTGGTGGTCGGCATCGGCGGGCTCGGGCACATGGCCGTGCAGATCCTGCGCGCGCTGACGTCCGCCACGATCATCGGCTGCGACATCGATGATTTGCGACTCGAACACGCGCGAGGCCTGGGCATCGCGCATACGGTCAATACACGCGACAGCACGCGCGCGGCGCAGGAGATTCGCGAGTTGGTGGGCGCGCGCGGCGCCGCGGTCGCGTTCGACTTCGTCGGCATACAGGCGACCGTCGATCTGTGCGCCGACGTCGTGGGCCGCGCGAGCCGGATCGAGATCGTGGGCCTGGGCGGCGGGACGCTGCACTATCGCGCCAACCGTCCGCCCTATGGCTGCGAGGTCAGCATTCCATACTGGGGCACGCGCACGGAGTTGATCGAGGTGATCGCGCTGGCGGCGTCGGGGAGGATTCGCGCAGACGTGGAGACATTCCCGCTAGAGCAGGCGGCCGAGGTCTATCAGCGCTTGCGGGAAGGCAGGATTCGCGGGCGGGCGGTGTTGTTGCCGTGATCGGGGGGCGAACGGCGCTGAGAATCGTTTCCTCGAATGGTTTCCTTCGTCGTCCTTCGTGGGGCCGGCAGATTGCTGCGAGTGGCCCCACGCATGCACCCCCTTGGGGGAATCAGCAACGGTAACGGAAGTCTCCGCCCTCCGAGGCATGGCCCCGGAGGGCGGCCGGGCGTCACGCGCTGGCGCTACACCCGGCGCGGCGGTCGATCCGGTTCATGCGTCACGCCGATGCGGACGCATCGGCGGTGTCCGCTTTATTGGACTGATCGGCCGCGTCGGACTTATCGGCCGTGTCGGACTTATCGGCCGTGTCGGACTTATCGGCCGTGTCGGACTTATCGGCCGTGTCGCTCTTGTCAGGCGTTTGCACCGCCGGCATCGTGCAAGCCAGCGCGGCCACGCCACTGATTGCACCGGTGGTTGGCGCATTGAAGGTGTACGACAGCAGCCAGTAGGGCGCTTTCTCGTCCCTGCCGACCAGGCGCGTCACTACCGTGTAGCCATCGGCGCGGCTCGTCATATAACCCACCCCGTTCAATTTGTCCGCATGGATCTTGAACGACTGCTTGGTGTCCTGACCGATCGAATAGCCGAGATCGATATCGAGAGCAAGTTTCGGATTCCCCGGTGTCGCTTCGGTGACGCGAGCCTTGACCGTTGCCGTATCGAGCTTGCCGGGGGCCGTGTTGCCGTTGATATCGACGGGGCGAGTCGCGGCTTCCAGCCGGCAGTCGAGGGGCGTATCGGGAGTCAGCGTTACATGCAGCGGTGTTCCGACTGCCCACATCCGCCCCTGGTTCTTGGTGTAGGTCGCCCCCGACGAATCGGTGCCGTCAGTCCAGCGGCCAATCGCGTATTGGCCGTTGCCGGCCAGATCGGTCACCATCCCCTTCGTCAACTTGAAGCCCTGATCCGCTTTGAAGCCGGTATAGGCACCCGGCGCCGCTTCGGTCAAGGCCGAAGCAGCCAGCGTTGCCATCGAGAGTCCGGTTTCGGAGATTTCCCCGTATTTATTGTTGGGCATCGGCGGCGCCATCACGAAAACATTGCCCTTATTGTCGGCATCCACCGTTTTCGACGTACCGTCCACCGTGACGCCCGTGCCAGCCGGAGTCGTCCCACCGCCGCCAGCGGCCGGCGCCGGCGCCGGCGTGTCATCGTCACCGCCGCCGCAGGCGGCCAGCCCAAGTGCCACGAATGCAGTCATCGCGGCCACCGCCCCGGCCCGCCAAACCCGACCCTCTCTTTTGCGCTGCATGATTTCGCCTTCTCTCGTAAATGGTTCGATGTCCCGTCTCGTCGAAACGGAGAACTGAAACCGGATTGCCGTGCAAATGCGCAGTGGCCCGGGAATGAGTTCGTGCGACAGGACAGGCTGACAGGCGACGCCGATGCTCAACCAATGCGAAACACTGCTCAAATCGCATCGATGTCGGCAATCACCGTGAACGGATCTTAAAGATGTTTATTTTAGAGATTAACAAAAACGAAAGAATCTTGGCTTAAATCAAAATCGAATTGATATCGAATATATTCGATAGCGATTTTCGAATATTTGGCTATTTGAATTCTTCGACCTTGCCTTGGTGGACTCGCTCGAATTCGACGGCTCGCGCCCTCGCCATGCCGCCCAGAATGTGCCGACGGAAGCGATAAAAACGGCACCGACACGTGACGATCAGGTCAATCGATCAACCGCCGTCCAGATATATTGGCAATGGCAACACCATGCGATTTGGCACAACCAGAATCGCATCGTCTATCTTTACCCGAAATTAAAGCCTGTCATTCCAGACACGCTTCCAAGATAATCGATTCACGCGAACGCGCGAACACACCTCTCATCCCCGAAGTCCGTCATCCGCATCCTGTCGCCGCGCTCCCCGCCCTCACTCCTGCACAGCCAGCGCCCGAATCCTCCCGGCCGTCTCCTCGTCAATCGGCGTATAGACGATCATGCCGAGATCGGGCCGGCCATCGACGGAAAACGCCGAATATTCAAGCTCGATCGAACCAAGCTTCGGATGCTCCAGGCGTTTCACGCCATCGCCTTCGCCATGGTTCAGCACGTCGTTGTCGCGCCACAGCGCGGCGAACTCCGCGCTCGCGCCGCACAGCTCGTCCACCAGCGCGGCCGCCTCGGAGGCGAGCCCCGCGCGCGCCACGTCGGCGCGAAACGCTCCCACCACGAAGCGCGCCACGGCATTCCAGTCGTGCTGCTTGGCACGCACGGCAGGATGGCGGAACAGGAAGCGCAGGATGTTGCGCTGGCCGGGCGGCAGCGTGCCGTAATCGGTCAGCACGACGGCCGCGGCGCGGTTCCAGGCCACCACGTCCCAGGTCGGCGTCTTGACGATCGCGGGGCTCGCGACCAGCGAATCGAGCAGGCGCTGCAGCCGCGGGCTGACGCCGTCCACCAACTTGTAGCGCACCTCGGGCGGCCGCCCGAGCCCGAGCATGAACAGGTGCTCGCGCTCGGCGTCGGTCAGCAGCAGCGCGCCGCAGATTCGCTCCAGCACCTCGGCCGACGGCGCGCCGCCGCGCCCCTGCTCGAGCCAGGTGTACCAGGTGGGACTGATGTTCGCGCGTTGCGCGACCTCCTCGCGACGCAGCCCCGGCGTGCGCCGGCGGCCGCTGAAACCGAAACTGGCCGGGTCGAGCCGGGTGCGGCGGCTCTTCAGGAACTCGCCGAGCGAGGTCGCGGGATGGGTCGACATGGGAATCCTGTTAGTCGCTTTACCATGATGAATTCACTACTTTAACGGGATAACGAATCGTCGGATAGTGAGCACGTGACGACCCAGGAGAGACTTCACATGCGTATTTTTCTGACGGGCGCGACCGGTTTCATCGGCTCGGCCCTCGTTCCCGAACTGATCGCGGCCGGCCATCAGGTACTTGGCATGACGCGCTCGGACGCGGGCGCCCAGGCCCTCGCCGAGGCGGGCGCCGAGGTGTATCGCGGCACCCTGGAGGATCCGGAGAGCCTGCGGCGCGGCGCCGAGCAGGCCGACGGCGTGATCCACACGGCCTTCGATCACGATTTCTCGCGCTTCGCCGAGAACTGCGAGAAGGACAAGCGCGCGATCGCGGCGCTCGGCGCGGCGCTGGCCGGCTCCGACCGGCCGCTGGTGATTACTTCGGGCACCGGCATGGGCAGCGGCGCGCCCGGCACGCTGGCCAGCGAGGACGTGTTCAACGACTCGCATCCGAACCCGCGCATCGCGTCCGAGCAGGCTGGCCACGCGCTGCTCGAGGCCGGCATCAACCTGTCGGTGGTGCGGCTGCCGCAGGTCCACGATCCGCGGCGGCAGGGCCTCATCACGCCGCTCGTCAGCATCGCGCGCGAGAAAGGCAGGGTGGCCTACGTCGGCGAGGGCCGCAACCGCTGGCCGGCCGGCCATCTGTCGGATACGGTGCGGCTCTACCGGCTCGCGCTGGAGGCCGCCGAGCGCGGCGCGCGCTATCACGCGGTGGGCGAGGAAGGCGTGAGCAGCCGCGACATCGCCGAGACGCTCGGGCGCGGCCTGAACCTGCCGGCCGTCTCGATCCCGCCGGCCGAAGCCGCCGCGCATTTCGGCTGGATGGCGATGTTCGTCGGTCTCGACATGCCCGCCTCCAGCGCGTTGACGCAGGCACGGCTCGGCTGGCGGCCGAGCGGCCCGACGCTGATCTCGGATCTGGAACAGGCGAAGTACGAGGCATAGGCGCGCGCCGAAACCACGCGGCAAGCGGCGCGCGGCCCGGTCCGCACGCGCGCGGGCAAGACGGAGCATGCCGTCTTGCCCGCTTCATGCTTCGCATTCCTGAACGTCCAGCTGAAAATCAAGCCGTGAACGCTTCGCGATTGGCCTTGATGAAATCGCCGACGGTCTGCGGTGCCTGCCCGGTGATCCCGGCGATGACGGTATCCGCGCCGGAGAAAACGCCGTTGCGATAGTCGATCGCGATCGCCAGGAAATGCTGGATCAGGAACTCGGGCAACCCGTAGGACGCCAGGTGCGCGCGATACTGCTCGATCGTGGACGGACGATAGCGGATCTCGCGGCCCAGCACCTCGCCGATCTCGGCGGCGATCTGCGCCTGGCTCAGTTCGACCGGCCCGCACAGCGTGTAGGTCTTGCCAATGTGACCGGCCGGCTGCGTCAGCAAGGCGGCGATCATCCGCGCCTGGTCCTCGGCCGCGATCGGCGCGTGACGCCCGTCGCCATAGGGCAGCGTGATCTCGCCATCCTTCACGATCGTATCGCGCACCCACGGGAACACCATCCACTCCGAGAAGAACGTCGGGCGAATATGGACGACGGGGATGCCCGACCAGTCGAACACGCGCTCGGCAACCCAGTGGTCGCGCGCGGCATGGCTCCGAGAATCCTCGCGCGCGGAGATTTGCGACATCTCCACCACCACCTCCACGCCGGCACGGCGCGCCGCATCGGCGAAGTAGGCACTTGCCTGGATGTAGCCGGGCAGCACCGGGTAGCACAGATAGGCACCCGTCATGCCCTGCATCGCGCGAATCACGTCGTCGTGTTCGAGCAGGTCGCCGACAAAGATTTCGGCGCCGGCCTCGCCGAGCGCCTCGCTGCGCGCGTCCTCGCGATGCACGAACGCGCGGACCGCATGGCCGCCGTCGAGCAGGTGTTGAACCGTATGAACGCCGGTCTTGCCGGTGGCGCCGGTAATCAGGTATTTACGTGCTTGCATGGTGAACTCCATTCGAAGGAAATCGGCTAGATGGCGCCGAGGTGGTGTTTGACATCGTCCAACAGCGTTGCCGAGGCGTCGGCATCGCCGAGGATTCGTGACATCGTGACGGCGCCGATCATGGCGGCCAGCGCGAACCGGGCGGCGGCGCGCGCGTCGGCGGGCGGCGGCGCGCCGTCCGGGCGCTGCGCGAGACGCGCGGCCAGCGCGCCGACCAGTTCGTCGAAGCCGCGCGCCGCGGCCGCGCGCGTCTGGCCGCCCGCGTGGGCCAGTTCGCTGCCCATCGCGGCGAGCGGGCAGCCGCCGGTGGGCGTGTCGCGGTGCGCGACCGATACGTAGGCGTCGACCATCGCCGTGAACGCATCCTTGCGATCGGCGCCGGCGACACCGGAAGCGGCAACGGCCTCGAGCCCTTCGACGACCTCCGCCATCGCGGCCGAGCAGGCCTCCGCGACCAGTTGATCCTTGGATTCGAAGTGACGGTAGAAACCGCCCTGCGTGAGGCCGGCGCTCGACATCACGTCGTTGAGCCCGGTGGCCTGAATGCCGTTGAGCCGGAATTCGCGCGCCGCGACCTCGACGATCCGGCGCCGCGTTTCGGCGGCTTCCGCCTTCGACTTCCTCATGGTTCGCTCCGTGACGATATTTAGAGGGTGACTACAATCTAATTTGGATGTTAGTCACCCTCTAAAAGGAAGTCAAGCATCGATGGCAAACAAAAATCCGGGACGGGTGACACGGAGGGCGCGGCGCCGGGGAGATGAAAGCCGCCGGGAACGCGCGTGCCCGGCGACGGCGGCCGGGCCGGCTCCGCTTGCTCCAGGGCGAAAAATCCGCGTAGCGTGCCAGGCCACCCGCCGCGCCCGGCGCCGAAGCGGTCGGCGTTTCGTGCCGCTCAGCCGCCGGCCCCGCAGCCGGGCCGGTCGAACAGCGCGCTCATTCCGCACGGCGCGGCGTAGATGCGGTAGCTCGAATGCCCGACGCCGGGCACTTCGATCAGGCGCTGCGCCGTGTGCGGGTCGAGCAGATGGAGGTAGGCGTAAAACGCCTTGCCGCGCGCATGGCGCGTCGCCCCCTGCGCTTCGGCCGCGCACGAGAGATCCTGCCCGTCCGCGTGCGGATCGTTGTCGTCCGTGCCCAGCAGGTAGGTCACGTCGCGTTGCAGGTAGCGCGCACGGATCGCCTCCGGTGTGGCGAGCCGCGCCGGATAGGACGGCATCCCGGTTCGCAGCCCGTAGGTCCAGTCGTCGAAGTCGGGGCACGAGGCCGCGTCGAACGGCCGGAAGCTGCCCTCGGCATCGGGACGCTCGTCGCTCAGGTAGAGATAGCTGGCCGGGTTCGCGACCACATAGCGAACGTGGATCGGCGCGCCGCCGAGCACCGCCTCGCCCTGGCCGATCGCCACGTAGCGCTGCACCAGCTGGCCGCCCGCCGAATGGCCGGCCAGCACGATGGTGCGCAGGTTCGGAAACACCGTGCGATCCGCGAGGCGCCGGAAGATCTGGTCGACCACCTCGAACGAACCGAGGCCCGCCGCGTCGAGCGACGGCTCGCCGCGCGGCCAGCCGTTGGCGCTCCAGCGCAGCGTATTGGCGGACAGATGGTGCGCGGCCACGTCGGTCCCGGTCAGGAACTGCGGCGTGACGAGCAGCGTGCCGCGCGCCGCGGTGCCCGCCAGCATCGCGGCGTGCTCGCCCGAGCGCAGATCGCGGCGCGGCCAGCCGGGAATCACCACCACCGCGCGCGTCACGCCTGCCTGGCGGCGCGTCCAGTCCCGCGACACGGCGATCGGCAGCACGAACGGGCCGGCCCGGGATGCGATCGTCAGCCGGCCGGGCTGGACCGTCGGCACCGGCGTCGCGACGAGGTCGCGTTCGCGGCTCGCAACCGGCGCCGGCGGCGCGGACGCCACGGCGGAGGGGGGAGCCGCCGGCACGGCGGCCGGGTCGGGCCGTGCCGCGACGGCCGCCAGCGTGATGACCGGCAGCGCGAATGGCGCGCAGGCAAGCGATAACCAGCGAGACAGACCAGGCAAGGCGGAGCTCCTTCAGGTTGTGGATCGGCCTCGTGGCGCCGCGGCATGCCGGAGCGGCCACGCGCGCCACGCCCCTGCATAACGGCAAGCCCCCGCTCCGCGATGACAGCCGCCGCGCTGCATCATGCCTCGTCATGCACCGCGCTCACCAGGGAATCGTCTCGTTCTCCCAGCGCGTGAATTTACCGGTCGGGCCGTCCCGGCCCAGCAGCGCGACGCGCACCGCCTCGCGCGCGCCCTGCTCGACGGTATCGACGCCGGCATAGCCATTGAGGTTGGTCTTCGTGAAGCCGGGCGAGACGGCATTGACGGGAATGCCCTCCGGCTCCAGTTCGATCGCCATCGCCACCGTCAGCGCGTTGAGCGCCGTCTTCGAGGCCGGGTAGACCGGGCCGAAGATGCCGCGATACGGGAAAGCCGGATCGAGGTTGGTGGAGAGCGAGCCGACGCCGCTCGACACGTTGACGATGCGCGAGACGGGCGAGCGCCGCAGCAGCGGCAGCATCGCCTGATAGACGGCCAGCACGCCGAACACGTTGGTGTCCCACACCGCGCGCATTTCGTCGAGCGGGACGTTGCTCGGGCGCGTCTTGCGCGCGTGTTCCTCGATGCCCTGGCCGGGCAGCCGGCCGGCGTGCGAAATCGCGGCGTTGTTGATGAGCAGGTCGAGGCGGCCGAATTCGTCGCGCACGCGCTCGGCGGCGGCGGCGATCGAGGCCGCATCGGTCACGTCGAGCTGCAGCGCACGCGCGTTCGGCCCGACCTCGCGGGCCGCGGCCTCGCCGCGCCCGGCGTTGCGCGAGGCGACCAGCACCGTGTAGCCGTGCGCGACGAGATCCTTGGCGATCTGGAGGCCGATGCCCTGATTGGCACCGGTGACGAGGGCGATGGATTGATCCTGCATGGTGGTTTCCTTGTCGTGTGGCGCGACGGCGAACAGCGCCCCCGCACGGGGCGGCACACGCCGTCGCGCGGCGTGGAGCGGATTGAAGCGGATTGAAGCGGGTGAGCGGGTGAGCGGGTGAGCGGGAATCGCGACGGATCGCGGTCGGCCGCCGTCGATGGCAATTGACGGCAACGGATGACGGAAGGCCGCCGCGCATCGATCGGATCGGATCGGATCGATGCGGGCTGCAAGTGCCCGGAAGCGGCCCGACGCGCCCGCCACGCACCGCTCGGGCCGGTCAGCGCGCCTCGGCCGCCCACGCCTCGGCGTCGGCGCCGGCCGGGATCCGCAGCGGCGTATCGGGATCGGTCGCCGCGCGCCACACCGCGTCGGCCACGTCGCTCGCGTGCGTGATCGGCGCGGAGGCGTCCGTCAGCCGCGCGAACACGGCCTTCACGAGATCGGCATAGGCTTCGTGGTCGAAGCCGTGCATGTGGGCACGCGCGTTGTCGCCGAAGCGCGTGTCGGGGGCCCGGCCCGGCAGCACCAGCCGCACCCGCACGCCGAACGGCTCGAGTTCGAGCGCCATCGATTCGGTCAGCGCGTTGACGGCCGCCTTGCTGGCGCGATAGGCGCCGATCAGCGGCAAGGCCTTCAGCGTGACGCTCGACGTGACGTTAACGATCACGCCGGCCCGACGCCGGCGGAACTGCGGCAGCACGGCCTGCGTGACCGCGAGCGTGCCGAGCGTGTTGGTCTCGAACAGCGCGCGCGCCGTGGCGAGCGGCACCAGTTCGGCCGGCGCGGCCGCGCCGAAGCCGGCGTTGTTGACCAGCACGTCGATCGGGCCGGCCGCGGCGACGGCCTGCTCGATGCCGTGCGGATCGGTGACGTCGAGCGGCAGCACCCGCAGCCGTTCCGACGCCGGCAGCAGGCCGGACTGCGGCGTGCGCATGGTGGCGACCACGCGCCAGTCGCGCGCGAGGAAATGGCGCGCGATCTCGAGGCCGAAGCCGGACGAACAACCGGTAATCAGCACGGTTTGCATGAGAACTCCTGTGGCGGTGATGGGGTATCACTACGATAGATCGCCGCAGTCGTACTCGCTACAATCAACAATCCGAATTTCATTTGCAAGAGTCCGGCAATGATCGATCCCTTGGCGGAAGTCGTCACGCTGCTGCAGCCGGGTGCCCGGTACTCCAAGCTGGTTCATGGCGCGAGCCCGTGGCGCGTCAGCCGCTCGGACGCGGGCCAGCCGTTCTATTGCGTGATCCTGGAAGGCGGCTGCCGGCTCACGATCGACGCGCATTCGCCGATGGAGCTGCACTCGGGCGATTTCGTGCTGATCCCGGCTGCCTACGGCGTGGCGATGTCGAGCCTCGACGCGCCGCCGCCGGGCGCCGACACGCGCGCGCCGACGCCGCTCGGCGGCGGCGAATTCCGGCTCGGCCCGGCGGACCGGCCGATCGACGCGCGCCTGATGGTGGGCCATTGCAGCTTCGGCTCGCCCGACGCGGCGCTGCTCGTCTCGCTGCTGCCGCAGATCGTCCATGTGCGCGGCGAGCAGCGCCTGGCCACGCTCGTGCAGTTCGTGCGCGAGGAATCGCTCGAGCAGCGGCCGGCGCGCGAGGTGGTGCTGTCGCGGCTGATGGAGGTGCTGCTGATCGAGGCGCTGCGCTCGACGGCGGGCACCGAGGCCTCGCCGGGGCTGGTGCGCGGCCTGGCCGACGGCCGGCTCGCCGCCGCGATCCGCGGCATGCACGAGCGGCCGACGCACGGCTGGACCGTGGCCGAGCTGGCCCGCGAGGCGGCGCTGTCGCGCTCGACCTTCTTCGAGCGCTTCAATCGCGCGGTGGGCGTGGCGCCGATGGAATACCTGCTGGCTTGGCGCATGGCGCTCGCGAAGGACCTGCTGCGGCGCAACGACGGGCGGATCGCGGAAATCGCGCGAAAGGTGGGATATAGCTCGGCGAGTACCTTCAGCGTGGCGTTCGCGCGGCATGTGGGGCGGCCGCCCACGCAGTATGCGCGCGAGCAGCAGGCGGTGCAGCGCACGCCGACGTAGCGGCCCTGCCTCGCCGCGTCATGCCGGCCGGCCTCACGGCTTGACGGCCTGCACCTGCCGCGCCGCCCCGGCCAGCAACGCCCGATGCCGCGCCTCGGTTTCGTCGTCCACCGGAAACAGGCATTCGAGCCGCAGCTCCTGCGCCGCCACGTTACGCGGCGCGCCGACCGTCGTCACCATCGAGAAATAACGCAGCACCATGCCGTCGCGAATGAACCCGAGCGGCACCATCGGCAGCGCCTCGGCCGGCGCGCGTTCGTGATGCGTCTTCCAGCCGGCCGGCACGTCGGGATAGGCGAGCAGTTCGTCGAGCAGCCGCCGCGTCCCCGTGTCGATCATGTGCCCCACCGATTCGCGATACACGCGCTGCAGCAGGCTGCTCGCCACGCTCTCCCAATCGGCGAGAAACGGCCGCATGCCGTCCGGATCGAACATCAGGTGCAGCATGTTGCGCGGCCCGGTACGGGCTGCCATGTCGATGAAGCAGTTGAAGAAACGCGGGGCCGCCGGGTTCGTCATCAGCACGTTCCAGTGGCGGTCCATCACGATCGCCGGGAACGGCTCGTGCTGGCGCACGACGCGTTCGAGCGCGCGCGTCACGCCGTCCATCTCGGCCGCGTTCCATGGCGCGTCCGAATACACGGGCGCGTAGCCGGCCGCGAGCAGCAGCGCGTTGCGCTCGCGCAGCGGCACGTCGAGCGTCTGCGCGAGCGTCAGCAGCGTGTCGCGGCCCGGCACGCTGCGCCCGCTTTCGATGAAGCTGATCTGGCGCTGCGAGATGCCGGCCTCGAACGACAGGTCGAGCTGGCTCACGCCGCGCAGATCGCGCCAGTAGCGCAGCAGATCGCCGAGGTCGCTCGGCGGCGCCTTCCGGCTGGAACTCGTGGCGTTCATCGGTTTTCCAAGTGGTGACGGTGCGATCCGGCGGCGGCGATGTCTGGCTGGAAACGGAGCGGACCTGCGAAGATCCGGCTGAAGCGGCCGCGCCACGGCCGTCTCGCGCCGTTACGAACCCGCCGCGCGAACGCCATCCGATGCCGTCCGGCGCACCGGCAAGGCGCGTTACCCGCCGGATGCCGATCTCCCTCGCCGGACCGGCCAACGCAGACGCCACCGGCAAGCGGCAAGCGGCAAGCGGCAAGCGGCAAGCGGCAAGCGGCAAGCGGCAAGCGGCAAGCGGTTCGCAGTATGGAGCCCAGCGCGGCGCGCGGCAATGACATCGGATGTCATTGCCGCGTCTGCGGCCTTGCCGCCCCCACGCGCCACCGCGGCCGCGCGAGCCGGCATCGCGCCCTCATCGCGCCGCCCACCGCCTTGCCGCTCCCACGCGCCACCGCGGCCGCGCGAACGGGCGAGAACCGGAAGACGCCGCCAACCCGCCTCATGACACCAACCGCCACGTTCCCGCGCCCGGCCCGCGATCCGCTTCGGCGTTAGCATGGGAAAGACTGTCGATCCGGCACCACGCCGGGCCGCGCCTGGCCGCCGCCTCGCGGCCGCGCGATGCCGGCAACCGCCCCTCCTTCGCCCCGCCTACCCATGTCCAGGAAAAAAGCCAGCGTCTGGCTCAGCGGTCTCGATCTGCTCGCCAGGCTCGCGAAAGTCCGGCCAAAGCCGCCGCGCGCCGCGCGCAAGCCGAGGCCGACGCTCACGCCCAAGCCCGCCAAGCCCGCCTCGAAGTCCCGCGCGCCCCGCACCACCCCGCCCGGCCCGCGCCACGCGCAGCCGGCGCGCGCAACGGGACGCTGGACCCGCTCGTTTCACTCCGCGCCGCCGCTGGCAGGCCAGCTCGTCAACCATCTCGCCTACGCGCTGTATCTGCCGGCCTCGGCGCCGACGCCGGCGGGCCTGCCGCTCGTCGTGATGCTGCACGGCTGCCGGCAGAGCGCGGAATCGTTCGCGGCCGGCACGCGCATCTGCCGGCTCGCCGATCGCGCCGGCTTCGCGGTGCTGCTGCCCGAGCAGGCGAAGACGGCGCAGGCCCATCGCTGCTGGCACTGGCACCAGCCGGCCGCACACTCCGAGGCGCCCGCCATCGCGTCGCTGGTCGCCGCGATGGTCCGCGAACACGGCTTCGACCGTGAACGCGTCCACCTGGCCGGCATGTCGGCGGGCGCCGGCCTCGCGGCGGTGCTCGCGGTCCATCATCCGGCGCTGTTCGCCGCGGTGGGCCTGCACTCCGGCCCGGTGTTCGGGGCCGCGCAATCGGCGATGAGCGCCATGCGCGTGATGCGCGACGGCAGCCGCGAGGATCCGCTGCGCCTGATCGAGACGGCCGTCGACGTGGCCGGCCACCCCGGCATGCCGGCGCTGGTGGTTCACGGCGAACTCGACGCGGTGGTCGCCAGCCGCAACGCCACGCAGCTCGGCACCGAATTCGCGCGGCTCAACCGCCTGCTCGATGCGCAAGGCGCGGTGCGCGCCGGCGAGCAACGCGCCTACCGGCGCGACGACGTCGACTACCTCGACTACCTGAAGGCAGGCCGGCTGGTGGTGCGGGTAGGCATCGTGCGCGGCCTCGGCCACGCCTGGAGCGGCGGTGATCCGCGCGAGCCGTTCCACGCCGACCGCGGCCCCGACGCGAGCCGCATGATGTGGAATTTCTTCCGCCATCAGCGCCGCGTCACGGCCCCCGCGGCACCTCCGGCATGACGGCGCGGCCCGTGCCGACGCGGCAATCGCGCCTGGTGCTGCGCTATTCCCCGGCGGCTTTGACTCCCGTCATACAACTCGAACTATTACGATTGATGGTGGCGCGACGCCTGTCTAATAGTGAAAATTTCCCTGAAATCCCCGGCCCGCCGCGAAGCGGCCGGCGGCGGCCGCGCGGCGCAATCGATCGATGCGCCGGAGCGCGGAGCCGCATTCATTTTGGCATGCGAATCAATGACATCACAAAAACCTGTCCGCGCGGAAGACAAGCGCGTCGTCAACGGCTCCGCCGACATCAACCAGCTCGCGCCGTTCCGCTACGGCTGGGCATGGGAGTGCTTCCTCTCGGCCAACAAGAACCACTGGACGCCGCTCGAGATCTCGATGAGCGACGACGTCCACGACTTCCACCATCGCCTGAGCCCGGCGGAAAAACACGTGTTCGAGAACGTGCTCGCCTACCTGACCACCTCCGACATCCTCGCCATGCGCAACATCGGGCTGGCCGTGATGGAGAAGATGACGGCGCCCGAGCTGCAGATCTACCAGGCCCGGCAGGTCTACGAGGAAGCGCTGCACACCTGGACCTACCAGCACTGCATCGAAGTCCTCGGCCTCGACCAGCAGGAGATCTACAACCGCTACCGCGTCGTGCCGCAGATCCACGCGAAGATCGCGCTGTCGAACCGGCGCCTGAACCGGATGCTGGAGCCGGGCCTGGACCTGCACAACCGCGATACGCTGCACGAGTTCGCGCTCGCCTACCTGTTCTTCGCGGCCGTGTTCGAGGGCACCTGGTTCTACAACGGCTTCTCGCCCGTGTTCGCGCTGCAGCGCCGCGGCCTGATGAAGGCCACCGCGCAGCAGTTCCAGTACATCATGCGCGACGAGGTGCTGCACTGCGGCTTCGGCATCCGCGTGATCCGGCAGCTGCTCGAGGAAGAAAACCTGAGCCTCGACCCGCGCGCCGTGCAGGAAATCTGGGAGGAAGCCGAGGCCGCCGAGCGCGCCTACGCGCAATACATCCTGCGCGATCCGATCCTCGGCTATTCGGCGGACCTGCACTGCGAGCAGTTCCGCTTCATCGCCAATCGCCGCGCCACCCAGCTGTCGATGCCGGCGCCGTTCCCCGGCGCGACCAACGCGCTGCCCTGGCTCGACGAGCAGGCCAACCTGCGCAAGGAGAAGAACTTCTTCGAAACGCGCGTGACCGACTATCAATCGGGCGGCGCGCTGGACTGGCGCTGACGCGGCGCGCTCGCCGATCCCCCCAGGTTCCTCGGCGTGGCGGCCGGATGCCGGCTTCGGCATCCGGCCGCGTTCATGTCGGGCCCGCGCCCGCATCCCTATAATCTGGATCGGCGCCTGCCTTCGCGCGCCGTCATCCGTGCCGCTCAACGATCCGAACGCAGGGAGAGTCCATTGAAAATCGACCGGAAACGCCGCGCCTCGCGGCTGCGCCCCGCACTATGGCTGCTGCTCGGGATCGGCGCGAACGCGTTCGCGCAGGGCGGCGGGAATCCGGCCGAGCGGGTGTTCGCGGCCGTTTCGCCGAAGGTCTGGACGGTCAGGGCCGCGCAGCCGCAGGGCAACCAGTTCATGATCGGCAGCGCGGTGCTGATCGCGCCGGGCCGCTTCATCACCGCCTGCCACGTGGTCGAGAAGTCGGTCGACGTCGCGCTGACCAACGGCAACGCCACGCTGAAGGTGGACGAGGTGCTGCGCGACCCCGACAACCGCCGCGACATGTGCCTGCTGCGCGTGGCCGGCCGCTTCGACACGGCGCCGGTGCAGGTCGCGCCGATCAGCACGCTGAAGGTGGGCCAGCGCGTGTACGTGATCTCGAGCCCGCGCGGGCTCGAACTGTCGCTGACCGACGGGCTGATCTCGTCGCTGCGGCAGGAGCCCGAGAGCCAGGTGCCGATCATCCAGTCGTCCACGCCCGTCACCGGCGGCTCCAGCGGCGGCGGCCTGTTCGACGAACAGGGCCGGCTGGTGGGCGTGGTGCGCTCGGTGGCGACGGCCACCGAGAATTTCGCGTTTTCCTATCCGGCCGAATGGGTCGCCCAGCTGCCCGAGCGCTACGCGCGCGAGATCGCCGCCTGGCAAAACGGGATGGAGGCGGCGGGCGTGCGCTTCTCCGGCGACGGCAGCGTGGTGGGCAGCGGCTTCGCCGCGCTCGCCGACGCCAACGCGCTGCCGGTGCCGGCCGCGCAAAAGGCACCGGTCGCGCTGGCCTACAGGCAGTTCCTGCTGCTGGCCGCGCCGCGCGCGTTCGTGTTCACCAGCGACGGCAAATTCGGCACGTTCTCGAGTTCGGCGGAATTCTCGAGGTTTCAGGACGAATGCCGGAAGGCCGGCGTGACGTTCAAGCTCTACGCGGTGGACAACGCGGTGGTGTGGCAGGCGGCGGGCGGCCAGGCGAAATGACGTGCGGGCGGCGCCCCTCGCGCGGCGTCATCCGCGCCGCGCGGCTTCGATCGCGGCGATGTCGATCCTGCCCATCGTCATCATGGCCTCGAAAGCGCGTTTGGCCACGGCGCGATCGGGATCGGCGACCGCGGCCGTCAGCACGCGCGGCGTGATCTGCCACGACACGCCCCACTTGTCCCGGCACCAGCCGCACACGCCGGCCTCGCCGCCATTGCCGACGATCGCGTCCCACAGACGATCGGTTTCAGCCTGATCGTCGGTCGCCACCTGAAACGAGAACGCCTGGTTGTGCCGGATCGCCGGGCCGCCGTTCAAGCCCAGGCAGGCGATGCCCGTCACCGTGAACTCGACCGTCAGTACGTCGCCCTGCCGGCCGGCGGGGTAATCACCGGGGGCGCGATGCACGGCGCCCACGGCGCTGTCGGGGAACGTCGCGGCGTAGAACGCGGCGGCCTCGAGCGCGGTGCCGTCGTACCAGAGGCAGATCGTGGTCTTGCTGGTCATGGTCGTGCTCCGGGGCGAGAGGGCGGGTCGGGCCGTCCGTCGGGTCGCGGGTCGGATCCGGTCGCGGGCTCGACGCCGCGCGTCGGCATCGGTTTGCCGTCGATGCGGCTTCCATGAAAGGCGAATCCTTCCGCGAAATCAATGCACGCTTTCACCATGCCGATGCGCGTTCGCGGAACGACGCCGCACGCAGGCGACGATATCGGTACGAGTCCGCCCCCGCTACCACCGCACCGGCAATCCGCACTCCGGCGCGTCCGACAGCGAGCGTTCGCGCACGCGCGCGAGCATCGCCTCGGTCGCGTCGCGCAGGCGGCTGCCGTAGGTCCTCGCGGTCGCCTGCACGGCCGACACGCAGCGCAGCCGCACGTCCGAAGCCAGCGCCAGCGTCACGTACATGGCGCCGCGCGCGCCGGCCGCGTCGCCGTTCGCCGCCTCGATCGCGGCCAGCGTGGTCCAGTCGGCCGTCCGCCCGCTCTTGCCGTCGGCGCGCGGCACGGCCAGCGCGTATAGCGCGTAGAGGCGCGCCTCGCCGACGCGTCCGGTCCGGTAGGCGTAGAGCGCGAGGTTGCCGGCCACCTCGCCGTCCAGCGGATCGGCTTCCAGCGCCTTGCGCTGGATCTCGTAGGCGGCCTGCGCATCGCCGCGCCCGTTGAACGCGGCGATCGCGTCCTGGTTCAGCGCGCGTGCCGCCTTGCGGTCACGCTGCCAGCGATAGCGCGAGAAATCGATCGAGCGCCCCGCCTGCCGCGCCGCCTCGGCGATCGCGGCCTGATCGCCGGTGCGGGCCAGCGCGAGCACGCGGGCGATGTCGGGGTCCGCGTCGCGCGCCACCGCCTCGATCGACAAGGGCGGCCGGGCGGCGGCGCCTGCATGATCCGGCCGGGCCCGAGGCGCCGGCGCGACCGAAGCCGGATTGGCTGCCTGCCGGGGCGCCGGCCGCAGCGTCGCCACGAACCGCCGGATCTCGGCGCCGCCGAACGACGGCGAATGCAGCGGCCGATGCGCGAGGAACCACGCCGCGGCCCCGGCCAGCATCAACGCGGCCAGCACCAGCAAGGTCGTCAGCAGCGCGCGCCAGGTCCGGCCGTTCAGCAGCGCCGCGAACCATCGCGCGCCGGCGCGCTCGGCATCCTCGGCACGCGCGGACGCGTCGTCGCCGACGGTTTTCCGGAGCGTTTCGAGGTCGATCGCCATTCAGTGTCGCCGGATCGGAACCGTGCCGCGTTCAGAACGGCGGCTGGCGAAACCCGGGCTCGCCGCAGCGGGGGCAGTCGGCGCGCCGCGTGGTCTGCAGCCAGAGCGACTGGAACGCGTACTGGCCGATGGCGTCGGCGTGCGTGTGCGGAAACAGGTAGTAATCGGGCTCCATGGCCAGCATCAGGTAATGCACGCCTTCGCGCAGCTTGCCGCGCATGAAGCGTGCGATGCCGCCGCCTTCGCCGCCATCCGCCCCGTCCGCGCCGCACAGCATCGACAGCGCGATCTTCACGGCGGCGTTGCAGACGAAGTGGATGTCGGAGCCGAGCGCGACCTGCGGCTTCAGCTTGTTGGTGCCGTAGTCGCGCTCGCGCTGCACCGGCGCGCCCGTCACCACGTCGCCGAGCGTCTCGCGCACGCCGCCGGTGGCGCAGCCCATGCAGGGCGTATGCGCCGGGTCCACGGCGATCACCTCGCCGCCGCCCGCGCCGCGGTAGAGGCCGACGAACACGACGGGCTTCGGCAGCGCGTAGCAGTAGCGATCGACGATGCCGGTCGCGGTCGGATCGTCGAGCGCCGAGACCACCAGGTCGACGCCGCCGAGCAACTCGCGCAAGCGCGGGCGCAGCGTTTGCACCTCGCTCGCGCAGCCCTGCACGGCGATGTCGGGGAAGATCCCGCGCAGATGCCGGGCCAGCGCCTCGACCTTCGGCGCGCCGACGTCGGCGTGGCCGTACACGGTGCGCGTGAGGTTGCGCCACTCGACGTGGTCGGGATCGATCAGCAGGAAATGGCCGACACCGGCGCGCGCCAGCTCGTCGGCCACGAACGAGCCCACCGAGCCGCAGCCGACGATCGCCACGCGCTTGCCGGCGATGCCGTCGGGCACCACGCCGGCCAGGCGGTCGAACCAGCTCGGATCGCGCGGCGGCGGCGGCGGTTCAGCCACGCCGGCCGCCGGTCGGCTTCAGCACCGCGTCGCCGGCATAGGCCTCGCCTTCCTCGTTGTTCGCGGAGAACGGGAATTCCGACGGCTGGCCGACCTCGCGCGAGCGGATCATCACGGCCATGCCCTCGGCCCACAGGCAGCTCTTCGCGAACGCTTCGCGCAGCGTGCGGCGCGTGCGCATGGAGGCGCCGCCCAGGCAGATCACGCCGTCCGGAAAGATATGGCCGACGTGGATGTTCTGCCACGCCTTCTCGATGGTCGGCGAGACGAGCTGCGCGCAATAGCCGGGAATGTCCTCGTCCGCGCAGAAATACAGCGAGATCGTGAACACCACCTGCAGCTCGGTATCCTTCGTGAAGGTCCAGACGTCCTGGTCGCCGATCCGGTGGTAGACGGTATTGGTCGGAAGAAACCGGGCGACGTCCGCGCGGTCCTGTTCGTAGCGTGTCGACATGGGCTGGCTCCGGGCGCCGCCCTCAGGCGAACACTTCCGACGGCACGATGGTGGTGCGCTCGGCGCTGCGCGCATCGACCGGCATGATGACCTTGCCGTCGCGATCCACCACCACCTGGGCGGCGGGATTGATCGGCAGCGATTCGGCGCGGGTCTGATTCGCGAGCACGGTGGCGCGCAGTGCGTTCAGATCGGTTCCCATTTCGAACTCCCTCAGGTGGCGTGTGACGGCCGTGCCGGCGCGGCGCGCGGCGGCTCGGAGCGTGGCGCCGGGCCGCTGGCGTCCCGACCACCCATCGCAGCGTACAGGAGCGCCGCCGTTCGTTCAACGGACGCATCGGCATCGGCCATGCCGTCCCATTCGATCGCGAGACTGCGGGTGGCGCCCTCGTGCTGGTAAAGCACGAGCGGCGCGACGACCGGATAGCCGAGCCCGACGAAATACATGAACTCGCGCTGCGCCGGCCCGCTGCAGACGAGCCCGACCAGCTGCGAGCCGGCGATCTCCAGATGCTGCAGCTTGCGGTTGCAGGCCAGCGCGAGGCCGCCGCGCGCGAGGCCGGCGAGCAGCCGCTCGACGTGCGCGAGGATCGGCAGCACGTGCAGCGGCTCCTCGACGATCGTCACGGCGTCGCGCCGGACGTCGCCGGGACGCGCCGCGGCGCTGCCGCGTTCGGCGCGATACCAATGGAGAAACGACGGCGCCGCGCCCGGTTCCGGATCCGGCGCCGGTTCCGGTGCCCGCGAGCGCGGCAGCGACTGGACGATCGGCAGCGCCATCGCCGCGACATGCGGGTTCTTGGCGAAGAAGCTCAGCACGGTCCGCTCGTCGCCGGCCGAGGGCCGCACGAGGCCACGCGGGTGGGAATGGACGATGCCCTTGAACTGCAGCCCGGCCTCGCGCTCGACCACCGCCACGTTGGCGATCAGCCGGTCCGACGGCACGTAGCTGACGGCGCTGGTCCGCGCGTCGAAGTCGTATTCGAAATGGGTGACCATCGGGTAGTGGCGCGGCCCGTAGAGGGCGCCGCCGCGCTCGGGCCGATGGGAGGCGATGTGCTCCCGGATTTCCTGACAGACCAGATCGGTGACGATCATAGCGGCATACCTGCGAACGCGATCGACGTGGACGGCGGCATCGCGAACGCACGCGCCGCGACGAAGACCGCGCGCGACGCCCGGCGCGGTGCCGCCGAGCATACCGCCGCGCCGGCGGCGCTGTCCACCCGGCGGCGCGCGAGCGCCCCGGCCCGCGCGCCGCCGCCGCGCGCATTGATTCGCGAAACAGCGTGGAATCACGACGCCGGCGCGCGATTATCGCCATTCCCGCGCATGCCGGATCGTTAATTTCATAACAAAAAACCGCAAGGCACCCGATGCCTTGACCGCCCGCGCCGCGCTAACGTATCGTCGTGCGACGTTAAGGCAATGCGTCCCGATCCATGCACTCCCGCTTTGACCGCTTCCGCGCCACGCCGATCGGAACGCAACTCGAAGCCCTGATCGACCTTCCCGGGCGCTACCCGGAATACGCGGCGCTGTCGCGCGTCGGCATGGCCGCGATCGCGGCGGTGGCCGACGAAATCGCCGGGAAATATCCCGAGATCGAAACCGATACGACCGCCCGGCAGTTCTGCGGCGCGATGGTGGCCGACGTGATGCGCCGCCACGGTCACGAACTCGTGCGGGCGCGCGGACGCGTCGGCGGCCGGCTGTTCAGCTATGGCGCCGTGTTCAGCGCGCGTCCGGTGGTGCCGCCGTTCCCGCGCGTGATCGAGGAACTGGCCGCGATGCCGGGCCGGCTCGCCGAACACGCGGCGCGCATTCCGCGCGCGCAGTGGACGCGCCGCCCCGATGGCACCGGCTTCTCGTTCGTCGAGCACGTCTGCCATCTGCGCGATTTCGATGCGGTGTCCGCGCGGCGGATCGAGGCGATCCGGCGCGAGCGGCTGCCCGTGATCGCCGCGGTCGACGGGCTCGCCATCGCGCAGGCGCGCCGCTATCCCGACCAGAGCCCGGGCGAGGCCTGCGAGGCGTTCCGTCAGGCGCGGCGGCGCCTGTGCCTGGTGCTGCGGCGGCTCGGCGCCGCGCAGCTCGAACGCTGCGGGCTGCACGACGGGATCCGGCGCGTCAGCCTGGAGGAACTCGTGCGCGAGCTGCTCGACCACGACCGCACGCATTGCCTCGAACTCGACGAACTGCGCGACGCACTCGGCGCCGAGCACGCCGCGTCCCTTCACCCTCATTCACCCGCGAGACGATCCGCATGAGCCACCGGCCCCCCGTCATCCTCGTCCAGGGCTTCATCGGCAGCTTCGATGCGATCGCCTTCGACACCCCCGACCGGCGCCATGCCGCGCCGGACCTGCTCGGCTACGGCGCCTACCGGCACGTGCCGTTCGAGGCCATCTCGCTGCCCGAGCAGGTCGAGCACATCCGCGCGTTCATCGCCGCGCGCACCGACGCGCCCACCGTCGACCTGGTCGGCCACTCGACCGGCGGCGCGATCGCGATGCTGTTCGCGCATGCCTATCCCGACCGCGTGCGCCGGATCGTCAACGTGGAAGGCAACTTCACGCTCGACGACGCGTTCTGGTCCGCGCCGGTGGCGCACATGACGCCGGACGAGGCGGACGCGCGGCTCGCGTCGCTGCGCGCCGATCCGGCCGGCTGGCTGCGCGGCGTGATCCGCGACGCGACGCCGGCGATGGTCGACACCGCCGCGCGCTGGCTCGACCATCAGCCGGCCTCGACGCTGCGCGCGATGGGGCAGTCGGTGATCGCGGTGACCGGCAACGCCGGCTACGCGCGCAAGCTCCGGCAGGTGTTCCAGCGCCACCCGGTGTACCTGCTGTCGGGCGAGCGTTCGCACGACAGCTGGCATCTCCCGGGCTGGGCCGTCGAGCTGTGCGCGGGCCGCGAGGCGCTCGCGGGCTGCGGGCACCTGATGATGCTCGAGGCGCCCGCGGCGTTCGCGGCCGCGGTCGAAGGCTTCCTGAGCCGCCCCGAGGCCTGACGGTCGATACCTCATGTCCCGCGCCTTGGGCCCGACGCGTCGCCTGCGCGCCGGGCGCGGACCCGGTTCAGAAGTTGAACTGGTCGATGTTCGACGCATCGAACGTGGCGGGCGGCCCGAGGATCACCTCGCCGCGCTTGCCGACGGTGCGGCGGCCGAGCTTGCCGGCCTCGAACGATTCGCCTTCCTTGCCGGTGATGGTGCCCGAGGCCAGGTTGGCGGCGGCATAGGCGGCCAGGTAGCCGAGCTGGCCCGGATCCCACAGCTGGAACGCCTTGACGGTGCCGTTCTTCACGAACGCGCGCATCTGGTTCGGCGTGCCGAGCCCGGTCACCGCCACCTTGCCCTTGCTCGACGAGGTCGAGATGTAGCGCGCGGCGGCCACGATCCCCACCGAGGTCGGCGCGACGATCGCCTTCAGGTCCGGATACGCCTGCAGCAGGCCCTGCGTCTCGACGAACGATTTCTGGTCGTCGTCGTTGCCGTAGGCGATCTTCACGAGCTTGAGCTTCGCGTACTCGGGCTTCTTCAGTTCCTCCTGCATCCAGCGGATCCAGGTGTTCTGGTTGGTCGCGTTCGGCGTGGCCGAGAGGATCGCGAACTCGCCCTCGCCGCCCGTCAGCTTCGCGAGCAGCTGGATCTGGCCGCGCCCGATGCTCTCGGCGTTGGCCTGGTTGACGAAGATCTGGCGGCCCTCCGGCGCCGTGTCCGAATCGAACGTGACGACCTTCACGCCCTGCGCCATCGCGCGCTTCAGGTACGGCACCAGCGCGTTGGGATCGTTGGCGGCGATCACGATCGCGTTCTGCCGCTGGGTGGTGAGCGTGTTCACGTACTGCACCTGCGAGGACGCGCCCGCGTCGGACGGGCCGACCACCTTGCCCTGCCCCTTCAGCTCCTTGATCGCGGCCATCCCGCCCTCGTCGGCGATCACCTCGTAGGGGTTGTTGATCTGCTTGGGTACGAACGCGATCTTGAGATCGGGCTCGAGGCCGGCCGCGTCCGCCGTGCCGACCACGGCGAACGACGAGGCGAGCCCGGCCAGCGTGACGAACACCGCCGCCGTCGCGGTCCTGCGTAAGGATCGATGCATGCTGCGTCTCCAGGTTACGGGCCGGGGCGTGGGCCCGGCCGTGTTGATATGCGTGAATGCATGGATGCGGCCGAGGCGTCGCGATTCGCGATGCGCGCGGGCGCCACGTTCAGCGTGCCATCGCGCGGTGCCGCAGCCGGCGCGCGTGCCACCGCGAGGCGAGGTTCGGGATCAGCACCGACGACAGCAGCAGCACGCCCGTGACGATCGTGAGCGCCTCGCTCGACACGTCCACCAGCGTCAGCGCGTTCTTCAGCACGCCGACGATCAAGAGCGACAGCAGCACGCCGTACAGCGAGCCGCGCCCGCCGAAGATACTCACGCCGCCGAACAGCACGGCCGCGATCACGGCCAGCTCGAAGCCCTCGCCGTTGTCGCCGCGCGCGCTGGTGAAGCGCAGCGTGTAGACCACCCCGGCCAGCGCGCTCATGAAGCCCGACATCACGAACAGGCGCAGCTTGATGCGCGCCACGGCGATGCCCGAGAACGTGGCGGCGGCCGGGTTCGAGCCGATCGCGTAGAGCGCGCGGCCGAACGCGCTGGCCTGCAGCAGCACGGTGCAGAGCACGGCCGCCACGATCACGATCACGAACGGCTGCGGCAGGAAGCTGCCCGCCACGGTGTCCATCCCGAACGCCGTGTAGCCGGGCGGGAAATCGGCGATCGCCTGGTCGCCGAGCAGCACGTAGGCGAGGCCGCGAAACAGCGCGAGCGTGCCGATCGTCACGGCCAGCGACGGCAGCTGCAGCCGCACGATCACCCAGCCGTTGAACAGCCCCGCGAGCGTGCCGGCCGCCAGCACCAGCGCGATCACGAGCGGCATCGGCAGGCCGAGGTGCCAGAGCACGCCCATCAGCGCGCTCGACGCGCCGAGGATCGACGCCACCGACAGGTCGATCTCGCCCGTCACGATGATCAGCGTCATGGTCAGCGCCATCAGCGAGATCTCGCCGATGTCGAGCAGCAGGTTGGCGAGATTCGCCGCGTCGAGGAACACCGGCGAGAGCAGCCGCCCGAGCGCGAGCGAGGCGATCAGGATCAGCACCAGCAGCCCTTCCCAGCCCGGGGCGAAGGCGCGCCGCGCCGGGGTCGATTTCGCGTCAGCCATGGTCGCGTTTCCTCATCATGCGTTTGGCGATCGAGCGGGCCAGCAGCGTGTCGGCCGCCACCGCGGCGACGATCAGCGCGCCCTGGATCGCCTGTTCCCAGAACGGCGAGACGTGCAGCACCGCCAGCGCGATGCTGATCACGCCGAGCACCAGCGCGCCGAGCGTGGCGCCGAGGATGGTGCCCACGCCGCCGTTGATGGCGACGCTGCCCACCACGGCCGCGGCCACCACCTGCAGCTCGATGCCCTTGCCGGTGCTCGCGTCGGCGGTGCCGAAGCGCGCCAGCCACAGCGCGCCGGCCAGCCCCGCGAGCGCGCCGGAGATCAGGAAGCCGGCCAGCACGCGGCGGTCGACGCGAATCCCGGCGAGCCGCGCGGCCTCCGGGTTCGAGCCGATCGCGTAGTGCTCGCGGCCGGCCCGGTAGCGCCTCAGGTAGACCGACAGGCCGGCCAGCAGCAGCGCCGTGATCAGCACCAGCACCGGCACGCCGGCCAGCGAGCCGGTGGCGAGCCGCGAATAGGCGTCGGGCAGGCTGGAGGCGGTGATCTGGCCGCCGTGGACCCAGGCGTAGTCGGCGCCGCGCAGGATGTAGAGCATCGCCAGCGTGGCGACCAGCGAGGGCACGCGCCCCCAGGCCACCAGCAGCCCGTTCACGCAGCCGGCGCCGAGCCCGATCGCGAGCCCGGCGGCCAGCGCGAGCGGCACCGGCAGCTGCGGGAACGCCACGTAGAGGCTGCCCACGCCGTAGGCGCCGAGCCCCACCACCGAGCCGATCGACAGGTCGATGTGGCGCATCAGCATCACGATCGTCATGCCGGCCGTGAGCAGGCTCACGATCGACACGTTCAGCAGCACGTCGCGCAGGTTCTGCAGGTTCAGGAACTGCGGGCGCGCGAGCGCGGTGCCGCCGATCAGCAGCAGCAGCACCACGGCGAGCGTCGTCTCGCGGCTCTTCGCGATCACGGCGAGCGCGGCCGCGCCCGCGCGCGGCTTGCGGGTGTCGTCGGCAGGATTCATCACGGGGGTTCCGGTGGTCATGCGGCACGCTCCATCGAGACGTCGTGGCCGCCGAGCGCGGCGTGCATGATGCGTTCCTCGGTGGCCTCGGCGCGCGCGATGTCGGCGCGGATCCGCCCTTCGTGCATCACCAGCACGCGATCGGCCATGCCGAGCACCTCGGGCAGCTCGCTCGAGATCATCAGCACCGCCATGCCCTGCCCGACGAGGTCGGCGAGCACGCCGTACACCTCGGCCTTGGCGCCCACGTCGATGCCGCGCGTGGGCTCGTCGATGATCAGCACGTCGGGGCCGGTGGCGAGCCACTTGCCGAGCACCACCTTCTGCTGGTTGCCGCCCGACAGCGTGCCCGCCGGCGCGCGCAGGTCGCCCGCCTTGAGCCGCAGCCGCGCGCCCCATTCGCCGGCCAGCGCCAGCTCGCGCGCGGCCGACACGAGCCCGAAGCGCGCCAGGCGCCCCAGCACCGTCATCGAGGCGTTGCGCGCGATGCTCAGTTCGAGCGCGAGGCCCTGCTCGCGGCGGTCCTCGGGCACCATCGCGAGCCCGGCGCGCACCGCGTCGCCCGGGCGGCCCGGCGCGAGCCGCCTGCCCGACACCACGATCTCGCCCGCGTCGAGCGGATCGATGCCGAAGATCGCGCGCGCCACCTCGCTGCGCCCGGCGCCCACCAGCCCGGCCAGCGCGACGATCTCGCCCGCGTGGACCTCGAAGCCGACGTCCTTGAACACGCCGGTGCGCGAGAGGCCGCGCACCGCGAGCCGCACCGCGCCGCGCTCGACCTCGGCCTTCGGGTAGAACGTCTCGAGATCGCGGCCCACCATGGTGGCGACGATCGCGGCGGTGTCGAGCGTGGCGGTGGGCGCGTCGAACACCTTCGCGCCGTCGCGCATGATCGTGACGTGGCGCGTCAGCGCGAACACTTCCTCGAGCCGGTGCGTGATGAACAGCACCGCCGCGCCGCGTCCGGCCAGCGTGCGCACGATCGCGAACAGCCGCTCCACCTCGGGCCGCGACAGCGCGGCGGTGGGCTCGTCCATGACCAGCACGTTGGCCTCCAGCGACAGCGCCTTGGCGATCTCGATCACCTGCTGGTCGGCGATCGAGAGCCCGCGTACCGGCCGGCGCGGGTTCAGCTTCACGCCGAGCGAGCCGAGCAGCGCGGCGACGCTCGCGAACATCGCGTCGTAGTCGATGCGGCCGAGCCGGTCGAGCGGCTGGCGGCCCATGTAGATGTTCTCGGCGATCGACAGGTCGAAGAACAGCGTCGGCTCCTGGTAGATCACCGCGATGCCGGCCGCGCGCGCGTCGGACGGCGTGGCGAAGCGGCGCTCGCGGCCGTCCACGCGCAGCACGCCGGTATCGGGCGCGTGGACGCCGGCCAGGATCTTCACGAGCGTCGACTTGCCGGCGCCGTTCTCGCCGAGCAGCGCGTGGACCTCGCCCGCGCGCAGCACGAGTTCGCCGCCGACCAGCGCGCGCACCGCGCCGAACGACTTGCTCGCGCCGCGCAGTTCGAGGCGCGGCGCGGCCGCCTCCGCAGCCGCCTGTTCAGGTATCGCCAAGATCGTCTCCTTCCAGTTGTCGGGGCCGCGCCATCGCCATCGCCCGATCGTGCCGGGCGCCGCTAGATCCGGTAGAACCGTTCCGCGTTGCCGGCGAACAGCTGCCGGCGCTCGTCCTCGCTCGCGCCGCCGACGATGCGCGCATAGGCGCGCCACAGTTCGCCGTAGCCGCCGAACAGCCGGTCCACCGGGAAGTTCGACGCGAACATCGAGCGCGCCACGCCGAACGCGTCGATCGTCTCGAGTACGTAGGGCCGCAGGCTCTCGACGGTCCACGCATGGTCGAACATCGCGAGGCCGCTGATCTTGACGGCCACGTTCGGGCACGCGGCCAGCTCGCGCAGGCCCTCGCGCCAGGCGCGGTAGCCGGCCGGCGCGTCGCGGTCGACGAACATGCCGGCATGGTTCAGCACGATCGCGACCTCGGGATGCGCGCGCGCGAGCCGCGCCGCCTCGGGCATCTGCGACGGATACAGCTGCAGGTCGAACGACAGCCCGTAGCGCGCGAGCAGCGGGAACTGCCGCAGCCAGGCGGGATCGCGCAGATAGTGGCGGCCCACGTAGTCGTAAAGCGGATCGGCGTGGACGTTGAGGATCTGGCGGATGCCGCGCACGTTCGCGAAGCCGGCATGCACGGCGAGCGTCGCCTCCACGTCGGGCGCCGACAGGTCGGCCGCCGCGACGATCGCATGCGGCCAGCCCGGCGCCGACTGCGCCAGCGACTGCAGCCAGCGCGTCTCGTCCACCGGCCGCGCCGGATCGAAATTGGCCTCGACGTGGACCACCTTCGCGATCTCGATGTCGCCGGCGTCGCGCCGCAGGTCGGCCGGCAGGTAATCGTGCGCGAGCTCGCGCGCGTCGCCGACGAACGAGGTGCCGGGCTTCGCGAGCCACGGGTAATCACCGGTGCCGGGGCGCCAGAAATGGATGTGCGGATCGACCACTCGCATCGTCGGCCTCGGCTCAGGGCAGGTGGAACATCGGCGCGAGCGGCACCTGCTCGGGCGCGCCGTCGGCGCCGGTCGGCATCAGGTCCGCCATGTGATCCCACCATTTGCGCATCACCGCGTCGCTGGCGAGCTGCGCCATGCGGTGGTCCGGCTCGCGCTCGAGCACCGCGAACAGATGATGGGTGGCCTCGTCGAGGAAGATCCGGTAATCGCGGATGCCGGCCGCGCGCAGCGTCGCGACGAGCTCCGGCCAGATCTCGCGATGGCGGCGCTCGTAGTCGTCGCGCCGGCCCGGATTGAGCCGCATCCGGAAAGCGATCGTCTCCGTCATCGTGTCTCCGTCGTTCTCGGTATGAATGTCGTCGCGGCTGCGCACCACGAGATGCAGCGACTATAAACGGCTCCCGATAGCCAACCAATCCGTTATCATCATTGGGCGATCCAGAAAACGAATCACCCGCCCATGACCCTGCCCACCACGGCGTCGTCGCTCGTCAACCGGTTGAAACTCAAGCACCTCGCGCTGCTCGTCGCGCTCGACGACTGCCGCAACGTGCATCAGGCCGCGAGCGAGATCAACGTCGCGCAGCCGAGCGCGAGCCGCATGCTTGGCGACATCGAGGATGCGTTCGGCTTCCGCCTGTTCGAAAGGAATGCGAAGGGTATGGCGCCCACCGCGCTCGGCCAGTCGGTGCTCGCCTACGCACGGCGCGCGCTGTCCGACCTCACGCGCTTCGCCGAGGATCTCGACGTGAAGCGGCGCGGCGGCCACGGGCACCTGACGGTCGGCGCGATCATGGGCGCCGCGCCCGACGTGCTGGCGCTGGCGGTGGCCTCGCTGAAGACGGTGCGCCCGCTGCTGTCGGTGCGCATCCTCGGCGAGACCAGCGACCAGATCGTGCAATTGCTGTACCGCCGCGAGGTCGATCTCGCGCTCGGGCGCCTCACCAACGCCCTGCAGCACAACGATTTCAGCTTCGAGCCGATCGCGGCCGAAACGCTCGTGCTGGTGGCGCGCGCGCAGCATCCGCTGGCCGCGCGCGAGCGCGTCACGCTCGACGAGCTCGCGCCATGGCCGTGGGTCGCGCAGCCGGTGTCGAGCCCGGCGCGCGTGCTGCTGGAGAGCGAATTCGCGCGCGCGCGGCTCGCCACGCCGGCCAACCTGACCGAATGCGGCTCGATCTTCGCCACGCTGCAGCTGGTCGAGACCTTCGACGCGATCGCGATGCTGCCCGAATCGGTGGTGCGCGATCACGTGAAGGCGAAGCTGCTGGTGGCGCTGCCGATCGAGATCGGCAAGCGGCTGCCCGGCTACGGCATCCTCACGCGCCGCGACGAGCCGCTCTCGGAGGCCGCCGAATATTTCATCGGCTTGCTGCGGCGCTTCTCCGATCCGGCCGTGGACGCCGCATTCGATGGTCCCGCCGGCCCCGACCCCGCCGCCACGCTCATTGCAGGTTGACGAACAGGCCGCCGTCCACCAGCAGCGCCGCGCCCGTCACGTAGCGCGCGCGGTCCGAAGCGAGGAACACCACGCAGTCGGCCACCTCGTCGGGCGCGCCGAGCCGGCCGAGCGGAATCCGCTTTTCCATGCGGGCGCGCTTGTCGGGGTCGGCCAGATCGTCGGCGTTCAGGTCGGTGGCGATGGTGCCCGGCATCACCGAATTGCAGCGGATGCCGTAAGGGCCGAGCGCGATCGCGCACGACTGCATCAGCGAATGCACGCCGGCCTTGGTCGGTGTGTAGTGGGTCTGCATGCCGCCGCCCACCAGCGCGCTGATCGAACTGGTCGCCACGATCGCGCCGCCCGTGCCCTGCTCGCGCATCTGCCGCGCCACCGCCTGCGTGACGTAGAACGCGCCGTTCAGGTTCACGCCGACGGTGCGCTCCAGCACCGCCGGCGGCATGTCGAGAAACGCATGGAACGGGCAGATGCCGGCGTTGCTGGCCAGCACGTCCACGCGGCCGAACGCGCCCACCGCGCGCCGCACCAGCTCGGCGCCGGTGCCCGGCTGCGCCACGTTGCCCTCCACCGCGATCGCGCGCCGCCCGGCGCGCTCGATCTGGGCGATCACTTCGTCGACGGCCGAGCCCCGGCCGTACGACGCATCGTTGTCGCCCCAGTAGTTGATCACGACGTGGGCGCCCTCGAGCGCGCTGGCCACGGCGATCGCGCGGCCGATGCCGCGCGAGCCGCCCGTGACGATCACCACCTTGTCCTCTAGCAGCACCTGAGCCTCCTGGTTCCTGTCATGCGCCGACCATACGCCGGCGCGCCCCGCGGCGCGGGCCGCCGGCATCCGCGCCCAATATAGGCGCGGCGTGCGCGCGCGAACAATCCGGAAACGACATGGCGCGATCTGCATTCCGGATCGCCCGCGCTTCGATCCGGAAAACGTATCGCACGCATCGATTTTGGTATTGGTCACGCATCGCCGCGGTGATTACAGTGCTGCTAGCCGTTCGCGGCGTGGCGCTCGCCTGCCTCGCACCACGCCGCCGCGCACACGACGATGGAGACGATGGATGGACGACCCGGCAACCCCGCTCGGCGAGGCGATGGCGCGCGTGACGCGCCGCCTGCTGCCGTTCCTGCTGCTGATGTACGTGATGGCGTTCCTCGATCGCGCCAACGTCGGCTTCGCGAAGACGCAGTTCCAGCTCGACACGGGCCTGTCCGACGCGGCCTACGCGTTCGGCGCGGGGATCTTCTTCGTCGGCTATGCGCTGCTGGAAGTGCCGAGCAACCTGATGCTCGAACGCGTGGGCGCGCGGCGCTGGATGTGCCGGATCATGGTGAGCTGGGGCCTCGTCTCGGCCGGCACCGCGCTGGTCCACGGCGAGACCTCGTTCTACCTGCTGCGCCTGCTGCTCGGCATCGCCGAGGCGGGCTTCTTCCCCGGCGTGATCCTTTACCTCACCTACTGGTTTCCGCGGCGCGCGCGCGGCAAGGCGCTCGGCCTGTTCTACTTCGGCGCGCCGATCGCGTTCGTGGTGGGCTCGCCGCTGTCGGGGCTGCTGCTCGACCTGCACGGGCTGGGCGGCCTGCGCGGCTGGCAATGGCTGTTCCTCGTCGAGGGCGGGCTGGCGAGCGCGGTGGGCGTGGCCGCCTGGTTCGTGCTCGACGACCGGCCGCGCGACGCGCGCTGGCTCGCCCCCGCGCAGCGCGAGGCGCTCGCCGCCGCGCTGGCCGCCGAGGACCAGGCGCGCGCGGCCCACGGCCCCGCCTCGATTCGCGGCGCGCTGGCCGACCGCCAGGTGTGGTACCTGAGCGCCGTGTACCTGCTGATCCAGATGAGCGTGTACGGCGTGGTGTTCTACCTGCCCTCGCAGGTCGCGCAGCTGATGGGCCGGCAGATCGGCTTCACGGTGGGGCTGGTGGCCGCGCTGCCGTGGCTCGCCGCGATCGTCGCCGCGTGGCTGGTGCCGGCCTGGGCCGACCGCCACGGCCGCCATCGCGCGATCGCGGCCGTCACGCTGGTCGTGAGCGCGGCCGGCATCGCCGCCTCGGTGGCGAGCGCCCATCCGGCGCTCTCGCTCGTCGCGCTCTGCTTCGCGGCGGCCGGCTTCATCGCCGTGCAGCCGGTGTTCTGGGTGCTGCCCGCCGCGACGCTGCGCGGCAGCGCGGCGGCGGCCGGCTTCGGCCTGATCAACTCGTTCGGCGCGCTCGGCGGCTTCGTCGCGCCGAACCTGAAGCACGCGGCCGAGGCCGCGTTCCATTCCCCGTCGGCCGGGCTCTACACGCTCGCGGGCACGACCCTCGTGGCCGCGCTGCTGATCGCGCGCGGCCGGCGCGAGCCGCGCGGCGGCCGCCGCGCGCAGCCGCGCTACTCGTGAGCGCCGCGCTTCGTTCAACCCGTTCGTTTCGTTTCCCCCTTCATGGAGAACGCCATCATGTCGGTGCCCATCATCAAGCAGATCCGTGCCTACACGCTTCGCGGCGGCGGCGCGGATTACCACGACCAGGGCGACGGCCACTGGATCGACGACCACATCGCCACGCCGATGGCGCGCTACCCCGAGTACCGCGCGAGCCGCCGCAGCTTCGGCATCAACGTGCTCGGCACGCTGGTGGTGGAGGTGGAGGCCAGCGACGGCAGCGTCGGCTTCGCGGTGACCACCGGCGGCGAGCCCGCCGCGTTCATCGTCGAGAAGCATCTGGCGCGCTTCGTGGAGGGCGCGAAGGTCACCGATCTCGAGAAGATCTGGGACCAGATGTATTTCGGCACGCTCTACTACGGCCGCAAGGGGCTCGTGATCAACGCGATCTCGGGCGTCGACCTGGCGCTGTGGGACCTGCTCGGCAAGGTCCGCGACGAGCCCGTGCATCAGTTGCTCGGCGGCGCCGTGCGCGACGAGCTGCGGTTCTACGCCACCGGCGCGCGGCCCGACCTGGCGAAGGAGATGGGCTTCGTCGGCGGCAAGATGCCGTTGCACCACGGCCCGGCCGAGGGCGACGAGGGCTTTCGCAAGAACCTCGAGGAACTCGCGGCGATGCGCGAGCGCGTCGGCCCCGACTTCTGGCTGATGTGGGACTGCTGGATGAGCCTCGACCTCAACTACGCCACGCGGCTCGCGCATGCCGCGAGGGAATACGGCCTCAAGTGGATCGAGGAAGCGCTGCCGCCCGACGACTACTGGGGCTATGCCGCGCTGCGCCAGGCCGTGCCGCCCGGCATGCTGGTCAACACCGGCGAGCACGAGGCCACGCGCTGGGGCTTTCGCCTGCTGCTCGAGATGGGCTGCTGCGACGTGCTGCAGCCGGACGTGGGCTGGTGCGGCGGCGTGACCGAACTGCAGAAGATCTCGGCGCTGGCCGACGCGCACGGCGCGCTGGTGGTGCCGCACGGCTCGTCGGTCTACAGTTACCACTTCGTGATCACGCGCCACAATAGCCCGTTCGCCGAGTTCCTGATGATGGCGCCGCAGGCCGACCAGGTCGTGCCGATGTTCCATCCGCAGCTGCTCGACGAGCCGGTGCCGGAGCGCGGGCGGATGCGCGCGTCGGCGCTCGACAAGCCCGGCTTCGGGGTGCGGCTCAACCCGGACTGCCAGCTCGAACGGCCGTACACGCACTGAGCCTCGCGCACCGAGCCACGCGCGCCCGGCATCGAGCCACGGCCCGCCGCGTGGCGCCCTGCCTTCTTCGGAGACGAATCGATGAACCCGCTGGACAACCCGTTCAAACACGCGCTCGCCGGGCACACGCCGCAGCTCGGCACCTGGAACAGCTTCGCGAGCAGCTACGCGACCGAGATCATCGCGCAGACCGGCTACGACTGGATGCTGATCGACGGCGAACACGCGCCGAATTCGGTGGCCACCGTGCTGCAGCAGTTGCAGGCGGTCGCGCCGTACCGCACGCGCGCCGTGGTGCGCACCGTCAACCACGATCCGGCGCTGATCAAGCAGCTGCTCGACGTGGGCGCCACCACGCTGATGGTGCCGATGGTGGAGACGGCCGAGCAGGCCGCCGCGCTGGTGCGCGCGATGCGCTACCCGCCGCACGGGATTCGCGGCATCGGCGGCGCGCTCACGCGCGCCACGCGCTGGGGCCGGGTGGGCGACTACCTGGCGCGCGCCGACGAGGCGCTGTGCCTGACCGTGCAGATCGAATCGCGCGCCGGGCTCGAGAACGTCGAGGCGATCGCCGCGACCGAGGGCGTCCACGGCCTCTTCATCGGGCCGGCCGACCTGTCGATCGCGCTCGGCCATCCCGACAACGCCGGCCACCCCACCGTGCAGCAGGCGATCCGCCACATCATCGAGGTCTCGCGCGCGGCCGGCAAGGCCGCCGGCATCCTCGCACCGGCCGAGGACGCGGCGCGCCGCTACCTCGAATGGGGCGCGAGCTTCGTGGCCGTGGCGATCGACATCGTGCTGCTGCGCGACGCGCTCGACGGCGCGCTCGCGCGCTTTCGCGCCCCCTCGCCGGCCGGCCCGGACGAGGCACCGCCCGCCTCGTCGCCCGGCTACTGAGCCGCGCCGGCCCGCGCCCGCGCCACCGTTCGCCGTACTCTCGCCATGCTTCAACGCCACTGATTCGCAGCCCCTCTCGCCGAACCCGGCCAAGGAGACGACCATGTCCAGCACTCCGACGCAATACCAGCACTACATCGACGGTGAATTCACCAGCTCGTCCGAGCACTTCGAAGTCCGCAACCCGGCCACCGGCGCGCTGCTCTCGCACGCGCCGGTGGCCGGCGACGCCGACCTGGCCCACGCGATCGACGCCGCGCGCCGCGCGCAGGCCGGCTGGGCGCGCACCACGCCGGTGGAGCGCGCGAGGTTCCTGCACCAGATCGCCGACGCGCTGCGCGCCGACGTGGCGCGGCTCGCCGACGTGATCGTCAACGAGGGCGGCAAGATCCGCGGCCTGGCCGAGGTCGAGGTCAACTTCACCGCCGACTATCTCGACTACATGGCCGAGTGGGCGCGCCGCATCGAGGGCGAGATCATCCCGAGCGACCGCGCCAACGAAACCATGCTGCTGTTCCGCAAGCCGATGGGCGTGGTGGCCGGCATCCTGCCGTGGAACTTCCCGTTCTTCCTGATCGCGCGCAAGATGGCGCCCGCGCTCGTGACCGGCAACACCATCGTGATCAAGCCGAGCGAGGAAACGCCGAACAACTGCTTCGAGTTCGCGAAGATCGTCGCGAAGACGGCGCTGCCGCGCGGCGTGTTCAACGTGGTGGCCGGGCGCGGCGACGTGGGCGCGAAGCTCAGCGCGCACGCCGGGGTGGACATGATCAGCTTCACCGGCAGCGTGGCCACCGGCCAGCGCATCATGGCCGCCGCCGCGCCGAACCTCACCAAGCTCAACCTCGAACTGGGCGGCAAGGCACCCGCGATCGTGCTGGCCGACGCCGATCTCGACCTCGCCGTCACCGCGATCCGCAACTCGCGCGTGATCAACACGGGGCAGGTCTGCAACTGCGCCGAGCGCGTCTACGTGGAGCGGCCGATCGCCGAGGCGTTCATCGAGAGGATCAGCGCGGCGATGCGCGCCACGCGCTACGGCGACCCGGTGGCCGACGCGAACGTCGAGATGGGCCCGCTCATCAACCAGCTCGGCCTCGACAAGGTGGCCGCGAAGGTGAAGACGGCCGTCGAGCAGGGCGGCACGGTGGTGACGGGCGGCAAGCTGGCCGACCTCGGCCGCGGCTTCCACTACGAGCCGACGGTGATCGCCGACTGCCGCGAGGACATGGCGATCATGCGCGAGGAGATCTTCGGGCCGGTGCTGCCGATCCAGATCGTCGACGATCTCGACCACGCGATCGCGCTCGCCAACGACTGCGAATACGGGCTCACCTCGTCGGTCTACACGAAGAGCCTGAACAGCGCGATGGCGGCGATCCGCGGGCTGTCGTTCGGCGAGACCTACGTCAATCGCGAGAACTTCGAGGCGATGCAGGGCTTCCACGCCGGCGTGCGCAAGAGCGGCATCGGCGGCGCGGACGGCAAGCACGGCGTGTACGAATACACCCACACGCAGGTCGTGTATCTGCAGACCTGAGGCGGCGGGCACGAGGGGGGCACGGCGGCGACCGCCCTGCCCCCTGTCGTACCCGCAGCAGTGTCAGCCCGCGCGGGGGTACGCCGCCGCTCCCCGCCGCTGCGGGCGCGCCGCCATCCGCGCGGCTCCGCACCAGTCAGCGCCCTCGCTCAATCGAGCGGATACACCACCACCGCACCATCCACCCGTGCCCGCACCGTGCTGCCCAACTCGGGCGAGCGATGCCCCGGCACGCTCGCGGCCAGCGCGAGCGGCTCGGCCGTGCGCGTGAGCAGCCTCACGGCCGCGTCGCGTCCGTTGAAGCTCACGCCGGTCACGACGGCCTCGAAGCCGGCGCCGTGATCGTCGCCGTCGAGAAGCCGCAGCTGCTCGGGGCGCAGCATCGCGCGGGCCGCGCCGCTCGCGGCCGGCCCGAGTACCGGCAAGGCGCCGAGCGCGCAGTGCGCGAGGCCGTCCACCACGCTGGCCGGCAGCAGCACCGCGTCGCCGACGAACGCCGCCAGCTCGCGCGTGGCCGGCCGGCGATACAGCTCGCGCGGTGCCGCCACCTGCACCATCCGCCCCTGCCAGAGCACGGCCACGCGATCGCCGAGCGAGAGCGCCTCGGCCTGGTCGTGCGTGACCAGCATCGCGGTGGCGCCGGCCGCCGCCAGCGCCTGCCGCACCGCATCGCGCGTTTCCGCGCGCAAGGCCGCGTCGAGCGACGAGAACGGCTCGTCGAGCAGCACCACCGACGGCGCCGGCGCGAGCGCGCGGGCCAGCGCGACGCGCTGCTGCTGGCCGCCCGACAGCTGCTGGGGCGCGCGCGCCGCGTAGCCGGCCGGCAGCCCGACCATCGCCAGCAGCTCGGCCACGCGATGATGCGTGCGCCGCTGCGCGCGCGGCAGGCCGAACACGATGTTGTCGGCCACCGACAGATGCGGAAACAGGCCGCCCTCCTGCGGCACGTAGCCGATCCGGCGCCGCTCGGCGGGCAGATGCAGGCCGGCGCCGGCCACCCGCGCACCGCCGATCTCGATGGTGCCGGCGTCGGCGCGCTCGAAGCCGCACAGCAGCCGCAGCAGCGTGGTCTTGCCGCTGCCGGATGGCCCCAGCAGGGCGACCAGCGAGCCGGCCTCGATGGTCAGGTCGACATCGTGCAGCACGCACTGGGCGCCGAAGGTCTTGCGCAGTTGCCGGATGCGGATTTCGCTCATCTACGGGTCATCGGGAAACAGGACAACGAAACATGGGTACGTGCAACCACCTCGGTCGCCGTCAACCGCCGCGCCCGAGCAGCGCGGAGCGGCCCAGCAGCGAGAACAGCAGCCCGGTGGCCGCCAGCGACAGCGCCGTGAGCAGCGCCGCGTAGGGCGCGGCGGCCGCGAACGCAAGCGTCGAGGTATCGGCCCACACCTGCGTGGCGAGCGTCTGCGTGTCGAGCGGCGACAGCAGCAGCGTCGCGTTCAGCTCGGTCGCCACCGACACGAATACCAGCGCCGCGGCCGAGCCGAGCCCCGGCGCCGCGAGCGGCAGCAGCACGCGCCGCGCGGTCTGCCACGGCGTCAGGCCGAGCGAGCGCGCGGCATCCTCCAGCCGCGGCTGCGCCTGCGCCAGCGCCGCGCGCGTGCTGACCAGCGCGAGCGGCAGGAACAGGATCGCGTAGGCGAGCACCAGCAGCGTCGCGCTCTGGTACAGCATCGGCAGCGCATGTACGGCGAGCGTGACGATCGCGAGCGCGACCACCAGCCCCGGCACGCCCTGCGCGACGAACACGGTGCGCTCCAGCAGCGTCGCGAAGCGGCCCGGAAAACGCACCAGCAGGAACGCGAGCGGCAGCGCGAGCGCGGTGGTCACGGCCGCCGCCGCGAGCCCGTAGCCGACCGAGCTCAGCGTCGCGCCGGCCAGCAGTGCCGGCGATACCTCGGCCGGCGTCACGGCCGCCGCGCCGTCCTGCGTCAGCCAGAAGCCGATCATCGCGAGCGGCACGCCGAGCGTGGCGAGCGCGAGCACGGCGAAGCCGGCCGCCACCGGCCAGCGCCACGCGCCGAGCGCATAGCGCAGCGCGGCCCGATGCGCGCCGCGATCGACGCGCTCGTAGCAGGCCCGGCCGCGCACGCGGAACTCGAGCGCGATGCCGGCGAGACAGAGCCCGATCAGCACGCAGGCCAGCAGCGACGCGCCGCTGGTGTCGAAGCCGGTGCGGAATTCCGCGTAGATCTCGGTGGTGAAGGTGCGAAAGCGCAGCAGCTGGAACGCGCCGAACTCGGACAGCACGCCGAGCGCCACCATCAGCATGCCGCCCAGCAGCGCCGGACGCAGCTGCGGCAGCACCACCCGCACGAACAGCGCGAAGCGTCCGCAGCCCAGCGCGCGCGCACTCTCCTCCTGGGCCGGATCGAGCTGGCGCAGCGCGGCCGAAACCGGCAGGTGGACGAGCGGAAAGTAGGCCGACGTGATCACCAGCAGCGCGCCGGCGAAGTCCTGCAGGTCGAGGCTCAGCGAGACCCACGCGTAGCTCGAGATGAACGCCGGCATCGCGAGCGGCGCCACTGTCAGCACCGCCCACAGCCGGCGCCCGGGCAGCTGCGTGCGCTCGACGAACCAGGCGGTGGCGGTGCCGATCACGGCCGCCGCGAGCGTCGCGCCGACCGTGATCAGCAGCGTGTTGCCGAGCAGCTCCGCGACCAGCGGGCGGAACAGCAGGTCGGCGGCGTCCTCGCGGCCGACCGCCGCCGCGCGCCAGAACGTGCAGAGCAGCGGCGCGAGCACGAGCAGCGCGCCGCTGCTGGCGGCCGCGCGCAGCCACCACGATGCCCGGCGGCCCGAACCCGCTCGCACCCGTGCCGGCGGCGGCGCAACGTCGTCCGCCGCGGCCGTCGAGACGACGGCAACCGGTTCGCTCACGCCCGCCTCCGCGCGCGACTCACAGCAGCCCGGCCTGGCGCAGCAGCTTGCCGGCCTGGCTGTCGTCGCCGAGTTGCTCGATCGTCAGCTTCGGCGGCTGCAGCTGGTCGAACGGCTTGAGCAGCGGGTCCGGCGCCACCCCGGCGCGCAGCGGATATTCGTAGCTGATGCGGCTCTGCGCCATCAGCGTCTGCGCGCGTTCGCTCACCAGATAGGCGAGGAAGCGCTGCGCGTCCGCGGCGTTGCGCGCGCTCTTCAGGATCGCGGCGCCCGACACGTTGACGAGCCCGCCAGCGTCGCCGTCGGTGTAGTGATGCAGCGCGCTGCGCGTGGCCTTGTCGCCGAGTTCGGCGTGCAGGCGCGCCCAGTAGTAATTGTTGATGAGGCCGGTGGCCACTGCGCCGCGATTGACGGCGGCCACCACGCCCTCGTCGTCGTCGAAGACCTGCGCGTTCGCCTTCAGCCCCTTCAGCCATTGCAGCGCGTCGGCCGGACCCTTCAGCGCGATCACGGCGCTGACGAGCGGCAGGAAGTCGGCGTCGCTCGGCGCGATGCCGACCTTGCCCTTCCACTCCGGCTTCGCGAGATCGAACAGCGACGCCGGCAGCTGTGACGGCTGCAGCAGCGTGGTGTTGTAGGCCAGCACGCTTTCGCGCGCGGTCACGCCGACCCAGCGGCCGGTCGGCGAATCGTAGCGCGCCGGCACCGTCGCGAGCGTGCTCGCGTCGACCGGGCCGAGCAGCCCCTTCTCCTCCAGCAGCATCAGCTCCGGCGAGTTCTCGGTGAAATAGACGTCGGCCGGCGAGGCCGCGCCCTCGGCGACGATCTGCGCGGCCAGCGCCGGCCCCTCGCCGTTGCGGACCTTCACGCCGATGCCGGTCTGCTGTTCGAAATCGCGGGCGAGGCGGTTCATCACCTGCTCGTGCTGCGCGTTGTAGACGGTGATCGACGCGGCATGCGCGGCCGTGGCCGCGATCGCGAGCGCGAGCGAGACGAGGCGCGCGGCGTGGCGCAGCACGCGAATGGGTAAAGCGTTCATCGGGTGTCCCATGAGTCGGTGGTGGCCGCGCGCCGCGCGGCCGGTTCTGTTGTCGTCGGGGTGATCGTCGCTGCCGTTCCGGCGCACGCGGCGCTCAGGATTCGAACAGCGGCGCGCCGATGTAGGCGCCCTCGCGCGCGCCCGGCGGCACTGCGAAGATCGCGCTGCCGACGTGGGTGGTGAACTGGTTCATCAGGTCGAACTTCGACAGCTTCTGGTTGATCGGGATGAAGCCGGTGCGCGGGTCCGACTGGTGCGCGATGAAGATCAGCCCCGCGTCGTACTCCACCTCCTGGCGCCACGGCGGCCAGCGCTCGATGTAGAAGTTGGTGCTGTCGTTGTACGAGTACGAGCGGCGCAGGATCTGCGCGCCGTCGTTGGTCGCCCGGTTCGACAGGCGGATGTGCGAGTTGTCGGGGATCACCGCGTTGCCGTCCCGGTCGGCGGCCTGCAGGTCCAGCGCGTCGAACTCGTGCCGGCCGCCGAGCGGCGCGCCCGACACCTTGTGCCGCCCGAACACCTGCTCCTGGAACGCGAGATCGGTGCGATCCCAGTGCTCCAGCGTGATGCGGATCCGGCGCACCACCGTGTAGGTGCCGCCCGCCATCCATGGCGCGTCGGCGGCGCCGGCCCAGACGAAGCGCTGCATCGCCGCCGGGCTGCCGGTGGGCGGGTTGTTGGTGCCGTCCTTGAAGCCCATCAGGTTGCGCGGCGTCTGCCCCGGCGCGCCGGTCAGGAAGCCGGCCTGCCCCCAGCGCATGCGCAGCGCGCCGTAGGCGCGGCGCGCGAGCTGGCGCACGGCATGGAATGCCACCTGCGCGTCGTTCGCGCAGGCCTGCACGAACAGGTCGCCGCCGGTCTTCTCGGCCACCAGCTGGTCGCCGTTGAAGCGCGGCAGGTCGACCAGCGCGGCCGGGCGCCGGCTCGCGAGCCCGAAGCGGTCGTGGCCGTCGGCCGTCGTAAAGAGGCCCGGGCCGAAGCCGAACGTGACGGTCAGCGCGGCCGGGCCGACGCCGATCACCTCGCCCGAGTCGCCGGCGGCCTGGCCGTCGGGTACCTCGAGCGCGCCCGCGGGCTGGCCGCGCGTCATGCGCTCGGCGGCCACGGTCCAGTCGCGCAGCAGCGCGATCAGTTCGTCGCGCTTGTCGATGGTGATGTCGAACGCCGCCACGTAGGTGTGCGATTGCTGGGTCGTGACGATGCCCGCCTGATGTTCGCCGTAGAACGGCTCCACCTCGGCCATCGGATCGACCACCGCATGGCGCGTGAGCGCCGCGCGCGCCGCGCCGGGGCCGCCCAGCCCCACGCCCGCCGCGACGGCGGCGCCGCCCGCCTTCAGAAAGCCGCGGCGCTCGGGCCGCGGCGGCTTGCCGGATTGGTCTGTCATGTTGCCGCCTCGTTCGCGCTACTTCGCGAGCACCAGGGTGTTCACGTCGTCCTGCACGTAGTAGAAACCGTCGCCCTCGGGCGTCATCGCGATCCCGAACAGGTCGCCGTTGCCGGGCGGCACCTGCGCGCGGTCGGTGTCGATCCAGCGCGCGTAGAGCTGCTTGCCGGTGTCCGGAATGATCTCGACCACCTGCCCGTTCAGCGCGTTGGTCACGAGCAGGTGGCCGTCGGGCGCCATCACCATCGCGAGCGGGCGGTGCAGCAGGCCGTCGGCGCTGAGCTGACGCCCCACGCCCGCGCTCGTGTCGCGCGTCATCGGCTCGTCGATCACGTTCACGCGGTTGCCGATCGCGTCCGACACATAGAGCGTCTTGCGGTCCGGCGACAGCACCAGCCCGGTCGGCCCGATCAGGAACACGCCGCGATCCGCGCGCGCGCCGAAGCCGCTGCCGACCACCGTCTCCGACTTCACCACGGGCGCGCCGCCCGCCGGGATCGCGAGTTCGAGCCGCAGCACGGTGGCCTGCTTGAACACCGGCGGGTCGCCGCCCTCGCCGCTCGTGTCGTCGGCGCGGCCGACGCCGAAGCCGGCGTTGCTGACGAACAGCGTCGCGCTGGTGCCTTCGTCGACCACGGCCATGTTGCCCCACGGGTCGTTGATGTTCGGCGTGGAGATCGCGCCGGCGACCTTGCCGTTCGCGTCGAGCACGACGAGACAGCCCGCGCCCTTGGTGGTGGCGGTGCCGTCGTTGCTCGGCGTGCTGCCGACGATGACCCAGCCCGACTTCAGCATCGTCATCGCGGTGGACAGCCCCACCCCACCCGGGCATGCCTTCAGGTCGCGCGGGATCTGCGCGAACAGCGTCATCTGCTTCGTGTCGGGGTGGTAGTCGACGATCGTGCTGCCGGTGCCCTGCAGGTTGGCCGCGTTGTTGAAGTTGTCGACCAGCACGTCGCCCGCCTTGATGGCGCCGGCCGACACCGGCGCGACCACGATCGCGTACGGGTTCTGGTCGCCGTTGTCGGGCACCGTGTTGATCAGCGTGGTGTTGTGGTGCAGCGTCTCGAGAAAGCCTTGCGGGGCCGCGCGGGCCGCCGGGGCGAAGGCGAGCGCGCCCGCCGCGATCACGATGGCCGCGCGCCGGACGGCGCGCGGGCTGCGCGGGAAGGAAGTCATGTGAACCTCGGTAGTGCGGACGGCGTCGCGCCGCGGAGATGTGGCATGCATGATCGAAGAATGGGTTCGTCCAGCTGTCGGCACCATGCTCAGAACGTGATCGTGGTGCGCACGCCGAGCACGAACGTATTGCGCAGCGGCTGGGTCGCGTCGTTCGGGTTCTGGCCCGCGCCCGCGTTGAACGTGTATTGCGCGTCGCCCTGGATCTGCCACCACGGCGTGGCCTGGTAGAGGTAGGTGGCCTCGAGCGCCGTCTCGCTGGTGCGCACGCCGTAGGGGCCGCCCGCCGCGAGGTTGTCGAGGTCGAGGTCGTGCGCGTGGCTGCCGATCTTGATGTAGGTGAGCGCGAGGCCGGCGCTGTCGTTGTCACGACCCTTGAACGGCGCCTTCATCACGACGCCGAGGTTCGCCGACAGGCTCACGAGATTGCGGTCGCCCGGCGCGCCCATCACGCGCGCGAACACGCCGATGCTGCGCGGTTCGTCGGGATCGGGGCGCCACACCATCTGGTCGGCCACCGCGTAGACGCTGTAGTCGCCGTGATGCGAGGCCGCCGTGCCCGACGAGGCCGACGAGGCGAGCGAGATGCCGGTGTCGTCGAGGCGCAGGTCGTTGAAGCGGCCGTTGTTGTACCAGAGGCCGAGCTTGTAGGTGCCCGGCAGCGCGTTGCTGTTGAGGCCCACCATCTCGCCGTCGGCCGGCTGGTTGATCGAATACTGCAGTTCGCCGATGAACAGCGTGCCGTTGTGCAGATTGAAGTTGGTGCCGTGCAGGTTGGTCGGGTCGTTGCCGAGCGGATCGCCGTCGAACACGCCGGCCAGCGCGGTCAGCGCGGGCGTGATCTGGCCGCGCACGCGCACGCCGAGCGCGGACAGCGGATAGGCCGGACCGCCCGAGGGCATGTCGTAGGACGGCAGCGCGGGCCAGCCGAACATCGTGTTGACGAAGGTGGCCGCATACGAGCTCGTGATGAACTCCTGGTCGATGCTCTGCTGGCCGACCTTGATGTCGAGGCGCTTGTTCAGGAACGACTGCTGGTACCACAGCTCCCAGAGCCGCGTGGTGCCCTGCGCCTCGATTCCGCTCGCCGTGTTCAGCGTGCCGAGATTGTCGGCGCTGAGGTTGCGGCCGTGGATCTGCAGCCCGCTCACGTTGAACAGGCCGCCCTGCCAGCCCAGCGCCTTCGATGTGTCGACGGTGACCGTGGCCGTGGTCAGGCCGTCATACTCGCCGCCGCGATGCAGGCCGCCGCGCAGGTTGTCGAGGTATTCGCTGACCTCGGTCACCTGCAGGTTCACGCCGTACTTGCCGAGCCACGGGCGCAGGCCGCCCATGTCGCCGAGCAGGTTCTGCCGGGTCCGGATGCCGGTGAAGAAGTTCGCCGGCTGCGCCTGGATCGCGAGGTCGGCCTCCGGTGCCTGCGGCAGCGCATCCGGGGTCACCGCCCGTGCCTCGTCGGCGGCCGACAGCACGAACGCGACGAGCGCCGCGGCGGCGACGCCGCGCCGGGGCGTCATGCTCCGGCAGACGAAGCCGGATTGTCTTGCGACGTGCTCCATTCCGATCCTTTGTTTCGTTATGCAAATTAAAAAATATGGTCGGACGAAATAGATCGGTTTCGTGGACGCCTCTTGTCCGGACGAAGCGAATCCTAAGCATTGCGGATGGCTGCGTCAATAGAAATGAGAATAGTTCTCATATGAATTACTACCGCAAAAACAACGGCTTACATAACCCGTACGCAAATCCCGGCATTGTAATTTGGCGCTGAGTTTGAAACGTTTGCGGGAGCGTATGAGGACATGCGCGGGAAATCGTCTGGAGGAAATGCGTGACGTTGGCCGTCGCGTCGCGAACCACGCCGGCTGCCTGGATCGACATAGATCGTTTTCCTGATGAAATGCCGAGATTCGGCATGCCGGTTGTCGGCGGTCCCGGCTTGCTGCTTGAACACCATATTTTTTCGTTGACGCCGCGTTTTCGAGGCTCCGAAAAGGTTTCGCGTGTGGGTTTCGCGTGTGTCGCCCGCGTGGCGGGGCTCGCGGTTGCCGATGGCGTGACCGGGGAGGAACGACGACGGGATGAGGAGGTTCGGGGCGTGCCGGCCGCGGCCATTTCCGCGCGGATGAAATGCGGAAGATCGCGGTACGAACTCGGCATCACGGGTCATGCAGGAGTCACGTCGGCGTCACGCGCGAATCATTCGCGGTTGATCGATGCTTCACGCAGGCGCGACATCAATCGCATGGCGGCGCGGCCCGCAAACGCAAAAGCCCGGGCACGCGGCCCGGGCTCCTCGATGAAGCCGCCGCCCCGGCGCCCATGTCGGGCGCACACCGAGGCGACATGTGGAACGCGCCGGCGGCGCGCTCAGTACGCCGGCTGCAGCGCGCCCAGCCGCGCGACCGGCGCCGACGCGCCGCCCGGCTGGCCGCCGAACGTCGCACGGCCATGCTGCTCGATGCGGAACACCGCCACCGCGTCGCCGAGGCGCCGCGCCTGGTCCACCAGCGAGGCGGCCGCAGCAGCGGCTTGCTCGACCAGCGCCGCGTTCTGCTGCGTGACCTCGTCCATCTGCGCGATCGCGATGTTGATCTGGTCGATGCCGTTGCTCTGCTCGTTCGAGGCCACGGCGATCTCGTTCATGATCCCGCTCACGCGGCCGATCGCGGTGACGATCTCGTTCATGGTCGAGCCCGAGCGCTCGACGAGTTCGGCGCCCGTCTCCACGCGCTGCGTCGACTCCATGATCACCCCCTTGATCTCCTTGGCCGCCGTGGCGCTGCGCTGCGCGAGCGAACGCACCTCGCTGGCCACCACCGCGAAGCCGCGGCCCTGCTCGCCGGCGCGCGCCGCTTCCACGGCCGCGTTCAGCGCGAGGATGTTGGTCTGGAACGCGATGCCCTCGATCACGCCGACGATGTCGCCGATCCGGCGCGCGTTGTTGACGATGTCCTGCATGGTGCCGCCCACGTCGCGCGCGAGCCGGCCGCCCTGGTCCGCGAGGTCCGAGGCGCCGTTGGCGAGCGTGCTGGCCTGGCGCACGTTGTCGGCGGTCTGCTTGACCGTGGAGGTCAGCTGCTCGATGCTGGCCGCGGTTTCCTCCAGCGAGGCGGCCTGCCCTTCCGTGCGTTGCGACAGGTTGGTGTTGCCGGTGGCGATCTCGCCCACCCCGACGTTGATCGACTCGGTGCTGGTGCGCACCACGCCCACCGTCGAGATCAGCGACTCCTGCATCCGCAGCAGCGCCTCGCTGAGCCTGCCCATCTCGTTGCGGCTCGTGACCTCGACCTTGCCCGTGAGGTCGCCGCTGGCGATGCGCCCGAAGCTGTCGACGGCGGCATCCACCGGCTTCACGATCGCGTTGACGAGCCAGATCCGCGCGAACAGCGCCAGCGACAGCGCCAGCACGAGGCCGATCGCCACCGCCACGATCACCATCGAGAACTGGTGCTGCGCCGCCTCGTAGCGCGCCTCGCCGACGCCCACCTGATGGTTCTCCAGCGCCAGCATCGCCTTTTCATAGGCCGAATAGAGCGGCGAGAGCTTGTGCCCCTGCAGTTCGCCGAACGCGGCCTTGTCGCCCGCCTTGAGCGCGGCCATCGCCGGCTCGATGCCCTGGTGCAGGAAGTCGTCGCGCTTCTTCTGCATGTCGTCGATCAGGTCGCGCGCGGCGGCATCGTCGCCGACCTGCGCGAGATACGCCGAGAAGCGCTCGTTCGACAGCTTGATGTACTGGTCGGCGCGCTTGAACGCGGCCTGCGCGCCGTCGGTGTCGCCGATGTTCGTCAGCGAATCGTAGGTGGCCAGCGACAGGCGCAGGCGCAGCAGCTGGCCCGAGCTGCCTTCGAGATTCGCCACGGCCGGCGTGTCGACCGTGTACATCTGCTTGAGATCGTGGTTCGCCGAGTTCAGGGACAGCACGCCGAGCAGGGCACCGGCGATCAGCGCGACGCTGAACAGGCCGATGATCGCGTTCACACAATGACGAATCGAAAGATTTTTTAACATGTGATTTGATCGATGGTTCGAGCGAAACCCAGGCGCCTGTCCCGCACGATTCTCATTATTTGGACGTATATGTCTTGATATCCGGCTCGCCGTCTCCAAGTTCCGGCGCACGATGTTTATTACGGCCGAAAAAAATCAGACTTTATTCAGTCTTGGTACAAACGCCGATAAAAATATGAAATGCATGGCGCGGGCGGTGGCAAACGCCGGCTGGCGCGGCACGGCGGCGAAATCGGGTTGGTAAAAACCCGGATCGGCAATCTCCGCGATTTCAATATGAACCGATGATTCACGGCGTCGGGCAGGCCATGAGTTCCTGTTGACATGAAACAACGGCGGCCCGCCGATATCCGCAAGCTGGCCGGGTCTTTCAAAGGCCGCTCGTCGATGCCGAGCGGCTCGCGCGCGGCATCGACAGCGGGCGGGTGTACACCGGCACCGACTGCGCCGCCTGGGCGCACGACGCGGCGAGCGTGGTGCGGGGCTGCCGGTGCAGGCGCGCGAGGCGATTCCGGCGCGGACGCTGGCCGCCACCGCGGAGATCGCGGCGCGCGCTCGACGCGATCCGCGCGGGCGGCGTTGCTCGCTGGGGAAACACCGGCCGCGCGGCCGCGACGCGTCAAAACCGGCGCGTCATGCCTCGACGGCCCTCAGCGCGCCGTCCAGCGCCTCGAGCGTGGCCAGCGCATGGGTCGCGAAGCCGATGCCGTGGCGAGCCTCGATGTCGGCATCGCGCGGATTGATGCGGATCACGCGGGCGCCGGCGCGCTCGCTGAAACGGCGCACCGTGGGGATCGCCTTGCCGGCCCCGATCTCGATCACCACCGGCCGCTCGACGCCGGCCAGCCAGCCGGCCAGCCGCGCTTCCTGCTCGTCGGTGCGCTGCGCGACCCAGGCGAAATCGCCGAACATCAGGATGTTGGGCCGGGCCGGCGCGCCGCAGTGCGGGCAGGCCGGCGGATCGTCGACGAGGCGGCAGGCCGCCTCGTCGACGACGGGCTCGAACGCGTGCGCGGGCCAGGTCGCGTCCGAGCACGGCACCGAGCACTGCATGACATGGATCGAGCCGTGGCATTCGGCGATGCGCGCCTCGTCGAAGCCGGCCTTCTGGAACTGGCCGTCGACGTTGCTCGTGAACACCGCCGCGCCGTGGCGCATCGCGGCGGCCCAGTCGAGCAGCAGGCGGAAGCCGCGATGCGGCACGGTGCGGCGGTACAGCTGCAGCCGGTGTCCGTAGAAGCCCCAGCCGAGCGCCGGGGAATCGGCCAGCGCGCGCGGGTTGGCCATGTCCTCGAAGGTCAGGCCGTGGCCGCGCAGCGCCGGGTAGGCGCGCCAGAAGCCTTCCGGGCCGCGGAAATCGGGCAGCCCGGAATCCACGCCCATGCCGGCCCCGGCGGTCACGAGCAGGCCGTCGGCCGAGCGCAGCCACGAGGCGGCGAGTGTCAGTTTGTCGATATCGTTCATGGCGGTGAGGCAGGCAAGCGAGGGCGACGCGCCCCCGCCTCCCGCCATTGTCATCGCGGCGCTGCGCCCGGCGCAACATGCGGGGCGGATCGGCGTGGCGCGCGCCGCGCGGCGAAGCCTATGGCTCGCCGAGCCGCGGGTCCGGCACCGGGAACGGCGGTATCGGCGCGCTCATGCAGGCGGCTCCGCGGCAGGTGCGACAAACGCCAGACCTCGCCAGCCCGCCGTCGCCGCGCCACGCCTGCCGGCTCGCGCGGACACGCCCCAAAGCGCGACGCGCATGGCGGAAAAGGAATGATCGAAACGCGGCGGTTCGAGCCGAGCCGGCGATGCCTTTCATCGTGCCGCCGGCAGGCCGGGTGGCGCCTCATGATCGGCCGCCATCATTGGCCATCGCGCGCCGTCGCGCAACCGCGAAATTCCGCCGCAGTGTTAGAAAAACTTGCAGCCACGAAGCGGGCCACGCTCACGACCCGTCTCATCGCGCGCCATTGCGGTGCATCCCGCGCCGGACAAGAAAAACTGATTCACGCATTAGAAAATGCCTCTACCTGGTTGCTGCGTTGCATCGATATCATTCGGCTAGGGATGGATCTCGCCGCCCCCGCGCGCGACCGGCCGGTTCGGACACGAACGGCGCACCGGTGGCGCGGCGGGCGGGCTTGCGAGGCAGAACGCCGCCTCATGACTTCGTCGCCAAATCGAGCAAGGGTATGCCGATGACTGATGCGCTGGGAAATGTGTCGCGTGGCCTGTTCGAAGCCGCGATGACACGGTGGGCGCGAGAGCAGGACACCGCGCTGTCGTTCGCGCGTGACGGCGCCGGCTGCTACGTGCAGCCGGAGGCGCGCGCGGCCTGGAACGGCTGGATCCAGGCCTGTGCCGCCGTCGAGGCGCAACTGCGCGAGCGCGAACAGGCTGCGGCGCGGCGCTTCGGCCGCGACATCGCGTTTTCGCATGCGTGCCTGCGCGACCTCGACACCGCTTACGCGTGGCATCGTCCGGCCGGCGAACCGCCCGGCCCGACGGCCCGCCACGACCTGCACGACCTGCACGACCTGCATGACCTGCACATGGTCGCGCAAGGCGCCCGGCAGGCGGCCGAGGCGCGTCCGCCCGCGCGCGACGCCGCCGAGGCGCCGTGCCGCCCGCTGCCCGACGCGGGGCGGCCGGCGCGCGCCGACAGCCGCCCGGCCGCACTGTCCGGCACGCCGAAGGAAGCCGCCTGCGCCGGCCGCGCGAGGCAGTTCGAACGCGGTCTCGGCGCCACCGTCGCCGCGACGGCCGTGCGGCACGAGATCCTGAGCGGCGACTGGATGACGGCCGAGCGCGCCGCGTTCGAGACGGCGATCGCCGTCGACGTGGTGTGCGACTGGGCCGACCACGGCCACGTCGAGAGCCGCCGGATCGACGGCACGCTGATACTCGAGGCGAAATCGGTGCGCGCGCGCGCTCATCAATTCTGGCGGCAGACGGAGCAACCCGCCGCGTCGGCCACCGAGGGGCATGCATCATGACGGCGCCGGCCTCGCTGCCAGGCTCGCCGCGCGGCATCGCGGGCCGCCCCTTGGCATGGCGCTCTCCGCAGGAGCCGCCCGCCGCGACCAACGGCCGTGCCAGCGTCGCGGTGCTGGCCGTGATCGACGATCCACGCCTGCTCGGCGGCGACGAGCCACCGTTCGTCGACGTCGCCACCTACTGGCCCGCCACCGGCTGCTGGACCGTGACGCTGCAGTGCCGTGCCTCGGACACGGCCACCGATTCGCCCGTGCGCGTGGCGCTCTGGCAGCCGCTGCCGGTGGTGCCGGCCGCGCTGCTCGGAACGCCGGGGCGCGGCAAGCGCGTCGACGCGGCGAAAACCACTTCGGCATAGCGTCGGCTCACGAGCACCGATCCACGCACCCGCTATTCCAATCCGGAACGCACGCACCTCGTGGCTCCCTCGCGGCGCAATACCGCCGGGAGCCACGCGCCGAACCACGGCGTCGCCACTAAAACGGCGAAACCCCAACCGCTAAACGACAACGGCTAAAATATCCGCGCGCCGTTCGTCCGCGCGGCGCTCCCGCCGCGCCCCCGCCACCCCGCCTTTCCGAATCCAGAGCATGACGTCAACGCCGGACGCCACCCCGACATCCTTTCCGCTGGGCCGCTTCGAGGTCGATCTCGCGGGCCGCGAACTGCTGGAGAACGGCGCCTCGGTGCGTCTCGGGGCACGCGCGTTCGCCATCCTCGAAATGCTGGTCGCGGCCGACGGCCGGCTGGTCACGAAGGACGCGCTGCTGGACGCGATCTGGCCCGACACGTTCGTGGAGGAAAACACGCTGCAGGTGCATCTGTCGGCGCTGCGCCGCGCGCTCGGCGAGGAACGCAACTGCATCATGACGGTGCCCGGGCGCGGCTACCGGCTGGTCCGGCGCGCGGCCGCCGAGCCGCCGCGCGCCGCGGCCCATCGAGCCGCGCCGGCCGGCGGCGCCAGCCATGCCACGCGCCTGCCGCGCCATCCGGACGTGATCGGCCGCGCGCAGGCCGTCGCGGCCGTGCGCGAGGCGCTCGCCCGGACGCGTGTGCTCACGCTGACCGGCGCCGGCGGCATCGGCAAGACCACGCTCTCGGTGACCGTGGCGAACGCGATCGAGGCCGAGGCGCCCGGCAGCGTGCATCTGGTCGAGCTGGCCTCGATGCACGGCGCGGCCGAGATCGTCGCGGCCGTCGAGGGCGGCCTCGGCCTGCGGCTGCCGCATCCCGCGTCGGCGGGCGGACCACCAACGACAACGACCGCGCCGCGCCTGCTGCTGCTCGACAACGCCGAACACCTGGTCGTCGAGGTGGCGCGGGTGGTCGAATGCCTGCTCGCCGCCGTGCCGGCGCTGTGCATCCTCGTGACGAGCCGCGAGCCGCTGCGGATCGCCGCCGAGGCGGTGTTCGCCGTCGAGCCGCTCGACGTGCCGGAGCGCGACGCCGACGACACGGCCATCCTGCAGCGCTCCGCCGTGCAGTTGTTCCTCGCCCGCGTGCAGGCGATGCGCGGCGGCCTTCACGGCCACGGCGGCGGCCACGGCGGCGGCGCGGCCGAACTGCGGCTGATCGGCGAGATCTGCCGGCGCCTCGACGGCATTCCGCTCGCGATCGAGCTGGCCGCCGCGCGCGTCGTCAGTTTCGGCGTCGACGGCGTCCACCAGCGGCTGTCCGACCGGCTCTCGCTGCTGTCGGGCGGCTTTCGCACCGCGCTGCCGCGCCACCAGACGCTGCGCGCCGCGTTCGACTGGAGCTTCGCGCTGCTCGATGCCGAGAGCCGCGCGCTGTTCCGGCGGCTCGCGCCGTTCGGCGGCGCGTTCTCGCTCGAGGCGATGTGCGCCGTGGCCTGCGATCGCGAACTGACGGTGCGCGCCGTGGTGGACGGCATCGGCGAACTGGTGGCGAAGTCGCTCGTCGGCGTGGAATTCGACGGCCCGGTGGCGCGCTACCGCCTGTCCGAATCGACGCGCGCCTATGCGCTGGAGCAGTTGCGCGCGGCCGGCGAGGCGCAGGCGCTCGCCGCGCGCCACGCGCGCTACCTCGCCTCGCTGTTTCGCGGCGACGACGCCGCGTCCGGCTTCTCCGGCGTGGACGACGAACCCGACATGCGGCAGGCGCTGGCCGACGCGCGCGGCGCCGTCGACTGGGCCTTCTCGCCCGACGGCGACACGCTGCTCGGCGTCGAGCTGTCCGCCACGCTGGTGGTCTCGCTGCTGGAAAACGCGCAGATCGAGGAATGCGGCCGGCGCGCCGCGCAGGCGGTGGCCGCGCTCGAGGCGCTGCCGGCCGGATCGATCGCGCCGGTCGACGAGGTGCGCCTCAAGCTCGCGCTCGCCGCGGTGCTGCCGAACCTGACCGGCCCGATCCAGCGCGCCGAGGATCTATGGTTCGAGGTCCACGCGCACGCCGAGCGCACCGGCAACGACGCGCTGCTCGCGCGCGCGTTCTGGGGGCTATGGAACGTGATGCTGTCGGCCGGCAAGGTCCACGAGGCGCTGCATTATTCGCGGCGCTTCGAGCGCTTCGCGCGCGAGACCGGCTGCGTGCCGCAGCACGTGCTCGCGACCCAGCTGACGGCGGTGGCCGAACATTGCCGCGGCGACCACGAGATCGCGCGCGAGAAGCTGGAGCAGGGGCTGCGCCACATGGAAACCCATCCCGAGGATGTCGAATCGATCCGGCGCTTCGCCGTGGACCCGCGCGCCATCGCCTATTCGGGGCTCGCGCGCATCCACTGGCTGCGCGGCGACACCGACGAGGCCGCCAGGCTGACCAGCCTCGCGCTCGGCCTGATCCCGGCCGAGACCATGGAGCCGTGGTTCACGCACGTGCTCGGCGTCGTGGCGGTGCCGCTCGCGCTGATCTCGGACGATCGCGCGCGCGCCGCGCATTACCTGTCGATCATGAAATCGCAGGCCTCGCTGCACCGGCTCGCCATCTGGCGCGAGTTCGGCGACTGCCTCGCCGGCATCCTCGCGATCCGCGAAAGCGGGCCCGAGGCGAGCCTGCCGCAGCTCGAAAGCTCGCTCGACTCGCTGCAGGCGCGCGGCTTCCGCCGCCTGACCACGCCGCTCGTGATCGAGTGCGCACTGGCGCTGATCGCCGCCGGCCGAGTCGACGACGCGCTCGCCCGGCTGCACGACGCGCAGGCCTCGTGCGAGAAGCACGGCGAGCTGTACTTCATGCCCGAGCTGCTGCGCGCGCTCGGCGTGGCGGCGCAGGCGCAGGCCGCCGCGCTGCCGGCCGACAGCCCGGAGCGCGCGCGCGGCACCGCACGCGCCCTGGCCTGCTTCTCGGACGCGATCGCCATGGCGCGTTCGCAAGGCGCCCGCATGTGGGAACTGCGGGCCGCGCTCGGCCTCGCGCGCCTGCCACGGTCGCCCGCGGAGATGGCCGACGCGCGCGACGCGCTGCATGCGCTCGCGCCGCATTTCGATCGCCGCAGCAGCGTGCCGGAGATCCGCGAACTTCATGCGGGGCTGCCCGCGGGGGCGTGAGCGCGCGCCGCGGCTTCGCCCGCATCGCGGCGCCATCGCGCCGCCGCCGCGGCATCAGTCGCGGCGCGCGTGCCAGTCCGGCAGCGGCGTCGCGCCGGGGAGCCGCGCGCGCTTGTTGCGCCGGCCCAGCGCCGGGGAAAGGCGCGGCTGGTCGCACCAGATATCGGCCGCGCGGCGCACGGCGGCATCGAACGAGGCGTCCTCGACGACATGGTGGCCGTCGATCGTCAGCCGCCACCCGTCGCGCGTGCGCGTGCAGGCGATGCGATCCTCTTCCATCAGGTCGGCATACCAGCGCCAGACGCGCGCGTCGTCCAGGTTCGCGCGCACCGCCGCGGCCAGCCGGACCAGTTCGAGCTGCTGTTGCGTACCCTGCTGTTGCGTACCCATGTGGCTCCCCGTCGATGCCTGCGTTCACCAGCCGAATTTCGCCTCGACGCCGAGATAGTCGCCGTTGCGCGCGCCGAGCGCGCGCAACGAATCGCCGACCTCGAAGTGGACCGCCTCGAGCGCGAGCGCGAGATTGTCGTTCACGATCCAGTCGGCGCGCAGCTGCCCGTACATGCCGGTCCAGCGGCTGCCGTTGCCGGCCGTGCCCGGCACCGCCGCCATGCCCTGCCCGTACACCGCGTCGGCCGTCGTCGCGCGCCACTGCAGGCCCAGCGCCGTCGTCAGCGTCAGCGTCGGCGTGACATGGAACGTCACCGACGGCTTCACGTGGACCAGGTTGCTGTAGCCCGCGTAGCCGGCCAGCGTGAAGTAGTAGCCGTTCGGGAACAGCGGGTTGAAGGTGCCGACGTGGCCGTCGCCGGGGTGGCGGTCGCCCGAGGCGCCGTCCACCTGCAGGCCCACGCGCGGCGTGCCCGGCAGCGCGGCGAATGTATAGCCGGCCAGCGCACCGAACGCCCAGGCACCCACCGTGGCGCTGCCGACGCGGCCGGTCTGCCCCATCGCTTCCACGTCCCAGTCGAACGGCGCCTGCTTGCCCGCATAGCGCGCGTCGAACACGTCGCGCCGCTCGGTGCCGCTCGCGTCGGCGAAGCGCGCGCCGTCGCGCTCGTAGCGCGACCAGTAGGCGGACAGGTCGCCGGGGCCCACGCCGGAGCGCTCCACGCGCACGCCGCTGAACTTCAGGTGACGGTTCGAGGTGTCGTCGAAATCGTCCACGTCGCGATACTGCACGGGCCGCGTGACGTAGCCGATGAAGCGCCACCGCTCGAGTTCATAGTCGGCCCAGATCGCGTCGAACGCCTGGCGCACGTTCGGGCCGTCGCGTACCGAGATGAAGCGCTGCAAGTCGAAAGCCATCTCCTGCCGGCCGACGCGCGCCTTGAAGGTGCCGGGGCCGAGCGCGTGGACATAGGCGACGAACGCCTGCTCGAGATCGAGCGGATCGCGGTCGACGGGCGACACGGCGTCCTTGCCGAACACGCGCGCGTCCTCGACCTGCGCGAACGCCTGCACGTGCTCGCCGAGATGCGCGTCGAGATGCAGCTCGGCGCGCTGGATCAGGTAGCTGTCGGGCCGCGTGGCGCCGAGCCCGAACAGCGGCGCGTGGTTCAGTTCGAAACGCTCGCGCAGGTTCGCGCCGAGCGACAGGTACCAGCTCGGGTCGCTGCCGGGCGGCAGGTACTTGAGGCCGTCCAGCGGCCGGCGCGGCAGGCACGGATCGGCCAGCGCGCCCCAGTTCTCCTGCCAGCGGTTGAACGAGGGAACCGGTCGCGTCGCCTGGCAGGCCGGCGCCGTCGATGCGGCGGCCCCGGTCGCCGCGGCCGAAGCCGAGGCGCCGGCCGGCGCGGTCTCGGCGGCGGCGCTCACGCCCTGCAGCAGCGCGAACGCCGCCGCGCCGAGCGCGACGCGCCCCGTCCCCCAGCGCGCGCCGCCGCCGGCACGCGCGCGGCGGCGCCCTGCTCGCGGCATGCCGCGCATCGTCTCGGCTCGCATGCGCTCAGTTCGCCGCGGCGGCGTCGAACTGGTGCAGCTCGGCCACGTAGCCGCCCGGGAACTCGACCATCGCCGTGCGGCCTTCCGCGTTCGCCGCCGGCTCGACCAGCACCTTGACGTTCGCGGCGCGCGCCTTGGCCAGCGTCGCGTCGAGATCGGTCACGCGATAGCCGGTGGATTCCAGCCCATAGGGATAGGGCAGCTTGCCGTCGGTCACGAACACCAGCATGTTGCCGAAGCCCGACTCGATGCGCACGCGGCGGATCGATTCGCCCGGCTTGCCGAGCTCGGCGCCGTCGGCATGGCGCGCGTCCGACACGATCCGGCCGTGCGAGAAGCGCAGGAAGCGCTTGATGAAGTTCGACGCTTCGTACTTCGACACGTAGACGCGGTTGTCCGGCACCAGCGCGAGCGGCGCATACGACGGCGCCTTGGTGTGCCAGTAAAGCTGCATCGTCAGGCCGCCCGGCCACTGGATCACCGCGTCCTTGCCGATCGGGTCGTCGAACGGCTCGACCAGCACGTCGGCGCCGGCCGCGCGCGCGGCCCGCACGGCGCGGTCGATGTCGGTGACGAGGTAGCCGGTGCGTTCGCTGCCGAACGGACGCGGGATCGGCGTCTGGAACGCGAACACCGACAGCATCCCCACCGGGGTCTGCACGTATTGCGAGGCGGTCTTGCTCGGCGTCGGCGTGACCGTGAACACGGCGCGCGGCGAGGCCTTGCCGCCGAAGGTGGCGACGAAGCTGTCGACGAACGCGTCGATGTCGGCGTTCGAGACGTACACATGGGTGGTGTCGTATTGCGGGCCGACCGACACCACCGGCGCGTGGGCGGCCGGCGGCGCGTAGCGCGCCTCGTCCGCGAACGAGGACGGGGTGGACAGCATCAGGCCGACGGCGGCGAGCGCGACGGCGAGCACGCGCGCCGGGCGCGAGAAGGCGGGGAAGTTCACGTAAGGCTCCTGTCTGAAGAAAGGGAAGGAAAACGGATCGCCGGCCGGCCGCGCGGGCGGGCGGCCGGGGCCGGCGGCATGGCGTGCCGCGTCATCGGGCGGGCGCCGCTTCCGGCGCCGCGCCGCGCACCGAGGCCAGCGCGAGCGCGGCCAGCAGCGCGAGCGGCGCGCCGAGCGCCCAGAACGAGGCGGCGCGCCAGCCCAGCGCGCCGCCGCCCGCGCCAAGCGCGAACGCGGCGATCGGCGGCAGCATCCGCGCGAGGCGGCCGCGCGTCTCGCGGCGCTGCGCGGGCGTGCTGCCCGGCGCGACCAGCTCACAGACGTCGAGCACGGCCTGCGTAACGTTGCCGGTCATCACGGTGTTGGCCGCGATGCCGCGCGTGGCGAGCTTCGCGTGCGCGTTCTGCACGCCCATCGCGGCCGCGCCGAGCAGCCCGCAGCCCATCGCGAGCGGCGCGTCGATGCTGACGATCGGCGCGGCGGCCAGCCCCGCCAGCATGAACGCGGCGAGCAGCGCGAGCTGCAGGCCGTACAGCGCGCCCGCGTGCCAGGCGGCCGTGCCGCCCGCCGCCGGGTCCGCCACCGCGCCGGCCGTGAGGCGGGCGCCGACGATGCCGGCCACGAACGCCGGGAACGCGAGCAGCTTGACGAGCACGCCGCCGCCCGCGCCCGCGATGCCCGAGCCGATCAGGATGAAGTTGCCGGTGACGTGGGCGACGAACAGGCCGAACAGCGCGACGAAGCCGAGCGTATCGACGTAGCCGGCCACGAACGCGAGCAGCACGTTCTCGTGGCGCAGCGCCATGCGCATCCAGCGCGCGCCGGCAGACGCGCTCATGGCTGGCGCCCGGCGCGGTCGGGCGCATCGGCCGACGCCACCGGCTCGTGGGTGGACGCGGCGGCCGGCGTCACGGGTGCGACGGGTTCCGCGCGCCGCGCATGCTGGGCCGGCTGCCCCCACTGCGCCTGCACGAACGGGATCGCGTGCTCGCCGATCACGATGCCGAGCAGCCCGGCCAGCGCGACCAGCGGCGGCGCCGGCGACTGCACGCGCGAGAAGTAATAGAGCAGCCCGACCACGATGCCGGCGCCCAGCGAAATCAGATACGACATGTCGATTCTCCTGGTCTGGCCGCGATCCCGCCGCGCGCCTCATGCGCCCGGCCCGGCCCGCGGCCGTCCTGTCCTGTGTTGCGCACCGCCTCAATCGCGCCACGGCGAGCCCAGAATCCGGCCGCAGAAGTTCTCGCGGCAGTAGTCCGGGTCGATCCGGTCGAGCACGTCGGCCCAGGCCGTGCCGGCCGTGGTGCGCGGCCGATGCGCGAGGCCGCGGCCGAACGCGCCGATCACCGCCTCGCCGAACCCCGCGCCGCGCGGGTAGCTCGCGAGCACGCCGGCACGCTCGTGGTGCGTGTACGTGTAGTAATGCGAACCGGTCAGGTCCGTGCTGACCGCCAGCGCCAGCACCCGCGCCAGCGGCGACACGCGCGCCGGCAGGCCCGGCGTGGTGTGCAGCGCGATCGCGAGCCACACCTCGTCGCGCAGCTGCTCGCTCGCGCCGTGCAGCCGCAGCAGCCCGCGCGCGGCATCGGCGCTGTCCAGTTCGTAGCGCACCATCGAGCGCGCGTAGGCCGCGCTCAGCCCCATGTTCGCGTACAGCGCGCCGACGAACAGCGCGCCGGCCTCGCAGGCCAGCCCGACGCGGCGCGCGTGCAGCGCCGCGAACACGAACACGCGGCATGCGTGGCCGAGCAGCACCGGCGGCAGCGCCCCGCGCGCGCTTTCGGCCGCGGCGACGGCCACCGGCGTACTCGGGATGCATACGCCCGCCACCTCGCCGCCCATGCCCGACAACGCTGCCCGCATGCCCCTCTCCCCGCGATATCGTTATGGTGTGCGCCGCGCCTGCCGTGCGTCCGGCCTCAGCGCACGCGGCGCGGGCCCCACGGCAGCGCGACGCGGTAGCGCCCCGGCCCGCCGATCGCCACCGTGCCGAACAGGATCAGCAGCATCCAGGCGAACTGCCCCTGCTCGAGCGACCAGTCCGGATGGACCAGCGTCAGCGCGACCACCGTGATCACGAGGATCGGCACGGCGGCGAGCCGCGTGAGGACGCCGGCGATCATCAGCAACGGGCACGCCACCTCGGCGAAGATCGCGAAGCCGAGCGTGAGCGGCGCGCCCAGATGCAGCGGATCCTCGATCACGGCCAGCTGCGCGCTCACGTGCAGCGCTTTCGGCAGGCCATGCACGAACAGCAGCAGCAGGCTCGCGGCCACCCGCAGGAACAGCAGCGCCGCGGCGGTGGTATCGAGGCCGGCCGCCGCGCCGGCGGCCGCGGCGGGCGAAGCGTGGGCGCCACGCATCTCGTCAGGCTTCATCGCGGCGCCTCCGTCAGAACGCGAAGCAGCTGCAACCGAGCGCGCCCCAGAACGCGTTCGCGTCGCCGGCCGGCGCGTTGCGGCCCCAGGCCATCCCGTGCGCATGCCGGTGGACGCCGCACAGGTTCGCGCAGCCGTCCGCGCAGGCACGTTCGAGCGAGGTCATGGGGCGATAGCGCGCGTAGCCGCCGAACTCCGCCACCGGCGACCAGCTCGGGCTGACCGGCAGCGCGGGCGGCCCGTAGGCGCCGAACTCGCCGTCGGCGTAGACCACCCGGCCGTTCACCACCGTCAGCACCGATTCCAGATGCTTGATCGCGTCTTCCTCGATCGTGAAGAAGTCGTCGGTCAGCACCGCGAAGTCGGCGTACTGGCCCGGCACCAGCGCGCCCTTGCGGGTCTCGTCGTTCGAGAACCAGGCGCTGCCCACCGTGTAGCGGCGCAGCGCTTCCATCCGTTCGAGCCGGTCGCGCGCCGCGTACATCGGCGTGCCGCCCACGGTGCGCCCGGACACCAGCCAGTACAGCGAGACGAACGGGTTGTAGCTCGCCACGCGCGTCGCGTCGGTGCCGGCGCCCACCGGCAGCCCGGCTTCGAGCATCTTGCGCACCGGCGGCGTCTGCGCGGCCGCCTCGGCGCCGTAGCGCGCGATGAAGTATTCGCCCTGGTAGGCCATGCGGTGCTGCACGGCGATGCCGCCGCCGAGCGCCGCGATCCGGTCGATGTTGCGCGCCGAGATCGTCTCGCAGTGGTCGAAGAACCAGCGCAGGCCGTTGAACGGCGTGTCGGCGTCGACGCGCTCGAACACGTCGAGGAAGCGCGAGATCGATTCGTCGTAGGTGGCGTGCAGGCGGAACGGCCAGCGGTTCGCGGCCAGCAGGCGCACCACGCCTTCCAGCTCCTTCTCCATCTCGTCGGGCAGGTCGGGGCGCGGCTCGAGGAAGTCCTCGAAGTCGGCCGCCGAGAACACCAGCATCTCGCCCGCGCCGTTGACCTTGAGGAAGTCGTCACCGTCGCCGGGACGGGTGGCCTTCACCCATTTCGCGAAATCCTCGATCTCGCGCTTCGCGTTCTGCGTGAACAGGTTGTAGGCGATCCGGATCGACAGCTGGTCGCGCTTGGCCAGCTCCATGATCACGGCGTAGTCGTCGGGGTAGGCCTGGTAGCCGCCGCCCGCGTCGATCGCGCTCGTCACGCCGAGCCGGTTCAGCTCGCGCATGAACTGGCGCGTCGAGTTCATCTGGTCGTCGATCGCGAGCTTCGGCCCCTTGGCGAGCGTCGCGTAGAGCAGGCCCGCGTTCGGCCGCGCGATCAGCATGCCGGTGGGGTTGCCGCGCCGGTCGCGCTGGATCTCGCCGCCCGGCGGATTCGGCGTGTCGCGGTCGTAGCCGACCGCGCGCAGCGCCGCCGCGTTGAGCAGCGCGCTGTCGTAGAGGTGCAGGAGGAACACCGGCGTGTCGGGCGCGATCGCGTTGATCTCGTCGAGCGTCGGGCCGCGCTTCTCGACGAACTGGAATTCGTTCCAGCCGCCCACCACGCGCACCCATTGCGGCGCCGGCGTGCGCGCCACCTGAGCGCGCAGCATCTCGAGCGCGTCGCGCAGCGAGGGCACGCCGTCCCAGCGCAGCTCCATGTTGAAGTTCAGGCCGCCGCGGATCACATGCAGGTGCGAATCGTTGAGACCCGGGATCACGGTGCGGCCGTTCAGGTCGATGCGGCGCGCGTCGTCGCGGGCCCATTGCATCACGTCGTGGTCGCTGCCGGTCGCGACGATCCTGCCGCTGGCCGAGGCCAGCGCGGTGACGAACGAGCGGCGCTCGTCCTGCGTGGCGATCTTGCCGTTGTAGATCACCAGATCGGCGATGCGTGCCGGTTGCTCCGGAGTGCTCATCGTCGCCTCCTTCAGGTTGTTCAGACTGGATGGAATTCGCGTGCGGCGGGCGCGCCGCCGCCGGATTCGGTGACCGCGCGGCGCGTGCCCGTCGGGGCGCCGCCGCGGCCGGGTCTGGCGCGCGCGAGGCGCGCGCCGCGTGGGCTCAGCCCGCCTCGCTCGCGTGCTCGCCGAGGATCTGCTTGGCGTAGCGCACGCCGATGCCGTAGGCGCTGTGCGCCTTGAAGATCTCCATGCAGCCGTCGTAGGTCTCGCCGCGTGCCCAGTCGCGTTGCAGTTCGCACATGAACTGCAGCGAGGTGGTGGGCACCGCGCCGGCCTGGATCACGCGCTGCACGGCGCGCTCGTGCGCTTCTTCGGTGACGTCGCCGCAGGCGTCGGTCGGCACGTAGATCTCGAAGCCTTCGGCCAGCATCTGCACGGTCGGGAACGCGACGCAGACTTCCGTCCACAGGCCCGCGATCACGATCTTCTTGCGGCCGGTGGCCAGGATCGCCGCGCGAAAGCCCGCGTCTTCCCACGAGTTCATCGAGGTGCGGTCGATCGGCTTCGTGTCCGGGAACACCGACTGCACTTCGCTCAGCAGGTGGCCGCTGAAGGTTTCCGAGGCGATCGTCGTCAGCACGGTGGGCACCTTGAACAGGCGCGCCGTCTTGGCGAGGATCTGCACGTTGTGCAGCACCGTGGTGCGCTCGTGCGAGTGCGTGCCGAAGAACATCTGCGGCTGGTGGTCGATGAGCGCGAGCGCGCAGTTGTCGGGGGTCAGCAGTTCGTAGGCCATCGGAAGCTCCATTGAGAGTGGCGAAGAATCGATTCGCGATCCGCGAGGCGCGGGCATCTCGCGCTCCGCCCGGTGTTCGCGGTTGCCTGCAGATTACGCAGGCGCGACCTGAAAGTCCTGACGTTCGCCTGAAGCGTGCTGAACGGCTTCGCCGGGCCTCGCGAGCCGGCGTGCGAAGTACAAAAAAAGCCGCCCGGCCCCGAGGGGCCGAGCGGCTTCGCGCAACATGGGGCGCCGCGGACGCGACGCGGGCGATGCCTGGCGCCCGCCTCCGTCGACTCGTCAGCCCTTCAGGAACGCCAGCAGGTCGGCGTTGACCTCGTCCACGTGCGTGCTGCACATGCCGTGCGGCGCGCCGGCATAGACCTTCAGCGTGGCATGGCGCACCAGCTTCGCCGACAGGCGCGCCGAGTCGTCGATCGGCACGATCTGGTCGTCGTCGCCGTGCAGGATCAGCGTGGGCACGCTGATCTGCTTCAGGTCCTCGGTGTAGTCGACTTCCGAGAACTGCTTGATGCACTCGTACTGGCCTTTGATCGAGCCGGCCATGCCCTGCCGCCAGAAGTCCTGCACGAGCCCCTGCGAGACCTTCGCGTTGGGCCGGTTGAAGCCGTAGAACGGCGTGGCGAGGTCGAGGTAGAACTGCGAACGGTTCGCGGCCACGCCGGCGCGGATGCCGTCGAACACCGACATCGGCAGCCCGTGCGGATTGGCGGCCGACTGCACCATCTGCGGCGGCACCGCGCCGATCAGCACGGCCTTCGCGACGCGCGCCTCGCCGTGGCGGCCGATGTAGTGCGCCACCTCGCCGCCGCCCGTCGAATGGCCGACCAGCATCGCGCCATGCACGTCGAGCGCGTCGAGCACGGCGGCCAGGTCGTCGGCATAGGTGTCCATGTCGTTGCCCGAGGACGGCTGGCCCGAGCGGCCGTGGCCGCGCCGGTCGTGCGCGATCACGCGGTAGCCCTGGTTGACGAGGAACAGCATCTGCGCGTCCCAGGCGTCGGCCGACAGCGGCCAGCCGTGCGAGAACACCACCGGCGTGCCGCTGCCCCAGTCCTTGTAGTAGATCGGCGTGCCGTCCCTGGCCGCCACGTAGCCGCCGCCGTCCGGGTGGCCCTTGGCATGCGGGTGCGGGTGGGACGCCGTGGTCGTGCCGGCGGCGGCGGGCAGGCTCGACATCGCCGCCATCGCGCCCGCCACGCCCGCGCCGGCCGAAAGCAGGCGGCGGCGCGCGGCCGAGCGGCGCGTCATGAGGCTTTGCTGGGTCGTCATCTCTTCTCCTTCGATATCTCGCCGCGGATCGGCCGGGCGAGCGGTTGGCGTTGTGCTTGGATGGGATCGCCACCGGGCCGGCGCGCCGCCCGTATTGGGCGGCCGCGCGCCGGTCCGGGACGCGAACGCAGCCTATCGGGGAGGAAAACGCCTGTCCTGTGGCAAACCTGAAAAGTTCTGAAGCGCGGGGGGCATGACAGCGCGTGAGCTTATCTAGTCTCGAGTCAGGAATCCCGTATCGGCGGCAGCGAGCGGCGGCGTCGGCATCCAGCTAGCCGTTCCCATGCACGTCGTTTCCCGCCACTCAATTCACGATGACGACGCGCATGGGAGGGTCGCCAGGCAGGATGAACTCGTCCTGCCGGCCCAAGCGCACTTCGCGCAGGACATGCTCGAGGCCGGCGATTTGGGAGCGCGTTCTCGCAGGTACGCTGTCGCTCTCCGCAGAGAGCGAGTGCAAGCGCTTGAGAAGCGTGGCCACGGCGCTTTGACGCGAGAGGAAGTAAGAAACCATGGATAAATCAAGAGAAAATTGATGAGTCGGCGACGGTGACCCTCTACCACTCGCCCAGGTGTGCGGCGTGCAACTTCGCTGCGTCGATGCATTGCCGGCACCGTCCGACGGTCATGAAGACGGACGGGGTCTGCAGCAACGCGCGCCCGAGCATCGCCGGCCAGACATGAAATCCGCACCGGCCAGTCGAACGCGTCCCAAATCGTGCGGATCGAGTACCGCTGGTCGTCGAACGCCATCGGCTCGTCGCCCAACGGGCGCCCTCGGCGCAGGCCGCGTGCGGCTCGCAGAGCTCGTATAAGGCGGCCGACGGGCTCGCGAGAAACGCCTCGTAGGCCTCGCGGTCCTCCACCCTCGGCGATGACGGCGAGGTACCGCGTTTGACCCGGCACCTGAACAGTAGACGTTCAAGCTCACGCCGATAGCGGCACAGGGTGTCGGGCGCATCATCGATCTTCTCGGCATGCTGGCGCAGCCACGCCACCCGCATGCGCGCGCCCGTGTCGGATGGCATCCGCGTCTCAATCCGTGCATGGATGCCGCCGCAAGGCAATGGCGGCCGCCGTGTCACGCTCTCTGAAGCCCGAAGCGCCGTTCAAGCGAACATAACGTCCGTGCTCCATGCCAAGCGATTGCAGGATACCTAATTGACCGGCAGTCCAGCACGAGCCTGGAGCAGGTAGGAGCGGCGTCGGATCCATTTGCGCCTCGATCTGATAAAAACCGGCTGCCAACGCCAATTCATAGGCCTTGACTGCCTGTGCATCGCCGGCGCCGGCAGCGCCGCTGCGGCACGGACAACTGATCAGCACCGCTGCATTGTCGAGACAACGCTGTGCCCATAAAACGGCGTCACAGGCGGCATCCTGGCAAGGGTGTCGTGACAATATCCGGTATAGCCTGCAAGACGGAGTTTGACGAGCGCTTGGCCAAATCACGAATTCAATTTCGCTCCAGAGACGAGAGATGCGATACATGCCAAGGCCTTTCAAATACGCACGGGTAATACGTTGCAGCCAAATCAGTCTTTTCACCCGCTGCCAGCATGCCATGCAGCAGCGAGCGATCCAAAGCCCATCCACCGTCAGAAGGCGGCCCAGCTATCGCCATCCGGTGTGGCAGCCGCGAGAGCCGGACGCGAAACCGCCCGCGGGCGGGTCGTCCGCACCGGCGCCATTCTCGTGTTTGGGCGCGACGCGTCCTTCGCGACGCTCGTATTGCTGGAACTGACCGTCGATGCGAGGGCCAGGCCACCGCCACCGCGCTGCGCAGTGCGTCCCGACTTGAAGAACGACACCGCTTCGCGCAATTCACGCCCTTGGCTCTCGAGCGACTGGGCGGCAGCAGCCGCTTCCTCAACCAAGGCCGCGTTCTGCTGGGTCACCTGATCCATCTGCGCGACGGCCTGATTGATCTGCTCGATGCCCTTTTGCTGCTCCTCCGACGCAATCGTGATTTCTCCCATCAGGTCGGTCACCTTGCTCACCGCCTGCACCACCTCCTGCATCGTGTCGCCTGCCTGAGTCACCAACTCGGAACCCTGCGCCACGCGCTCGACCGACGCCCCGATCAGTTGCTTGATTTCCTTGGCCGCCGCTGCGCTGCGCTGGGCCAGCGTGCGTACCTCGCCAGCCACGACCGCGAAGCCGCGACCCTGTTCGCCGGCACGCGCCGCTTCCACCGCCGCATTCAGTGCGAGGATGTTGGTCTGGAACGCGATACCCTCGATCACCGTGATGATCTCGGCCACCTGCCGCGAACTCGTCGTGATGCCTTGCATTGTGTCCACCACGCGCGCCACCACCTCGCCGCCCTTGCACGCCACCTCCGACGCGTTGCGGGCAAGCACATTGCCCTGGCGCGCGTTATCCGTGTTCTGCTTCACCGTCGCCGTGATCTGGTCCATGCTGGCCGCCGTCTCTTCGAGTGACGCGGCCTGTTCCTCGGTTCGCTGGCTCAGATCAATATTGCCGGCCGCGATCTCCGACGAGCCGAGCGTCACGCCGTCCGCACTGGCCATGACGCGGGCCACCACCGTGCCGAGGCTCTCGGTCATGCGCTTCATCGCCAACTGCAGCCTGGCCGCCTCGTCGTTGCCGTGGACTTCGATGCTGACGTCCAGTTCCCCGCCGGCCACCTTTTCCGCGATATCCATCGAACGGCGCAGCGGGACCGTGATGGAGCGGCTGATCGCGATCGCCACGGCGGCTCCCATCAGTAGAGAGACAAGACCGAGCGCCCCCGCGAGAAGCAGGGCCTCGTGGTAATGGCTCCGCGCGGTGGCGACATCATCCATCGCCCCCTGGTGATTCAGTTGGATGTCTTGCTCGATGACATCCAGCAGGGAAGCGAAGGTGGAAGACGCTTTCCCGTTGGCCAGCGCACGCGCCTCGTCCTGGCTGCCGGCGCCGTTCCCGCTGGCCGCGATCACCTGCTGGTCCAGCGTCAGGTAATCCGTCCAGCGCTGCTGGATGGCGTTGTAGAGATCCTGCTCATGAGGCGACGACACCATCTTCCCGTAGATCGGCAGATTGCGATTCATCGCCGCGATCGCCGCCTCGCGCCGCGTCAGTTCACCCGACCGCACGGCCGGGTCGGTAGAAATGATCAGGCGCAGCGTGAAGCGGCGCGCCGCGTTGGCGTTCGCCCGGATCTCCCCCAGCGTTTCAACGCTGGGCAGCCAGTTCACCGCGAGTTCGTTAGTCCCGGAGAAAACGCGCGAGATCTGGTACGCCCCCATCGCGGCCATCGCGCACATCAACAGCAGCACGATGCCAAAACCTATCCCAAGCCGCGCGCCGATGTTCAGTCTGTTGAGATTCATAGCTTCATCCTTGGATGTCGTCCCTGATGTTCGGTGCTCGTGTGCCGATTCGATCTACCAAGGGCATCTGAATTCGCGATCTTTCGAGCACCTTCATCCAAAGTTAACGGGGTACCCGGACGTTGCTGAAGAAAATTCTCATCGGGGCGAACCCGATGATGGACATGAGCGGGAAAGGAACACCGACGGCTGATAACGCTGATCATTCACGACGGCGACAGCCACTTCAGCAACACGACGTGCCGCCGACAATACATCTGTGAGGCAGCCGTTTTAGTCACGAGGATTGTTGCGCGAGCATGGATCGCATCGTGAGACGCGGACTCCATGGTGGAGAAGTTGACGTCTGCTCTATTGATATGACGGATCGAATTGACCGCAAGATTCGAACTGAAAGTTGTCCAGGTTATGGAAACACGCCGCCATCCGTCTCACTCGATCAATACGTAAAGGGTTGATGGATTAAAGGTTTCCGGTCTCCCAGGCCGGCTCAGATCTCGGGATATACCTATGACGAAGACGATGCAAGGAAGCGTTGACGAACGCACCACGCTGACCAGCAACAACCGTTTGGAATTGCTCCTGTTTCGTCTGGGGCAGCCACGGCCGGGCACCGCGCGCGCGCTGTACGGCATCAACGTGTTCAAGATCCGCGAAATCGTATCCATGCCCGAAGTCACGCCGATTGCAGGCTCGCCGGCGCATGTAGTTGGCGCGGTAGACATTCGCGGCCAGATCATTCCGGTGATCGACCTCGCCTCGCTGATCGGCTCGACTTCCGACAAGGTGCCGGCGATCCTGCTGATCACCGAGTTCTCGCGGGGCACGCAGGCGTTTGCCGTCGAAGAGGTCGAGGACATCATTCGGCTTGAATGGAAGCAAGTGCTCAGCGCGGAAACCAGCGGCACGGCTGGCCACGTCACCGGCATCGCGCGGATCGATGTCGGTGACGGCAAGCCCCAACTGGCCCAACTGCTCGATGTCGAGCAGGTGATGCGCGACGTGTTCCCCGAGCAACACGAGGACGTCAAGCGCGAGGACGTGGGCGACGCGGTACGCACGGCCGGCGGCTGCATCCTGGCCGCCGACGATTCCGGCTTCGCGCGCGCGCTGATCGATCAGGCGCTCACGGCGCTGGAGACGCCGCACGTGATCGCCTCGAACGGCGAAATGGCCTGGAACATGCTGCTGAAGCTGGCCGACGAAGCCGACGAGGCAAAGGTACCGGTGCGCGACAAGGTCTCGCTCGTCATCACCGACCTGGAAATGCCGGAGATGGATGGCTTCATGCTCACGCGCAAGATCAAGGCCGACGAGCGCCTGCGCCATATTCCCGTGCTCATCCACTCGTCGCTGACTGGCAACGCCAACGAGGCGCACGCGCGCAATGCCGGCGCCAACGGCTACATCGCGAAGTTCGCGCCGGCCGAGCTGTCGGCGGCGATCCGCAAGGCGCTGGCCGCCTGAAGTCAGCCGGGCAGCGGGTACTGCCGGCGACGTCTCACCGCCATTGAGTCGCCTGACGCTTCAGAAGCCTCGACAAAATGCTGCTTGCACCGGGCGAGCCGTTCGCGCTTGTCGCGCGCATCCGGCCGCTTTGGCTGGATGCGCAACGTGAGATCGACGCGCACCGCGCGCGAGGGCGGCCCGGCATCGAGATCCGGATCCCCTCACGCGTGGTGGCCGGCGCGGCGTCGCCCTTGGTATGGTAGGTGGTCGTGGCCAGGCTCGCATGGACTCGCAGCGATTGCGTGTCATGTATGTCAGCGCCCAAACCTGCCGTCGGTTGTCGAACGTGTGGCGCAGCCAGTAAGCGCTCGCGCGCCGCAGGTCGACATACACCGAAGCACGGTTGGAAGCGGTCGATTTGCGACGGCCATGCTGCCGTAACATGTGCCCCATAAGCTGGTGGTGATTCCCCGCGCCCGAGTCATCCCCATTTCTGTCCTCATGGAAACAGTGACCTCCCATCCAAGTTCCGTACACGCATTGGGCGCGGATACCGTGAACGATCATGCGCCGGAATCTGACCGGTACGATAGTGTCACGCGTTTCTTCCATTGGGTATTCGGCATCGGCATCATCTACGCCAGCATCGAGGGATACACGGCCACCCTGCTGGGGAATGGCCCGGTGCATGATTTCCTGTCGCATCTGAATATGTCGGTCGCCTCCGTCCTGATCGTTCTGTTCCCGATGCGCCTTCTCTGGAAGTTCATGCGGACTGATCCGCGCAAACCATCAGGGTTGCCAGCTTGGCAGTTTGCGCTGGCACATCGGGTCCACGACCTGCTTTACGTGGTGATCTTCGTAGTTTTGTCGAGCGGGTTCCTGATGGTCCCGGACCACTACGTCTTCTTTGGCGTGGTGCGGATCGATACCCCCTTTGCCGAAGGCGAAGTCACCCGCCGACTTTTCACGATTCACCGAATCAGCTGCGCCGTCCTGGCTGGACTGGCCTTGCTGCATATCCTCGCTGTCGTCAAACACCAATTGATTGCCCGTTGCGATGTACTGCGCAGAATGCTGTGAACGAGAAGCACGGAATGGCCTGCGCGGGACTCACCGCCGTGGCGCCGGGTCGTGAACGACAGGCAATCGAGGAACGTTCCGGAATTGGCGGAAAGAGAGATTTTCGGCTGGGATCGGACCGCGCAGCGCAGCAGGTGACGGCGGCCGATCTTGGTCAGGGGTCGCGTTTGCGGGATGTCCTGATGAATTGCCAGCGGGTGCGTCACGGACAGCCGGCGGTGCGTGGCCGGGAGAGAGAACCGCGCCGCCTCCCCGCGTTCGGTCGAGCGCCCTCCACCATCGGGCGTCTCCCGACCAGGCCCGTTCAGGCCGGTTCGACAGCCTGCGCCTCACGCGCATGCAGCACCTCGAACAGCGCCGCCAGCCGCGCCGCCTCGGGCACGCGCACCGACATGCCGGTGCGCGCGAGCAGCGCGCGGAACGGCAGCAGCAGCTCGCGCATCTGCCGGTCGAAATCGGGCGCATCACGCAGCGACTCGCCAAGATCGAGCACCGCGCGCAGTTCGAACAGATGCGCGCCCTGCTCGCGCGCCAGCACGCGCGCCTCGTGCAGGCGCCGCCGCCCCGCCGCCACCGAGCCCGGCGTGCCGTGGCGGCGCGCGCGCGCGATCTCCACCAGCCCGCGCGCGCGCAGCAGTTCGGCCGCGAACCCCTGGTCGCCATGGGCCTCGCCGTGGCGCTGCGTCTGGTCGAGCCACTCGCGCGCCGCCTCGAACCGGCCGGCCGCCGCGAGCGCCTCGGCGCAGGCCGCCACGAGCGGCGCCATCAGCCGCTTCATGCCGCGCATCGCGAGCCGGCCCAGGCCCGCCTCCAGCCGCGCGAGCCCTTCGTGCGGCTGGCCCGTGTGCAGTTCGAGCAGGCCGGCCAGGCATTCGCCGTAGTCGCGCCAGCCGTCGAACCGGTTCAGCGCCGCCTGCGAGCGCAGCAGCGCGAGATGGCGCGTGGCCGCCTCGATTTCGCCGCAGGCGAGCGCGAGCGGCACCACCACCACCGCGAGCAGATGACAGAGCGAAGGCTCGGGCAGATCGGCGCGCACGAGATTCAGCGCGCGCTCGGCCAGCCGCCACGCGAGCGCGGTCTCGCCCTGCAGCCACGCGATGCGCGCCAGCGTGCCGGTGCCGAAGATGCGCGGATCGACGGCGAGTTCGCCCTCGGCGCGCCCGGACTCGCCCAGCGCGTCGAGCGCCGCGAGCAGCCGTTCGAGCCGCTCGCGCGCCTGCCGGTGTTCGCCGAAGCAATGCAGCGTGGCGGACAGCGTGGTGCCGGCGCAGAGCACCTGCCAGCGCGAGCCGCCCGCCTGCGCGCGCGATTCGAAATGCGTCGCGTAGCGCAGCGAGGCGTGGATGTCGCCCACCGCCATCGCCGCGTTCCAGAGGCCCCACAGCGCGCGCATGGCGAACGCCTCGTCGCCCTGCGCCTCGGCGCGGGCCAGCACGCGGCGCCAGAGCGAGGCCGCCTCGCCGGCCGCGCCGCCCGTGAGCAGCAGCGCCGCCGCATAGGCCGCGCACACGCGCATCTCGCAGCCCGGATCGACGGTGTCCGCGGGCAGCGCGTCGAGCGTCGCGAGCGCGCGCGCCGCGCGTTCGCGGCATTCGGCGACCAGCGACGCGTCCAGCAGCGTGCCGACCAGCGAGCCCGCCAGCGACACGCCGAGCACCGGATCGCCGTCGGCCGAGAATGCCCAGTCCCAGACGCTGCGCGCGGCGTCGAGCGGCGCCGGGCTGGCCGGACACGCGCCGGCGTGTGGCGCGTGGCACTCCGAGTCGTCGCAGCGTCGCCGGCCGCAGCGCGATTCGTCGATATGGCGCTGCAGGTACCGCAGGTGCCGGCGCGCCGCGCGCTGCACCTCGCCCTCGTCGCGCAGCTTCTCCATCGCATAGGCGCGCGTCGATTCGGTGAGCCGGTAGAGCGCGATCGCATCGTGAAACTCCACGGCGATCAGCGACTTCGCGCTCAGCTCGGCCAGCGCCTCGATCGCGGTGGCGATCGGCATGCCGGGCTCGGTCGCCACCGCGCACACGGCGTCGAAGGTGAAGCTGCCGGCGAAGAACGCGAGATGGCGAAACAGCGTGCGCGCGTCGTGATCGAGCAGCGCGTAGCTCCAGTCGAAGGTCGCGCGCAGCGTCTGATGGCGCGGCAGCGCGAGCCGCAGGCCACCGCTCAACAGATCGAGGCGGTCGTCGAGGCGCGCGGCCACGCCGTCCACGCCGAGCGTGGCGACGCGCGCGGCGGCCAGCTCGATCGCGAGCGGCAGGCCGTCGAGGCGGCGGCAGATGTCGGCGACGAGGCGCAGGCTCGCCGCGTCGCCGGCGCAGGCCGCCGCGCTGTCGGGCGCGCTGCCCGGCGAGATCGCGCGGGCGCGCTGCACGAACAGCGCCACGGCGCCGTATTCGGTCAGCGTGGCCGCGCTCGCGTCGACGGGCGGCACGGCGAGCGGCTCGACGCGATGCACGGCCTCGGCGCGGATCGACAGCGGCTCGCGGCTCGTCACGAGAATGCGCAGGCCGGCCACCGCGCCCGCCAGCGTCTCCACCAGCCAGGCCACCACGCCGACCACCTGCTCGGCGTTGTCGAGCACCAGCAGCGTGCCGTCGCCGAGGCCCGCGAGCAATTGCAGCGGATCGTGCAGGACCGGCTCGGCGGCCAGGTTCAGCGCCACCGCGAGCGTGGCGAGCACCGCCTCACGCGAATCGGCCGACGCCAGCTCGACGAACACCACGCCGCGCACGCTTTCTTGCGAACCTGCTCGAGACCCTGAATCGCGCAGGCATTGCGCGATGCGCAGCGCGAGCGCCGTCTTGCCGATGCCGCCCGCGCCCACCAGCGTGACGACGGACGACTGCGCGAGCCGCGCCAGCACTTCGTCGACGTCGCCGTCGCGGCCGATCAGCCGGCCGGCCCCGGCGGGCAGCGACGGCGCCGGCGGGTTCGCCGGGCCGGCCGGCACCGCCAGCCGGTAGCCGCGCCCGGTGATGGTGCGGATCAGCTCGCGGTCGGCATGCAGCGCCTTGCGCAGCGCCGCGACGTGAACCTGCAGCCGGTTTTCCTCGACGATCTGGTTCGGCCAGACCGCCTCGAGCAGCGCGTCCTTCGACACCACCGCGCCGTTCGCGCGGAACAGCACGTCGAGGATGTCGAACGCACGCGCGCTCAGGCGCAGCCCTTCGCCGCGCCGCCGGACTTCACGTCGCTCGAAATCGACGTGCAGCTCGCCGATTTGGACCATGACCGTCTCCAGATGACGCCGGACCGCGGCGCGGGATGGATGCGCCCCGGGCCTGGCACGCGCGGGGGGCGATGGATGAAGTGCGCGGATGGTAAGCGAACCGTAACATCGCGTCTTGAAGAAAAATACGCTCGGCGCGCTCGTGCTGCCTGCGATAGCGGGTTTCCGCGCGGCTTTTGAACAAAAGGCCACCGCGCGTTCGCCCCGGTGACGCGGCTGTTTCGGCGGCTCCTGCCGCTTCGCCTGCCCCGGCCGCCGCGGTGCCTGCCCCGCGTCGATGACATCCCGATGACGCCGACCGAGAAACGGATCGAACCATCCCTCGAATGCCGCGCCAACGCCAGCGAACCGGCCCGCGACCGCATCGACGCTTTCGGCCATTCATATTTGAATTCCCGTGAATGATACGGAGGCCTTTCGACTGATGAAATGCCGATTTTCGAATCGCTGGCTTTCCGGATTTTGCATCATGTTCAACGCCTGGCTTTCATCCGGCTTGTCGCCCTGTTTTCGCAATGGTATAAACCGAACGCACCATGGCGGCGCGTGCCGACGATCGCCATGCTCCGGCCTCGCGCCGCGCGGTACCTGTCACGCCCGTCATGCCGCGGCCCGAGCGGCCGCCATGCGCCGCCCCGCACCATCCCTTGCTCCGGAGGAAACCGCCCGATGTCGACCGTCGCCGATGCTGGTACCGCCAGCGCCGCCGCTGCGCCGGCGCCGAGGGACACGCTCGGCTGCATGTCGAGCAGGCTGCGCAAGAACCTGCAATTCCAGAGCGGCGATTTCACGTTCCATCGCAAATGCATGGATGCCCCGCAGCTCGAACGCGTGGCGCTGCCGGCCAGCGATCGCGGGTTCCTGGTCGGCATTTCGCTGCGCGCGGGGCATCACCGCCGGATTTTCCGCGGCACGCGCGCGGAGGACTGCCATTTCGATCGGCATTCGATTTACATTCGCGATTTTTCAGAGAATTACGTCGCCGATCTTTACGGCAATTTCGACTTCCTGCTGCTCGAATTGTCGTCGCGGTTTCTGGTTCGGCTCGGCGACGAGCACGACGCTCCCGCGATCGACGGCCTGCTCTGCGCGGCCGAGCAGGCCGACCCGGTGCTCGGCCACCTCGGCGCCGCGGTCGCGGCCGGCATCGAGACGCCCGGCGAACTCGGCACGCGCTTCGTCGAGCAGGTCGGGCTCGCGATCGGCCTGCACCTCGCGCAGCGTTACGGCAGCCTGGCGCCGCGCGAGGCGCGCCTCAAGGGCCGGCTCAGCGCCATGCACGAGGCACGCGCGAAGGAACTGCTGCTGCTGCGCGATCACCACGGCTCGTCGCTCGCCGACATCGCGCGCGAATGCAACCTGTCGCGCGGCTACTTCATCCGCGCATTCGCCCGCACCACCGGCCGCACGCCGCATCAGTGGCTGCTCGAACAACGCACCGAGCAGGCGCGCGGCATGATCGAGAGCACGCGGCTGTCACTGGCCGACATCGCAATCGCCTGCGGGTTCTCGGACCAGAGCCACCTGAGCCGCGTGTTCACGAAGATGCTCGGCGTGACGCCGGGCGCATGGCGGCGCGGCGGCGGCAACTGACGCGGCCGGCGGCCGACGCCCCTCAAGCAGCCGCACCAGGCAGACCGGGCAACCGAAGCGGGCGAAGTGGCCACTTCACTCCCGCCCCGTCTGTCCGGCATTTCCCCGACAGCGGCCGCAACCGGCGCGCCCCGCCGCCGGCTTTCTCGGCGAAGATAGCTGTCACGCGCGGCCACGCCGACGCCCACGCGCCATCGATGCGCACACCAACACCGAACGGGGAAAGCGATCGTGTCGACCATCCTGCCCAACGTAAAACACGTCGTCGTCGTGATGTTCGAGAATCGTTCGCTGGACACGATGCTCGGCTGGCTCTATGCGGCGGGCGACGCGCCGCGGACCGTGCTGCCGCCCGGCAGTTCGCCCGAATTCGATGGCGTGAAGCCGGGCATGTCGAATCCGTCGACGCGCCGGGCGAGCCCGGGCGCGCCCGGCGCGCCGGACCAGCCGCACGAGGACCGGCCAAGCGAGGGCAAGCCGGTGTTCGTCACGCAGTCCGCCGCGAGCCGCTACGTCCCCGACCCCGATCCGAACGAGACGTTCATCAACATCACCGAGCAGATCCTCGGCCCGCAAGGCGGCGAGGTGGGGGAGCCGATGCACGGCTTCGTCCTGAACTACGAGACGACCTCGACGCACGACAGCACCCAGGTCATGCAGTGCCACAGCGAGCAGCAGCTGCCGGTGATGTTCGCGCTGGCGCGCGCCTACGCCGTCAGCGACGCCTGGTTCGCCTCGGTGCCGAGCCAGACCTGGCCGAACCGCGCGTTCGCCCAGGCCGGCACCTCGAACGGCAACGTCAACAACACCACGGCCAGGCCCGGCAGCACCGGCGTCAACCTGCCCGATCCGTTCCAGTGGGACGTGCGGACCATCTTCAACGTGCTGCAGGACATCGGCGAAAGCTGGGCCGTCTACCACGACACACTGGTGGTGCCGCCGCTCACGCGCACCATGTTCCCGAAGCTGTGGGACGAGGCGCTGTCGCCGAATTTCCAGCACTTCCCGGCCTTCGAGGACGCCTGCGCGGCGGGCTCGCTGCCGAGGTTCTCGTTCATCGAGCCGAGCTTCGTGATCGAGCCGAACGACCAGCACCCGCCGCACGACGTGAAGGCCGGCGAGCATTTCCTGCACCGGATCTGGAAGGCGGTCAGCCGCTCGCCCGCATGGAACGACACGCTGCTGCTGATCACGTTCGACGAGCACGGCGGCACCTTCGACCACGTGCTGCCGCCCGCCAACGCGGTGCCGCCCGACGCCGCGAGCGACCCCGGCGACGAGAACTTCCGCTTCGACCGCTTCGGCGTGCGCGTGCCGGCCATCCTGGTCTCGCCGTACATCGCGCCGGGCACCGTGTTCCGCTCGCCCGTCGACACGCCCTACGACCACACCTCGATCCTCGCCACGCTGCGCGACTGGCTCGAGATCCCGAGCGACAGCATGCTGTCGAGCAAGCGCGTCGCCGCGGCGCCCACCTTCGACCAGGTGCTGACGCTGAGCGAGCCGCGCACGGACCTGCCCGAGATCAGCGAGCCGCTCATCGATTTCATCCACCCGTCGCCGGACGCGCCGATCAACGACCTGCAACTGAGCCTCGTGTCGGGCAACGCGCACCGCTTCAATCTCGACGTCGGCGCGGTCACGGCCCAGGTCACCGCGCGCGCGCACGCGGTCACGTTCTTCACGGCGCTCAAGGACCAGATCGAGGGCAAGGCGAAGCCGGCGCCCTCGCCGTAAGCGCCTGGCGATCGGCGGCGGCACCGGCATCGGGCGTCGGTGACCGCGTCCGGCAACGGCGCCGGCCTTCCCGATCCCGCCATCCCGGCGAGACGTCGTGCGATCCCGGCCCGCGCGTTTCAATGCGGGCCCGCACGGCCGGACCACGCCGGCCGGCCGGTCCGGCACCTCGGCCGGCCCCCGGCACTCGATCCGGAAAGATAAACCTCGATGGCGGCACCGCGCGCCGCGTCGAGACGGGTATATTTCCGGAAACCGAATTGCCCCCATCGCCAGACCGTACCGCCGAGCCGGCGGCCAACCTCCCTTTGCATAGCGTGCGATGCAATCCGCCCACCCCGATTCCGGTCCCGGCGCGATCGACGTGATCGTCGTCGAGGACGACCTCGCGTTCCGCGACGCGCTGTGTCACGCCGTCGAGGCTGCGCCGGACCTGCGGCTGCGCGGCGTGGCCGGCACGCTGGCCGACGCTCTCGCGCTGTTGCAGGGCCCGCCCGCCGAGGTCCTGCTGGTCGATCTCGGCCTGCCGGACGGCAGCGGCATCGAGCTGATCGGCGCGACCGCGGCGCGATGGCCCCGCTGCAACATCATGGTCGCCACCCAGTTCGGCGACGAGGCCCACGTCATCCGCTCGATCGAGGCGGGCGCCGCCGGCTATCTGCTCAAGGACAGCTCGCCGGCGCGCATGGTCGACGAAATCCGCAGCCTGGCCGGCGGCGGCAGCCCGATCAGCCCGATCATCGCGCGGCAGATCCTGACGCGATTCCAGCAGAACCGCCCCGCGCCCCGGGCGGCGGCAGCGGCGGCGCCTTCGCCGCTGTCGGCCCGCGAAACCGAGGTGCTCGATTTCATCACCAAGGGCTTCACGACGCTGGAAATCTCGAAGCTGATGGTGTTGTCCCATTTCACGGTGCGCAGCTTCGTGCGGCGCATCTACCACAAGCTGGAAGTCACCTCGAAGGCGGAAGCCATCTATGAAGCCAGATCGCTCGGCCTGCTGCGCGACGACTGAAGCGGCAGCGGCCGGCCGGGCGCCGTGCGCCGCGAACCGCGCGTGGGCCCGCGCATGAGCCGCCGCCGCGCGTCGTTGCTGGCCGGCCTGCTGTTCGCCGTGTCGCTCGCGCTGCTCGCGGGCGCCGGCGCGTGGTACGTGCTCGGCGACGGGCCGCTGCAATGCGAGGCCTGCGAGCATCTCACGCGGGCGCAGTGGCAGGTCACACCGGCGCACGGGATGACCGAGCCGGCCACGACGCTCGACAGCCGCACGCTGCCCGACGCATGGCGGCCGGCCACGCTGCCGCGCGCCTTGCGGCAGCCGGATCACGCCGGCTCGCATCGCGAAGCGATCGACGCGATCGACACGATCGGCAAGACCGCCTGGATCCGGGTGCCGGTGACCGGCGCGGCGCTGCCCGCCGGCCCGCTGGCGCTGTACGGCAGCCGCGTCAAGACCGACGGCACCATCGCCGTCTATGTCGACGGCCGGCTGGTCCACCGCGCGCAGCGCCAGGGACCGTTGTGGAACAGCCTGTTCACGCCGCTCTGGGTCGAGCTGGAACGGCATGACGGCGCCCCGATCCGCGAGATCCTGATCCGTCTCGAACAGACGCCCGCCAACGAGGTGGCGCTGAGCTCGCTGTGGCTCGGCGGCATCGACGCGCTGCGCGGCCGCTATTACCTGCGCCAGTGGCTGCAGCGCGAAGTGCCCGCCACGCTCAGCGCCGCGTTCCTGGTGGTGGGCGTGTTCGCCCTCTTCGTCTGGTTCCGGCGCCGCCACGAAACCGGCTACCTGCTGTTCTTCAACCTGGCGGCCACGTCGTTCGTGGCGCACCTGCACTACTACGTCGGCGTGCCGATCACCAACGACTGGTTCGCGTGGCTGACGCTCAACGGCCTGTTCTGGCTGATCACGGTCGTGCATTTCTTCCTGTGCCAGCTGCACGGCCGCCCGCTGCGCTGGCTGACGCGCGCGGTGGTGGGGGCGACCACGACGATCGGCGTGCTGACGCTGCCGCCGGTGGCGATCCTGCCGGTGCTGCCGAACGTCCCCGTCATCATTCCGTTGATTTACGCCGTCGGGATCGTGATGGGCACGGTCGTCGGCCTGGTGGGCATCCTGGCCGCCTGGCGCCGCTCGTGGGAGGCGAGGTTCGTGGCCGCCGGCGTCGGCATCTGCACGCTGCTCGGCGTGGCGGACTGGCTGATGTACAACAACGTCGTGAGCCTCGAGGGATGGTTTCTCGGCGCCTACATGAATGCCGTCACGTTCTGCGTGTTCGGCATCCTGATCTATCGGCGCTACGTTCTCGCGATCGTCGAGATCGAGCGGATGAACGTGAGCCTCGCGCGCCGCCTGGGCGAGCGCGAGGCCGAACTCGAGCAGAGCCACCGGCTGCTGCGCGAGGCCGAGCGGCGGCGGACCCTCAGCGACGAGCGGCGGCGGCTGATGCAGGACATGCACGACGGCCTGGGCTCGGCGCTGATCAGCGCGATCCGCTCCGTGGAGCACGGCACCGCCAGCGCCCCCCGTGTGTCGCAAATCCTGAGGGGCTGCCTCGACGACCTGAAGCTGACGATCGACTCGATGGAGCCGGTCGAGGCCGATTTGCTGATGCTGCTCGCCACGCTGCGTTTCCGGCTGGAACCGCGGCTGGAGGAAGCGGGCATCGCGCTGCGCTGGGACGTGCAGGCGCTGCCCGCGCTGAACTGGTTGGATCCGTCGAGCGCGCTGCATATCCTGCGCATCGTGCAGGAAGGCATCGCCAACGTGCTGGCCCACACGCGGGCCGGCGAAATACGCGTCGGCACGGCGGCCGATCAGACCGGCGTGCAGGTCATCGTCGAGGACGACGGCGAGGGCTTCGACGTCGAGAAGGCGCTCGGCCGCGGAGCCGGGCACGGCCTGCACAACCAGCGGCGCCGGGCCCGGGCGCTCGACGGCACGGTCGACTGGATCACCGGGCCGAACGGCACGCGCCTCGTCCTGTGGCTGCCGCTGGAACGCCACGCGGCGCGGGCGGCGCCAGCGGATGCCGCGCTCGCGACAAGCGTCGCCATGACGCCGCCGGCACCGGCTGGCGCGCCGGCCTGAACGGCTCGCGCGCCGCGGCGGCCAGCCGGCGCGACGACGGCGAAGCGACCTGACCCTGCCTCGATTTCGCGTACGGCAGGAAATTTGTTCAGTCTGCTCCGGACGACGCGATAGACGACATGTCCAGCCTTCCGAGCTTCGACGCGAGCTGCAACTTCGCCGTATGCCAGTCCGCCAGCGCCTGGACCCTCCGCTGGCGGGCATTCGACAGCGCCGTTTGCGTGTTGAGCAGTTCCAGGATGTTGCCGACACCATTCAAATAGCGATGCTGCGCTGCGTCGAATGCCTGCTGAGAAATCGCCAGGAGCGTCTCGCTGTGCGAGGCATTCTGCGTTGCCGTTTCCAGCGACTGGTAGGCGGTCCAGACATCCAGTGCCACCTGTCGAATCGTCTCGTCGAGCGCATCTTCCTGATGTTCGGCCTCCGCCTTGGCCTGTTCGATCTGATAGTGCCGCTGAAATCCTTCAAAGAGCGGAATGCTGACCTGTACGCCGATGAACGCGTCGTGGCCCGTCGCCGGGAAGGTTGGGATACCCAATCCCAGCGTGGCAGGCTGATTGTTGCGACTGTATTTACCGGTCAGGCTGATACTGGGCAGGCCCTGCGCACGCGTTTGCGAGATCTTTTCCAGTGCAGCATCGTAGGTCTGCTGAGCGGCGATCACGGCCGGATGCGTATGTTTAACGTCATCGATCAATTGCTCGATCGACTCGTGCCAGGCCTCGTCCGGTAATGCCGTGCTTGTCACCGACGGGACCTCGATCGCCATCTCAGGCGTCAGGCCCATTTCCGACGATAAGGTGCCGAGCGCGATCTGCAGGTCGCCCTTCGCCTTGGTTTCGTTAAACACGGCTTCGTCGTGCTGGGTTTGCGCCTGCAATGCGTCGGTAATCGGCGCGACGCCGCGATCGACACGTCGTTGCGCCGCTTTCATGCTGTCACCCGTCAGCACCTCGATGTCATGCGCCGCCTGTAATGCGCCCATGCTGGCTTGAGCGGCAAAGTAGTCCTTCGTGACGGACGCGAACTCGTCCTGCAATGTGGCGTTTTGCGTTGCTCTCGCGGCGGCCAGCAGATCAGCAGCGTTATGCAAGGCCGCCGAGCGCCCACCGAAATCGAACAGCAGCCAGTTCAACTGGATGTTTTCCGAGCGAACCGTGGAGTCCGAGTGCGAACTCAGCTCCGGATGGCCGTTCACGTCGGTAACCGAATTGTCGCGAACGCCTTGCCAGCTCGCCGAAAGCGTTGGCAGATAAGCCGCGCGCGCGGCGCCGACGGCGGCCGCCTGCGCCTTGACATCGGCCCATGCCTGGCGAGTTTTTGGGTTATGACACAGCGCTCGCTCGACCGCCTCGTCGAGTTTCAGGGGATTCCCGGGGGCGCCGAACGAGCACGGTGTCACGCCGGGAAGCAGTTCCGCGCTGGCCGCCGGCGTGACCGATCCATGCGTCAGCAAGGGATCGAAGGCCAGGGCCGAAGACATGGTCGTGGCCGATGCGGTCGTCCAGGCGAGCGCGTACATCATCCGCTTAGCGCTCATGCATGCTCTCCTGTACGCCTTCGACCAGCGGGCCGAGCAGATAGTGGGCGACGCTTTGCTTGCCGGTCTTGATTTCGGCTTTCACCGTCATGCCGGGCGTGAGCGATATCCATCGATTGTCGACCCACATGCGATTCGATTGCAGGCGCACGCGCACCGTGAAGGCGAGACCGAGCTTCCTGTCCTGTACCGCGTCGTTGGACAGGTCGACCACGGTGCCATCGAGTGTTCCGTAGCGGGTGTACGGGAATGCATCGAGTTTGACCGCCGCATGCTGGCCGATCCTGAGGAACCCCACGTCCCTGTTTTCTACCGTGGCTTCGACTTCCACGGCGTCGTCCGGCACGATCTCCATCAAGGATTGGGCGGTCGTGACGACGCCGCCGAGCGTGTGCGTGGCGAGTTGCTGGACCGTGCCGCTGACGGGCGACGTCAGGCTGAGCAGTTCCTTGCGGGTGTGTGCCTTGGTCTCGTCGTTGCTGCTCTGCGTCAGTTGTTCCGTGGCTTTTTCCAGGTCGTCGAGCCGCTCGCGCCGAAACTGCGAAATCGTCTGGGCGATATCGGACTGTTGTTCGGCGATGCCGGCCGCCAGTTCGCGGGCATGGCTGCGTTGTGCAGCCAGCTCATGTTCCTGGTTCAATGCGGCTTGTTCCTTGTCCAGATAGTCGCTCTGGGCAACATATTTATCGACGGACAGCGACTTGTAGTCGTTCGCCTGGGTGCGGGCCAGCGGTGCGGTCGCTTCGAGCTTCGCGATCTCCTGTCGCGTGTTGTCGAGTTCGGCCTCCCGCTTCACCAGCTCTGCCCTGGCGGAACCGAGCTTGTCCTCATACTCGCGGTACATGCCGTCGACGAGGTGTTGTGCATCGGCCTGTCGATCCGCGGACGCACCGTCGATTGTCGGGACGCGAGGCGCATGCCCTCCTTGCAGTGCGTCGAGCAAGGCCCGGGAGCGCGCGGCGGCAAACGCGGCGTCGAGTCGGGACGACCTGGCATTCTCTTCATCCGCCGCCGCCTGGGTGGTGTCGAGCTTGACGAGCAGATCGCCGGCTTTGACGCGCTGCCCGTCTCGCACGGTAATTTCCCTGACCACCCCGGTGATGGCCGGCTGAATGACCTTGACGCGTGCGTCGGGCACGAGTTTTCCGGCAGCCGTCGCCACGATGTCGAGTTTGGCGAAGCAGGCGATCAGCACGGCGATGATCACCAGCAGGATGATGACGCGTGCCGCCCAGCGCGGTGCGGGATGCACGGGCGTTTCGACGAGTTCGAGGTGTGCCGGCTGAAACGCAAGCTCGTACTCGAGCTTGGCCGGGCCATCCAGCTGGTGACGGATGTCCCAGGCGGCCCGCCAGACTGTCCGGTAACGACGCGTAAGGTCGACCAATGCATGCAAGCGGAATGACATGGCGCTCACCCGTGTTGCAGCGAAAGCAGATGCGCGTAGTAACCGCCGGCGGCCTGCAAATGGTCATGCGTGCCGCGTTCGATGATGCGTCCCTGGTCCATGGCGAATATCTGGTCTGCATGGCGGACGGTGCTGAGCCGATGCGCGATGATGATCACGGTGCGGCCGGCACTGATAGCCCGCATATTGTTTTGAATGATGCGTTCGGTTTCGAAGTCGAGGGCGCTGGTGGCTTCGTCGAAGATGAGGATGCGCGGATTCGTCAGCAACGCCCTGGCAATCGCAATGCGTTGGCGTTGCCCGCCTGACAGGTTGCCGCCGTGCTCCTCGATGGCGGTGTCGTAGGCTTGCGGCAGTTCGCAGATGAAATCATGTGCGCCGGCCAGCTTCGCTGCGTGGATGACAGCCGCCATCGGCGCACCGGGATCCGAGAGCGCGATGTTTTCCCTTACCGAGCGGTTGAACAGGTAGTTCTCCTGGAGCACGACGCCGATATGCCGCCGGAGCCACGCCGGATCGGCGAGTGACAGATCGATGCCGTCGATGCGGACCGTGCCGTGCTCGGGCACGTAGAGCCGCTGCAGGAGCTTGGTGAGCGTGCTCTTGCCCGACCCGGAGCGCCCGACGATGCCGATGACCTGGCCGGCGCGAATGTCGAGCGAGACATCGTCGAGGACTGGTTTGCCATCCGGGCGATACCGGAACCGGACATGCTCGAATCGGATATCGCCCTTGAGCGGTGGCATCGCCTGGGCACTCTGGCGCATCTCGGTTCGCGTGTTCAGGATGTCGCCCAGCCGGCTCATCGAAATGCCGACCTGCTGAAAATCCTGCCAGAGCTGAGCGAGTCGCAGCACCGGTGCTGCTACGCGTTGCGACATCATGTTGAATGCGATCAGTTCACCGATCGTCAACTTGCCGTCGATCACGAACTTCGCGCCGAGAATCAGGGTTGCCAGGGAAACGAGCTTGCCGATGTACTGGATCAGCTGTTGGCCGATGTTCCCCAGTTGCGTTACCCGGAAGCCCGACGCGACATAGGCGGCGAGCTGCATTTCCCACTTCTTCGTGAATTGCGGTTCGACCGACATGGCCTTGACGGTTTCGACGCCGGACACGGCCTCGACGAGGAAAGACTGGTTGTCGGCGCCTCGCGCGAATTTCTCGTTGAGGCGCTGCCGCAAGGCCGGCACGAGTGCGGCCGACACGCCGGCGTAAAGCGGCAGCGAAAGCACCACCACGACCGTGAGCCAAATGCTGTAGAAGCACATGACGGCGATGAAGACGATCGAAAAGAACAGATCGATGACGGCTGTCAGTGCCTGGCCAGTCAGGAAATTGCGGATGTTCTCGAGTTCCCGGACGCGAGCGATCGTGTCACCGACGCGCCTTGATCCGAAGTACGGCAGCGGAAGCGCGATCAGATGCCGGAACAGTCTCGCACCGAGCTCGACGTCGATACGGTTGGTGGTGTGCGAGAAGATGAAATTTCGCAGCGCCGTGAGTATCACTTCGAACGTCGAGCAGACGAACAGCGTCACGCCGACGACAGCAAGGGTATTGAAGGTGCGGCTGACCAGCACCTTGTCCATGATCACCTGGAACATCAACGGTGTCACGAGGCCGAACACTTGCAGGATCAGCGAGATGCCAAGCACTTCCAGGAGCAGGCGCCGATATTTGACGACAGCGGGGATGAACCAGGAGAAATCGAATTTCGCGAGTTCCCCTGTCAACGAGGCGCGCGAAGCGAAGACGATCATGTAGCCAGTCGAACGACGCGCGGTATCGTCCTTCGACAGCAAGACTGGCTGTGTCGAGCCCGCTTCGAACGCTACGACGGCATCGCCGTCCTTGCGAGCAACGATGAAATGCCTGCCTTCTTGATCAATGCAAAGTGCCGGAAGCGGTGAGCGGTCCAGACGATCCACGCGGAACGGCACACGGCGAGCCTTCAAGCCGATGGAGCGGGCGGTCAGGATGAGTGCATCGCCATCGAACGGCTGTTCGCCTCGCGCTGCAGCGTGACGTAGCTGGGCCGTATCGGTGGCGATACCGTGGAATCTGGCGATCACGACGAGACAGGCGAGTGCCGGGTCGTCCTGGATGCGCGTGATCTCGGGGTTGTTGTCGGGGGCGTTCAACTGCAATCCCTTGTTTTCGTTTTGGTCTCTCGCATTTATAAAATCAAATGACTATTGATTTGCAAGATATTTGACTAGATTGGCGTGTAACCGCTGTCGATTCACGAGGCGAATCCGTCACTAGCATGCTCGGACTCTGCGGATGGTCTGTCATCTCCATCCGCGGAGTCCGACCCGGGCACGTAATTCAGTGCGTTCCAGCGAGTAACTGAGTCTGCATTGACGCGTGCTCGACCGGCGTGACACTGGCACCAGCAGAGCCGGCCGCTCCCCCAGCCATCGCCTGGATCAAGGCCGCCGTTTGTGCAGATGAACCGTACAAGGCTTCAATCGCATTGATATCAGTCTGATCGAGCGTGCGGTTGCTGGAGGTCAGGTCGTAATTCATGATCGAGCCAGAGTCGGCGTTATCGGCCAAGCCAAGGGCGTGTCCAATTTCATGCAGTACGGTCTGGTAGAAAGTGGCTTCAGTGCCGGCATAGATTGGGTCGCTGCCGGAACTGCTCGTAAGCGCATCCTCGGTAGGCGATTCGAGACTGATCGAGGCGCCTGCAGCGATGACGCCGTGAGCCGCCTTGAAGGTGGTATAGCCCACGGCATCCGTCGAAGCGGTATTCAGGTCGGCCCAGTTGATGGAGATGTCGGCCGATGCGCTGCTCGAGACTTCCTGGAATTGGAGGCCGGAGGCGGCAGCCCAAGTGGCGAAGGCCTGTTCGATCGAGCTTTCGTATTGGGCTTCTTGCGGATCGCTTGCGCCGCTGAAACTCCAGGTGATGGTCGGGGAATCCCAGCGAGCGCCTTCGAGCACGTTCGGGCCAGCGCCAGCAGAGGTTTGTGCGTCCTGCGACATTTCGGCCGCCTGCGCAAAAGCGTTTTTGGCAGCAGTTATCGATGCACTGTTTCCCCGTGTCGAATTATCTTGTAAAACCGGCGCCACACCGTTGGAAAGCATGGTGGTAACCGTGGCGCGATTGCCTGAAAAACCAAAGGCACTATAATCTCCCACGTCTGGATCTTGGTCATCTCCGCCAGTGGTGTCGCCTCCGCCAGTGGTATCGCCTCCGCCAGTGGTGTCGCCTCCGCCAGTGGTGTCGCCTCCGCCAGTGGTATCGCCTCCGCCAGTGGTATCGCCTCCGCCGCTACTACCGCCAAGATTATTGCCGGAGCCATCGTTGACGTAGTCGACGCCGGACAGGTCGCCGCTGTCGCCCGAGCCGAAGACTATGTCACCTGAATAGCCGCCCGAGTCGTCGCCAAAGGTGTCGCCCGATGCGTAGACGGTAACGTCGTCGCCGATCAGGTTGATGATGTTGCCGATGCCAGTGACGGCCGCTTCCGAGTCGGCTGTGAAGTTCAGCACAGAACTGCTGCTGCTCACCAAGCCGATCGAGTCACTGGTGCCCGAGACCCAGATGCTGTCGTTGCCGCCCGCCGCCGTCAGCGAAACACCGTTGCCGCCGAGGCCGATATCGTCCTGGTTTGCGATGTTGACCAGCAGGCCGTTGCCGGTCACGTCGAGACGTGTGTCGGCGTTTTCGTTGACAGTGCCAGTAGCGCCGTCCAGGAATGAGACGTAGTCGTCGTCCGCCTGCGACACGTTTTGCCCGCTGCCTGAAACCCAGACGTTGGTGCCCGACGACGCCACGGTGATCACGTTTGCGGTGCCACCGACGCCGAGGTCGTCGTTGTCGCTGGCGTTGACGGTCAAACCGTTTCCGGTCACGTCGAGGCGCGTGTCGGCCTCTTCGTTGACGGCACCTGTGGCGCCGTTCAGGAACGTGACGTAGTCGTCGTTGGCCAGCGACGCGTCCTGTCCGTTGCCGCCCACGGTGACGGAGCCGCCCGCGCCTCCAACGCTGATGGCGTCGCTCTGTCCGGAGACGGTGGCGCCTTCGTTCACGCCGGACAGCGAGATGTCGTCGTTATTGCCGGAGGCGTTGACGGCGCTGCCGGCGCCGTTGATGTCGAGGTTCTCGTTCGTGCCGGCATAGACGAGGATGTCGCTGCCATTGACCTGGGCGCTGGCATTGTCGCCCATCTGCACATCACCGGTCGCGCCGCTGACGAAGTTGACGGTGTCGAGGCTGGCGCCGTCGTTGCTCTGTCCGTTGCCACCGACCCAGACGTTGTCGCTGGCACCGGACAGGTTGACGGTGCTGCCGGAGGCGACCACGCCGATGCTGTCGTTGCCGGAGCCGTTGATGGTCAGGCCGCTGCCGGTCGCGGTGACGTCCGAGTTGCTTTCGACGTTGACGGTGCCGCTCGCGCCATTGACGAAATTGACGTAGTTCACGTCGGCGTCGCTGGCCGACTGGCCGTTGCCGCCCACAGTGACGGAGCCGCCTGCCCCGCCGATGTCGATGGCGTCGCTCTGCCCCGAGACGGTGGCGCCTTCGTTCGCGCCGGACAGGGAGATGTAGTCGTTGTCGCCAGAGGCATTGACGGCACTGCCGGCGCCGTTGAGGCCCAGCGTCTCGTTCGTGCCGGCATAGACGAGGATGTCGCTGCCATTGACCTGGGCGCTGGCGTCGTTGCCCATCTGCACGCCACCCGTCGCGCCGCTCGCGAAGTTGACGGTGTCCAGGTTGGCGTCGCCGTTGCTTTGGCCATTGCCTCCGACCCAGACGTCGTTGCCGGCACCGGACAGGTTGACGGTGCTGCCGGAGGCGACCACGCCGATGCTGTCGCTGCCGGAGCCGTTGATGGTCAGGCCGCTGCCGGTCGCGGTGACGTCCGAGTTGCTTTCGACGTTGACGGTGCCGCTCGCGCCGTTGGTGAAGTTGACGTAATTCACGTCGGCGTCGCTGGCGGACTGGCCGTTTCCGCCGATCGTAACGGAGCCGCCCGCGCCGCCGACGCCGACGTCGTCGTTCTGTCCGGAGACGGTGGCGCCTTCGTTCGCGCCGGACAGCGAGATGTCGTCGTTGCTGCCGGAGGCATCGACGGCGCTGCCGGCGCCGTTGATGTCGAGAGTCTCGTTCGTGCCGGCATAGACGAGGATGTCGCTGCCGTTGACCTGGGCGCTGGCGTCGTCGCCCATCTGGACGGCGCCGGTCGCACCGCTCGCGAAGTCGACGGTGTCGAGGCCGGTGCTGTCGTTGCTCTGGCCGTTGCCTCCGACCCAGATTTCGTTGTTGGCACCGGACAGGTTGACGGTACTGCCGGAGGCGACCACGCCGATGCTGTCGTTGCCGGAGCCGTTGACGGTCAGGCCGCTACCGGTCGCGGTGACGTCCGAGTTGTTTTCGACGTTGACGGTGCCGCTCGCGTCGTTGGTGAAATTGACGTAGTTCACGTCGGCGTCGCTGGCGGACTGGCCGTTGCCTCCGATCGTGACGTTGCCGCCGGTCTGGTCCACGTTGACGGTATTGCCTGCGCCGGAGACGCTCACCGTGCCGGTTCCGGTCACGTCGGTGATGACATTTTGATTCCCGGCGATCTCATCGGTAAGCGTGTTCGATGCGATCTGGATCACGCTTCCGGATGCATTCACCTGATCATCGGTGCCATCGAGCGTGAAGGCGTTGCCGGCAAGCGAGCTAGAGATGCTGTTATCGTTCCCTGCCGCGGCGACATTGCTTCCAGTGCCGACCACTCCTATCGTCGCGGCGGAGCCGTTTACTACTCCGCCGGAGCCGGCTTCGAAGGTGAACGTTGACGGCGCGCCGCTGGCAGCCAGATCGACGTTGTAACCGACTCCGCTCAGTTGGAAGTTGTCCTGCGATTGCGCATCAACCGTGAGGTTGGAGCCCGACAGCGTGACGGTGATGCCGGAGATTGTCGAGACGACGCTATTGTCCGCATCGATCGAGGAATTGGTGCCCGAGACGGCAATCGTGTTGTCGCCACTCACTGCAAGATTAGTGTTGGCCGAGACATTGATTTGCGATGCTGTGGCGGAAATAGACCCAGTCGAACCGTCAGTGACATTGATCGTCGAACTGGCCACGCCGACCGACAATTGATTACCGTTGAGTGTATAAGTCCCGCCGTTGAGTACGGTCGAATTGATTCCGCTGACGGTAGTGTTTGAGCCAGATAGCGTCAGGTTGTAGGTGGGATCCGCGACTCCGGGGGAGACGATAATGTCGCTGTTGTTGGCGGTGGCAATAACATTCGCCACGCCGTTGTCACTTGAGATCGAGACCGAAGTGAGACCGGCGCCGCTCAATTGATCGGTGTTGTTTCCCTGAACGATATCGAACATCGTGGATGCATTGCTGGCATCGCAAATGTAATTTGAGCTACTTAGCGAGGATATAGTTGTTAAATAGTTTCCAGAGGCATCGGCAGTCACGCCAGAATTTGATAAAGAATCCTGTATGTAGGCTTTGATGGTAGATGCATCGATGCCCACCGAGGTGGCAGTCGCAACGTAGCCAAGAAAATTCACTAATTGGCCTACGGTGAATGTGGCCCCCCCGGTGAAGGGATTGATGTTTGATTCAGACAGACCCGCTAATTCTATGCCTTGTCCGGCCAAAGTCACGACTTCTCCAGCCATCGCCGCGTAGGTGCTTTGTATGTCGTTGGCACTCATGAATTGGCCATTGACAAGCAAATTCTGAATGTTCGCGGATAGCGCATTGCCGGCAAATACGGCTCCGACGCCTGGCTCGAGCGCCGTGATAGCCGCGGCCGCATTTGCCACTGCCGTCAAGTAGTTCGTGTAATTCGATTCGCTTTGGTTGCCGTTATATTTCGAGAGAGCATCCGAAACGCCCGCAACGGTATCAAGATTTCCAACTGTGTAGCCTGCGACGCTGAGCGATATCATATTGGATAAAGTAAAAGTCTTTGGGTGGGCGATGAATCGCGGCTGGTCTTGCTCTTCGAAGGTACGGCCACGAAATTGTGTCGAGTGGAGGTTCTTAAAAAAATCTGCATGCTGCCGGGAAGATCAGAATCGAAATGATGATCGGGGCTACCAGGAATGCGAAAAGGATCACCAAAAAAAATCTCGATGCGGCTCGAGAGTTTTTTGCAAATAATTTTGTGATGGACAGGATGAGAAACACCATTCGTACAACGATGGAGCCGGTAATCAATGCGGCGAAGAGGACATAAATCGGCCCAAGGCGACTCGAGTGGAATGCGTCAAGGACTGGCGGGCATTTCAGCGACTGGATTGATGCATATAGACAGGTGTAAATTATTAGTATGATGATTAATTCTAGTATTTTTGATTTTCCTGCTGGCTTCATGGACGAAAGCTCATGGTTGAGATGTCAACGACCCGATACTTTTTGTTAATGATTACATTTTAAGTGCGGCCCCGTAGCGCGTGCGGTAATTCTTAACAGCACTGCGTTACATAATATTTCAGAATACAATTTTTTGGGTGATGAAATTTTTTTGTTTGTTATTTGAAATAAACAGACTGAATCTGAGGATCTGCCTTGTGAAGCCTTGCGCGCCTAGGCAATGCGCTGACGTCCCCCGTTGTCAGTAGCGTCCGGCTTTAGAATCCGGGGTTGATGTCTTTGCTTTTGCTGCCAGTTGGCGAGCGTAGGTCGCAGGTGTCAGCCCGCCCAGCGATCTCTTCGGCCGCTCTTCGTTGTACTCTCGTCGCCACGCCTCGATCAGCACCTTGGCATGAGACAGGCTCGTGAACCAGTACACGTTCAGGCATTCGTCGCGGAATCGACCGTTGAACGATTAGATGTAAGCATTCTGATTCGGCTTGCCGGGCTCAATCAGAAACAGCTTTACACCTCGCCGATGTGCCCACGTCAACATCGCCCGACCGCAGAACTCCTTGTCGTTGTCGGTCCGAATTGCCTTCGGCAAGCCGCGAAGCAATGCAACGCGATCGAGGATTCGCGTCAATGCATGCCCACTGATTGCCCGCTCCGGCACAATGGCCACGGCTTCGTGCGTGGCATCGTCAACCACGGTCAGATTCTTGATCACGCGGCCTTCAGCCGTGCGGTCGAACACAAAATCCATTGACCACACCTGATTGGCTACCGACGGTCGGCCCAATGGCTGGCGTTGCGCAACCGGAACCTTCTTACGCTTGCGCCGGCGCACCTGCAGTTTCTCTTGCGCGTACAACCGCTCCACGCGCTTGTGGTTTACGATCATGCCGGACTGCCGCAGCTTCAGATAAATAATGCCCGAGCCATAGCGACGGTGCCGCTGCGCGAATGCGACGATCTGCCCCCGCAAGGCGAGATTGCGGTCCGGCGCGGGCTGATAGCGATAAGCGCTGGCGCTCATGCAGATCACCCGCAGTGCATGTCGCTCGCTCAAGCCGCCGGCGCACCAAGTCTCGGCGTGACGGTGCGCTCACCACTTTTTTCGCAGCGCCTCGCGAGTGACTTCGTTCTCCAGCATCGATTCCGCGAGCAACTTCTTCAGCCGGTTGTTTTCAGCCTCCAGTTCTTTCAGGCGCTTCGCGTCGGACACGCTCATGCCGCCGAACTTGCTGCGCCACAGGTAGTAGCTTACCTCGGAAAAGCCATGCTGCCGACAGAGCTCCTTGATCGGCAAGCCGGCCGCCGCCTCGCGCAGGAAACCAATGATCTGCTCTTCGGTGAATCGTTTCTTCATCCCCAATCTCCTGACTACGTGATTGGACTCTAAAGCGTCGTGCTACTCAAGGGCGAGGGGACGTCGACTGAACAAGATTTCGATAGGAACCATCCGAGCCAGGTATATTCCAAACTCCAGTCGGACTTGCGCCGCTCGGAGAGCTAGGTAACCCCTGGAGGGTTTGGGAATCAGTATTTACCGAAGGTGCGTTGTCGTCTCTAAGAGTCGCTAACACAAGTCATCCACAAATCTCGAGTAGATGATGGCGGCAGCCAGGACGAGCAAAGCGGTATGAATATCGAGGCGGCGCTCGAAGCGAATCCGGAGCTTTCCGAATCTGGCGAATCAGGCATGCGTGCGTTCGACCACCCAACGATGCCGCCCAAGGCGATCGCGACTTTCGACGCCACGACGCGCGATACGTGCCTTGATGCCGCGCTGTCTCAGATAATGTCGACAGCGCGCAAAGTCATACCCTTTGTCAGCGTGCAGTTTGGCCGGCCGCTTGCGCGGCTGACCAGTCAGGCCAGCCACGGCAGGGATGGCATCAAGCGTGAACTCGAATGCCATCGAATCGTGCCGATTGGCTCCCGTGATCGTGACAGCCAGCGGGATGCCACGCGCATCTACGACGATGTGTCGTTTCGATCCGAGCTTGCCGCGGTCCGTCGGGTTGGGGCCGGTTTCCTGGCCCCCCGGGGGCTGGAGACGCTGGCTCCATCGAGGCTGGCGCGCTCCCAATCGATCTGGTCGTGCTCACGCAGCCGACGCAGCATCGCCAGATGCAGCCGATGCCATACACCGGCCGCTTGCCAGTCTCGCAGACGTCGCCAGCACGTCATGCCTCTGCCAAAACCCAGTTCCTGCGGAAGGTCTTCCCACGGGATGCCAGTTTGCAGCACATACAGGATGCCGTTGAGCGCAGCTCGGTCGTCCACTGTGCGCCGCCGTCCGCCCTTGGGCGATGGGGTGAATTCCGGAATCAGAGGTTCCAGCACCACCCACAACTCGTTGCTGATTTTGCGTCTTGCCATGTCGCAGACGATACGACTTCTGTTACGTCATGTCTAGGTTGCGTTAGCGATTCTTAATCAGCAGATCTTCAATGGAATCTGCCGATTTTTCCAGGAATTTTTATGTTCATCACGCCCATTCCCACTTCACATACTTCTCCCGCTTGATTGATTAAGATTGCCTGGCCACCACTATCGTCGCCCATCATGAAAAAGCCAGGTAAATATTTTTGAACTTCGCATTCTTTATTTTGTTCTGGCAGAATCGAAATTTCGTGTAACGCCAAACATCCTGCAGTGGTCAGCCCGTTGGTAACCTGGAGGAGGGCAACGTACTCACTCGGGAATGTCAGTCCCGCTTTGCGCCTCAGCTTGCCTGATCTCGGCGGGGGCCGCTGGTGGTCTCAGTCCGTAAAGTTGGCTGAGGTTGACTTTATTTAGCATTGAAAGCTCCTAAACAGCCAAAATACTTGTAATTTTGCCGCATACACGCGATGGCCGGCTCCCATTCCGGGGAGCCAGATAGTCTCTATGCGATAGAGACTGTTGTGCTGGTGTTGCCGAAGATGAAAGTTAGCCAGCGTTCTAATTCGCCAAGGCTCAGATCACCGCTAAGATGGATACGTATTGCCGAAAGGTCGTCTCTCCACGACACACCTTCATTAAGATCAATGTCTAGAGTGCGATCTTTAAGCAAGACGGACTTAATTCCACCGTATCCAGAAACACCGTCCGCGCAAACCTCGACGTAATAAGTGTCCTGTCCAAGGCTCTTGTCTTGCTCGTCTACTTCAGTAGGCCGTTGCAAGATCACATAGTCGGTTGCTGGGTCGGCTGCGAATCCCAGGATATGAACGGTGTCTTCGAACGTGTAATTCACTTCGCTTGCAGAAAATTCGAATCGCATTTTATTCGCACCTCTTTGAAGGATTGGCTATCCAAGTTTTCGGCATGCCGTTCTCTTCCCAGTTATATTGGATCGTCGCGCCAGATTCCAGAGCGCGGGCGTTCATCTTGCCTTTGCAGGAGGGGCATGGCGGGTATTGTCCATCAATTACCATGTGATCCCCAGGCTCAAGTGGAACTTGCGCGACGGCGCGTGCTTCCGTGTGAGTCGCCAAACTACTTTTCGGAAATCCCAGCGCGCGTTCTTCGGGCGTCATATTACCGCTCTCAAAGCGCCCACAGTTTCGGTGTGCCCCTCCTGGACTTTGAACCGTCACCGTCGCGGTATGCGTTCCTTTTCCCGACCCGAAGCGAGCGAGCCCTAGTGGGTCTATCCAGACTGTCGGGTTCGGGGCGTACTGGTAATTGTTCGCACCGCCTACAAGACCGATTGGGTCTTTGTTAATGAAGCGCCCGACCTGCGGGTCGTAGTACCGATACCGGTTGTAGTGTAGCTGCGTCTCATCATCGAACTGCTGTCCCTGAAACCGCAGCGGATTCCGCACGACGTCGATGCCGGCCGCGGCCGACGCCCGCTCGATCACCTCCCGCGCCTCGCCCCACGCCCGGTAGCTCGCCTCCCACACCAGCTCGCCCGCCTCATCCGTCATCATCAGCGGCGTGCCGATCTGATCGCAGTGATAGAACACCAGATGTGCCGCCGCCTCGGCCGTCGGCACGCGCTGCAGCGGATCATCCTCCGGCGTGTAGCGGTCGGCGCTCGAGGCGGTCGGCGTCTCGATTCCGTTCACCGGCGCGGCAGCGTACTGCGCCATCGGCACAAACGTCTCGGGCTCGTACAGGTAGTGAGTGCTACGCTCGTCGGCCGACTCGTAGGCAAGCGTGTCGCCATCCCATCCGTAGACGGTTCTCGCGCCGTTCACCTCCTTCGCGATGCGTCGGCCGAAGGCGTCATAGCAATAGGTGGCCACGGCCTGCCGTGACTGCTCCGCCACGTGGGCGGCACGCATCCGGTCGAATCCATCCCATTCGAACCGCTGAACGCCGGCCGGCGTGCGCTTCTCGACCAGGTTGCCCTGGACGTCATACTCGAAATGCGTCCCGGCATACTCCCGGAGCAGGTTGCCCAGCACCTTGGGCACCGAATCCGGCAGCGTGGTCTCGCGGCGGCCGACGCTGCCTCCCGGCGTGCGCGCGGTGTCCGGCCGGCCGGGATCGACGATGTTGCTGGCCGGGTCGAACGCGAAGCGCTCGCGCTGGCCAGGCCCAATCGCCTCGATCAGCCGGCCCACCGGATCGTAGCGGTAGTCGATCGCGCCGCGGCGGTTGTCCTCGATCTGGGTGAGCAGGCCAGCGGCGTCGTAACGGTACCGGCGCGCGCTCAGCGCCCAGGGGGCGTGATGGCGCTGGACCGTCTGGCGCGCCAGGCGGCCGGCCGGATCGTAGGCCGTGAGCTGCTGGATTCGGCTCGACAGCGTGCGCTTCACCTCCCGGTGCAGATCATCGCGCTCGAGCTGCAGTTGCTCCTCGCCGTCGACGAGCATCCCGTGGACGTGCCCGGAACCGTAGCGCAGCCAGTCCACCACGTGACCATCGGGCCGAACCGTTCTGATGCGGTTACCGAGTTCGTCGTAGCCGTGGTGCCACACAAAGCTGCGCTTCACGCCGAACACGTCGTAGGCGTGATGCTCGCGAACGAGGTTGCCGACCGGGTCGAAGAAGCGCTGGATCCGGCTATACCGGTTGCTGGCCTCGACCAAGCGGCCGCTCGCGTCGTAGGCGTACTGTTCGGTGTCATCGCCGCAGCTGCGCCGCGAGATCCGCCCGCCGCGGTCCTGTCCGAGTTCGGTGACGCGCCCCGCGTCGTCGATTGACGCCATACGGCCGCTCGCCTCGTCGTACCGATACAGGCGCGTCTTCCCGTCGAATTCCGTCTCCTCGGCCAGCTGGCCGGCCGGATCGTAGCGGAACGTGTAGGGCGCATCGTTCGCATCGGTCAGCCGCACCAGGCGGCCCAGGCGATCGTAGCCGTAGGCGAGGCGCTGGCCGAGCGCGTCAACGCGCGTGATGACACGCCCGCCTGCGTCATAGGCGTAGCGGGTCGTGCGCTGCAGGGGATCGGTGGCGGCGAGAAGCCGGCCCTCCGCGTCGTGCTGAATGCGCTCGGCGCCAGCGGGCGACACGATCTCCTCCAGCTGCCCGTTTGCGCCGTACCGGTAGCTTGTCGTAGTGCCGGCCGGATCTCGCATCTCCACGAGCCGGCCGGCCGCATCGTAGGTCCAGTGCGTCGTCTTCCCCGAGCAGTCCCGGAACGACAGCAGGCGGCCGCTCTCGTCGTACTCGAGCGACTTCTTCCCGCCCTTCGCGTCGATCACCGCTGTCGGGAGCCCTTGGCCGTTGTACTGGTACTTCGTCTCGTGCCCAAGCGGATCTCTCGCCAGAACGACATTGCCGGCGGCGTCGTATTCCTGAGCCCAGGCATGGCCGTGCGGGTCGATCGTCTGGACCAACTGGTCCTGTTGATCGTAGGCCATCTCGATTACCGAGCCGTCCACGCGCTGATGACGGGTCAGGTTGCCGCGAGCGTCGTAGTCGAAGAACTCGGTGCCGCCGTCGCGATGGATGTACTGCACCAGCTTGTCGTTGCGGTCGCGATAGAGCCACTCCTCGCTGCCGTCCGGGTGAATGACCCGGAACGAATAGCCCTTGATGGTGTAGTAGTGTCGGGTGACCTCCCCGAGCGCGTCAGTGATCGCGACCATCCGGAAGCTCGGGTGCCAGGCGAGCCGAACCTCGTCGCTGCCGTCGTCCCGGTACTCGCGCACGCAGCGCGCTTTCGGATCCGTCCCGTCCCATTCCAGGTTCATGCCGCGCCCGGTGCGGTCGGTATAGCGCGTCAGCAGGTGGTGACGGTACCGATAGTCACGTCGATTGCCGTACCGGTCGCTGGCCGCAACCAGATCGCCCGCGGCGTCATACTCGTATGCCGCGAGCCGCCCGACGCGCTCGCCATCCGCGTCGTGCTCGAATACCTCGGCGATTCGCCCACGAGCGTCGTGTTTGAACGCGACCTGTCGATGCGGCACGAGCAGGCGGTGGAGGCGCCCCGCCCCATCGTATTCGGCCGTGACCTGATTGCCTGCCCGATCCTTGATGAAGGCGAGGCGATATCGGTCGCCATGGCGCTCATACGCCTCGAGCACGTCGTGGCCACGAGTCAGCGTTATCCAGGTTTCATCGACGCGCAGCAACGTCAGGTTTTCGGCGCGGTCATCGTGGGCGCCGCCCACTGCCAGCAAGGGGTAATCGAGGCTGCGGCCTTCCGAGTCGTGATAGACGAGCTTCGTCGCCTGCACGTCGAAGCGCACCGTGTACGGCGTGACCCACCGCGGCCCGATCTCGCCCTGCTCGTCGTTCGCATCGAAGAACGAGCGGTAGGTTCGTGTCCAGGCAATCGGCAGCGGCCCGTCGATCACGAAATCGTCGTGGTCGATCCGCTCGTCGCCCAAGGCATAGCCGATCGAGCCCGGCGAACTGGCGGCAGGCGTGGGCACCGGCCCGGTCGAATTGCAGCAATTCGGCCCGGGATGTTTCGCCGGCGCCGTCGCGCCGAGCGTCTCGGTCGGCCCCTGTCCGCGCCGTTCCTCCGCTTTCGTCGTACCCTTCGACGGGACGCCTACCGCCTGCGGCGTGGGATGGGCCTTGCGCCAGCGCATCACGCCTTCCTCGCACACGAGGATCAGCCAACCGATCTTGCCCACTTCGTTGCCATCGAGGCCACGCACCGCCTGTTGCACGGTTGGCACCTTCCGCCGCAGCGAACTGGCGACGCTCATGAGCTTCGCGCTTGCATCCGAGTCGATGTACTTCGCTACGGACGTCGCGGTGTTGACCGTCCCCTTCCCGACCACCCTGGCCGCGTCGTAAAACAGCGCCCCGATGTTGTCGAACGCTTCACCCGGTTTGTAGAGGACGTTGCGCCCGGCCGCACTCAGGTGCTCGCCAGCCTGGTCGATGTCCTTGCCGTAGTCCAAGGGTTCGCCGGCCGCGTGTGCGAACAGGTCGGCCAGGCCGTTCATCACCTCGCCGACATAGTCGGCGGCGGCATTCAGCACGGAAGCCAACTCGGCGCGCAGCGCGGTCAGGAACGTCTCGATTTCACCGGCGTAGCGCGCCTGCAGGCTGGCGACGATCGCGGTGATGATGCCATCGCGCACCATCTGCATCGCGGCGTCGCCCATGGCCTTGCCGTTCTTCGCGATTTCCTCGCGAAGCAGCTTGAGCATGGGCCGCGCGCCCATGCGGACCTGAGCGGTCCCCATCGGAATCGGGATCACGCCGATCAGGTCCAGTCCGAGATTCACCCAATCGAACAGGTCGATCCGCCGGTCGCCGTGGTCGATCATCGCGCGGATGTCGGCGACCAGGTCGACCGCAGCGAAGATATTCGCGAGGACGGGAGCGTTACGCGCGATGGTTTCGACGCGATCCAACGTGAGCACGCCCCCGCTGACATCCACGAGCCATCGATCGAGCGCCTTCAGGTTGGCATCGATGTCAGCAGGATGAATGTCGTCGAGCGGCGAGACGAAGACGTCGGTGGGCTTCGGTTGAAGCTGAGTCGATGAGGTCATGGCGAGATGACATCTACTCTCGATTAATCGGCGCCAAAAACAAACATACCGCTCCGTCGCCTTGGCTTGCCGAAAATATAACCAAGGCTATACCGGAGCCTCGACTGCCCTGAGGGCCATCACGAAAGACACCGCCCGGTCGAACCGTATCGACGGGCATTCAGACGGCCCAATTCAGAATGGGAGCGAGATATGTTTTATCAGTGGGCTATTTTCACATATCTCGTCGTTGCAAGGCATTTTAAATGGGCGGCGGATGCCCACGGCTTGGCCGTTCCGGCGACGCTGATCCGCCGGATTCAAGGCAACGATCTCCATGAGTCGTCGTGCCAATGCTTGAGACAACGCCCCGATGGAAAGCCTCTTCAAGACCCTGAAAGTCGAGAGAATCCATGAGGTCCGCTACGAAACGCGAGCACCGGCTCGCCTGGATATCGTGGACTGGATCGAGGGCCATTACCATCGCGAGCGCTTGCATACCTCGATCGGTTTTCGCCCCCCTGTCGACTACAAGGCCGCGATGATCGCAGCATGATCTGCTGTACGTAGACGAGGCAAGGTCAGCCGGCCCGCGACGACAAAAAAGCCGGGGCGGGAACCCGTCCCGCCCCGGCGCGTTCGCGCTTCAGCGCGCGTCAGCTCAGTGCTGGATCACTTCCATCGACACCGGTCGCGAGAAATCGAGATCCTCGCCGTTGTCGGCGCGCACCTTCAGCAGCTTGTCGTGATCGACGGTCCCGCTGAACGTGGCGACGCGGTTGTAGGCGAAATTCGCGCGATCGGACAGCCGCACGGCCACGCCAGGATCGGCCTGCACGAACACGGCCTGCCCCTTGATCCACGCCGGCAGTTGCCCGACCGCCGGCTGGCCGGCCGGCAGGCAGTACTTCTGCGCGGAATCGAGGCTCACGATACAGCCGAGCGGCTTACTGTCCAGCGTCACGCGCATCGCGTTCGGCTGCGAGAAGTTGAGATACTCGCCGTTGTTCGCCTTGACGTGCCTGAGCCGGTCGGTGTCGGTCGTGCCGAAGAACTGCGCCGACTTCCCGATGCCGGCCGCGTCCAGCCGCGGGTTCGTCGACAGTCGCACCGCCACGCCGTCGTCGGCCTGCACGCGCACATCCCAGCCCGAGAACAGGACCGGCCACTTGCGGTCGCCGTTGTAGCTTTCCTGGCCCGCGGGGAGACAGTATTGCGTGCCGAACTGCACGTTGACGAGGCAGGCCCGCGGCTTGACCTGCGAGAGGAAGCGCGCCTGCGGGAACACCGACTTGATCCAGCCCGCGAACTTCGACACGCGCGCCGCCGCCGACATCTCGAACTGCCCGGCGTCGGTGACCGCGACGAGCGTGGGCCGCGTGCCGTGGATCTGCCACCACGGCGCACCGCCATCGTCCCCGGTGACCTGCGCCCAGTGCGAGGACGGGCCGACCGGCTGATGGATCGCGCTCAGCCCGCCTCCATCGGCGGACACCTTGTCGACCTGGGTGCGCCCGTACAGCCGGCCGGCACCCAACGCGGGATGATTGACGAAGCTGGTCATGTTGCGCCCGACGCCCCAGGTGCCGTAGCCGATGATCATCGTGTCGCGTCCCGCCTCGTCGCCGATATCGTTGAGGATCGGCGGCTCGAGCGGGGCCAGTCGCGAGCTGCCCATGATGTAGTTATACAGCGGCAGCTTGACGATCGCCATCTGGCTCGAGGCGGTGTCCGCCAGCGCCTGCGGCATCACCGGGATGCCCACCCGCAGCTTCGCGTCCGGCACGTAGGCCGTGCCGTTGCCGCCCGCGACCACCTGGCCGCGCCAGTCCGTGAACCGGGCCGAGACCGGCGCTTCGACGCTGCCGCCGCGCAGATCCAGGCAATGGGTGGCCGTCATGAAGTACGACCACTGGCCCTGGTTGCCGATCCAGGTCGCGGTGCAGGCGGTGCCGGGCCGGTAGCCGCGCGACGGCGTCAGCTCCAGCCTGCCGACACTGAGCCACGCCTCGTCGTTGCTGATGGCGCTCAGTTTCTTGTTGGCTGCCTGGATGGTGCCGGCCACGTTCGACGGATCGCCGCCGTTCTGCCTGAACGTGGCCTGATCGATCACGATTGCATGCGCCGCCGACGCGGCCGTCAGCGACAGGATGGCGGCAAGGTACAGGCCCGACCCGACAGGACGAAGTTTCTTTTCCATATTCATCTCGACCGAAAGTTGATTTGCACTGCGAAGTTTTGATACCGGAACACCTTTATCTTTTCAAACGCTACCCTCCCTGGTCCGTCAAGCCCCGGCGTGGCGGCGACACGCGCTCGGCGAACCGGTCAGCGCCGCGCCTTCAGCACGATCGTTCCGCGCCCGCCCGCTCCCTGCGTGAGGCCACGCAGGCCAAGCTCACGAAACGCGGCGTACACCGTGTTCAGGTGGAAACCCAGTGAATCGGCGATGGCCTGCTGCGTGGGCAGCCTGTCGCCCGGCCGGAATATGCCGCCGCCGATGGCTTCTTCGATTTGATCGGCAATCGCCTTCGCGACAGGCCCGTTGATGCGGGAAAAATCCGGACGCCAGTGATATCGGGCCTTCGCCATGGGAATTAATCACAACGTGAAGTGAAGTGTTTTTCAGGCGAAAACATAACAAGCCGACCACCTGCGTGAAATAGCGATAGTTCTATTTTTTCAATCCTGAAACGATCAACATCCCGTCGAAAATATACTTTCGACAATCCATCGTTTCAGCGCGCTTTTTCGACGATTCATCGATTGGCGACGTGACGTGATTGCAGCGAAACAGCGGCCGAATATCGTTCGCGCGGAGTCTGATTGGCGGGCGACGCGGGAGGGAAGCGGCGGGCACGAACGGCCCGCGACGAGAACAAAAAACGCCGCCCGGATCGGCGGCGTTTGGTGGCGGCGGGCGGTGGCGGCGGGCGGTGGCGAGCGGCAGGCCCCGCTCGCGCGTCCATGACGACGACGGCGAACCGGGCGCGCGTCGCCGGCCCGCATCAGGCCGCGCTGGCGCGCCGCGCGCCGGCCGGGCGCGAACGCGGTGGCGGCAGCGGCTCGACCTTGCCGACCACGAGCAGGTAGGACAGCGCCCCCACCACGCACAGCACGCCGGCCACCACCAGCGGCACGACGAACGAGCCGCGCGTGATCGACAGCATCAGCCCCGTGAACGTGGTGATGAAGATGCCGGCCAGATTGCCGGCGAAGTTCTGGATGCCGCCGATCGAGGCGACGTGCGCCGGCGTCGGCGCGACCTCGCCCACCAGCGTCCAGACGTTCGCGCCGGCGAACGACAGCCCCGCATACGACAGCGAGAACAGCGCGAGGCAGAGCCCGATGCTGTCGACGCAGGCCGACAGCGCGATCGACGACGACGCGAGCATGCCGCCCACGAGGCAGGTCTTGCGCGCGGCCGTGGCGCTCCAGCCGCGCCGGAACAGCGCGTCGGACACGTAGCCGCCGAGCCAGCCGCCCGGAATCGCGATCAGCGCGGGCAGCATGCCGAGCGTGCCGAGCGACGCGAGCGAGAAGCCGCGCGACTGCAGCAGGTAGCTCGGGAACCAGGTGATGAAAAAGTAGATCGCGAAGTTCAGGCAGAACAGGCCGATCATCATCCCCCAGATGGTGCGGTAGCGGAACAGGTCGAGCCACGACACGCGCGGCGCGGCCTGCCCCGCCGCGGCCGGCCGCGACGGCGCCGCGCGCTCGGCCAGCAGCGCCTCGACGGCGGCCGGCGCGAGCGCGCGATGGCGCTCCGGGTCGCGATAGATGAACCACCAGGCGAGCGCCCAGACGATGCCGAGCGAGCCCGTCACCGCGAACGAGCCGCGCCAGCCGAGCAGCGAGATCAGCCAGGCGACGAGTGGCAGCGAGAGCGCCGAGCCCACCCGCGAGCCGCTGTCGAAGATGCTGCTGGCGAGCCCGCGCTCGCGGCGCGGGAACCAGTTGAACGCGACCTTGGCGAACGACGGGATCGCGGCGGCCTCGCCGGCGCCGAGCATCAGCCGCATGCCGACCAGCTGCCCGAGCCCGCGCGCGGCGCCGGTGGCGACCGTGAACACCGACCACCAGCCCACCGCGAGGGCCAGCGCGACGCGCACGCCCACCTTGTCGATGAACCAGCCGGCCGGCAGCTGCAGGAACGCGTAGGTCCAGAAGAACGCGCTGAGCACGAGGCCCATGCCCACGGCGTCGAGGCCGAGGTCGGCGCGGATGCTCGGCGCGGCGATCGCGAGATTGGCGCGATCGACGAAGTTGATGACGTTGGCGAGGAAGCACATCAGGATCATCGCCCATCGGATTTTCGGCATCGAAGGTCTCCGCTTCGCTGGATTGCCGCGCGCCGCCCGGAATGGGCGAGCGTCGCCGGCCGCACGTCGGGGTGCGGGTGGTGTCGTTATCGGTCTTGTCGTGCTTGAAGCGTGCCGCCCGGGCCGCTTTGGTCAGTCGAACTTCTCGAGCGCTTCCCAGATCCCGTTCAGGTAGACCGCGCCGAGCGCACGGTCGTAGAGCCCGTAGCCGGGCCTGCCGGTTTCGCCCCAGATCATCCGGCCGTGGTCGGGCCGCGCGTAACCGGTGAAGCCGGTGTCGTGGTACGCCTTCACGATCGCGGCGATGTCGAGCGAGCCACAGCTCGACAGGTGAGCCGCTTCCTCGAAGTCGCCCTCGGGCGTGATCTTGACGTTGCGGATGTGCGCGAAATGGATCCGCCCCATCGCGCCGAACTCGCGCACCAGCGCCTCGACGTCGTTCTGCGGCCCCGCTCCGAGCGAGCCCGAGCACAGCGTCAGGCCGTTGGCCGGGTGGTCGACCGCCTGCAGGATCCGCGCGAGGTCGTCGCGGTTCTTGACGATGCGCGGCAGGCCGAAGATCGGGCGCGGCGGATCGTCGGGATGGATCGCCATGCGAATCCCGCACTCGGCCGCCACCGGCACGATCGCCTTCAGGAAGGTCTCGAGGTTGGCCCACAGGCGCGCCTCGTCGATCTCGCGATACTCGGCCAGCAGCGCCTTCAGCTCCTCGGGCCGGTAGCTCGAATCCCAGCCCGGCAGCGAGATGCCCTGACCCGGATCGATGCGCTCGACTTCCTCGGTGCTGAACGCGAGGCAGGTGGAGCCGTCCTCGAGCGTCTTCGCGAGTTCGGTGCGGGTCCAGTCGAACACCGGCATGAAGTTGTAGCAGACCACCTGGATGCCGGCCGCCGCCAGATGGCGCAGGGTCTGCTGGTAGTTCGCGATCAGCCGGTCGCGCGTGGGCTTGCCGAGCTTGATGTCCTCATGCACCGGCACCGACTCGACCACCTCGAAACGCAGCCCCGCCGCCTCGATCTTCGCCTTCAGCGCCTCGATCTTCGCGAGCGGCCAGACCTCGCCCACCGGCTCGTCGTAGACGGCCGAGACGATCTGCGTCACGCCCGGGATCTGCCGGATGTATTGCAGCGGCACCGGATCGGTATCGCCATACCAACGAAAAGACATCTTCACCGTCCATCCTCCTTCCGGAACACGTCGCAACGGCGGAACGGCCGGACCATCCAGCCCCGCCTGGTTGGACCAGATTCTTGCTGGTCAACCAGTTAGGGGAAATAGTGGTTTACCAGTTGAGACGAGCCTGTCCACCTCGCGGCGCGGCCCCGGCAAGCGGTGTTGCGGCCGTTTCGACGCGGTGCGGCGGGCCGCGCCGGCAAACTGGTGTACCATTTTCGCGATTCGTCGCCGGGCTCCGCCGGAGCCGGCGGATTGACCGATCGACCGATTTTCACGAGCACATCGCATGGCCGAAGCTTTTTCCCCGACCACCCCCGCCGGCCGCGCCGCCGATGCCGACGCGGCCGACCGTTCCTATGTCGGGCTGGCCAGGCAGATCTACGACCTGATCGCGGCGGGCGACGTCGGGCCGGGCGCGCGGCTGCCGTCGGAGCGCACGCTGGCCGAGCGTTTCGCGGTCAGCCGCACGCAGGTGCGCGAGGCGATCATCGCGCTCGAAGTGCGCGGCGTGGTGGAGGTGCGGGTCGGGTCGGGGATCTACGTGATGGAGACGCACGGCGCCGCGGCGCGCGAGGCACGCGGTGCGCCGTTCGAGCTGCCGCGCGGGCCGGGGCCGATCGAGACGCTGCGCGCGCGGGCGCTGATCGAGTCGGAGATCGCCGCGCTCGCGGCCATCGAGCGCAAGGACGCCGATCTCGACCGGCTGTTCGCGGCGCTGCGCACGATGCGCGAGAACATGGACGACAAGGCCGCGAACGAAGCGGCCGACCGCGAGTTCCATCTCGGCATCGCGGCCGCGACCGGCAACGCCGTGCTGCATCACATGGTGGCGGCGATGTGGGACAGCTCGCGCGCCGATCCGCTCTGGCGCAAGATCGAGGAACACTTCCACACCACGGCGCTGCGCGAGGCCTCGCAGGACGAGCACCAGCGCATCTTCTCGGCCATCATGGCGCGCGACGCGCAGGCCGCGCGCGAGGCGATGCAGCAGCATCTGGCGCGCGTGATCGGGGAATTCACGCAGGCGTGGCGGTAGCGGTCCGCCGGGTCTACCGGATCAGGCCTGTAGGTTCGTCATGCCATGGCGGCGAGCCGAACCGGAGAAGGCGGCTGGCGCGGGCTCAGCCCGCGCGCGCGGGCGGCTCGTCCGCGCCGTCGGGCAGGTCGTCGTCCTCGGGCGGATGCGCGTCGAGCCAGGCGACGATCTGCTGGGACGCCTGCAGCGGCGTGACCGTCTCACCGGTTGCGAGTACATCGAACTTGTCGGGATCCATCCCGTCGAGGTTGTCGAGCTGCGCGATCGAGATGGTCCAGCGCCAGTCGATCTGATCGGCGATCGGCGAGGCGATGCCCTCGATGCAACAGCGGCAGCCGTCGATCTCGGCGACGAAACCCGTATGGGTCGGATCATAACTCGCGAACACGGCGGCTCCTCCGGTGACTGGCTCCGCGACGGCGGGCCCCGGGCGAGTATCGCACGGCTCGGCGCGCACGCCGCGAAAAGGCGCGCCGCCGGCCTCCATGCCATGCCTCATGTCGTGCCCGGCGGCGGCGGCCCAATCCTCACGCGCGCCGCTCGGGCCAGTCCGAGTAGCCGGTCGCATCGCCGCCGTACCAGTAGACTTTCGGCGCCTCGGCGAGCGGCGCGCCCACGCGCAGGCGCTCGACCAGATCGGGATTGGCGATGAACGGCCGCCCGATGCTGAACAGGTCCGCGTCGCCGGCCGCCAGCGTCTGCTCGGCCAGCTCCAGCGTGTACTGGTTGTTCGCGATGTAGGCGCCGCCGAAGCGCCGGCGCAGCGCACCGAAGCTGACTTCGCCGCCCGCCTCGCGGCTCAGCTGCGTCACGCCCTCGATGTCATGCACGTACAGCAGCCCGAGCTTCGACAGCGCGTCCAGATAGGCGCCGAACGTCGCCATCGTGTCGCTGTCGAGCGGCGTCTCGCCCGGCGCCGTGGTGGCGGGCGAGATGCGGATGCCGACGCGCTCGCGGCACCACACGTCGATCACGGCCTCGACCACCGCGAGCGGAAAGCGCAGCCGGTTCCCGATCGAGCCGCCATACTCGTCGTCGCGCTGGTTGGTGCTGTCGCGCACGAACTGCTCGAGCAGGTAGTTGTTGGCCGAATGCACCTCCACGCCGTCGAAGCCCGCGCGCTTCGCATTGAGCGCGGCGCGGCGGTAGTCCTCGACGATGCCCGGGATCTCGGCGGCGTCGAGCGCGCGCGGCGTGACGAAATCCTTCATGCCGTCGTGGACCCGAATCTGGCCTTGCGGCTTGAGCGCCGAAGGGGCCACCGGCAGCGCGCCGTCGTGCAGGTCGGGATGGGACATGCGCCCGGTGTGCCACAGCTGCAGGAAGATCCTGCCCTCGCGGCGGTGGACCGCCTCGGTCACCCGCTGCCATGCCGCGACCTGCGCCTCGGTCCAGATGCCGGGCGTGCGCGGGTAGCCGCGCGCCTGGGCGGAGATGTTGGTCGCCTCGGTGATGATCAGGCCGGCGCCGGCGCGCTGCGCGTAGTAGTCGGCCGCGTAGTCGGGCGGCACGCCGGCATCGTCGGCGCGGCTGCGCGTCATCGGCGCCATCACGATGCGATTCTTCAACTGCAGCGGGCCGAGCGTGACCGGTTGCAGGACGGGACTGTCGAAACGGGCATTCATGATTCGGATTCCTCTCTGATTCGATGATGGAGAACGGCGAGCGAGGCGGCCGCCGCTTGTATGTTTAAACCAGACCAGTACGGTAAAGTCTGACGGTAGCCAGACAAGACCGTGCAGTTTGTCCGCCGCTTGGGCGTTCGAGCCCGTGACTGAGTAAAGAGCGCACGGTCGCCGTGCTGGTCTTCCCGAAACCCGAACGGTTACGCGCCCCGGCACCGCCGAGTGCGCATGTACAAGCATGGGATCCGAAGATCATGTCTGCTCCTTCCTTCGTCACGGTTGGCATCGATGTGGCCAAAGCCCACGTCGATGTCGCCTTGCTGGGCGCCCGTCTGGACGCTCAACGCTTCAACAATGACGCCGACGGCCATACGGCGCTGGCCACGGCATTACAGCCATTGGGCATCGATCTGGTCGTCATGGAAGCGACCGGTGGCTATGAAGCCGAATTGGCCTGCGCTCTGCAAGGTGCTGGCTTGCCGGTGGCCGTCGTCAATCCCCGCCAGGCTCGTGACTTCGCGCGTGCCATGGGCAAGCTCGCCAAGACCGATTCCATCGACGCCCGCATGCTCGCCGAAATGGCCTCGGTGCTGGTGCGTCGTGAAGATCTGTCCCGCTTGCTGCGCCCCGTCTCCGACGAGCGCCAGCAGTGGCTTGCTGCTCTGCTGACGCGCAGGCGCCAGTTGATCACCATGCTCTTATCCGAGCGGCAGCGGCTGCAAATCACGCCCGAGCGTTTGCATCCCAGTTTGCAGGCCATCATCGCCGCCATTCAGGCCCAGCTCGACGACATCGATGCTCAAATGGTCGGCCACGTTCGCGAACACTTTGCTGAACTCGACCGATTGCTGCAATCGACTCGCGGCATCGGCCCGGTATCCAGTGCCTGCCTGATTGCTCAACTGCCGGAACTGGGCAAGCTCAATCGTCGCCAGATTGCGGCACTCGTGGGCGTTGCCCCTGTCGCTTGCGATTCGGGCTCGCGCCAAGGACGACGACGTGTGCAGGGCGGGCGCTTTGAAATTCGCCGCGTGCTGTACATGGCGACGCTCACTGCAACCCGCCACAACCCGGCTATCAAGGCCTTCCATCAACGTCTCAAAGCAGCCGGCAAACTGCCCAAGGTCGCGCTGGTTGCCTGCATGCGCAAGCTCCTGACCATGCTCAATGCCATGGTCAAATCCAACACCCCCTGGGACGATTCGCTTCATCTCGCTTGACTCGAGACACGGTTACTCAGTCGACGGTCTTGGCCCAGACCGCCTGGGCGTTGGTGAACTCGCGCAGGCCGAAATGCGACAGCTCGCGTCCGTAGCCGCTCTTCTTCACGCCGCCCACCGGAATGCGCGGGTTCGAGGCGGAGAAGCCGTTGATGAACACGCCGCCCGTCTCGAGGCGCCGCGCGATGCGCTGGGCGCGCGCCACGTCATGGGTCCAGAGGCTGCCGCCGAGGCCGTAGTCGCTCGCGTTGGCCAGCTCGATCGCGTGCTCGGCATCGTCGGCGACGGTGATCGCGGCGACCGGCCCGAAGGTTTCCTCGTCGAACGCGGCCATGCCGGGCGCGACGTCGGCGAGCACGGTCGGCTCGTAGTAGTTGCCGGCGCCCTCCACCTTCCGGCCGCCGAGCAGCAGCGTCGCGCCAGCCTCGATGGTGCGCTCCACCTGGCGATGCAGTTCGTCGCGCAGGTCGGCGCGCGCCATCGGCCCGATCGTGCTGGCCGGATCGAGCGGATCGCCGGCCTTGACACGGCGCGCGGCGGCGACGAACCGCTCGATGAACGCCTCGGCGATCGGCCGTTCGAGGATGAAGCGCTTGGCCGCGAGGCACACCTGCCCGGCGTTCTGGAAGCGCGCCTCGATGGCGGCCTCGACGGCCAGCTCGAGGTTCGCGTCGGCCAGCACGATGAACGCGTCGGCGCCGCCCAGTTCCAACAGGCTCTTCTTCAACGCGCGGCCGGCGGTGGCCGCCACGGCCGAGCCGGCCCGCATGCTGCCCGTCAGCGTGACGGCCGCCACGCGCGGATCCTCGATCACGCGCGCCACCGTATCGTTGTCGGCGTTCAGGTTCGTGAACAGCCCGGCCGGGAAGCCGGCCGCCTCGTAGGCGTCCTGCAGCGCGTAGGCGGAACCCATCACGTTGGCCGCGTGCTTGAGGATGAAGCCGTTGCCCGACAGCATGATCGGCCCCGAGGCGCGAATCACCTGCCAGAGCGGGAAATTCCACGGCATCACCGCGAGGATCGAGCCGATCGGCAGGTAGGACACGTGGACCTGATCGTCGCCGTCCACCGGCGCCGGCTCGTCGGCGAGGATCGCCGGGCCGTGTTCGGCGATCCAGTCGATCGTCGCGGCGCACTTCTCGACTTCCGCGTGCGCGGCGGCCAGGGTCTTGCCCATCTCGGCCGTGATCAGCGCCGCGAGCGTATCGGCGCGCTCGCGCAGCACGGCCGCCAGGCGCCGGTAGGTCGTCACGCGCACCGCCATCGGCGTGGCGCGCCAGAGCCGGTAGGCCTCGGCGTTGCCGTCGAGCATGCGCTCGACCTCGTCGGCGGTCTGGAACGGATAGTGGGCGATGAACTCGCCGGTGGCGGGATTGCGCGACGTGGCGCCGATCGTGAGGGGGGTGTTCGGGTTCGACATGCTGGCCTCGCTGAGGTTGAAAACAGTGGGAAAGTGCTGCACTGGGATCAACTTTAGGCACATCGAACCGGGTGAAGAAGGCGTCTTGTGATCCTATGAGCCGGAGTCACTGGCAGTGTGGCGGGGGAGGTAGGTCACGAGCGAGAGGTCGGGCCGGCCGATGGGCGTGAGCGCCACGTAGGTGAACTCGATCAGGCCGCCCGACGGGGTGCGCAGCCGCTTGTCGCCCTCGTCGAAGCCCTTTACGTCGACGTCCTGCCACCAGTCGCGAAACTCGGGACTCAGCGCCGTCAGTTCCTCGATCAGGCTGTCGAACGGCGCCTGGTCCTGCGCCTGGGCGCGCGCGGCGCGAAACGCCGAGATCATGCCGCGCGTCATCGGCTCCCAGTCGAGGATCAGGCTGCGATACGGCTTGTAGAGGAACAGCAGCCGCAGCGTGTTGCGTTCGTGCGGCTGCAGCGAGCCGTAGTCGACGAACAGGTCCGCGATGGCGTCGTTCCAGGCCAGGATGTCGAGTCGCGCATTGCGCACGTAGGCCGGCACGTTGATCGAGCGCACCAGCAGTTCGAGCCCCTCGCTGACGCCGCCGCCGTCCGCGACGGCTGGCGCCACCTCGCGCGAGGACAGTGCGAACAGATGCGCCGACTCCACCGCGTCGAGCCGCAGCACGCCGGCGATCCGGCGCAGCGCGTCGGCCGACGGCTGGATGTCGCGTCCCTGTTCGAGCCAGGTGTACCAGCTGACGCTGACGCCGGCGAGCACCGCCACTTCCTCGCGGCGCAGGCCCGGCGTGCGCCGCGCGCCCTCGGGCAGGCCGAACCCGGCGGGCTGCAGGCGTGCGCGGCGGCTGGACAGGAACGTGCCGAGCTCGCGCCGTTGTTCAGGGGAAGGTCGTTTCGACATGCGATGTCCGGGAAGGAAAACGATGCATCCGCGCCACGGCGGATGGCGGTGTCGTAGTGTAGCGCGACGAATTTGAAAACCGGCACCGGGAACGGGGGGGCGTGATCGGGCGGCAGCGCCGCATGCCTGCGGAGCGGGGGCCGCGTTCGGCTTACCCGGGTGATCGCACCGTCCGCAACGGCGCAAACGGATGCCCCGATGGTGGCCCGAAGCCACGGCGCCCCGGTCCCGACGGCGAGCGCCGTGGCGCGCGCTTCAGCGTGGCGAGCGCGATTTGCCGGCGCCCTTGCCGGCCGGCTTGCGCACACTGCTGAACGGGCTGCCATGGGTGACATCCCCGGCGGCGCCCGCACGCGGCGGCGCCGCCTTGGGCTTGCCTTGCGCCCGTTTTGCTCCCTGCGCCCCCTGCGCCCCCTGCGCCCCCTGCGCGCGCGGTTTCGCGCCGGCCGCCTGCGCGCCACCCGGCGCCGCTTGCGGCACCTTCGGCTTCTTGGGCTTTTTCGGCTTCTTGATCAGTTCGCCGGTGGTGCTGGTTTGCGGCACGCGGTGCTCGGCCTCGAAACCGGGTTCCTCCTCGCGGCGCAGCGTCTGCCGGATCAGCGCCTCGATCGCGGCCAGTTGCGGCGCCTCGTCGGCACACACCAGCGACACCGCCACGCCGCTCGCGCCCGCGCGGCCGGTGCGGCCGATCCGATGCACGTAGTCCTGCGCCACGATCGGCAGATCGACGTTGATCACGAGCGGCAGGTCGTCGATATCGAGCCCGCGCGCCGCCACGTCGGTAGCCACCAGCATTCGCACCTCGCCGCGCTTGAAGCGCTCCAGCGCCCGCAAGCGCGCGGGCTGCGGCTTGTCGCCATGGATCGTATCGACCGCGTGGCCCGCCTCCTCCAGCCTGGCCGCCAGATAATCGACGCCGACCCGGGTCTTGGCGAACACCAGCGCGTGCTGCCAGCCGTTCTCGGCCAGCAGGTGCATGAAAAGCTCGGGCTTGTTGCGTTTGTCGACCGTCACCACCCACTGGCGGACCCGGCTGGCCGTGGCGTTGGGCGCGCTGACGCTGATCTGCACGGGCTCGCGCAGCAGCTTCGCGGCCATCGCGCGGATGTCGTCGGAAAACGTCGCGGAGAACAGCAGCGTCTGGCGCCGCGCGGGCAAGGCGGCGAACACGGCATCGAGTTCGCGCGCGAAGCCGAGATCCAGCATGCGGTCGGCCTCGTCCAGCACCAGCGTGCATACCTGATCGAACTGCACCGCGTTCTGCCGGTTCAGATCGAGCAGCCGGCCCGGGGTGGCAACCAGCACGTCCACGCCCTTGCGCAGCTTCATCATCTGCGGATTGATGCTGACGCCGCCATAGGCGGCCAGCATGCGCAGGTCGAGGCCGCGGCCGTAATCGACGAAGCTTTGCAGCACCTGCTCGGCCAGCTCGCGGGTGGGCACCAGCACCAGCACGCGGGCGCGATTGCTCGACACCGCGGGGCCCTGCTGCACCAGCCGCTGCAACAGCGGCAAGGCGAAGCCGGCGGTCTTGCCGGTGCCGGTCTGTGCGCCGGCCATCACGTCCTTGCCGCCGAGCACGGCAGGAATCGCCTTGGCCTGCACCGGCGTGGGCTCCGCGTAATTGAGATCCCGCAGATTACGCAGCAACGGTTCGATCAGGCCAAGCGAGGCAAAGGACATGGACGTGTTCCGGGCTAAAACCGCGATTCTAACGGTTGAACGGTCGGCGCGCGGATTGCGGCGCGCCGGCGCGACGGGCGCCCTCAGCGCCGCCGTCAGAACGTCTGGCTGGTCGGGCGCAGCACGATCTCGTTGATGTCGACGTCGTCGGGCTGCTCGATCGCGAACGCGATGGCCCGCGCCACCGAGGCGGCCGGAATCGCCTGCCGGTAGAACTCGAGCACGGTTTCCTGCGCGGTGCCGGAGGTGCTGAACTTGAGGTCGCTGTCCACCGCGCCGGGCTCGATCGAGGTGACGCGAATCCGCTCGCCCACTTCCTGGCGCAGCCCCTCGGAGATCGCCCGCACCGCGTACTTGGTGCCGGAGTACACCGTGCCGCCCGGCGCGAACACCTTGATGCCGGCCACCGAACTCAGGTTGATGATGTGGCCGCCGCCCTGCGCCAGGAAGCGCGGCAGCGCGGCGGCGATGCCGTAGAGCGTGCCCTTCAGGTTGACGTCGATCATCGCGTCCCACTCGTCGGTGTTGACCTCGGCCATCGGCCGGATCGGCATCAGCCCGGCGTTGTTGACGAGCACGTCGAGCCGGCCGAAATCGGCCACCACCGCCGCGGCCACCGCCTCCACCCGATGCCTGTCGGTGACGTCGAGCGCGTAGGCCCTCGCCTCGCCGCCCGCCGCCTCGATGTCGGCCACCACCTCGTCGAGCTTGTCCCGGCGCCGCGCCGCGACCGCCACCCGGGCACCGCGCGCCGCCAGATGGCGTGCCGCCTCGGCGCCGATGCCGGTGCTGCCGCCCGTGATCAGGACCACCTTGTTCTCGATTCCCTGGCTCATGACGCCACCTCGTTCGACGACTGGAAAATGGATTGCGCGTACACCGGATAGTCGGTGAAGCCGGCTTCGCCGCCGCCGTACAGCGTGGCGGGGTTCAGCGCGTTGAGCGGCCAGCCGTTCGCGATGCGCGCCGGCAGGTCCGGGTTCGCGATGAACGGCCGGCCGAACGCGATCAGGTCCGCGAGGCCGGCCTCGACCAGCCGGGCGCCGCGCTCGGCCGTGTAGCGTCCCGCGTACAGGATGCGGCCGCTGAAGCTGCGCCGCACTTCGCGGCGGAACGCTTCCGGCAGCTCCGGCGCGTTGTCCCAGTCGGCCTCGGCGATCGACACGTAGGCGGCGCCGGCCGCCTCCAGCACCTTGATCGCCTCGACGTAGGTCCGCTGCGGGTCCGCTTCGACGAGGCCGATGTAGACGCGGTCCTGGTCGGTACTCGTGAACAGCGGCGTGAAGCGCACGCCGAGCCGCTGCGGCCCGACCTCGGCGGCCACCGCCTCGACGATCTCGCGCAGGAAGCGCAGGCGGTTGTGCAGCGTGCCGCCGTAGGCGTCGTCACGCGTGTTGGCGTGCTCCGAAATGAACTGGTTCACCAGATAGCCGTTGGCCGCGTGGATCTCGACGCCGTCGAAGCCGGCCCGCAGCGCGTTGCGGGCCGCCCGCGCATAGAGCCCGACCAGTTCGCCGATCTCGGCCACGGTGAGCGCGCGCGGCTCGGACGGCGCGACCAGCGTGCCGGTGCCGGGACCGGTCGCGATGAACGCCTTGGCCTGCCGGGCCGGAATCGCCGACGGCGCGAGCGGCGCCGCGCCGCCCGGCTGCAGCGCCGTGTGCGAGACGCGGCCCACGTGCCACAGCTGCGCGAAGATCACGCCGCCCTCGGCGTGGACCGCGTCGGTCACGCGCCGCCAGCCGTCGATCTGCGCGTCGCTGTAGATGCCCGGCGTCCAGGCGTAGCCCTGGCCGCGCGGCTCGATCTGCGTGCCCTCGCTGACCATGAAGCCGGCGCTCGCGCGCTGGCGGTAGTAGCGCGCGGCGAGTTCGGTCGGCACGTCGCCGGGCTGCGCGCTGCGCTGGCGCGTCAGCGGCGGCAGCACGATGCGGTTGCGCAGCGTGAGCCCGCCGAGTTCGACCGGCGTGAAGAGGGCGGGATGTTGCAAGGTCGGTTCGCTCATGAGGAATCCTGATCGATTGGAGGCGACCCGGCCGGCGGCCGGGCCGGCATGGGTCAGCGCGCGGCGAGCGCCGGGTGCTGCATCAGCGTGGCGGCGGCCGGCGCCGACGAGGCCGGGTTCTGCCCGGTGATCAGCAGGCCGTCGGTGACGACATACGGCGCCCAGTCGCCGATGCTCGAATACACGCCGCCCTTGGCCTTCAGTTCGTCCTCGACGAGGAACGGCACCACCTGGGTCAGCCCGACCGCGGCCTCCTCGGAATTGGTGAAGCCGGTGACCTGCCTGCCCTGGACCAGCGGCGCGCCGGCCGGCGTGCGGACGTGGCGCAGCACGCCGGGCGCGTGGCAGACCAGCGCGACGGGCTTGCCGGCCGCGATGAACGCCTCGATCAGCGCGATCGAATCGCGGTCCTCGGCGAGATCCCACAGCGGGCCGTGGCCGCCGGGGTAGAACACCGTGTCGAAGTCGGCCTGCGAGACGCTGTCCAGCCGCACCGTGGCGGCCAGCTGCGCGGTGGCCTGCGCATCCTGCTCGAAGCGGCGCGTCATGTCGGTCTGGTTGGCCGGCTCGTTGCTCTTCGGGTCGAGCGGCGGCTGGCCGCCCTTGGGCGACGCCAGCACAATTTCCGCGCCGGCGTCCTTGAACGCGTAGAAGGGAGCGGCCAGTTCCTCGAGCCAGAAGCCCGTCTTGCGGCCAGTGTTGCCGAGTTCGTCGTGCGAGGTCAGAACCATCAGGACTTTCATGTCGTTTCTCCGTTGAGTTGAGCGGGTGAGTCGGTAAATCGATGAATCGGTCGGTGGGTGACCGGCCATTAGTAGACCAGTCGTCTAGAAACAGCCCCAAAAAAAGCACTTCCCCAGGAAGTGCGCTGGCTGCCCCGCTACGTCAGGGCGCCAGGTGAAGCATTTGCCGCGTCGTTCCCAACGCCATCTCGAAGGGCTGGACGTTGCGAACGATCTTGACCATGATGCTGGCGCCGAGCCACAGCTGGTACAGGCTCTGCGCGACCTGGCGGGCTTCGCCCCCGATCGACAGCGACCCCTCGGCGACGCCGGCCTCGATCGCCCGGGCCAGGCGGCTGACGATGCCCGCCGTGCCTCGGTTCAGGGTGGCGCGCATGGTTTCCGACATGTCCGCCACCTCGGCGCCGAGCTTGACCGCGAGGCACTTGCCCTGGCAGTCGTAGAACGACTGCGTTTCGCGCCAGACCCGCCAGTAGTCCATTAGCCGTTCGGCCATGTTCAGTCCCGGCTGCGACAGCGTGCGGTCGAGATCGGCCAGGTAATCGTCGAAATAGCTTTCCAGCAACGCCACGCCAAACGCATCCTTCGAGCCGAAGTAGTGATAGAACGACCCCTTCGGCACGCCGGCTTCCGACAGCAACTCGTTCAAACCGACGCCGGCAAAGCCTTTGGCGCCGATCAGCCGCTGCCCGACAGCAATGATGTTGTCGCGGACGTCGCTGGATTGAGATGGGTGTGCGTTAGCCATGGACGGACTATACGCAGGAATAGACCAGTCGTCTAGAAGAAAATCAAAAAAATTCGAGGCCGCGGCGGGGGTGGTTTTCGGGTTGGTCGTTTTCCATGTTTGCCGTGCTTTCGCGCGCGCCGGACGTGGTGCGCCGGGCATGGGGCTTGCCGCCGGGCGCCGAACCCGGCCCGACTTCGACGGTCGGGCCGCGCGGCCCGGGCGTCCGCCGTGCGCGCCCGGCGGGAAACGGATGCCGCCGGCAGCACGTTGCCGCCGGCGCGAGACGGACCCGCGCGAGCCTGCCCGAATTCATCCCCGCCCTGCCCGTTCCCGGTTCGCGCGGCGACATCGCGACGCCTTACAATCACGCCCACTCGCGCCGGGCCGCCCCGGCTGGGCCATCCCGGCCGGCCGCCCTGACCGCGCGCTTTCCGCTGCCCTCGCCATCGAACATGACGACGTCGAAGTACGCCAACCTGGATGCGATACGCGGCGTCGCCGCGATCCTGATCGTGTTTCGCCATACGCCGCTGGTATTTGCGTCGCCGCACTTCCAGCAGAGCTATCTGGCCGTGGACCTGTTCTTCGCGATCAGCGGCTTCGTGGTGGCCAACGCCTATGAAGCGCGACTGCGCTCGGGCAGCCTGAGCGTCCCGGCGTTCGCGAAGCGGCGGCTGATCCGCCTGTTCCCGCTGTACCTGATCGCCACCGCGGTGGGCCTGACGAGCTATTTCGTCGCGCTCGCACGCGCGCACGGCCATCAGGTTCCGTCGACGGCCGCCACCGCGGCCTTCGTCGCGCTGTCGCTGCTGATGCTGCCGTCGCGCGCCGCGCCGCTCTATCCGGTCAACAATCCGGCCTGGTCGCTGTTGTACGAGATCCTCGCCAACCTCGCCTATGCGCGCGCGCTCGCGAACGGCGGGCTGCGCGTCCTGCTCGGCTGCATGGTGCCGGCCGCGCTCGTGATCGGCGCGCATGCCTGGACGCACCACAATATCGACGCCGGCTGGGATCTGTCCGGCACCGTCATCGCGGTGGCGCGCGTGACGTTCTCGTTCGCGGCCGGCGTGCTGCTCCACCGACTGCGCGACCGCGCGCGACGCCCGAGCAGCGCGCCGTGGTCGCTGCTCGCGCTGGCCGTCACGGCGCTGCTGCTGTGCGCGCAGATTCCCGCGCGCTGGACCGGGCCGGCGGTGATCGTGGAAGTGCTGCTGGTGGTGCCGCTGATCGTGCGGCTCGCCACCTCGTTCGAGCCGCCGGCCGCGCTGCTGCCGGCCTTCGATTTCCTCGGCCGCACCTCGTACGGCCTCTACATCCTCCACGTGCCGATGCTCCTGGCGCTCGCGCGGCTGCCGGCCACGCACGGCCACCAGTACGGCAAGGGCGCGCTCGCCGTGTTCGTCATCGCGATGCTCGCGCTGGTGGCGCTGCTCGACCGCTACGTCGATACGCCGGTGCGTGCGCGGCTCTCGCGCAGGACGCCGCGCCCGGCCGACCTGCCGATCCGCTCGCGCGTGTAGGCGCGCGCGGCACCTCGCCTTCCAACACTCCGCACTCGACTTTCCGCCTTTCGCACGCCACTCGGCACTCGGCACTCGGCACTCGGCACGCCGCACGCCACTCGTCACGCGGCGCTCCTGCGCGGTGCCTCATCGCGCGCCCGCAGGCGGCGTGCATGCGGCATCGCAATCACCCGTGTTGCGCCGCCACCGCATGACGGCCGGGGTATTTTGTCGCGCCGCCGGCTCGAAGCACTTCGAGAGCATGCGCCGCCCGTCGAGCGCGGGTGCCCGCCGGGCGGCGCGCACACAGATCGCGGCATCCGCACGAGCCCGCGCCGGGACATCGTCCGAAACAATCTATTCGCATCGTTCACGTTAATTCGCGCCGCGCCGGCTCCTTACCATGCGCGCACGGAGGCGACGGCCAGACGGCCCGCGCCGGCGCGCCACCCGCTCACCCGCCGCCCGCGCGCGCCGGCCGGACCCGGCCCGCGGCACCACCCACCCGCGCCGCCGGCCTCGTCTCCGTACTCGCGCGCGTCGCCGGTCAACCTCGCGTCCCGGCTCGACGCCACCACGACAACCATGCTCGGATCAGACGATGAAAAAACATTTCGCCGCGGCCTCGCTGCTGCTCCCACTCGCCACCGCCGCCTGGGCACAAAGCTCGGTCACGCTCTACGGCATCGTCGATGCCGGCCTCACCTACCGCAGCAACGAACGAACCGGCACCGGGCCGGGCGCGGCCGGCCATTCGACTCTCGCGCTCGCGGGCGGCGCGCTGTCCGGCAGCCGCTGGGGCATCCGCGGCACCGAGACGCTCGGCGGCGGCTGGCGCGCGATCTTCGCGCTCGAGAACGGCTTCGAGATCGCCAGCGGCACCTCGCAGCAGGGCAACCGCCTGTTCGGCCGGCAAGCCTTCGTCGGGCTCGGCAACGAACGCTACGGCACGCTGACGATGGGGCGCCAGTACACCTCGCTCGACGATTTCGTGAACGGCGTGTCGCCGGTGAAATTCTCGGGCGGCTACGCCGCGCACCCCGGCGACATCGACGATCTCGACCAGACCGTGCGCGTCGACAACGCGGTCAAGTACACCAGCGCCAACTACGACGGCCTCACGTTCGGCGCGATGTACGGCTTCGGCAACCAGGCCGGCAGCATGAAGCGGCGCAGCACCTGGAGCGTGGGCGCGGCCTACGCGAACGGGCCGCTCAAGCTCGGCGCCGGCTTCGAGCGCGCCGACAACGGCCGCGCCGGCCAGCTCGCGCCGGGCGGCGGCCGCTGGGACGGCAGCGACGACGGCACCTTCGGCTCGTCGATCAGCGAGGGCTTCGCGAGCGCGCAAACGCAGCAGATCCTCGCCACCGGCGCGACCTGGGATTTCGGCCCGGTGCTGGTGGGCGCCAACTACAGCAACGTGCAGTACCGCGCGGGCGGCAATTCGCTGTACCACGGCCACGCCACGTTCAACATCGCGGGCCTCTTCACGCAGTGGAAGGTGGCGGCCAACACGAGGCTGTTCGCGGGCTACAACTACACGCGCCGCGGCGACGTGGACGGCCTCGCCGAAAGCGCGACGTACCACGACGCCTCGCTCGGCGCGTTCTACGACCTCTCGAAGCGCACCACGGTCTACCTGCTCGGCGCCTACCAGCACGCCTCGGGCATGACGCTCGACGCGTTCGGCCGGCCCACCGCCGCCACCGCGTCGGCGTCCGACAAGGCGAACGGCCATTCGGCGGCCACCCGCTCGCAGACCCTCGTCAGCGTCGGCCTGCGCCAGCTGTTCTGACCCACGCGGGCCGCGCCGGCCTCACGCCATCGCGCGCGCGGCCGGTACGAGGCGCCCGGCCGGCGCCGTGCGTTTCGCCATTGGCCGCGCCGCGCGCCGTCGCTTACACTGCCCGCTCGACATCGATCGCGAGCGGAGGCTCCATGCTGCAGATTCTCGGCAAGACACCGTCCATCAACGTGCGCAAGGTACTGTGGCTCTGCGCCGAGCTGCAACTGCCGTTCGAGCGGGAGGACTGGGGCTCGGGCTTTCGCTCGACCGACACGCCCGAGTTCCTCGCGCTGAATCCGAACGGCCTGGTGCCGGTGATCCGCGACGGCGACTTCGTGCTGTGGGAATCGAACGCGATCCTGCGCTACCTGGCATCGAGCCACGGCGGCGAGGCGCTCTACCCGGCCGCGCCGCGCGAGCGCGCCCGCGTCGACCAGTGGCTCGACTGGCAGGCCACCGACCTGAACCGCGCGTGGATCTACGCGTTCATGGGCCTCGGCCGGCGCTCGCCCGCGCATCAGGACCCGCAGGCGGTGGCCGCCTCGATCGCGAACTGGACGCGCCAGATGCGCACGCTCGACGGCCGGCTGCAAGAGACCGGCGCGTTCGTGACCGGCGCGCAGTATTCGATCGCCGACATCGCGATCGGCCTGTCGGCGCATCGCTGGTTCAACACGCCGTTCGAGCGCCCCGCGCTCGACGCTGTCGCCGATTACTATCGCCGCCTCACGGCGCGCCCCGGCTTCAGCGAATACTGCGTCGCCGGGGAGCCCTGAGCCGAATCCCGCGCTGCTGCGGAACCGGTCCCGAACCCGAGCCGAGCCGAGCCGGCCCCGCGGCCGCCCGCGCGCTCAGCGCGACAGCGGGGCGCCCATCTGCTCGCGCCCGACCGGCGTCAGGTCGTCGGCCGTCGCGCGGCCGATGAAGTCGGCCTCGAAGTGATCGGCGGGAAAATCGGGCGGGCTGCGACCGTCGACGAAATGCGGCCAATGCCGCCGCAGGTACGCGTCGTTCTTCGCGCAGCCCGGTGCCGACGCGATGTACATCACGTTGCTGTCGCCGCTGCCGCGGTGCTCGTCCTCGACCGCGTGGATCACGTCGCCGTGCCAGAACACGGTGTCGCCCGGCTGCATCGGCGGGATCGACGACAGCGCGTCGAACAGCGGCGCGTGGTACTCGGCCCGGATCGACAGCGCGCGGCCCGGCATCGCGCCGCACAGATCGTCGTCGGCCACGTCGTCCTGCAGCGCGCGCAGCAGGATGTACGCCATCGCGTTGGCGATCGGCACCAACTGCAGCGTGCCGTCGCCGGGGCCTTGCGGCGTCAGCGCGGTCCAGCCCTGGAAGGTGCGGAACATCGAGCAGACGGCCGGCGACGCGATCTCCTCCACCTCGGTGCGCCACGCGGCGTCGAACGGATCGTAGTCGCGCCAGTTGCCGGCGAACACGTGCCGGTAGACGCGGCGGAAATTCGCCTCGATCCAGCGCTCCACCGAGCCGCCGTCGCAATGCGCGGACAGCCCCAGCGAGGCCGAGCCGGGCGGGCGCCGGCGCAGGCGGTCGGCATAGGCCGGCACGCGCTCGGGATCGAAGTGCCGCTCGCCGCCCTCGCCCGTCGCGCGCCACAGCCGGTTCAGGAACACGCGCGCCCGGGTCAGCGCCGGCGACTGGCGCGCGGCCACCTGCGGCGCCGACCAGTAGACGCCGTGGATCTGCGGCCGGCTCGACGCGAGCTGGCCGAAATAGTTGTCCTCGGCGCGGTGCGCGAGCCGCGCGTCCAGATCGTTGCGCGCGATGTAATCGGCGATCTCGCGATCCCAGCGCTCGGCCTGCTCGCGCGCGAACACGCCGCGGATCACGCAGGCGCCGCGCTGCTTCACGAGCGCGATCGTCCCGGCCTCGACGCGCCCGGCGTCGATGTCCTCGAAGCGGATCTCGGGAATCACGGCGGCGCCGCGTTCGCGCAGCGCGGCGATCTCGCGCGCCATCTCGCGCATCGCCGCCTCGACCTCGGCGAACACCTCGCGATGGTTCGGCAGCGCCGCGCGCAGTTCGCGCTTGGCCGCGCGGATGGCGGCGGGCAAATCGTCGATGTGCAGGGCCATGATGTCGTCTCCTGATTGTGGTGGGGTGCTGCGCATCGTATGCCGGCGCGGCCCGCGTCAGTGATACGATCCGGTCATTGTCGCTGCGGATTCAGCCATATGAAGGCAGCCTACGAGCATGTCGATTTCGGCGCCGGCTGTTCGGTGCGGATTTATCACCGGCGGCTGCCGCGGATCCCGTTCGAGTGGCACCACCACCCCGAGTACGAGCTGACGCTGACGATGAACAGCCGCGGCAGGCGCTATATCGGCGATTCGGTGGCCAGCTACGGCGCCGACGATCTGGTGCTGGTGCCGCCCAATCTGCCGCACACCTGGGCGTCGAACCGCTCGATCGAGGCGGGCGCCCCGCAGGTGGCGATCGTGATCTGGTTCGACGGCGCCTGGATACACCGGCTCGCCGACGTCTGCCCCGAACACAACGGTCTGCGCGACCTGCTGCGGCGCGCGGCCTGCGGGCTGCGCTTCGAGGACGGCGCCGGCACGCGCATGCGCGAGCGGCTCGACGCGCTGCTGGCCGACGCGCCGCGCGAGCGGCTCACCGCGGTGCTCGAGGTGCTGCATGCGCTGGCCACCACGCCAGCCGAGCCGCTCGCCACGCCGAGCGCGTTCGGCGCCGCGACCGGCACGCTCGGCGGCCACGAGCCCGAGCGGCTCGCGCGCGTGCTCGCGCTGATCGACACGCAGTACGCCAGGCCGCTGCAGCTCGCCGCGCTCGCGAAGGCGGCCGGCCTGTCGGAACGGACGCTCACGCGCCAGTTCGCGCGGCATCTCGGCGAGAGCGTGGGCCGCTACGTCACGCGCGTGCGGCTCGGCCATGCCTGCCGGCTGCTCGCCGACACGACGCTGCCGGTATCGGTGATCGCCGAGCGCTCCGGCTTTCCGAGCGCCGCGCATTTCAACCGGCAGTTCAAGGCCGCGCGCGGCACGACGCCGGTGGCCTGGCGCCGGCAGTTCGCGCAGGCGCGGAATGCCGGGGCGGCGCAGCCGGCTGCGCGGGACGCCGCCCTCGCCGCCTCATCCGCCCCCTCGTCCATCACGTCACCCGCCGCCTCACCCGCGCTGACCGAGCGTTCGCCGTCGCTGCGCGACCGGCGCCCCGCGAAAGCTGCCCGCCCCCGCTGAATGCCGGGGCGGGCAGCCGCCTCGCGAACGCATGCCGTTTTCGCATGCCCGATGCGCCGTGTAGGAATTACAAGCGCGCTCGCATCGCGGGTGATATCGGCCACGCGCGCGGCCCTCGCGCGTCCGCGCGCATGCGCCGTTGCTCCGTCCGCTCCCGCCTCTCCCGGGTGTTCTCGATCCCGCTCCGAGCCCCGCCCCGCATGGCCGCCGGGCGCGCCGGGCCAGCCGCCATGGCCAGCCTCGCGGCGGCGCGCCGGGCAAGCCCGCGCGAACGGGCACGGGACCTGCTTAAAGGAAGGGCGCGCTGGCCCGTTCCGTCCGGCCGGCGCCAGATCGACACGAATGCATCGAGGCGAATGCATCGGGCGCCGCCCGGACGCCGCGCCCGGTGGCACGCGATGCCGCCGCGGCCGCGCCGGACGCCGGCCCGATGCTTCTTCGACGAACGAACAAAGAGGATTGCGATGACCGACAGCACGAAACTGACCGATGTCCAGACCCTGCGCGAGCGCGCCCGCAAGCACGTCGATGACGGCGCCGTGACGGCCGGCTACGGCGCCGACCGCGACACCGTCCTGCGGCTGCTCAACGAGGCGCTCGCCACCGAGATCGTCTGCATGCTGCGCTACCGGCGCCATCACTACATGGCCAAGGGCATTCAGTCGTCGGCGATCGCCGACGAGTTCCTCGCTCATTCGAACGAGGAACAGAGCCACGCCGACATGATCGCCGCGCGCATCGTCCAGCTCGGCGGCAGCCCCGACCTCGCGCCGGACGGGCTCACGGCGCGCAGCCACGCGGAATACGTCGAGGGCTCGTCGCTGGTCGACATGATCGTCGAGAACCTGGTCGCGGAGCGGATCGCGATCGACAGCTACCGCGACGCGATCCAGTACCTCGGCGACAAGGACCCGACCACGCGCCGCCTGTTCGAAACCATCCTCGCGGTGGAAGAGGAACACGCCGACGACATGTCCGACCTGATGCAGGGCCTGCCGCCCGAGCTGAAGAAGCAAGGCGCGAACGGCCAGTTGAACTGAGCCTCGCCGTCGCGCGCGGCAGCCCCGCGCGCGACATGCATCGCACTGCGTCGTCTGGTTGCGCCCGCAGGCATTCCGTTACGCGCGATGCCTGCGTTCGCCGCGAGACGATTCATTCCCGAGACGGCGGGATTCGATCCGTCTGCAACGAGCACGACTTACGAGAGGAGCAAGATCATGAACAAGGACCACGTGAAGGGCACCGCCGAGCAAGTGAAGGGCAAGATCAACGAGGCCGTCGGCAAGGCGACCGGCAACACGAAGCAGGAGGTCAAGGGTGATCTCCAGCAGGCGGCCGGCGAGGCACGCAAGGGCGTCGGCGACGCGAAGGATGCGCTGAAGAAGTAAGCGGCGCGCACCGCCGGAGCGCCCCCGTCCCGCCGCCTCGCGGTGGGCGGGGGCGGCTCCGGCCCGGCTTGCTGCTCGCCGCGCAGCGCCGTTCGATGTCAAATCAGGAGTGTGTGTGATGAGTTTCACGTCCATCGACGGCGACCTGTCGGCCCTCGAACAGCTGGTCGGCTGCCTCGCCAACGGCGAACCGGCGCCGCTCGCCCACTGGCGCGCGCGCCTCGAGGCGATTCTGGCCAGCGACGCCCTGCAGCCGGCGCAACGCGCGCAACTGCACGGTATCGTCGCCCGCATCATTTCGCTCGAAGGCGAGCGCAGCGCACTGCTCGCGCATTGAGCGCGAACGGGCGCTGCGCTCGCCTTCGACCACCTAGCGCCGCCAGCGTCGCACACGACGCGGCACGCGCCGCGCATCAATGCGTGGCCATCTCCCCATACCCGCCCATCGCCGCCGTGGCGAGCCCGCGTGCGCGCGTCTCCAGGGCCGCGCGCCACGCCGCGTAATCGGCGCGGGTCCAGTCCAGCTCGACGCCGACGCGCCGCGTCCCGGGACGGATCTCAGGCTTGTGCAGCGCGAGCGTGATCGATTCGAGCGCCGGCCATTCGTCGAACGACAGCGCGGCCAGCTCCGCCACCAGCGTTTCGAGCAGCCGCGTGTGCGGCTTGTGCGCGAGCCACGCCGCCACGCGCGCGCAGTAGCCGTCGTAGTCGATGTAGCCGCTCGCGCCGCGCTCGGCCGGCTCGCACCGGTAGCCGAGCCGCGCGTCGATCACGACCGGCTGCGGCGCCTCGTGCTCGTGCGGATGGATGCCGATCCGCGCCGGCACCCGCAGTTCGTCGATGAACACGCTCCAGCCGCGCCCGCGCGGCGGTTCGAGCGGGGCGAACGGGCCGTCGACCGGCTTCATGGCAGGAGCGGCGCCGCGGCGTCGAGCATGATGCGCACGAAATAGTCGGCGAAGCTGCGGCGGATCACCAGTTCGTAGCTTTGCTCGCCGGTGGGCACCAGCGTCAGCGAGGCCTTGAAGTAATGGCTCTGCGCGCACTGGCCCACGCCGAAGCCGCGCGGATGCAGGTCGAGCGGGCAGCCGCGCGAGATCACGTCGCGCACGCGCTCGCCGCTGATCTCGAGCACGGTGTAGCCGCTGCCGACGTCCACCGCCGCCGCGTAGAGCCCGGCCAGCGCCGGCGCGAGCCGGCCCTCGAGCTGTCCGGCCGCCACCGGGCCGTGCGAGCGCACCAGCCATTCGTCGGGTCCGAGCCACAGCACGTCGTAGTCGGCGCCACGCGCCACCGTGTTCGGCTTGACGGGCGGCCGGCAGCCGACCACCTGCTCGAACGCGGCGACGAAGGCCGGATCGGCCGCCTCGCCGCGCACGTTGACGAGATCGAGGAACGGCCGCTCGCGCAGCTGGAACTTCTGCGAGGCGTGGCCCTGATGCGGCTTCAGCACGTCCTGCGCGCCCACCAGCGGCGATTCGAGCCGCAGGCCCGCCGGTTGCACGGCCACCGAAGTCTGATTTCTCGTTTCATTCCACATGCTGACGTACCCCTTCGGTGTCGTAGAAAACCGGGCTCGTGATCTTCGCGACCACGCGCTTGCCGTTCGCGAGCGAGATCGCCACCGGCTGCCCCATCTTGTTCAGGCCGCCCTTCACCACCGCGAGCGCGATCGAGCGCTTCAGGATCGGGCTGTAGTAGCTCGACGTGACGTGGCCGATCATCGGCGTCAGGCCATCGGCGTTCGCGCTCGCGTCGGGCGCCACGATCTGGCCGCCCTCCTCCAGCACGATCGCCGGATCCTCGGTCAGCAGGCCGACGAACTGCTTGCGGTTCTCGCGCATGGTGTCCGAGCGCGACAGCGAGCGCCGGCCGAGGAAGTCCTTCGACTTCGCCACCAGGCCGCTCATGCCGAGATCGTGCGGCGTGACCGAGCCGTCGGTGTCCTGGCCGACGATGATGTAGCCCTTCTCGGCGCGCAGCACGTGCATCGTCTCGGTGCCGTATGGCGTGATGTCGTACTCGGCGCCGGCCGCCATGATCGCTTCCCAGACCGCGCGGCCCGCGTTGGCCGGCACGTTGATTTCATAGGCCAGCTCGCCCGAGAAGCTGATCCGCATCACGCGCGATTTCACGCCGGCCACGGTGCCGTCGCGATAGCTCATGAACGGGAACGCGCCGTTCGCGAAGTCGATGTCCTGGCAGACCTTCTGCACCACCTTGCGGCTGTTCGGGCCGACCACGGCGAACGTCGCCCAGTGGTCGGTGACCGACGACAGGCGCACCTTCAGGTCGGGCCATTCGGTCTGCAGCCAGCGCTCCAGCCAGGTCAGCACGCGCGCCGCGCCGCCGGTGGTGGTGGTCATCATGTAGTGCTGATCGGCGAGGCGCACCGTCACGCCGTCGTCGAACACCATGCCGTTCTCGTCGAGCATCAGGCCGTAGCGGCACTTGCCCACTTCCAGCTTGTTCCAGGGGTTCGTGTAGACCCAGTTCAGCAGCTTGACCGCGTCGGGGCCCTGGATGTCGATCTTGCCGAGCGTGGAGGCGTCGAGGATGCCGACGCTGTTGCGCACCGCCAGGCATTCGCGCGCCACCGCCGCGTGCAGGTCCTCGCCGGGCCTCGGGAAGTACCAGGGGCGCTTCCAGTTGCCGACGTCCTCGAACAGCGCGCCGTGCTCGACGTGCCACTCGTGGACGCAGGTCTTGCGGACCGGGTCGAGGAAGTCGCCCAGCTCGCGGCCCGCGAACGCGCCGAACGTGACCGGCGTGTAGTTCGGGCGATAGGTGGTGGTGCCGGTCTCGGGGATGGTCTTGCCGAGCGCCTGCGCGAGGATCGCCATGCCGTTGATGTTGCCGAGCTTGCCCTGGTCGGTGCCGAAGCCCATCGCCGTGTAGCGCTTGACGTGCTCGACCGACTCGAAGCCCTCGCGCGCGGCCAGCAGGATGTCGGCGGCGCCGACGTCGTTCTGGAAATCGACGAAGCGCTTCGGCCCGCGCGTGACCTGCTCGCCGCTGCCCACCAGCCAGAGCGGTTCGAGCGCGGCCTCGGCGAGATCGGTCGCCTGCGGCGCGACGGGGCGCTGCGCGCCGTCGAAGCCGGCCGCCCTGGCGGCCTCCGCGCCGGCATCGACGGCCAGCCGCAGGCCGCGCGCCAGCGAGAACTCGCCGGCCGCCGCGCCCACGCTGGTCTCGCGCTGCACCGCCTTGCCCGGCACGAAACAGGCCTTCTCGTCGTGCCAGTGCGCCTTGCCGCCCGACTGCGCGAACAGGTGCAGCACCGGGCTGAAACCACCCGACATCGCCAGCAGATCGCAGCCGAGCGTGGCGGTGGCGGCGCCCGTCCTGCCGTTCGCGTAGGACGCGATCTCCACCGACTGCACGTGCTGGCGGCCGTTGGCGGTGGCCACCACCGAGCCGCTCATCACGGCCACGCCGTGCTTCTTCGCGGCGGCCGGCAGCGCGCCGTCCGCGCCCTGGCGCGAATCGACCACGGTCACCTTGGCGCCGTGCGCCTTCAGGTCGAGCGCGGTCTGGTAGCCGCGGTCGTTGTTGGTGAACACCACGGCGTTGCGGCCCGGCAGCACGCCGTAGCGATGGATGTAGGTGGACACCGCGCCCGCCAGCATCACGCCGGGCAGGTCGTTGTTGCCGAACACGATCGGCCGCTCCTGCGCGCCGGTGGCGAGGACCACGTGCCTGGCGCGGATCTTCCACAGCAGCTCGCGCGAGCCCTTGCGCATCGACACCGGCTGGTGCTCGGTCAGGCGCTGCGCGACCGTGACGAGGTTGTGGTCCTGGTAGCCGAACGCGGTGCTGCGCGTGAGGATCCTCACGTCGGGCAGGCGCGCGAGTTCCGCCTCGATCTTCTCGACCCATTGCAGCGCCGGCCGGCCGTCGATCTCGGCGCGGCACGACAGCAGGCTGCCGCCGAGTTCGCGCTGGTCGTCCACCAGGATCACGCGCGCGCCGGACACGGCCGCCGCGTGCGCGGCCGCCAGCCCGGTCGGCCCGCCGCCCACCACCAGCACGTCGCAATGCGCGAACTGCTTGTCGTAGCGGTCGGCGTCGAGCTGCTCGGGCGCCTTGCCGAGGCCGGCCGCCTCGCGGATCTTCTCCTCGTACTTCGGCCAGAACCTGCGCGGCCACATGAAGGTCTTGTAGTAGAAGCCGGCCGGCATGAAGCGCGCGAACTTCTGGTTGATCGCCATGCGGTCGTTCTCGAGCGACGGCACGGCGTTCACGCTGCTGGCCACCAGCCCCTGGTACAGCTCGATCTCGGTGGCGCGCGCGTTCGGCACCGTGTAGGCACCCGTCTCCAGCTGCACGACGGCGTTCGGCTCGGCCACGTCGGCCGTCACGATGCCGCGCGGGCGGTGGTACTTGAAGCTGCGCGCGACGAAATGCACGCCGTTGGCGAGCAGCGCCGAGGCCAGCGTGTCGCCCTGGAAGCCCTGATAGGTACGGCCGTTGAACGTGAAGGTCAGCGGAATCGCGCGGTTGACCCGGCCACCCGCGCTCAGGCGGTCTTTCTGGCTCATTTCGTGTTGCCCTCGTGTGCGTCTTGTGCGTCGTGTGCGGGCACGCCGAACGTCTCGTAGCCCTGGATGTCGTAGCTCACCGTGTCGCGCGTGGCCTTGAACCAGCGGCGGCAGCCCTGGGTGTGCAGCCATTGCTCGCGATGCACGCCGCGCGGGTTCTTGCGCATGAACAGGTAGTCGCCCCACTCGCGGTCGGAGAGCGCGTCGGTGTCGAGCGGACGCATGATGTCGGCTTCCCCGCCGCACGAGAATTCGGATTCGGCGCGCGGCCCGCACCACGGGCATTCGATCAGCAGCATGTTGTGGTTCCTCGTGGCGTGGGTCAGTGGGCGACGGCGGCGGCGCCGTGCTCGTCGATCAGGTGGCCGCTGTAGAAGCGGTCGAGCGCGAACGGTGCGTTCAGCGGATGCGGCTCGTCGCGCGCGATGGTGTGCGCGTAGGTCCAGCCCGAGCCCGGCGTGGCCTTGAAGCCACCCGTGCCCCAGCCGCAGTTGAAGTACAGGCCCTTCACGTCGGTCTTGCTGATGATCGGGCAGGCGTCGGGCGAAACGTCGACGATGCCGCCCCACTGGCGGTTCATGCGCACGCGCGAGAACACCGGGAACATCTCGACGATCGCCTCCAGCGTGCCTTCGATGATCTGGAAGCTGCCGCGCTGGCCGAAACCCGTGTATTGGTCGATGCCGGCGCCGATCACGAGGTCGCCCTTGTCGGACTGGCTGATGTAGGCATGCACTGCGTTCGACATCACCACCGTGTTGACCACCGGCTTGATCGGCTCCGACACCAGCGCCTGCAGCGGATGGCTCTCGATCGGCAGCCGCACGCCGGCCATGTCGGCCAGCGTCGAGGTGTTGCCAGCCGCCACCACCGCCACCTTCTTCGCCTTGATGAAGCCCTTCACGGTGTCCACGCCGGTCACGGCGTTGCCGTCGCGGCGGATGCCGATCACCTGGCAGTTCTGGATGATGTCCACGCCCGCGCGGTCGGCGCCGCGCGCGTAGCCCCAGGCCACCGCGTCGTGGCGCGCCACGCCGCCGCGCCGCTGGATCGAGGCGCCCAGCACCGGGTAGCGGCTGTTGAGGTTGATGGTCGGCTCGATCTCCTTGATCTGCGCCGGCGTGAGGAATTCGGCGTCCACCCCGTTGAGGCGGTTCGCGTTGACGCGGCGCTGCGTGTCGCGCACGTCCTGCAGCGTGTGCGCGAGGTTCATCACGCCGCGCTGGCTGAACATCACGTTGTAGTTCAGGTCCTGCGAGAGCCCTTCCCACAGCTTCATCGCCTTCTCGTAGAGCCCGGCCGACTCGTCCCACAGGTAGTTCGAGCGCACGATGGTGGTGTTGCGCGCGGTGTTGCCGCCGCCGATCCAGCCCTTCTCGAGGATCGCCACGTTGGTGATGCCGTGCTCCTTCGCGAGATAGTAGGCGGTGGCCAGCCCGTGCCCGCCGCCGCCGACGATCACGACGTCGTACTCCTTCTTCGGCTCGGGGCTCTTCCACTGCCGTTCCCAGTTCTCGTGGTACGACAGGCCGTTGCGGAACAGGCTGAATATCGAGTAGCGGCTCATTTGCAGTTACCTTGGTTTAGCATTCGATGACGTTCACGGCGAGGCCACCGCGCGACGTTTCCTTGTATTTCGTCTTCATGTCCGCGCCGGTCTCGCGCATCGTCTTGATCACCGAGTCGAGCGACACGTAGTGCTGGCCGTCGCCCTTCAGCGCCATGCGCGAGGCGTTCAGCGCCTTGATCGCCCCCATCGCGTTGCGCTCGATGCAGGGGATCTGCACGAGGCCGCCCACCGGGTCGCAGGTCATGCCGAGGTTGTGCTCCATGCCGATCTCGGCGGCGTTCTCGACCTGGTCGGGGTTGCCGCCCATCACGGCGGCGAGCGCGGCGGCGGCCATCGAGCAGGCCACCCCCACCTCGCCCTGGCAGCCCACCTCGGCGCCCGAGATCGAGGCGGTTTCCTTGTAGATGATGCCGATCGCGGCAGCCGTCAGCAGGAACTCGACGATGCCCTGCTCGTTCGAGCCCGGCACGAACTTCACGTAGTAGTGCAGCACCGCCGGGATCACGCCGGCCGCGCCGTTGGTGGGCGCCGTCACGACCCGGCCGCCCGCCGCGTTCTCCTCGTTGACGGCCATCGCGTAGAGGTTGACCCAGTCGAGCATCGACAGCGGGTCGCGCAGCGATTCCTCGGAGCGGCTGCGCAGCCGGTGGCAGAGTTCGGCCGCGCGGCGCCTGACGCGCATCGGCCCGGGCAGCTCGCCCTCCACCTTGCAGCCGCGCTCGACGCAGGCCGCCATGGTCTGCCAGATCGCCAGCAGCCCGGCGCGCACTTCCTCGGCCGGACGCAGCGCGCATTCGTTGCGAAACGTCAGCTCCGCGATCGACAGGCCGCTCTCGCGGCAGGTGCGCAGCAGGTCGTCGCCGGTGCGGAACGGGTAAGGCACCTCGGTGGCCGCGCGCACGCCGTTCACGCGGTCGCCGTCGCGGTTCACCACGAAGCCGCCGCCGATCGAGTAATACTCCTTCTCCACCAGCAGCTGGCCGTGCTCGTCGAACGCCTGGAAACGCATGCCGTTCGGGTGGACGATGCCGGTGCCGGCCATCATGCGGCGGTAGAAGCCGAGGTCTTCCTTCTCATCGAAGCGCACCGTGTGGCGGCCGAGCAGGTTGAGCGTCCGTTCGGCGCGGATCGCCTTCAGGCGCGGCTCGATCAGGTCGGGATCGATCAGGTCCGGCAGGTGGCCCTCCAGCCCCAGCAGCACCGCCTTGTCGGTGCCGTGGCCCTTGCCCGTCGCGCCGAGCGAGCCGTACAGCTCCACCCGCACGCGGCGCACGAACGCCAGCAGGTTGGCGTCCTCCACGTGCGAGGCGAACCGGCAGGCCGCGATCATCGGACCGACCGTGTGCGAGCTCGACGGACCGATGCCGATCTTGAACAGATCGAAAACGCTGACGTTCATCTGACTGCTTCTCCGGTGGATACGCAACGGTTGGACACTGGGCGTCAGTACATCAAAGCGTAAAATCCGCCGATAGAACAAAAACGGCATCGAAGTGGGATGCCGCCGCCACCGGGGCGGCGGCGGCCCCGAAAACAGCGTTTTGACGATGATCGGCGACGGAAAAACGCAAGTCCGCCCCCGCTCGATCGGCGACGCTCGGTACGTGGGGCGCCGCCGCCCGGCGCTCTCCCGGTTTTCCCTGATCACGCTGCAATGACGCCAGACCTGCCCGCCTCGCTGCTGTCCCCCGACGCCGCCCCCTCCCGGCTGCGCTTCGGCATCGTGCTGTTGCCGAATTTCACGCTCACCGCGTTCTCCGGTTTCGTCGACATGCTGCGGCTGTCGGCCGACGACGGCGACCACAGCAAGCCGGTGCGCTGCGCCTGGACGGTGATCGGCGAGACGCTCGCGCCGGTGCGCGCGAGCTGCGGGATCCAGATCACGCCGTGGCAGACCTTCGACGAGGCCGAGCCGTTCGACTACGTGGTGGTGGTGGGCGGGCTGCTGCATTCGGGGCCGCAGGCCGGCCCCGAGACGCTGCGCTTCATCCGCAGCGCGGCGCAGGACGGCGCGAACGTGGTGGGGATCTGCACCGGCGTGTTCGCGCTGATGCGCGCCGGCGTGCTCGACGCGCACCGGATCTGCGTGAGCTGGTTCCACTACTGGGATTTCATCGAGCGCTTTCCGAACGTCGACCAGGAGCGGCTGATCGCCGACCGCCTGTTCGTGATCGACCGGCGCCGCATCACCTGCTCGGGCGGGCGCGCCTCGATCGACGTGGCCGCCGCGATCCTGCTGCGCCACTTCGATCACGCCACGGTGCAGAAGGCGCTGCGGATCCTGCTGGTGGGCGAGATGCAGAAGGGCAACGCGCCGCAACCGCATCCGCCGGGGCTCGAGCCCGCCACGCATCCGAAGGTCAAGCGCGCGATCCTGCTGATGGAGCAGCACGTCGGGCGCGCGCTGCCGCTCGAGGAGCTGGCCTGCAAGCTGGACCTGTCGGCGCGCCAGCTGGAGCGGCTGTTCAAGGCCGAGACGGGCAGGAGCCCGCAGGCCTACGCCAAGCAGGTGCGGCTGCGCACCGCCGCCTGGCTGCTGACGAGTTCGGACCGCACGGTGGCCGACATCGCGTCGAGCTGCGGCTTCGCCGACGCCTCGCACCTCGGGCGCGAGTTCCGCAAGCAGTTCGGGGCGACGCCGGCCGCGTATCGGGAAAAGGGAGGGGCGGCGGCGCCGCCGGTGGAGGGCGCCGAAGCCGGCACGGCGCAGGAGACGTCCGGCCAGGCGGTGGCCGGAGCGGCCGGGGCGCCCTACGACGCGCCGCCGCTGATCTGATGCCGCCCACGGGCCGGCCCGCCGCGGCGGCCGGCCCGCGCGCCGCTCAATACGGCGTCAGCACGTTCTTGCGGAACGTGTAGACCGTGGTGGGCGCGCCCTTCAGGTTGCCGTTCGCGTCGAACGCGTAGTGCCCGGCGATGCCGTCGTAGCTGATGCCGGCCAGGTAGGCGCGGATCTTCGCGCGATCGGTGGTGGTGCCGGTGGCCTGCATCGCCTTCGCCACCATCATCACGCCGTCATAGAAGTTCGCCGCGTAGACCAGCATGTCGACGTGATAGGCCGCCCGGTAGCGCTGGATGAACGCGCGCCCCGCCGCGGTCTTGTCGAGCGCCGAGCCGCCCTGCGCGCAGAACGCGTCGGCCGAGGCGTCGCCGGCCAGCTGCGGCAGCTCCGCCGAGCACATGCCGTCGCCGCCGAGCAGCTTGGCGGGGATCGCGGCCGAGTGCATCTGCTTGAGCATCGGGCCGGCCTGCGCCGAGTAGCCGCCGTAGAAGATCGCGTCGGGCGCCTTGGCCTTCAGGTTGGTCAGGATCGCGCGAAAATCGACCGCGTTCGAACTCGTGTACTCGCGGCCCACCACGGTCAGGCCGAGCTTTTGCGCCTCGTTCAGGAATTCCTGCGCGATGCCCTGGCCGTAGGCGGTGCGATCGTCGATCACGGCCACCTTCCTCGCCTTCAGCACGTCGTGCGCGAAATCGGCCATCGAGCCGCCGAGCTGCGCGTCGCTCGCGCCGATCCGGAAGATCGTGTCGTAGCCCTGCGCCGTCAGCGCCGGGTTCGAGGCCACCGGCAGCACCGCCACGCCGGCGCCCTGGAAGATCCGCGCGGCCGGGATCGCGACGCCGGAGTTGTTCGGGCCGAGGATCGCCAGCGCGGAGCTGTCGGCCAGCTTCTGCGCGATCTGCACGCCGACTTTCGGGTCGCCCTGATCGTCCTCCGAGTCGAGCGCGAGCTTCACCGTCTGCCCGCCCACGGTCAGGCCGTTCCTGTCGAGGTCGGCGATCGCGAGCTTCGCGCCGTTCTCGTTGTCCTTGCCGCTGCCGGCCTGCGGGCCGGTAAGCGGGCCGGACAGGCCGAGGGTCACGGTCGTATCGGCCATTGCGAACGCCGATGCCGCGCAAAGACTGCACGCTGCCACTACCTTGGTCAGATGGTTCATGTCATGTCCTACGGGTTGGTTCAACGACGGAAAATCGGGGCGGGCGGCCGGCGCCGGCCGCGCCGGTCCGGATTGCCCGCCGCACCACGATGCGGCGGCGTGCCGGTGCGTGACTACTTGCGCGACTTGATCAGCTTGTCGTCGACGGCTTCCAGCCACGTGTCGGACAGCGTGAAGCCGGTCTGGAAACGGTCGGTCGGATCGACGCCGACCTGCGAGATCGCGCTGATCCAGGCCTGCCCGGCCACCACCGGCACCACGGCCGGCACGCCGCCGAGCGTGGTGGTCGAGGCGATCCGGCTCTCGAAGCGCGAGCCGATGATCGACTCGTGGACGAAGGTCTCGCCCACCTCGATCAGCCCCTTCGCATGCATCACGGCGAGCCGCGCCGAGGTGCCGGTGCCGCACGGCGAGCGATCGCAGCGGCCCGGCGAGACGATCACCGTATTGCGCGAACTCAGCACGCCGTTCTCGCGGCGCAGCGGCATCACGAACTCGGTCTGCGTGATGCCCTTGATCAGCTTGTTGAGCGGATGCGGCGACGGCAGCTGCTCGGCCGCCGCGGCCTTGATCACCTGGCCCAGCTCGCAGAGCTCGCGCGCCTCGTCGGGCGTGATGCCGAAGCCGAGCGCCTCGGCGTCGACGATCACGTAGGTCATGCCGCCGTAGCCGACGTCCACCTTCAGCGTGCCCACGCCGGCCACCTCGATCATGCGGTCCAGGTGGTTCGCGAACGCGGGCTGGTTGGTGAACTCGACGCGCGTGACCTTGCCGTTCGCGCATTCGCAGCGGATCGCGATCAGCCCGGCCGGCGATTCGAGCAGCAGGTTCGTGACCGGCTCCACCATCGGCAGGATGCCGGTCTCGAGCAGCACGGTGGCCACGCACATGGTGTTGGAGCCCGACATCGCCGGGTATTCGGTCGATTCGGCGATCACGTAGCCCATCTGCGCGCGCGGGTCGGTGGGCGGCAGGATGAAGTTCACGCTCTGGTTGGCCGAGCCGCGCGGCTCGAAGATCGCGATGCGGCGCAGTTCGTCGGCCTGCTCCTCCAGATACATCATCTTCTCGAACATGCTGGCGCCGGGCACGTCGAACACCCCGCCCGTCACCACGTTGCCCACCTCGCCCTCGGCGTGGCAGTTCACCACCGTAAATGTCCTGCTCCAGCGCATGGCCACGTACCTCGTCGAATGAATGAAAGGAACCGGCCGCCGCGGGCCGGTTCACGACATCGAACTATCCGGAAGATTGAACACTGTCGATTGTATCCAATATGCTGTACGCGTTTTTTGGTGTCAAGCATGAATGCGTCTGGCATGATCACGTCTGGATTCAGTCAAGACGAACACGATGCAAGACCTGACCGACCCGCCCGGGTCCCATCCCGTCCGCTCGCCGTCCGGCAAGCTGGTGCGCGCCACCACCGTCGATCTCGCGCTGGAGGCGATTCGCGGCAAGATCCTGCGCGGCGAGCTGGCGCCCGGCGCGCCGCTGCGCCAGGAAGCGCTGGCCGACGAACTCGGCGTGAGCCGCGTGCCGGTGCGCGAGGCGATCACGCGCCTGCAGGGCGAGGGCTTCGTCACGATCATTCCGCACAAGGGCGCCTACGTCTGCGCGATCTCGGCCGACGAGGTGCGCGAGACCTTCGAGATCCGCCTGCGGCTCGAGCCGTGGATCTACGGCCGCGCGATGCCGGCCTCCACCGAGGCGACGTTCGCGGCGGCGGCCGACATCGTCGAGCAGATGGAGACGGCGGCCGAAACCAGCTGGGGCCAGTTGAACTGGCGCTTCCACGAAACGCTCTACGCGCCGTCGGGCCTCGATCTCGCGATCGAGACACTGCGCCGGCTCAACGACCGCAACGAGCGCTACTTCCGCTTTCAGGTGGTGAACGTGCCGATTCGCGAGCACACGCGGCGCGAGCACCTGGAGATGATCGAGCTGAGCCGCGCGCGCGACGTCCGGCGCGGCGCCGCGCTGCTGCGCGAGCACCTGCAGCACGCGATGCGGGACATCGTCGAGGTCGCGGAGAAGTTGCTGGCGCAGCGGGCGGGCTGAAGCGGCCGCGCGGCGCGATGGCGAACGCGAAGGGCGATGGCGGTGGCGTGCCGCGAAGCGTCGAGGCGGGTGCGGATGCGAATCGCGGTGGCGCGGCAGGCGCGCGGCGCGAGTGCGAGCGCCATCGGCCGCGTGCGCGAAGGCCGCCGCGCGACGCCCGCGATGCGCGATTCAACCAGGCAGGCGGGCGGCCGCCGGCTTCAGGCCAGGCTCACTCGCCCCGAGGCGGCTGACGGCAGGCAGCCGGACTGACGGCCGGCGCAACCGGCGCTTATGCGAAGGTGTTGACGTTGGCGCCGACGCTACCCGATCCGCTCGTTTTGGTCATCATCTGGTCGAGTGCGCTGATCGCCTCCAGTAGCGCCCCTACCAGCGTCTCGATTATCTGCAGCGCCGCCGCACGCTCCTCGTCGGTCGCTGCCCGCGACAGCTGCTTCTCGGCCTGCGCCAGTTGCTGCTCCAGCCGCTTGATGGTCTGTTCGAGCAGATCCATCGCGCTGGGGCTCGAGTTTTGCCCCGACCCGCTGCCGCCCGTCACGCTCGAAATAATCGATGCCCCCATCGCGGCCAACGTGTCGGCACTGCTCGACGCGGACGACGACGCACCACCCGAGCCGGCGCCGCCCGCCGCGCTCGCGCCCGACGTCGTGCCGGCAGCCGTGCTCGCCACGCCACCGCTGGCCGATGCAATCGACGCCAGCGGGGCCTGCGAAGCCCCGATGGGGGTCCGGGAGGATGCCTGAGCGATGCCTGCCGCGCCCGAGGCATCGAGCGCAGCGCGCTGCTGCCTGTCGCGATTGGCGCGGCCGGCGCCCGATGACGTCTCGTCCGGTGCGGAACCCGGCGCGCCGGCGGCTGGCGAAATGTTCATGCGATGTCTCCTGACGGTAGGCGAAGCGGCGAGCAGGAACGAGACGCAACGGTCGGGACATGCCCGCAACCGGTGCCGGGTGTCGTGGTGGCCGGCGAATCGATGCATGCCGGCATGCCGATGCTTCGCGCGCGTTCACGCCGTTCATGGCCGCATCTACGCGCAAGCCATCCCGACCCCCACCCTGCCCGATGCATTAACGGCAAGTTGTAAGGAAAATTGAGCCGTTCGTCAGGCGCGGCCGCGTACCGTGCAAGGAGGCGACGGCGGGCTGCCGCCGGCGTCGGCGATCGGGTCGCGCGCGGCCCCCGGGCGTGTCGTGGATGCCGCAATGCGGCGCTGGCGCGCCGCCGTGGCTGGCCCCGGACGCGGGCCGCCGCGTTGCTGCTCGAAGCCGTGGCAGCGCTCGCTGCCGTGGCGCCGCCCGAGCCACTGGCTCCCGCGATCGACGCGCGCCGCCCGTCATGCGCGCGGGCCGCGCGACCCGATGGATCGACGCGGCCCGCCCGGCCCCCGGCCCCCGGCGCCATTGCGGCGCCGGCACGGCTTACGGAACCCGCCTCAGTACCCCACCGCCGCGCCCGCCGGCCGGCGCGGATCGTTCGCGCCATAAATGAAGCCGGGCCGCACGATGTCCGACACCGACGAATCGTTGCCCGAGCTGGCACGGCTCGCCACCTCGGTGCCGGGCAGCCCGACCAGCACCAGTTCGGCGGCGCCCCACGGCGTCTGCTCGACCATCCGGTAGCCCATCCCGTGCAGGATCGCGAGCGTGTCGGGCGACAGGCCGCGCGTTTCGTAATAGACCTCGTCGGGCAGCCACTGGTGATGGATGCGCGGCGCGTCCACGGCATCCTGCGGCGGCATCGCGTAGTCGATCACGTTCAGCGCGGTCTCGAGCGTGATCGTGATGATCCGCGAGCCGCCCGGCGAGCCGATCACCATGAACACCTTGCCGTCCTTCGTGACCACCGTCGGCGCCATCGACGAGAGCGGCCGCTTGCCCGGCGCGATCGCGTTGCGCGAGCCCTGCACGAGGCCGAACAGGTTCTGCGCGCCGAGCTTGGTGGTGAAGTCGTCCATCTCGTCGTTGAGGAAGAAGCCGGTGCCCGGCGCGATCACCACGGCGCCGAAGCGGCCGTTCACCGTGTAGGTGGTGGACACCGCGTTGCCGTCGGCGTCGATGATCGAGTAATGCGTCGTCTCCGGCTTCTCGTGGACGCTGAAGCCCGGCACCACCTGCTTCGACGAGGCGGCGCGGTCGGCGCTGATGGTCTTGCGGATCTCGTCCGCGTAGGCCTTGCTCGTCAGCCGCTCGACCGGGTTGGCGACGAATGCCGGATCGCCGAGCAGCGTGTTGCGGTCGAGGTAGGCATGGCGCATCGCCTCGGTCATGTAGTGGACCGCCGCGGCCGAGTGATAGCCGAGCGCGCGCATGTCGTAGCCCTCGAGGATGTTCAGCGTCTCGCAGAGCGTGACGCCGCCGGAACTCGGCGGCGGCGCCGAGATGAACGTGTAGCCGCGGTAGTCGCACTTGAGCGGCTCGGTGTCCTCGGCCCGGTAGGCCGCGAAATCGGCCGCCGTGATCACGCCGCCGCCGCGCCTCGAGGCCGCCTCCACGGCCTGCGGGATCCTGCCGTGGTAGAACGCGTCGTCGCCGTGCCGCGCGATGCTCTCGAGCGTGGCGGCCAGATCCTTCTGCACCAGCCGGTCGCCGGGCTGCAGCGGCGTGCCGTCCTTGCGCAGGAACACGCGCGCCGCGTCGGGATCGTCGCGGAAGCGCCCGGTGGTGGTGTCGAGGATGTCGGTATCGCCGCGCGTGAGCACGTAGCCGTCGCGCGCGAGCTTGATCGCGGGCGCCATCACCTGGCGCAGCGTGAGCTTGCCGTATTTGCGTTCGGCGAGATTCATGCCGGCCACCGTGCCGGGCACGCCGACGGCCAGATAGCCGTACAGGCTCGCGCCCTTGCGCACGTTGCCGGCCTCGTCGAGATACATGTTCGCCGAGGCGCCGGCCGGCGCCTTCTCGCGGAAATCGATGAAGCGGTCGCGCCCGTCGGCCAGATGCAGCGTCATGAATCCGCCGCCGCCGATGTTGCCGCAGCACGGGTTCGTGACGGCCTGCGCGTAGCCGACCGCCACCGCCGCGTCCACGGCGTTGCCGCCCTGCTCGAGGATCTGCACGCCGATCTCGGAGGCCAGGTGCTGCGACGACACCACCATGCCGTGCCGCGCCTCCACCGCGGGCGCGGAGGCCGCATGGGCGCGCGGTGCAAGGCAGGCGGTCAGTACGGTTGCTGCGAGAAGGAAGCGCCTCATGTCGCGAACTCCTGGATCGGCGGTGTGAAGGAGATCCGCGGCGGCCGATGGCGCGCCTGAAGCGAGCCGGAATGAAGCCGGGCCTGGCTTCAGGCCTCCTGCACGCCGCGGCCCGGGCGATCGTAGCATGCATGGCCGCTGGCCGTAGGCCCCCGCCGCGGTCATCCCTCATGGCGATCCGATACCACCGCGCCGGGCTCGCGCGAGCCGGCGCACGCGGCGGCGCCGCTCAGGCCGCCGGCGAGTCGGCGTCCAGATGAAGGCGCTTCAATAGCGCCAGACGCGAGGTTTCGAGGATCGACTCGCGCAGTTCGCCGTCGGCGAGCCGCGCGCTGATCAGCGCGCCGAACAGCTCGGAGCGCATCGAGCGCGCCAGCACGGCGGCATCCTCGCAGCCCATCCGCTCCAGCAGCGCCGTGATGCGCTGCTGCTGGCGCTCCATCCCGCGCACGAACGCCTCGCGCGCCTGCGCCTCGAGGCGCGGGATGTCCGAGCCGAGCGCGGCGATCGGGCAGCCGCCGTTGCGCGAGGTGCAGTGCGCGAGCGAGAGGTAGTAGTCGATATAGGCGGCCAGCGCCTCGCGCGGGGGCTTGCCCTCGATGCGCTTGTCGAAGCGCGCCACCACCTCGTCGAACATGTAGTCGATGCTGGCCGCGATCAGCGCGTTCTTCGACGCGAAATGCGCATAGAAGCCGCCGTGCGTGAGGCCGGCCTCGCCCATCACGGCGGCCACGCTGATCCCTTCCGGGCCTTGCTCGCGGATCGCCCGGGCGGCGGCGGCCAGCACGCGCCTGCGGCTCTCCTGTTTGTGCTCGGGGCTGTATCGCATCCGTTCACCTCGAAAGTAAGCCAACAACATAACATGCAGCGCCGCCGCCCGACGGATCGCCCGGCGCGGGCCGGGCATCACCTCACGCCCCGGCGGCGCCCGCGCCAGGCGCCGTCGCGCTCACCGCGCCGCGCTCGCGAGAGCGGTGTCGTGCGGCCCGCCATCGGGCGCCCAGCCGCCGCCGAGCGCGCGATAGGCGGCCACCGTCGCGCGCGCGCGATCGCCGCTCGCCAGCACCCACGCGCGGCGCGCCTCCAGCAGGCTGCGCCGGCGCCGCAACAGGTCGCCCTGCGCGGCGGTGCCCTGCGCGTAGCTGCGCTGCGCCGACTGCTCGGCGCGGCCGTCGGCGACCACCACGGCGCGCCATTGCCGCGTGTTCTCGTCGGCCTCGGCGAGCGCGACGAGCGCGTTCTCGACGTCCTCGCCGGCACGCAGGATCGCCTGCCGGTATTGCGCCAGCGCCTCTGCGCGCGCGCCCCTGGCCTGCGCGACCTCGGCGTCCACGCGGCCGAAGTCGAACAGCCGCCAGTGGATGCCCGCCAGCGCGGCCGGCTCGAACGCCTTCGCGGTAAACAGGCCGCCCGTGCTCATCCGGTCGAAGCCGAGCAGGCCCGACAGCGAGACGTCCGGGTAATACTGCGCGAGCGCCGCGCCGATGCCGGCCGTGGACGCCGCCAGATGCCGCTCGGCCGCGATCACGTCGGGCCGGCGGCGCAGCAGGTCGGCCGGGCGGATCCCGGCCGGCACGCCCGGCGAGACCGTCATGTCGGGCGGCGTGTCGTCGATCGCGGCCGCGTTGGTGCCGGGCGCGTCGCCCATCAGCACGTCGAGCCGGTTGCGCTGCCGCGCCAGCTGCGTGCGCAACGCCGGCAACAGCGCGCGGTCCTGGCCCAGCTGCGCGTCGGCGTCGTCATGCTCGCGATCGAGCGCGACGCCGTGGCGAACCCGATCGTCCACCACGCGCAGCGCGGCCTCGTCGGTCTCGACCTGCTGGTTCAGCAGCAGCAGCGCCGCCTGCGCGCTGCGCAGCTGGAAATACGCGTCGGCCGCCTCGGCGACGATCGATACGCGCGTGCCGAGCCGCGCCGCCTCGGCCGCGGCGGCCTCGTCGCGCAGCGCCTCGGCGCGCCGGTGCAGGCCGCCCGCGAGATCGAGTTCCCAGCTCGCGCCGGCATCGATCTGCGCGACCGTGACGTTGCGCTGGTAGCCGGGGAACGCGCTCGCCACGCTGCCGAACGGGCTTACCAGCGACTGGTGCAGGCGCTCGACGCTGCCGTCGAGGCTGCCTTGCGGCAGCCATGCCGTGTCCGCCTCGCCGGCCGCCGCGCGGGCCTGCACGACGCGCGCCTGCGCGGCGGCGAGATCGAGGTTCTGCGCCAGCACGCGCGCGACGATGCGCGAGAGCGCCGGATCGTCGAAGCCGGTCCACCAGCGCGCGAGGTCGGCCGCGCCGTCTCCCGCGACGGCGCCGAGCGCGGCCTGCGCGTGATAGCGATCGGCCGTGGCCAGCTCGGGCCGCTGGTAGTCGGGGCCGACCATGCAGCCGGCGAGCGCGAGGCCCGCGAGCAGCGCCGGCGCGAGCCCGCGCGTCACGCGGGCCGCATGCGGCGCGCACCGGCGGCCGAAGCCGAAACGAACGGGGCGGAGGAAGCGGATCATCTGGGTAGTCCTGTTCAATGTCCTGCGTCGCTGCCCGGCCGTTGCGGCGGCGCGACCTTGCGCAACAGCGGCACCAGCACCACGGCGATCGCGAACGCGGCGCCGATCGCGAGAAACGCGTCCGCGTAGGCCATCGTCGAGGCCTCGCGGTAGGCCAGCGCGCGCAGTTGCAGCAACGTGGCCGTGCCGGCGTGGGCCAGGTCGCCGAACGCCTGCCCGAAGTTCGCCTGCGAGCCGGCGATCAGCGTCTGCATCGAGGCGTTGGCGCTCGTCAGCGTGCTGGCGATCCGCTCGAAATGAAAGTTGGTGCGGTTGTTGAGGATCGCCCCGCAGATCGCGATGCCCACCGCGCCGCCGAGGTTGCGCATCATGTTGAAGAGGCCGCTCGCGTATTTCACGCGCGCCATCGGCAGGCTGCCGAGCCCGAGCGTGACGGCGGGCGCCACCGCCAGCACCTGCGGAAAGCCGCGCACGATCTGCGGCCAGAACAGCTGGTCGCCGTCCCACTCGCTCGTGATCTGCGCGAAGCTCAGCATCGACAGCCCGAACAGCGCGAGCGCGCCCATCATGATCCAGCGCGTGTCGAAGCGGCGCGCGAGCATCATGTAGGCCGGCACGCCGAGGAAGCCACCGAGCCCGGTGGCGCACACCACCGTGCCGGTCTGCAGCGCCGAGAAACCGCGCACGTAGCCGAGGAACAGCGGCAGCAGGTAGATCGTGCTGAAAATGCCGATGCCGGTGATGAACGAGAGGATGCAGCCGACCGTGAAGTTGCGGTTGGCGAACGCGCGCAGATCGACCACCGGCCGCGCGAACGTGAGGCTGCGCCAGACGAACAGCACGCCCGCGATGCCCGAGATCCAGGCCGCGTGGCGGATGTCGGCGTCGTCGAACCAGTTCCAGCGCGAGCCTTCCTCGAGCACGTATTCGAGCAGGCCGAGGAACACCGCCAGCAGCGCGATGCCGGGATAGTCGGCGTCCTTGAGCAGCGAGAGGTCGGGCTCGTCGATGTCGACCATGGTCGCCACGCCGAGCGCGACCAGCAGGCCCGGCACCACGTTGATGTAGAAGATCCAGCGCCACGACATCGTGTCGGTGATCCAGCCGCCGATCACCGGCCCGAGCGCGGGCGCCACCGAGGCGATGGTGCCGATCACGGCGGCCGACATCTGCTGGCGCCTGCCCGTGAAATAGTGGAACGACGAGGTGAACACGGTGGGAATCATCGAGGCGCCGATCATGCCCTGCAGCGCGCGAAACGCGATCATGCTGCCGATGCTCCAGGCCAGGCCGCAGAGCATGCTGGCGACCGTGAAGCCGAGCGCCGAGGCCACGAACAGCCAGCGCGTGGAGAACACGCGCGTGAGCCAGCCCGACAGCGGGATCGTGATGATCTCGGCGATCAGGTAGGCGGTCTGCAGCCAGCCGATCTGGTCCTGCCCGGCCGACAGCCCGCCGCCGATGTCCTGCAGCGAGGCCGCCACCACCTGGATGTCGAGCAGCGCCACGAACATGCCGACGCACATCACCGCGAACGGCAGGACCGGCGGATGGGCGGGCGCGGCGCCCTTCGCGGCCGCGTTCATCGTGCCGCCGCGCCGTTGCCGGGGCCGGTTCCATTCCCCGCGCCGCCGGCCGAACGCGTATCGACCGTGGCGGTCACCGACAGCCCGGCGCGCAGCGCGCCGACCGCCGACACCGCCGGGTCGAGCGCGATGCGCACGGGCACGCGCTGCACGATCTTCGTGAAGTTGCCGGTGGCGTTCTGCGCCGGGATCACGCTGAACACCGAGCCGGTGGCGGGCGCGAGGCTTTCCACGCGGCCGCGGATCGTCAGGCCGCTGTCGACGTCGGCCTCGATCTCGACGTCCTGCCCCTGGCGCATGTGGCGGATCTGGTCTTCCTTGAAGTTCGCGTCGATCCACAGGCCCCTGGCCGGCACCAGCGACATCAGCTGCGTGCCGGCCGCGACGAAGGTGCCCGGATGCGCGGAGCGGTTGCCGACGTAGCCGTCCACCGGCGCGTAGAGCGTGGTGTAGCCGGTGTCGAGCTTCGCGTTGCGCAGCGACGCCTCGGCCTGCTCGACGCGGGCGTTCGCCTCGTCCTTCTGCGCGTCGATCACCGCGAGCTGGCGCTGTTGCGCGACGACGGCGGCCTGCGAGGCGCGCACGCGGGCGCTGGCCTGGTCGAGCGTGGTGCGGGCGCGCTGCGAATCCTGCTGCGTGCCCGAATGCGATTCGGCGAGATTCTCGTAGCGCTGCGCGTCGCGATCCGCGAACTGCTGCGCGGCCCGGTCGACGTCGGCCTGCGCCCGGGCCTGCGCGATCTGCGCCCCGATCAGTTCGTGCTGCGCGGCGAGCCGCACCAGCGCCGCCTTCGCGGCGTCCACCTCGGCCTGCGCCGCGTCGAACCGCGCCGTGAAATCGGCCGGATCGAGTTCGACGAGCGGCTGCCCCGCGTGGACGAGCGCGTTGTCCGCCACCAGCACGCGCGCCACGTAGCCCGACACGCGCGGCGAGATCACCGTGACGTTGCCGCCCACGTAGGCGTCGTCGGTCGACTCGTAGAAGCGCCCGCTCAGCCACCAGTAGAGGCCGTAGCCCGCCGCGCCCAGCACCACGATCGTCAGGATGACGAAAGGAATGAGGCGCCGCCTGGCGGGTGTGCCGCGCCCTGCCGCGGCCTCGCCGGCGGCGGCGTTGTTGTCTTGCATCGTTGACTCCTGTTGTCGGGGGTGCCCGCGGGCCGGGGCGCGCCGCGCGGGCGGGCCCCGGCCGATGACGAGCGGCAGGCGTGGAACGCCGTGCGCCGCCTTTGCATGATGACCATCATCCAACATGATATGACATACATCATTCAATGAGCAAGCGCGATGCTTCACGGCGGTGACCGGCATGCGGTCCGCGTATTCCTCGGCAAGTCAGCGCGGCAGCGCGGCCACGCCGCGATTGCTGGCCACCATCTGCAACATGATGTCGGTGGTCTCGATGGTCTTGTGACGGCGCGGCGCGACGTTGGCCGGGCGCAGGAAGGGGTTGTAGATGTCGAGCCGGTCGGTCTCGACGGGATAGGTGATGAGCGCCTCGTCCGTCGGTTGCGCGGGCTTCACGTAGCGCACGCCGGCCGGCGGATGCCGGTCGGCCACCACCAGCACCAGTGCGTGGTCGAAGCCAGCGCCAGCAGGTATTGCCCGGCCTGCGTGAGCCCCAGGCTGCGCCCCTCGCGATCCCGGATCGGCGTGCCGAGCTGCTACTCGATTTTCTTGACGGCGTGGCTCAGCGCCGACTGGGTCAGGAACAGCGCGTCGGCGGCGGCCGTCAGCGAGCCCTGCCGGGCGACTCCGCGAATGATGACGAGATGGATGCGTTCAAGCATGGCGGACAGACGGCAGGCAAGCCGGCTTCGAATGTGACCATGAAAAATTTTAATCGACCCATCAGGGCAAGCCGCTTTTCCTCATGATGGAGCGTTTCAGGCGGCGCGGGCGAACCCGAGCCAGGCCGTCAGACTGGCTTCGCGCCTTCGCTCAGCCGGCCGACGATACCCTCCCATCCCGCCATCGCCATCTCGGCGACGGCCTGGAGTTCGGCTCGCTCGGCGCCGTCCCGCGCCCGGATCGCCATGCCGCTCTGGACGGTTTGCAGAAATCTGGCCAGCTTCGCGACATCGAGCGTGCCCGGCAGCTCGCCGTCCGCAACGGCCTTTTCGAGGCGCGCCACGAGCACCTCGAACGCCCCGCCCCGCGCCGCCCGCATCAAGTCGCCGAGCTCGGCGTGGCCGTCGCTTCCGACGGTACCCAGCGTGACCATGCACCCATGCGGCAGATCGCAATCGGCCCCCGTCATCGCCGCCGCCGAATCCCACAGATAGGCGAACGCCGCTTCGCGGGCGGTGGCTGCCTTGCGAAACCTTCCCAGCACCAGATCCTCGTAGGTGACGGCGTAGAACCGGAGCGCTTCGGCATACAACTCGTCCTTCGAGCCAAAGGCGGCATACAGGCTGGTCGAACCGATGCCGAGCGCATCCGTCAGGTCGGTGATGGAGGTCGCCTCGTAGCCCTTGATCCAGAAAAGCCGCATGGCTCGCGCCAAGGCGGCCTCCCGATCGAACGCGCGTGGTCTGCCACGCCCGCGGTTCGGGCGCTCGGGGGTCTTCGAAACTTCGTCGGATTTTTTTTGCATCGATCGATACATAATTCTTGACTGACCGAAATGCCAATTCTACGATATATGCATCGATCACTACACAAAAGGCGAATCATGAATGACGCACTGGCCGGAAAACGCGCCCTCGTAACCGGTGGCTCGCGAGGCATCGGAGCCGCCATCGCCCTGGCGCTCGCCGACAACGGCGCGGACGTCGCACTGACGTTTCAGAACGCAGCGGACCGCGCGCAGGAAGTCGTGGCGTCGATCGAGAAGCTCGGCCGCCGGGGCGTGGCAATCCGGGCCGACATGGCCGACCCGGCCGCCATCCGGGAGTCGGTCGAAGCAGCGGTCGGCGCGCTGGGTGGCCTGGAGATCCTCGTCAACAACGCCGCCATCGCGCGCTATAACACGATCGCAGACTTCGATGCGGCGGACCTCGACGCGCTTCTCGCGGTCAACGTCCGCGGCCCGGTTCTGGCCACGCAGGCAGCCATGCCTCACCTCAAGGGAGGCGGTCGCGTGATCACCATTGGCTCGGCCGGCGCGGACCGCATCGTTGGCGCACAGGGAACGGTGTACTACATGACGAAGTCGGCGTTGCAGTCGTTTACGCGGGGGCTCGCTCAAGAGTTGGGTCCGAAGGACGTGACGGCCAATCTGGTTCAACCCGGCTCGACCGATACCGAGATGAATCCGGCGGATGGCGAGAGCGCGGACTTCCAGCGCAGCCTCACGCCGCTAGGACGCTTCGCTGCGCCGGCAGACATCGCGGCAGCCGTCGTGTTCCTTGCAAGCCCGGCGGCCCGGCACGTCACGGGCACCATCATCACGGTGGACGGGGGCTTATTGACTTGAGGTTGCCGATCGGGCGGACCTGGCGCCCCCTGCCGGCCGCGTGAGATCGCGGCCACGCGACAGTCCCCGGTGAACCGGCGCCACGGCAAAGCCGCCGACCCCGCCGACCCCGTTCACGCGCAAGTCCCGCTGCGCCCGTTGCCGCCCGGATGCGACGTGCCGTATCCGGGCCGAACCGGAAAAGCGGGGCGGCTCCGGAGCTTGCCCGATCGCGCGAGGGCGTGGCCTCCCCGCGCCGCGATTCGGGCTCGCGGGGCTCGCGGGGCTCGCGCCGGGGTCGACGGCGTGTGCAGGGCGGGCGCCCCGGAATTCGCCGGGTGCCGTATGCCGTACACGGCGAGGCTTGCCGCCGCTCGTCCCCCCGGCCGTCAAGGCATGCCGATCACGGCGCGCACTCGGCGGCGAACTGCCCAAGGTCGCGCCGCTCGCGCATTCGTCGACCGTGCCGGTGCCCGCCCGCGCCGCGGCGACCGGCGCCGCACCAGCTCACGTGCGGGTCGGAATCATGTCCTCGCGCAACTCGCAAAGCGGTTCGCCGTGCCCGGCCAGTTCCTCGATCTGGTCGGGCGTCAACGCGGCGATCCACGCGGCGGTCCGCTCCGAGATGCCCAGTTCGCGCGTCGCCGCCTCCGGATCGATCAGCAACATCTGCTGCATGAGGCCGAGGTAAGCGAGGTTGAGCGCCTTGATCGCGCCGAAGATATCGTCCTGTTCCGCCATGACTTCTCCTGATTGCGCGGCCACCGAGCACATCGGCTGATGCGTGTGCGCCGCCCGCGCTGCCCGGATATCGGGTTGTCGACGCTCACCCTATGCCAGGCGAGGACACCCGGGCCGACAAAAGCCAGCTGAAATCCGCCATGCAGGCTCGTGTCGCCGGATCGCGGGGGCCGGGTCTGAAAAGCTGTCGGATCCATCCAGGATTCAGTCGCCGCCCGGCGGGCGACTCGATTTACGATTCACCGAGCAGTACGCGCCGGCCTTCGGGACGAGCCGGCGCCGCGTCGAACACGCCGGCCTCCTCCGGCGGCGGCGCCAGATGCCGAGGTGTCCGCCCGTCATTCGACCCAATGGAACCACTACCATGTTGAAAGTCACCAAAGCCGTATTCCCGGTCGCCGGGCTCGGCACCCGCTTCCTGCCCGCCACCAAGGCGAGTCCGAAGGAGATGCTGCCGGTCGTGGACAAGCCCTTGATCCAGTACGCGGTCGAGGAAGCCATCGAGGCAGGCATAACCGAGATGATCTTCGTCACCGGGCGCAGCAAGCGCGCGATCGAGGATCATTTCGATAAGTTCTACGAAATTGAAGCCGAGCTCGAGGCACGCGGCAAGGAAAAACTGCTGGCGCTGGTCCGCGGTATCAAGCCGGGTCACGTCGACTGCTTTTATGTCCGTCAGGCCGAAGCCCTCGGCCTCGGCCATGCCGTCATGTGCGCCGAGAAACTGGTGGGGGACAATCCGTTCGCCGTGATTCTCGCCGACGACCTGCTCGACGGACCGACACCGGTGCTGCGCCAGATGATCAACGTATTCGACCACTATCATGCGTCGGTCATCGGTGTCGAGGAAATCGCCCCGGAAGAATCGAAATCGTATGGCGTGATCGACGGCAGGCGCTGGGAAGACGATCTCTTCAAGCTGTCGGGCATCGTCGAGAAGCCCGAGCCCGCGCTGGCGCCGTCGAACTTCGGCGTCGTGGGCCGCTACGTGCTGAAGCCGAAGATCTTCGACCATCTTCGCCGCCTGAAGCCCGGCGCCGGCGGCGAACTGCAGCTGACCGACGCGATTCAGTCGCTGCTCGCCGACGAGCAGGTGCTCGCGTACCGGTACGACGGCACGCGTTTCGATTGCGGCAGCAAGCTCGGCTATCTGAAGGCGACAGTGGAATTTGCGTTGCGGCATCCGGAAGTCGCGGCGGACTTCCAGCAGTATCTGCTCGCGCGCATGACCGAATCGCTGCTCGCCTGATGCATGACGGCGGGACGTGCAAGATCCTCGCGTGCCGGCCCGCGGCGGCATCGCCCACTGACGCCGCGCACGGTTTCGGGCGGTCGTCGCGCGGGATTCACCACGGCGCCGCGGCCATTCCTCCCGACCGCCTTGCAGGCAGGCGGTCGAGCGGCGAGCGCCACGCGAGCGCCATCGAGAATGGCGGCCCGGACCAGCATTCTGTCGGACCCGCATGCCGGGTATCAGCCACCATGGGTCTGTCACGCCACGCACCGTTGCGGCCACCGTTCGGGACCGATGCCGATCCTCGTCTACCGCGTCGATCCCGCGCCCGATCGCTGCGGCACCGGCAGGCACGTGGTCGACCGAGCGGGAACGTTGGCGGATCAAGGCGACACCGCCGGCACCGCTTCGCGCTCCGCTCCGGGCGGATCCGCATGGCCCGAGGCACGCCCGGCGCATGGCGTGGCGCGATCCACATTCGTCGCCCGGACACGCATCGCGCCGCCATCCTTCCGGCGCCATCGGATCCGGCATCCGGTCTCCGGAATTTTCCAACCACAATCGATCCGTTTCCCTGCTCCGACATGAAAATCACCATCATAGGAACCGGCTACGTCGGCCTCGTCACCGGCGCGTGCCTTGCCGAAATCGGCAACGACGTGTTCTGCCTCGACGTCGACCCGCGCAAGATCGACATCCTGAACGGTGGCGGCGTACCGATTCACGAGCCGGGCCTGAAGGAACTGATCGATCGCAATCGCGCGAGCCGGCGAATACAGTTCTCGACCGACATCGAGGCCGGGGTCGCGCACGGCGACATCCAGTTCATCGCGGTCGGCACGCCTGCCGACGAGGACGGCTCCGCCGACCTGCAGTATGTCCTCGCCGCCGCGCGCAACATCGGGCGTTACATGACGGCCCCCAAGGTGGTGGTCGACAAGTCGACCGTGCCTGTCGGCACCGCGTCGCAAGTACGCGACGCCATCGCGACGGAGCTGACGCGGCGTGGCCTGCGCCACGAATTCTCGGTCGTGTCGAACCCCGAGTTCCTGAAGGAAGGCGCGGCCGTCGACGACTTCATGCGCCCCGACCGCATCGTCATCGGCACCGACGCGGACGACGCCGGCGAGCGGGCGCGCGAGCAGATGAAGCGACTGTACGCGCCGTTCAACCGCAATCACGAACGCACGCGGCACATGGACGTGCGTTCGGCCGAATTCACCAAGTACGCGGCCAACGCGATGCTGGCCACGCGGATCTCGTTCATGAACGAGCTGGCGAACCTGGCCGATCGCGTCGGTGCCGACATCGAGGCCGTCCGGCGCGGGATCGGTTCGGATCCGCGCATCGGCCACGACTTCCTGTATGCCGGTGTCGGCTACGGCGGATCGTGTTTCCCCAAGGATGTCCGTGCCCTGGTGCGAACCGCGGCCGAGTACGGCGAATCCCTGCGGATCCTGGAGGCCGTCGAAGCGGTCAACGATGCGCAGAAGAAGGTGCTGCTCGACAAGATCGCGGGACGCTTCGGGGAAGACCTGTCGGGACTGACGTTCGGCCTTTGGGGGCTGGCGTTCAAGCCGAATACCGACGACATGCGTGAAGCGCCGAGCCGCGAGCTGGTGGCCGGGCTCCTGAAGCGCGGCGCGATCGTGCGCGCTTACGATCCGGTCGCGACGAACGAGGCGCGGCGCGTGATCGCGCTCGACCTGAGCCACGCCCCGGCTGCCCACTCCCGGCTCGCTTTCGTGGCGACGGCGGAAGACGCCGCGGCCGGCGCCGACGCACTCGTGATCGTCACCGAGTGGAAGATGTTCAAGAGCCCGAATTTTTCAGCGCTGATCGCGCTGCTGGATGCGCCGGTGGTCTTCGACGGCCGGAATCTCTATGAACCCGACGCCATGGCGGCACTCGGCATCGAGTATTACGGCATTGGCCGGCCGCACGTCCCCGTGCAAACCGCGCCGGCCGGGGCGCTACAGGTGATGCGAAAATAACGCTCCCGCCGGTGTCGGGCGCGTGCGGCCAGCCACGGAGGCCGCGTGGCCCGACGCATGCGACATGCGGCGGTACCGCCACCCCGTCTCAATCCGGTCTCGCACGGCCGTTCACCAATGCGGCATAAGCGGACCGATGCCGATCGGCAATCGCACCCCAGCTGGGCGCATGGGCCGTCGCGCGACGCGGCGCGTCGAACGCCGGCAAATCGGCGATCGCGTGCGCCAGCACCGCCGGCTCGACATCCGGCCCGACGAACCGGATCGCACCGCTATGTTGCAAGCCGTCGATATCGATCAAACCGTCGAACTCGCCCGGATACTCGGGCGGCGTACAGATGACCGTGGCGCCGAGTTCGAGCGAATACCAAAAACTGCCACGTCGTGACGACACGCCATCCTTGTAGAGATACAGGTGCGCGTCACAGGCCGCGAGCCAATGTGCGAGCGTGGTCTCGTCCTCGACGTAGCCCTCGTGAATCACGTGGTCGAGCAGGTTTCGCGCACGCAGGTCGGCGCGGAATTGCTCGCGCGCCGCGTCATGCCCGTCCGGAAAGTCGCCGCAGATCAGCAGCCGCGCATTCACCCCGGTCCGGATCAACGCCGCCAGCGCGTCCAGCAGTTTCACCGGCTGCTTCCAGTCGTAGATGAAGCCGAAAAAACCGAGCAGCACGCCCGGGCGGCCGGAGGCGTCGCCGAGCATCGCAGCGCGCTCGCGCGTCACCCGCGTTCGATCGATCGGCGGCACCTTCACATTGACGCCGATCGGAATCACCTCGATGCGCTGCCATGCGCCCCGCAGCCGTCCGACGGCGCTGCGCAGATAGCTGTCGCGCTCCCGCTTCGATACGAAGATCAACAGGTCGGACGAGAACGCGAGCGGCAGGATGCTCAGCTTCCGGAGCCAGTGCATGCTGCGCCATTCATGGAACGTGGTCGCCACTTTGGTACGCGCCCACGGGAGCCCGCGTTTCGCGACGGCGCCGAGCAGGCCCGCAAGCGGACTGCGCCCCCAACCTTCATACGGATATTGCACGTGGACGATCGACGCGTTCCGCACCGCATCCGGCAGCGCGAACCAGCCGAGCGTCGAACCCGGCTTGAACACGATCCGGGTAAAGTCGAGCTGCGTGCCGCCCGCGCGCCTCGACAGCTCGGCCGCGAGGCATTCTCCGTACTCACCTACCGCGCATCGGTCCGAGGCCGCATCGTAACCGGCCAACATGACGACGCGCACCTGCCCGCCAATCTTCTCGAGGTTCGCCACATTCATCCCCTTGCGCCGGAAGCCGGCAACGTCGAACTGCATGTCTTCGGTCATCCGAATCGCGTCGACACGGCACCAGACCGCATGCGGCGCTTTCCGAACAGAAAGATCGCAAACCGGAAAATGATCAGCGTCGCAACCGTACGCATACCGAACAGATACCAGAAGTCGCCCTGCTGAAGTCCGAGCATCAGCAAGGCATACAGCTTCGCCGAGACGACGAGCAACAGCAGATTTTCGCCGCTCATCGCCGCCGTGAGCGCGCGCACCACCACGGCCGCGAACATGCCCAGCAGGCACTCGATCAGCAGCGACGGCCAGAAGCCGAACAGGAAGTACAGATAGCCGGAGGTCCCCATCGTGAAGGTCACCCCGTTCTCCGTATACGCGTTGTACAACGACGTATCGGCAAACTTGTACATCAGTTCGCGCACGCCGACGGGCGGCCATAGATTCACGTAGTCGTCGACCGACGCCGCGCCCAGGCTGCCGATATTGCGTTCGATCGACTCGGGTTTCGCCTGGTCGCGCCCGGCCTGGTCCGAAGCCACCGCATACCAGAGCTGCCCCTGCAGCACCGCGCGCGCCGCGACCGATACGAATACGTCCTTGTTCTGGCTCGAGTAGGAAATCGCGACCGCGCCGAACCCGAAGACGGCCGCCAACAGCCCCACCCGCAGCAACGTTCCGGAAAGATCCCGGCCCTCGCCTTGCGCGATCGTCCGGACGCCGAAAAACGACACGACCAGCGAGACCGTCGACATGAGCTGCTCGCCATGCAGCACGTTGACCAGCATGACCAGCACCATGCCCAGCAACGCGATGCGCCGTCCGAACCGGCGCGGCCCCCCGGCCAACACGCCGAACAGGAACACGGCGATCAGCCGGTTGGCGAGGAAGAACGACAACGGGGCGTTGCCGGAATTGGCCCGAAACGAAAAGCGGTCCATCCCGCTGAACAGCGAAAAGCCGTACGCGAGCCCCGCCACGATGCCCGTCGCGCAGATCGCGCAGCCGATGGCAAACGCGAGCCGCGCCTGCAGCCGCGTCAGCACGATACGGCCGGCGCCCGGGCCGGCGCGCCGCGCTCTCAGTATCCAGGTCGCGCCCGCGAAGAACGCGACGTCGTGCAGCAACAATCCCGACGATGCACCGATATCGCGACCGAGCATGCCGATTTCGGACATCGTCGCGCCGAACTCGATCATCACCACCGACAACAACTCGCTCAGCTTCAGCACCGCGTACGGCACGAGCAGCAGCGCCGCGCGGCTGCTCGCGCGGAGGAACACGATCAGGAGCAACGCGTACACCCCGACCGCGAGCCATGCCGACTCGCGTCCCAGCCCCGCGTCCGCGAGCAACAGCAGCAGGATCGAGGACGCGACGACGATGCCGCCGAGCACCATGGTGTTTCGGCTCATGCCCGCTCCGCCGGCGACGCATTCATTTCGATCGCCCGCCAATACAGTTCGACGTACCGCGTGGCGATCGCATGGGGGTCGAACAGGCGCTCGATCGATTCGTCGTCTCCGTCGTCGTCGCGGGACGCCTTCACGCGGTGCTCGGCCGCGACCTGTTCGAGCGCGTCGAGCAATGCGGCTTCGCGGCCCGCGTCGAACACGCGGCAGCGCGACCGGCCCGCGACGAGTTCCGGCAGCCCACCGCGATTCGAGCAGACCACGGTCCGCCCGAATACCAGCGCCTCGGCGACGGTCCGGCCGAACGGTTCGTCCCATCGCGACGGCACGACGACGACATCGGCGTCCCGGTACAGCCGCGCGGCATCCACGTGGCCCAGCAAGCTCACATCCGGACCCGCGTGCCGGGCCAGTTCGGCGACGAAGCCATCGGGACCGCTCCCGGCGATCAGCAGCCGCACGTCGTGATGCCGCGCGCGCAGCAGGTTGAACGCGCGCAGCAACTCGCGCGCGCCCTTTTCCGGAACGAGCCGGCCGATGTAACCGAACACGATCGGCGCTCCCGCCTCGCGGGCGTGTGTTTTCGCTTCGGGCGGCACCGCCGGCACGCTGTTGTAGACGACGGCGCTGTCGCGGCGCTCGGCAAACCAGTCGTGCAGCAGGTGCTCGGCCAGCACGTGTTTGCTGATTCCGACGACCGTCGAAACGTGGCGCGAGTCGACGCGCTTCCTCATGCACAGCACGCGGCAGTCCGCGCAGCGGCTTTCACAGCGCCGCCCGGCTCGATACAACGAGCCACGGCTACACAGCAGCGCGTAGTCGCGAATGGTGTGAACGATCGGCAGCTCGCGGCGGCCGAGCCATGCCCAGATCGCCGTCGAAAAGCCATGGACGTTGTTGGTATGGACGACGTCCGGCGCCACGTCCCGTACGATCGCCGACAGGCGTGCGATCATCACCGGATTGAACATCTCCAGCCCGTGCCATGCGATGCGCGCCGCGACGCCCTTGTCACGGCCGTCGAAGGGCCAGTAGACGTTGAACAGCCCGACCCGGTATACATTCACGCCGTTGATCGTCTCGACGCACGGCGCGCCCTTGCGCGCGATGCAGACGACCGATATCTCGTGCCCCAGTGCCACCAGGCTTTCGGCGAGCAGTTGCACCGACACTTCGGCGCCGCCGGTCCGGTCCGGGTAGTAGAGCGTGTTGACGATCAGCACCCTCACGTCGCCTCCGAAACGCGAGTCGTCCTGAGCGTGAGGTAGCACGCGCCATAGAACAGCAGCGTGGCCGCACCGGCCGCGAGTGCCAGCGCGACCGGCGTCCCCACGGGACCGATCCACAACAGCAGGGCCGCCATCGGAATCGCACAGGACAGCACGCGCACGCAGTCGACCGTCACGACCGGAATGTCGATGAACCGCCGCCCGCTCGCCGCCGATGCAATCAACGCCACCGTGTAGCCCGTCAGCGACGACAACGATGCGCCGATGGCACCGTAATGCCGCGTCAGCATCAAATGCGCAGCCACGCACGCCGCCGCGCCGAGTGCGTTGGGAAACAGGCTGAGCCCGGTCCGGCGTGCGAGACTGAACGCGATGTCGAAGTGCCCGTTCTTGAGGCCGAAGACGATCGCCGACAGGGCGGCAAGCGATAGCACGTTCGCCGTCGTGCCGGAATAACGCGCGCCGAACAGGACGTGGATGATCGACGCCGACTGGCACAGCAACACCACCAGGAGCGGCGTGGCGAGCAGGCAATAGAACAGCAGGTTGCGCTCGAGCCCGCGGCGCACCGAGCTGCGATCCTCGCTCTCGTGCGCGCGCACGATCAGCGGATACGACGCCAGGTTGATTGACATCAGCACCACGCCGAGCGACTGCATCGCGATGTCCGCGCCGGCCGCATACCGTCCGACCGCCCCAGCATCGGCCACCTTGCCCAGAAAGAATCGGTCGAAGCCGCTCAGGAAGAAATTGAAGGCGAACGCCGGCGTCAGCGGCAACCCGTAGCGAATCAGCTCACGGCAGATGTCCCGGGTCGGCTTGCTCAGGTCGAACCGTCGCCAGAACCCCGCGCAGACGGCGGCGGTCGCGAGCAGCGCGACACACGTCGATTCGAGCAGCGCGTCGCTCGAGCGCCGCCAGGCGAGCATCGCGACACCCAGCCCGAAGATCAGCCCCGCGCGCAACAGCATGACGGCGCCATAGACCTTCGGTTCGAGATTCGCGCGCTTCAGTTCCAGCGACAGCTCGATCCAGGCGATCAGCACGGTCGCCGGGACCGCGAGCAGGTAGTCGATCCGGTGGAATGCGTCGCCCGATACGTGCAGTGCGATGGCGGCGACCACGATCACGCCCGCCGACAACCACCCGAAACAACGCAGCACCGAGCGGATGACGGTTTCGGGCGCTTCCCGACAGGCCGGATAGAAGCGCAGCAGCGACAGACGCAGCCACTGGAACAGCACGATGTTGCCGGTCGTCATGGCGACGATCAGCAGCGAGTACATTCCGTACTCCCGCGGCCCGAGCATGCGCGCGAACACGATCACGGACGCAAAACTGACGAGCGCCGGGCCGCCGCGCGCGAGCAGGTACCAGAAGACGTGCCCGGACAGGCCCGGGCTCTTTTGCGTTTGGCTCAAGGTGGCCATCAGTATGGGGATCCTCGGAAATCAGCGGGCGCGCAATCGCACCTCGGACGGGAAATCCTGCGAGCAGGACGACGACGGCACCGCATGCGTCCGGCAGAACGCCCACATCGCGGGGAATATCTCCAGCATGCCGGTGCCCGGATCGTCCAGGCTGAGCGACCATTCGTTCGACTCGTCGTGCATGGCAGTCGGGCCACCGCGCGGCACCATGATCCACGCGAGCGCGCCCACGACGTGTACCTGCTGGTCGCGCGCCTGCGCGACACCCTGCAGCACGCCTTCGACCGTATCGTCCTGCACGGCCGGATCGATCTGACCGAGATCGCGCCGATAGCGGGTCGGCAGCACGCCGTTCGGCGCGCCGAACTCGCCGATCAGGATCGGCTTTCCGTGCGCCCAGCGCTGCACGCGCCGCAAATACGCGACCACCGCGGGCGGCACGCGGTCGGCGGAACGCGCGTAGAGTCCATAGGTTCGATGGTCGGCCAGCGCCTCGTCGTACAGGTGTACCGATACGATGTCGACGATGTCCGCCAGCGGCGCCCCGTCGTCCGGATAGTTCGCGACGTAGCCGGCCTGCGATGCGTCGGGGGCCTCGCGTCGGCGCTTCCAGCCGCCGACCGTGACCGGCACGCCGGGATACCGGAGGTGGACGAACGACGCCAGCGTCCGGAACTGGGCGAGCCGGTCCGCGTCGAGCTCGCGCTCGTTGTCGAGATCGATCACGACCTTGCAGCCCGTCGGCACGAGGCCGTCCAGGATCCGTCCGACCTTGTCGCGATAGGCAAGCGTGCGCGCACGCGCGCGCGCCTGCGAGTCCGGTATCGCGTTGACCTGTCCGGACTCGGCGCGGCTCAGACCGACGACCGGAATGATCGTGAAGCCGCTGCGCCTCGCCTGCTCGCCCACCTGCCGCCAATCCGACGATCCGTAGGACGTACCACGCGAGCCTGGCGCCCATTCCGCGAACGAGGTCACGCGCAACGTGTTGAATCCGGCGAGCCGCGCGAGCCCGAACACATCGCCGCGATCGGTCGACAGGTGCAGCGGATCGCCCGGCAGCAGCTGCGCGATATCGACGTTGGCACCCCACATGCCGTCATCGCCCGCCGCAGCCGCGTGCGGGTTCAGGACCGTCATGCAGCACGCCAGCGCGACGGCCCGCCCGGCCCCGAGCACCCACGCGTGCAGGTTCATGGCGCCTCGCCTTTGCCGGGCAGCATCGCCAGGTCCAGATGCACCGCCCCGGCGCTTTCGGATACCGTTGCGTAGGAAACCGAGTCGTCATACAGCGACGTCCATTGCCGAAATTTCGACTCGGCCCGGAATCGCGCGGTCGCGATGCGCGTCGCGGCATCGGCCATCGTCTCGCGCAACGCGTGATCGCGACTCAGGCGGTCCACGCATTCGGCCATCTCGTCGAGCGACGACGCGACGAAGCCGGTCGTTGCATGCACGACGATGTCGCGATTGCCGATCACATCCGTGACGACGGCGGCAATACCGGCAACCTGTGCCTCGATCACCGCGAGCGGCATGCCCTCCCAGCGCGACGTCTGGACGTACAGGTCCAGGCCCGCCATCGTCGTCAGCGCCTCGCTGCGCGGCAGCCAGCCCGTGCAGCGCACCGCGGCGCCCCGGCCGGCCGCACCGGCTTCGCCGCCGATCCAGACGAACTCGAGCCCCGGCCGCGCCAGCCGGGCGGCAATCGCAAGAAACCACTCGTGATTCTTCTGGTACGACGCGCGGCCCATCATGCCCACGATGGTGCGTCCGTCATCCCGCCTCTCGCGCCGGGGAACCCGGGCGGTGTCCACGCCGTTCTCGATCAGCCGCGCATGTCGTGCGCGCACGCGTCGCCTCAGCTCGTCGAGTTCGCCGGGCGAGCAGGCGACGACGGTGCCGCCGAGGCTGTCCGCGAGCCTCTCGAACGTCAGGTACAGACGCTGCTGCCAGCGCGGTACGTCGCTGCGCAGGAACGACAGGCCGTGGGGGGAGTAGATCACCCGTGCCTCTCCCGCCGTGAGCCGCGCCGCCACGCGTCCGAGCACACCGGCCTTCGACGAGTGCAGATGCACGACGTCGGGCCGCTCCGCGCGCAGCCGCCGCGCGAGGCGGATCACGCCGACCAGGTCGTGCAGCGGCCGCACCGCGCGGTGCATCCGGATCCGGACCAGCTGCACCGCCGGGTCGAACAGCGCGCGGACATTCTCCGGCGTTTCGTCCCGTTCGGAATAGACGACGACGACCTCGTATCCCGCAGCGACGCTCCGGTTGCACAGGTCGACGAGAAACGACAGCACGCCGCCGCCGAACGCTTCCGTGACGTGAACGATCTTGCTCGTCATGGCGCCTCCGCCCCGGAACGTCGTGGATCGTGACCCGCGCGGACGAGGTGGCCGGCAACTTCCGGTTCCCGCCGCCGTGGTGGTGCCGTGCAGGGCATCATGCCGCCTCCGAATCCGCGTACTCGTAGGCCGAGTAGCGATATACGCCGTACTTCGCGCCGTAGCCGTACTTCCCGAGATGCGCCTTCAGGCCGTTGAACACAATCCCCGTCGGAACGGCTCCCGCCTGCGTGAGCCGCTTCGACGATTCGCGAATCTCCGCGATGTTCGTCATGCCCGCCTTGGCGACGAGAAACACCGCGCCGGCATGTTGCGCGAGCACCCCGGTATCGGCCGTCGCGAGCACCGGCGTGGTGTCGATCACCACCATGTCGTAGTCGCGGCTGAACTCGGCGAGCAGCGCCGGCAGGCGCGTCGTCAGCAACAGTTCGTTCGGATTGGGTGGCAGCGTGCCGGTCGCGACGAAGTCGAGATTCGGCAGCACCTGCGAATGCCGGACGTCGCCGATCTGCCGCTGGCCGGCCAGCAGTTCCGAGAAACCCGGCCCGCGATCGACGCCGAAGCAGCGGTGAAGATGGCCCCTGCGCATGTCCGAGTCGATCAACAACACCCGGCTCCCGGCGTTCGCCAGCACCGCCGCGAGGTTCGACGACACGAACGACTTGCCGACGCCGGGTGTCGGCCCGGAGATGACAACCACGTTCGACGCGGCGTCGAGCATCGCGAACTGCATCGCGGTCCGCAGACTGCGCAGACTTTCGACCGCCGGATCGCGCGGCTCGACGTTCGACAGCACCAGCGCTTCCGCCCCCCGGGTGGGCGGCCTGCGTACCAGCGCCGTCTGTCGCGCGCTGTACGGCACCACGGAATACACGCTCAGCCCGCTCCGCTGCTCGAGCTCGTCCGGATTGGTGACGCCGCCGAACATCGTCGAGCGCAGCCAAGCGCCGCCGCAGCCGAGCGACAGCCCCAGCACCAGCGATACCGCCAGGTCGATCCACGCCTTCGGCTTGACCGGCTCGTCGGGCACGACCGCCGTATCGACGAGCCGCACGGTGCCGACCTTGCCCGCCTTCAACAGCTTGAGTTGCTGGATGTTGTCGAGCATCGCGACATAGAGCCCCTGACTCACCTGCACGTCGCGCGTCAGGCGCAGGATGCCCTGTTCGACCATCGGTCGGCTGCGGATCTTCGCGTCCAGCACGCCGAGCTGGCTGTTCAGCGACTGAATCTGGTCGTTCAGCGCGACCATCGCCGGATGCGACGGCCCGAACCTCGACATCAGTTCCTCGCGACGCTGCTTCAACCCGATCAGCTGCGTATCGATGTCGACCGACTGCTGCAGCATCAACCCTGCCTCGTCGCCCAGGTTGACGGTCCCGAGTCTGGTGCGCATCGCGTTGAAGCGATCCTCGGCCTGCTCCAGGTCGTGCTTCATGACCGGCAGCTGACTGTTCAGGAATGCGATGGAACGCTCCGCCTCCTCCGACTTGCGACCGATGTTTTGCCGAACGTACTCCCGTCCGACCGCGTTCATCACCTCGGAGACCAACACCGGATCCTTGTTCTGCCAGACCACGCTGATCACGCCCGACTGCTTGCCGAGCTCGGTGATCTTCATCCGCTCCTGCAGATCGTCGATGGTCTGCAGTCGCGAGTAGCGAATCACGTCGAATGCGGCGCCTGGCCGGGCATCGATCCCGCGAACCTGCAGCCGGGCGGGGCCGTCGACCGTCGAAAACGACAGCAATTCGCCGATCCGGCCGATCACGGGCTGCGCGAGATCCTCACCGGACAGCCGGTAGCGGTCGCGGTCGAGCCGTGTAATCCGGAACTTGTCGGCCTCGTCGTCGGCCGGCACATCGAACGTGTCGATCTGGATCGACTCGGTGCCCCAGCAGAATCCGCCCCAGCCGAACAGGCCCGGCTCGGACAGCCCCTTGCCGAACGACGCGATGCGACGGCCGATCAGCGGCACGTAATGCGGCTTCGCATAGATGAACAGCCGCGTGCTGTCCACCGCGCGCGTGACGACCAGGCGCGAGCGGATCAACTCGATTTCCGCGTCGGCCGTCGACTTGACGTCGAATAGCGACGACACGCTGCCAAGCAGGCTGTTCGCCGCGGAATCGATGCTGTTTTCCACCTGGATCAGCAGGTTTCCCTCATACACCCGCGGCCGCAGCAGCGCGTACAGGCCACCGAGGGCAAGGCAAACCGCCGTCACGATCGCGATCATCCTGCGGTTATCGAGGAGGATGTCGACCAGCGCGCCCAGCTCGGCCCCGTCTTCCGGCGGCGAGTCACCGCCGGGTCGTTGCGGTGCGCGGTTCACAGCGTCGAATTTCATTTAGAGGGTTTCCAGTTTCGAGAGCCAGGCGTTCAGGCCGATGTCGATTCGTTCGAGTGCGTGTTCAAATGCTTGACTGCCCTTGCGATACGGATCGTCGATGTCGATGTCGATCAATTCGCCCACGCGAAACACCTTGCCCCGCAGATGCGGAAGCCGCCCCTGAATCGCGGCCTTCTGCTCGCGATCCATCGTCAGGATCAGGTCGGCGTGAAGGCATTGCCGCCACACCAGCTGGCGCGAGCGGTGCGCGCTGATGTCGATGCCTCGCGACCCCAGCAGGCCGACCGCATGCGTGTCGGCCTCGTGGCCGATGACCGCGCACAGGCCGGCGGAGGCGACGGTCTTGTCCGGACGCCGTGCGCGCAGGATGCCCTCGGCCATCGGGCTGCGGCAGATATTGCCCGCGCAGACGACCAGAATCGAATGGATCATGACAATCAGCGCGTCAGGTTGTAGACGACGCCCGAACCCGTCAGGATCTGGCTGACGACCCGATTCAAGCGCGCGAAACCGGTCGCGTCGACGAACACCACGTCCTTCGGCTCGAGCTGGAACTGCTCGGCCAGCGCCAGCGCCACCGGGGAGCGGGCGTCGAGCTGGAATACCGACGGGGTCGCGCCGTCGCGGCCCGCCCGGATCACGAAAACCGATTTCGCGTCGCTCGTCGCGACGCTGACACCGCCCGCCTCGCCGAGCGCCTCGTTCAGGCTCAACCGGGAGTCGTGCATCGTCAGCGACACCGGCTTCGTCACCTCGCCGACGACGAACACCTTCGATTCGTCGCGCGACACGACTCTGACGGCGTCGCCGTCGCGCAGCAGGACCTGCGACGGATTCAGCCCGGCCGCGAGCAACTGGGGAATGCCCAGCCGATACTGCACGCCGCCGCGGTTCAGCAAGACGTTGCTCGCGTCGCCGGACGGCGCGATGCCGCCCGCCTGGCTGAGCGCCTCCGCCAGCGTCATCGGCACGTCCGTGATCGGCTTCACGCCCGCATCACGCACTTCGCCGTCGACGTAGACGCGCTTGCTGCGGAAATCGACCACGCGCAGCGTGAGTTGCGGGCGCGAGATGTACGGCACCAGCGCCGCGGACAACCGCTTCTGTGCGTCGCCGACCGTCATGCCCACGACGCGGAAGCGCCCCACGTACGGAAACTGGATGTCGCCGTCGCCGTCGACGACGTAGCCCGGCAGGGTCTGTTGCGGCAGCCCCGACGGCGTCGCGCCGGCATTCGCGCTGACGAGCGAATAGCTCAGGCTCGGCAGCACGAGTTCGGGATGGTCCCAGACGATGATCGACAGCACGTCCGACGGCCCGATCCGGTACTCGGCCGGCCGGCCGACGAACGGCTCGAGCGCGAGGCGGCGCGTGTCGGCCGCGTGCTCGCGCCCCTGCGTATCGATCAGCGCACTCGTGATCGGCACGACCGGGACACCCGGCTGCGCGTGGGCTCGCGCATTCGGCTCGTCGCTGAACGACATCCCAGGTGCGATCGTGCAGGCGCTCAGGCACCACGCGATGGACAACACCGATACGACACGTAATGAACTCATTGATGGGCCTCGACCGGACTAGTTCAGGTCGCCGGACACGGACGACCGCAGCGGTGCCGCGAGCGAGCTGCCGGACGGAAGCAGCCGCGCCCCCGGATCCAGTGATCGAGGCGTGCCCGTCGCGCTCGTCATGCCGATCGCGCCCATCGTCCCCATCGCCTCCATCCCGCCGGAGAAGCCGGATATACCCGCGACGCCAACGGCGCCGGCCGAACCGGGCGCGCGGCCGGGCGCGAGGCCGAGGGTCGGGAGAGCGGCCGCGATCCCGTCGAGATTGCCCGGCGTGCCGCCCGAATCGCGCGTCGTGACGGTGCCGGCGAGCGTCCCCGGCCCCGCGCTGCCCCACGCCTTCTCCAGATCGGTCACCTGGCGTGTTTCGTAGCTGCGCGCCACCTTCACGCCCAACCGCACGCGGTGGGTGCCGGAACCGACGATCGGCCGGATCACCGACGGCACCGTCGTGGTGGCGGCGTTGTCGAGCATCGGCGCGCCGGTTGCGAGCGCGTCGCCTGACAGGAACTGTGCATGCGCCCCTGGCGCGACCGATAGCGTCAGCAATGCGACGCTGATCCTGACTGCATTCATGCCTGTTTCACCCCGATGACATGTTGTTGTGTCGTGGCCGGCACTCGCCGGCCCTTGAAACCGCCGGCTCAATACGCGTTGCGGCCGCCGAAGCCGTTCACGATCGTCGCGACGACGATCCGCATGTCCAGCGCGAACGACCAGTTCCGCAGGTAATAAAGGTCGTACTCGACGCGCTTCTGCATCTTCTCGAGGCGATCCGTTTCGCCGCGATACCCGTTCACCTGCGCCCACCCTGTAATGCCGGGCTTGATGCGATAGCGATGGATGTAGCCATCGACCACCTTCTGGTAAAGACGGTCGTGCTCGATCGCGTGAGGCCGCGGCCCGACGACCGACATGTCGCCGCGCAACACGTTCAGGAATTGCGGCAGTTCGTCGAGGCTCGTGCGCCGGAGAAAGCGTCCGACGCGCGTAATGCGGGCATCGGTTTTGGTGGCCTGCGTGACCACGCCCGCCGCCTCCACATGCACCCGCATCGTGCGGAACTTCAGGATCCTGAATTCGCGCCCGTCCGCCCCCTTGCGGAACTGCTTGAAGAACACGGGCCCCGGTGACGACAGCTTCACCGCGATCGCGATCACCACCATCAACGGCAGCAGTGCCAGGAGCGCCAGGGCGGCAAACAGGCGGTCGAATATTTCCTTCTGAAGCATCGCGCGGCTCGGCAGCGGCGAAGCGACGAGGTTGATCGCGGGAACCCCGACCAGGTCGGTCATCGCGCCGTCGAACAGTGCAACGCCGCGCACGTCTGGAATGAAGCGGATGTTCACCAGTTCCTCGCTGAATTCGCGGACGACGCGCAGCATCGTCGCCTCTTCCGAGAGCGGCAAGGCGAGCCAGATCTCCTGGACGCCGGTTTCGCGCACATGGGCGGCGAATCGGTCGAAATCGCGGAACGTCGGCACGCCCGAATGCACGGATTCCATCGCCGGGCGCAGTTCGTATACCGCAGCCGCCCGGAAGCCGCTTGCGGAAGATTCGTCGAGCCGGCGCACGACGTGACGGCAATGCGGCCCATGGCCGACCACGGCCACGCTGCGCAGGTTCAGGCCGGCGCGTCGCACGCCACGCAGCGCGAGGTGGGTGGCGACGCGCGATGCGATCAGCGCTCCGCCCGTGATCGCGCTCCAGTAGACGAACCAGAGCCGTGAAATGGCGTCCGCGCGATGCAACAGGAACATCAGGGTGATTCCGCATGCCTGCACGACGAGCCACGCAAGCGAGGTCCTCCCGATCAGCCTGGGCATCGAACGACCGCGCCACGACTCATATACGCCGAAGGCCGGAAACAGCACGAGGGAGAACGCGATGCCGAACGTGACGACCGCGCTGTCGAAATGGCTGTCCGTTGCCCGGTAGAACCGGAACTGCGAAGCCACGAGCGAACCCGCGATGATGAGCCCGACGTCGAGCAGTCGCGCCAGTAATCCTTGCAGCCCGATCATTTTTCCGTCCTCCGCCTCGATCCGCGACACATGAAGTCCCGACTTTTCAGTGACGCCCGTAGATGTCATCGAACCGTACGATGTCGTCTTCGCCGAAATACGAGCCCGATTGCACTTCGATGATCTCGAGCGGCAACTTTCCGGGGTTTTCGAGCCGGTGCGCGATGCCGAGCGGAATGAAGGTCGACTGGTTTTCGGCGAGCATGAATTGCTCGTCGCCGCGGGTCACGAGCGCAGTCCCGCTCACGACGATCCAGTGTTCGGCGCGGTGGTGATGCAGCTGCAACGACAGGCGCCCGCCCGGCTGAACGACGATGCGCTTGACCTGGAAGCGATCGCCGTGGTCGATCGAGTCGTAATATCCCCACGGACGTCGCACCTTCCGATGCCTGTCCGCCTCCTGCGCCTGCTGCGCACGAATCCGGGTGACGAGCCCCTTCACGCACTGCACGCGCGATCGGTCCGCGACCAGCACCGCGTCGGCGGTTTCGACAACGATCACGTCGGTCACGCCCACACAGGCGACCAGCCTTCCCTCCGAATGGGCGAAGCTCGACGTGGCGCCTTCGAATACGACCTTGCCGCGCCCGACGTTTCCGTCGGGGTCCTTGTCGAGTGCTTCCCACACGGCATCCCATGAGCCGAGATCGGACCAACCCGCGTTCAGCGGTATCACCACGCCCTCGGCAAGGTCGCCGCGGGAATTCAGCCGCTCCATCACCGCGTAATCGATCGAGTCCGACGGCGACGCGCGGAATGCCTGCGCGCAGGGCCGATAGAACGGACCGTCTTGTGCGCCGTTCCGGTATGCGGCCACACAGGCCGCATGCATGTCGGGGCACAACGCACGCAACGTGTCGAGCCAGACACTCGCGCGCAAGACGAAAATGCCGCTGTTCCACCAGTACGAGCCGGACTCCAGGTATTGCCCGGCCAGTTCGGCCGCGGGCTTCTCGACGAAGTGCTCGATACGGCGCGCGCCCCCGCCGAGCCCGTCGCCCAGCCTGATGTAGCCATATCCGGCCTCGGGCCGCGTGGGCGATATGCCGAGCATCACGACGGCACCGCGCTCCGCATGTGCGATCGCAACCCGCAGCGCATGATGGAGCGCGCGGGTATCGGCAATCGCGTGATCCGCCGGCATCGCGATGACCACTGCGTCCTCGCCTTCGGCGCACGCGGCGGCCACGGCCAGCGTCAGTGCCGGCGCCGTGTCGCGCCGGACCGGCTCCACCACGATGCGTGCATCGATGCCGCTCGCACGCAGTTGCTCCGCGGTCACGAACCGATGCTCGTCGCCGCACACGACGATCGGCGCGGCCAACTGATGGATCCCCGACGTGAATCCCTTCATGCGCTGAACGGTCTCCTGCAGTAGCGAATCGGCGCCGAGCACGCCGATCAACTGCTTCGGGTGCTGCTCGCGCGACATCGGCCACAGGCGCGACCCCGCCCCCCCTGCCAGCACGACAGGGGCGACGCGAACACGCGACTCGACGAGGTCGCCCGGCCGCCGTTCGGCATGCTCGCTGCCCGGAGGCAGCGTTTCGATCGAATCACCTGTCATTTGGACTCCTATTTGTCAGAGCGACTTGAATCCGCTCGCACGGCAATGCCTGATCGACCCGGAACCGAATCCCCGCTGCGCGTCCTCTACCGCGTCCTTCGCTCTCGCCCGCATCCGCCATTCGGCGTCGCGTTCCGGCGCGTCGGATCGTGCCGGCGCGCGCACGGAGATCGCTCGCGACCTTGAATGCCGCCATCGCGGCCCCTGCTCCGAGTGGCGAGAATCCATCGATCCCGACGACACCGTCGCGGCACTCACGACCGCCCCTTCCTGTTCCGTCGCATCATACTCAGCCGGCTGCGTGCAGAAATATGGCTGGCTGATTCGAACTAGCTGTCGTCCGATTTGCCTGCGGGATTTCCCGAGTCGACGTTCCTTCCTGCGCTCGCTCGCGCGGTCCGGGTCATCGCGCGACAGCGCGAATGCCGGAAAAGAACACGCACCGGCATACCGCGAGCGCCCACGTAACCGACGCATGCACGGCACCGTTGCGACAATGCAGTACCCGGGATGAACGACGCGATCACCGGCGACACCACCACGGTTCGAGACTGCGCCATCCGTCCCGCTCTGCGGGCTCGCGCCGCCTCCCGCAGGCCGCGGATCCGGCGCGACCGCCGCTCGGGCGGAAGGAGCCGCATGCGATGCCGCGTTCCTGCGGGACACGCGATGCCCTTCGTGCCGGAGCGTCGTTCATGACCGGCGCCGACGAAATAAAAAGGCCTGCGCGCATGACTGCGCGCAGGCAAGGTTCCGAGGAGATCGGGGGTACAGCTCCTCGAAAGACCAGTCAGGAGATCGGCGCTGCGCGAGACGTCGTCGCGCATGCGTGGCGGTCGCGGCCGCGCTCATGGCCGGGGCACGTGTCGCCGTGGAACATGAACGCGGACGGCACCCGGATGCGATGCCAAACGCACCGCACCGGCCGACGAGCCGACGACGAGGCGACGCTCCCAGGCACGCCGCTCGCCGAATCCGAGGTCATTGTCAGGAGCCGCATCGATTTTTCGTTGTGTCCGCAACCTGCTTGGCGGCGAGAGCGGCTTGCGAAGGGTGACGCTCATGGACCACGACGTCGTGCCGCGCCAGCCGGGCCGGCAGTTCCACTACGAGATCGAGCCGTTCATCCAGTTCGCCACGCCCGCAACCATCTCGTCGTCCGGCGGCGTGTACATCCCCCTGCGGGCAGCCGCCCGATACTCCGTCGGTGACATCGACAAGTGCTGGCGGAACACCTTCGCGAGCCGGTCGCCGCTGCCCAGGCCGGTGCGCCGCGCGACCTTGTCGGCAGGAAGATCCGTCTCGACCAGCATGCAGCACGCCTTCTCGAGTCGGACCCGCAGCACGAATTCAGTCGGCGTCACGCCGATTTCGTTCTTGAAGCGCCGGAGAAAATTCCGTTCGCTCATGGCCGCGGCCTGAGCGGCGTCCGCAATCGAAATTCGGTTCGCGCTGTTGACACGCAGATGATGCGTGGCCGCGCGAATCAGTTCGCTCGCCCGTGCTTCGCGTGGTCCGAACGCGGCACCCGTCAGTTGTCCCGCCACGCCGGGCATCCGGTTGGTGACGATCTTCTGCGCGATCTCGTATCCCATGTCGTGCGCGACGATCGACAGCGCGGTGGACAGCACGCCTTCGTCCACGGCGGTCGTGACGGAACGCGCGTTCGCACCCGGCAAGGCACGCAGCATGCACGATGCCAACGGTGCCGCTCCCAGCCCCTTCTCATGCAACCGGATGCTCGCCAGTAATCTGCAGCCGCCGCTCGCGCCCTTGACCACGCTCGCGCATCGATACGCGTTATGGAGCCACGCCACCAAGCCGCTGTCATGGGGGGGTGTCGTGTCCTCTCCACCGAGCACGAACATCGCGCGAATCACGCCTGTATCCGGCATATGCGGCGCGTCGGTCCAGATCTGCACGCCCGACGACGACCGGACCGGGCCACCACGCGCCGAATACAGGCTCAGTTCGTAACGATCGGCGAATGCGAACTTGGCGCGGCTCAACTGGTTTGCGTATTCGAACAACGCAGCCAGCTTACCCATTTGCATAACGGAAAATCCGTCGAGCAGCAGCATGATGACGCTCTCTCGCTCGCGGCGGACCTCTATCCCCCGACCACGGCTCACGTTCAACCCCGTTTTCGATATGTCCGACATTGAGTGCATCATCGCTGCCTTTTGACAATTTGTTACATTTTCTTTGGCGCATCATATTCGTCTAAATTGCACTTCAAGTTGTCGGCGTCTGATTTCACCTTGCTGTTGACGGAATTAGTCAAGGGCGTAGCGGGGTACCAATTGACGGGATTCGGGGCGTGATTGCATGCGATCCGAGGATTGGCGGGCCGAGCGCATTGATCGTCGTCACGGATTTCCTTACGGCGGGTTACCTCGGCGCATCATGATCGACTGGCACGGCAAGCACGATGCATGCCGACTGGATAGGTTAAGGGCTCGCCGAAGTTTTTCGCTCGATACGAATCGACAGGTCACCGTGCATCAACGGTGCAAAATGCTTGAGCACGCTGCTTTTTCGCGCGCGTCGGCACGCCCCGGAGCGCGTCGGGAGCACGAATGAGCGCCGTACGCCATTGTCCTGAAATGATTCGGTTTTATAGCGGTGCAATAGCGAATTTTTCTCGTATGTCGCAAGGTCGATCCTGCTATGCATTTTTGTTTTCCAGCGACGCGGGATCGGCTGTTTGTCATCACCGTGCCTTGATCTTTTTCGGCGGCGAACTAATGTATGCCGATGCAATTTCGCCAGGATCGATTCAGGTGCAGCGGGTCCGGATTATTTCCCGTATTGGATGGTTCGGCATTATGTAAGGATTCGCCGAGCCAGACTAGGAGAGGGCCGGCATACGAAGGCGTTCGATCGTTGGCAAGTCGCCAGCTTTAGCAGCGGGGATCAGATTCAATAATCAGTTGATTCACCCATATCAATCGTCGACGCCGACATGCATCGCAAACGCCTACTGACAGGTGCAGCCCCCGGTTCAGGCAATCGAAGCCACCATTCGCTCGGATGAGCCGGTATGGTTCAGCGAGGGCGGCTCGCAGCAGAGGCATCAAAGCTCAAAAACCACATTGAACCTTTCGACAATCCGTTTGGTGAAACGGAATCGGGCTTTTGGATGCCGCACCAGCGCAATCGCTTTCAGGCGGAGATCCCAATGCAGTTCACGAGGAGTTCCTGCATTTCTTCCAGCCTGCATCGTTTCTTCAGACAGTTTCCAGCCTGGAGGACGGCTGCGGAACGCGGCGAGCCCACCTACCATTCGGCGCCGGTCCAGGAGCTCGGCATCCTGATCCCGCCTTCTCGGGAAGCGCTGCTTGCCCCGGCAGTCGCGGGTTGTTTCGCGCGGTCCGGAGCCTGCGGTCATCGATAGCTCGGACCACTGAGTAGTGGCTCGGGGTGCCTTGCCAGGATCCGCTCATTTGCGGTGGGCCGGGGGACTTCGATGACACGCGGGCACCGCCTGGCCGCCCCGGTTCGGCAAGCTCCGAGCGCAACCGGCTCCTGCCGTCGATCGGCGGCACCCGCTGCGCCTGCTGTCCGGTTGCTCGCCCCGCCGGCTTCGGGCGATCCCGGCGAGCCGCGGCATGCTGATCGGTTTCGAGTGCCCGGCGTCGATTCACGACGCTTTCCCGAAACTGGCCAGGCGGCGCCGGAAACACTCATTTCCTTGAGCCGTTCGAGAGAGACTCGATAAGCCAATTGCCACCGACGGCGCGCTCAGAACACCACGCGAATCCCGCCCATCACGGCCAGCTGCCGGCGCGAGCCGCTGTTCTGCAGGTTCGGGATCTGCGCGTAGTTGACGCTGCGTCCGGTCGCGCCGTCGTAGCCGAGCCCCGCGCCGCCCGAGACCTGCCCGATCGCCACGCCGTACAGCGCGGTGCGTTTCGACAGTGCGTAGGTGGTGCCGAGATTCATCTGGTGGATCAGCGTGGTGCCGCCGTCCGACACCTGCGCGCGATTGAAGATGTAGGCCGCGCCCACGCTCCAGTCGCTCGACAGCGCATAGGTGGCGTTCAGCTCCGCGCTGTCGAACGCCACCGACCGGCCGTCGGGCCGCGCGGCGCTGGCGAAATACGCGCTGTCCTCCAGCTTCGTGTGGGTGTAGACCAGCGCCACGTTGGCCTTGCCCATCGCGAGCGAGGCGCCGATGCCGGCGGCCTTGATGGTCGCCGCGTCCTGCAGCCGGCAGAACATCGCGCCGGCATTCGAGCAGGCCAGGTCGCCGAAGTAGCCGTTCTCGCCGCCCAGCACCGTGTTGCGCGGGGCATTCTGCGTCATGTAGCCGGCGCCGATCGAGAACGGACCATGCGTGTACGCGGCCGCCACCGCATAGCCGCGCGCCGCCGCGAACTGTCCGGCCCGGCCGCCGAACGCGAAGGTGCCGCCGAACGTGAAGCCGCCCAGCGACGCGCTCGTGAACTTGACGGCGTTGTTCATGTTGAACGCCTCGTTCAGGTTGTCGATGTCGCCGAAGTGCGAGCCATACGGCGTCGACCAGCTGTTGCTCGAGGCGTAGACGCCGAGGAAGTCCGAATACGAGTCGTACTGGCGGCCGAAACCAAGCGTGCCCCAGCGGCTGTCGCTCAAGCCCACCCAGGCCTGTCGGTCGAACAGCGAGCCGGCCTGCAGCATCGCGCCGTTGCCGGTGAGGAACTGGTTTTCCAGCGCGAACACGGCCTTCAGGCTGCCGCCCAGCGGCTCGCTGCCCATCAGGCCCCAGCGCGAGGGCATCAGGTAGCCGCCGCCGATCTCCACGCCGTGGCCGCCGCCGGCGGGGCTTTGCTGATTGGTCGAATAGATCACGCCAGCGTCGACCGAGCCGTACAGCGTGACGCTGCTCTGCGCCGCCGCCGGCCGCGTGCCGGCCAGCAGCGCCGCGGCCACGGCGGCGAGCATGAGGGTAAGGATGAGCGCGCGGCTCCGGGAACAGGGCGAGGTATCCATGGCGCGCTCAGAACACGTTGCGCAGGCCGATGGCGAGGCCCGTCTGGTTGCTGCGGCCCGGGTAGTCGGCGCGATAGCTGCCGCTGCCATGGGTGAAATCGACCGAGCCGTAGATTTCGGTGCGCCTGGACAGCGCGTACTCGGCGAGCAGCGTGGCCGAGTAGTTGGTGCCGCTGCCGAGCGAGCCGTCGCGCCGCGCCGCGTTGCGCGCGTGGCCGCCGTAGCCGACCAGCGTGATCGCGAGCGGCGCGGTGGCCTGCCACTTCGCGCCGAGGTAGACGTTGTCGTCGATGCGGTTCGGGCTCACGCGCGGCAGCGCGGCGGCGCCCGGCTGCAGCGAGTCGGAATCGGTCAGGCCGGTGTTGTCCTGCGAATGCAGCCAGCCGGCCATCACGCGCAGCGTCGGCGTGAAGGTGTAGATGGCGCTCACGTTGACGATCTGAAACTTCTTGCCGGCCACGTCGTTCTGCTCGAAGCCGACGTCCGTCGACAGCGCGCCGAACCCGTACTCCGCGCTCACGCCCACCATGCTGCCTTCGCCGGCGCGGCCCGGCACGCCGCCGAAGCCGTACATTCCTTCCAGGTGCAGCGCGCCGAAGCGGCCGTCGTACTTTACCGAGCTGTTCGTGAACAGGTGCCGGCCGACCGGGTTGAACACCCAGCAGTCCTGCCAGTAGTCGGCGACGGTCAACGGGTCGTACCCGCCGCCCATCATGTCGAAGAACGGGGTCTGCTGGCGGCCGAGCGTGATCGTGCCGTAGCGGTCGTTCGACAGCCCGACGAAGGCGCTGCGCTGAAACAGCAGGCCCGCCGTGGACAGCTGGCCGGCGGGCAGGTTGAACTGGCTTTCGAGCCGGAAGATCGCGCGGGTGCCGCCGCCCAGTTCCTCGGCGCCCTTCAGGCCCCAGCGGCTCGGCGTCACCACGCCTTCGCGCATCGACACGAGGCCGCCGCCGTTCGCGTCGGCATGGGTCTGGTAACGCACGGCGGTGTCGACGAGCCCGTACAGCGTCACGGAGCCCTGCGCCAGGACCGGTTGCGCCGAGACGGCGAGCAGCGCCGCACCGAGCGCGAGCACGGACTTTTTCATGAAACCCCCTTCTGGAATCGCGGTTCGATCGATTTTTATGAATAAAACGTTGAAATCGAAAATTTCGAAATATCGTAACGTCGTCGACGTTTTGTAAGCTGACCTGCATCAATGTCGAAAAAGACGCGCGGCGAAGCGTCATCGAGTGGAGAAGGTGGGAAAAAGCCACGCGACGCGACCAGCCAAAAGCGTGAAAGCCGACGTTGCAGATAATTAGAAGGTTTTTGCGCATCAATTTGCGCAAGATGATGAACGAGAGCGTGCCCACCCTGCCCGGGCGACGGATCCGGAAATGGGCAAATTGCCGCATCTCGCCAACCTGAACGGGCGACGACTCGCCCATCCGCGGCACGATCAGCCGCGACCGACCCCCACGCGCGCCGAAGCCGCTCGCCTCATGGGCCTGCGGCCTCGTCGAGAGGCGCTCCGCCGGCCAGACGGCGGATCTGCGGCAATCAACCACGCATCCAGCGCCTGTCGCGCAGCCATCGCCGCATCGCCCCGCCCCGCGCCGATTTCACCGCCCATGGCGGCTCCGGAACGTCCAGGCAGGCCGCCAGCAAGGCACCGTTCCTTTCAAAAACTTGACGGAGATCATGCTCCGGATCGGTGAGGGGCCTATCCTTTTCCTGAATTTCGAAATTTTTGAAATTTACGTTCAAGCATAAAAAATCGATGGAGTAAGGTAATGACGACAGATACCAAACCCCCCGCCAAGATCGGGGTTTTCACCTTCGTCATGATCACGGCCGCCGTGGTCGTCAGCGTCCGCACGCTGCCGATGACGGCCCAGCCCGGCATGACGACGCTTTTCCTGACGCTGGCCTCCGCACTGCTGTTCCTCGTGCCCACCGCGCTGGTCTCGGCCGAACTCGCCACCGCGTGGCCGCAGGACGGCGGCATCTTCATCTGGGTGCGCGAGGCGTTCGGCGAGCGGATCGGCTTCGTGGCCGTCTGGATGCAGTGGATCCAGATGGTGTTCGGCATGACCTCGATCATCATGGTGATCGCGGCCACCTTCGCCTACGTGTTCGACCCGGCGCTCGCCAGCAACAAGTTCTACATGCTGGCGATGATCCTCGGCATCTGGTGGGGCTGCACGCTCGTCAACATGCGCGGCGTGAAGACGCTCGGCTGGGTCTCGACGGTCTGCGTGAGCCTCGGCGTGTTCCTGCCCGGCGTGCTGCTGATCGGCTGCGGCATCACCTATGTGCTGGCCGGCCATCCGATCATGACCGACGTCTCGTGGACCTGGAGCAACCTGATCCCCAGCTTCAGCGACAGCGGCACGATGGGGCTCTTCATCGGCTTCGTGTTCGTCGTGATGGGCATGGAGGTCTCGGCCTCCAACGTATCGTCCATCAAGGACGCGCGCCGCAACTACCCGATCGCCATCATCCTCGTGTCGATCGTCATGGTGCTGCTCTCCGTGATCGGTTCGGCCGCCATCTTCGTGGCGATCCCGAAGCAGCAGATCTCGATGACGGCCGGCCTGATGCAGGCCTTCGACCTCTACTTCCGCCAGTGGGGCATGCCGTGGCTCGCGCCCGTGATGGCGCTCTGCGTCGGCCTCGGCCTGGTCGGGCAGGTCAACTCGTGGGTGCTCGGCCCGGTCCGCGGCCTGCAGGCCACCGCCAACTCCGGCGCGCTGCCCGCGTTCCTGCAGAAGTCCAACGCCCACGGCGTGCCGGTGACGCTGGTGCTGATCCAGGCATTCGCCATCACGCTGGTCGGCGTGCTGATCACGGTGATGCCGAACGTCGACAACTTCTACTTCATGTTGATGGGGCTGACCGGGCTGGTCTATCTGGTGGCCTACCTGTTCATGTTCGCGGCGGCCATCCATCTGCGCTACAAGCGCCCCGACGTGGCGCGCAGCTTCAAGGTGCCGGGCGGCAACCTCGGCATGTGGATCTGCGCCGGCCTCGGCCTCGCCGTCTCGCTGCTGGCCGGTTACCTCGGCTTCGTTCCGCCGGGCACGTTCCAGGGCGCGCGCAGCCAGTACGTGGAATTTCAGCTGATCGGCCTGCTGGTGATGCTGGTGATTCCGTTCCTCGTCTACGCGTACGGCCAGAAGAGCCGGCGCAGCCGCCTCGCGGCACCGGCCGTCCGGCCGGACGTGGCGCCCGCCCGCGTGGTGGTGCCCACGCGCCACCGCAAGTAAGCAGGCACGCAACCGCATTCGTCCGATCCCGTTTTATTAGCAAGGTGTCCAAAATGACTGACAAACAACAATCCAACCTCAACGTCGACGCACTGTTCCTGGGTCCGAAGTCCGAAAACAGCGTGTTTTTCAAGGAAATGGTGGGCTACGCCGTGAGCGAGCACATGCACTGGCGTACCGACTTCCATCCGGAAGATCCGGCGCTGGTCACACCCGTCGAGCAGCACGCGCCGGACTTCCGCCAGACCCTGTATCGCACCGAAGGCATCCTGCGCCAGCTCTCGTCGAAGCTGAAGAACACCTCGGTGCCGTGGTTCTCGCCGCGCTACCTCGGGCACATGAACGCCGACACGCTGATGGTTTCCAACCTCGCCTACGTGATGACGATGATGTACAACCCGAACAACTGCGCGCACGAGGCCTCGCCCACCACCACCGGGCTCGAGATCGAGGCCGGCAACGATCTGTGCCGGATGTTCGGCTACGACCCGAAGCGCGCGTGGGGGCACATCACCTCCGGCGGCACCGTGGCGAACTATGAAGGCGTGTGGGTGGCCCGCAACCTGAAGACCATGCCGCTCGCCATCGCGCAGCACGAAAAAGCGCGCGACCTGGTGGCCGGCATGAGCGAGCGCGAGCTGCTCAACATGCGGCCCGCCGCGATCCTCGACCTGACCGACGAGCTGAAGAAGCGCGGCCTGTTCGAGGAAGTGCGCGCGCTGTCGTGCCGTGGCGCGGGCGTGAAGCCGGCCACGCTCGGCAAGATCCTGGTGCCCCAATCGAAGCACTACTCGTGGATGAAGGCGATGGACGTGCTCGGCATCGGCCAGGACATGATCGTGCCGCTGCCGGTGGACGAGAACTACCGGACCGACGTGGCGCGGATGCGTGAAATCGTGTTCGAGCTGATCGAGCAGGGCAGCCCGATCCTGGCCGTGGTGTCGGTGGTGGGCACCACCGAGGAAGGCTCGATCGACCGCGTCGACGAAGTGATCAAGCTGCGCGCCGAATGCGAGGCGCGGCACGGCGTGTCGTTCTACGTCCACGTCGACGCGGCCTACGGCGGCTACGTGCGTTCGATGTTCCTCGACGAGCAGGACCGGTTCATGGAATACGACGCGCTGATCGCCCGCTACCGCGCCGACGGCATCGTGCCGGACGGCGTGGTCTGGCCGAAGCGCGCCGTGTACGACGGCTTCAAGGCGATGGAAGAGGCCGATTCGATCACCGTCGATCCGCACAAGGTCGGCTACGTGCCCTACTCGGCCGGCGCGATCTGCATGAAGGACAAGCGCATCGTCGATCTGGTGTCGTACCACGCCGCCTACGTGTTCGAGGAAGTGGCCGAGGAAGCCGACACCGAAGCGCAGGTCGTGCTCGGCTCCTCGATCATGGAAGGCTCGAAGGCCGGCGCCACGGCCGCTGCGGTCTGGGCAGCCCACCGGCTGGTGCCGCTCAACATCTCCGGCTACGGCCGCGTGATCGCGCGCGGCATCGTCGCCGCCGACTGGTTCGCGCGGCGCCTCGCCAGCGCGCCGCCGTTCGTGATCGGCGAGCGCCGGTTCGAGGTGCGCCCGGTCATGCATCCCGACTTCCACATGGTCAACTTCACGTTCAAGGAAATCGGCAACGGCAGCCTGGAAGACCACAACCGCCTGAACAAGCGCATGTACGAGATCTGCTCGTATGCGTCGGGCCGCACTTACGCGAACGACTTCCTCACGTCGTCCACTTCGCTGAGCGTCGAGGAATACGGCCACGCCCCGCTGCACTACGTGCTGGAACGCGGCTTCAGCCGTGCCGAGTGGGACGAGGTCGAGAGCGTCTACATCCTGCGCGCGGCCGTGATGACGCATTGTCTGGCCAAGCCCGATGACTTCGACGCGTACTGGGACGAACTGCGCGAGGTGTTCACGGCCAAGCTCCGGCAGATCGTCGACATGGAAGAGAAGGAAAACGCCCTCTTCAACTCGCCGCTGGTGCCGGCCTGAGCCCACGCTGAACCCGGCCTGAGTTCATTCCGAGCCCCCACCGCTCCCGGGCAGTCCACCGGGAGCGGTTCCCCGGCCCGGCGCGCCGCCCCTGCGGGCGGCCCCGCCGCGCCTCACTTTTCTCCACCCCGCGCCACGGCGCGAGGCGGCCCAAGGATTCATCATGCCAATCGGCTTCAAGGCACTGGGCGCCACCCTGCTGCTCTCCGGCACCATGCTCGGCGCCGGCATGCTGGCTTTACCGCTGATGTCGGCAGGAATGGGTTTCGAATACGCGAGCATCGCGCTGCTCTTGATCTGGGCGCTGATGTGCTACACCGGCCTGATGCTGCTGGAGATCTGCCTGTCCTTTCCCGTCGGCTTCGGGTTCGACGCGATCGCCGAGCGGCTGTTCGGCGCGAAGGGCATGTACGTGATCAACGCCAGCCTGCTGTTGCTGCTCTATTCGCTGTCCTCGGCCTACATTTCCGGCGGCGGCTCCACCTACGCCTCCAACCTGCATCACTATCTCGGCGTCTCGGCCTCGCCGACCCTGCTGTCGTCCGCCTTCACCGTGCTGATCGGCTCGATCGTCTGCATCAGCACCGTCGCCGTCGATCGCGTCAACCGCCTGCTGTTCGCGCTGAACATCCTGATCTTCCTGCTGCTGAGCCTCACGATCCAGCCGTATGTGTCGAGCACCAACCTGCGCGCCGGCGACGACGCCGCGAAATACGTGCTCGCCGCGCTGCCGGTGTTTCTCACCGCGTTCGGCTTCCACAGCAGCGTGCCGAGCATGGTCAAGTATCTCGGCCCGCAACGGCCGCGCCTGCTGCGCAACGTGTTCGTGGCCGGCAGCCTGCTGCCGCTCGGCGTCTACCTGCTGTGGGTGTTCAACACGCTCGGCACGCTGCCGCGCTTCGGCGCGACCAGCTTCTCGGCGATCTCGCACTGCCACGGCTCGGTGGGCATGTTCCTCGACCAGTTCCACCTGCTCGCGAACAGCCCGCGCGTGCCCACGCTGCTCTCGGCGTTTTCGTCGATCGCGCTGTTCACGTCCTACCTGTGCGTCTCGCTGGGCCTGTTCGACGCGCTGGCCGGCAGCCTGCGGCGCGGCGACCAATTGCGCGAGCGGATCCAGACGGCGTGCGTCACCTACTTGCCGCCATTCGCGTTCGTGTTGCTGTTCCCCAAGGGTTTCGTCATGGCGCTCGGTGCCGCGGCGATATTCCTGACTATTCTGGCGGTGCTGTTCCCGGCCACCGCGCTCATCAAGCTGCGCCGCATGGACGGCACGCACCGCCGCCGGCTCGGCGCCTGCCAGCCCGCGTATCGCGTCATCGGCGGCGCCGCCGCGCACCGGCTCGTGGCGGCGGCCGGGCTCGGCATCATCGTGATCCAGATCCTCGTGATGCAGGGCCGCCTGCCGGTGTTCTGACGGCGACAGGCAGCGGCGCCCCACACACCCTCGCTCACCAGCCATCCCTCAACCGGAGAAACACACATGCGGCACGGAACACTGATCAAGGACATGCAGGCGCGCGGGCTGATCTCGCAGGTGGCCTCGCCCGAGGCGCTCGACGCGCTGCTCGCGCGCGAGCCGATCACGCTGTATTGCGGATTCGATCCGACCGCCGACAGCCTGCACGTCGGGCATCTGGTGCCGCTGTTGCTGCTGCGCCGCTTCCAGATGCACGGCCACCGGCCGATCGCGCTGGTCGGCGGCGCCACCGGCATGATCGGCGATCCCAGCTTCAAGGCGAACGAGCGCAAGCTCAACACGGGCGAGGTGGTGGCCGGCTGGGTGGAGAAGATCCGCCGCCAGCTCACGCCGTTCCTGTCGTTCGACGGCGCCAGCGCCGCGCGCCTCGTCAACAATCACGACTGGTTCGCCCAAATGAGCGCGCTCGATTTCCTGCGCGACATCGGCAAGCACTTTTCCGTCAACGCGATGATCAAGAAGGAATCGGTGCAGCAGCGGATCGATCGCGACGAGGTCGGCATTTCGTTTACCGAATTCGCCTACAGCCTGCTGCAGAGCCACGACTTCGTGGAGCTGAACCGGCGCTTCGGCTGCGTGCTGCAGATCGGCGGCTCCGACCAGTGGGGCAACATCACGGCCGGCATCGATCTGGTCCGGCGCGTGAACCAGGTGCAGGCGTTCGGCCTGACGGTGCCGCTGATCACCAACAGCGACGGCACCAAGTTCGGCAAGAGCGAGGGCAACGCCGTGTGGCTCGATGCCGGCAAGTGCTCGCCGTATCGATTCCATCAGTTCTGGCTCGGCGTGGCCGACGCCGACGTCTACCGCTTCCTGCGCTACTTCACGTTCCTCGACATGGAAGAGATCGACGCGATCGAGGCCGCGGACCGCGCCGGCGACGGCAAGCCGCAAGGCCAGCGGGTGCTGGCCGAGCACGTCACGCGTCTGATCCACGGCGACGCCGCGCTCGCCGCCGCGCAACGGATCACGGCGAGCCTGTTCAGCAACGATGTCACGTCGCTGTCGGCGGAGGATTTCGCGCAGCTCGCGCAGGATGGCCTGCCGCACGCCGTCTGCGAGGCGCCGCGGCTGGCGCTGCTAGAAGCCTTGTGCATGACGGGGCTGGCCGCCTCGAAAAGCGAGGCGCGCACGCTGATCGACAGCGGCGCGATCGGCATCAACGGCGAGCGGGTGGAGCAGGCGACGGGCATCGAACGAACGCTCGACGCGGATGACCGGAAATTCGGCCGCTATACGCTGCTCAAGCGCGGCCGGAAGCAGTACGCCTTGTTGTGCTGGCAGGCCTGATGCGACCGGGCCGGCGCGGGCCGCTCAGCCGCGGCCGGCGCCGGCCGTCTTCGTCTCGAACGATTCGGCGGTGAGGCTCTCGGCCACCGCCATCACATGGGAATAGTGCTGCGCCAGCAGCTCGAGCGTGCGCGCCACGTCATGCGCCAGCACCGCGTGGAGGATCGCCTCGTGCTCGCCTTCATCGCTGTATTGCATGTCGACCGGCAATTTCGGATCGAACCAGATGTGCCGGTAGCGTTCGAGCCGGTCGTATAGCGACTCCATCAGGTCGACGACCACCGGCGAGCGGCTGCCGTTCATGATCGCGATGTGGAAGGCGGTGTGCCGGTCGGCCCACTCCTGCAGATCGGTGGCCGGATTGCGCGGGTCCATGCGGCTCAGGCGATGGTACGCGGACAGCACTTCGAGCTCCCAGGCCTCGTCGCCCTGCTCCAGCGAGCGGCGCACCGCGTATTCGGCCAGCCCGCGCCGCACGATCAGCACCTCGCGCAGTTCGTCGAGCGACACCGGCGCCACCCAGAAGCCGCGCTGCGGTTCGGTGACCACGTATTTCTTCCAGACCAGTTGCAGCAGCGCCTCGCGAATCGGCGAACCGCCCACCGCGTAGCGCTGCTTCAGTTCGTTGAGCAGCAGCTTCTGCCCGGGCTTGTATATTCCGAGCAGAATATCGCGCCGCAGTTCGTTGAAGACCTTGTTCGACAGGGTCGAACTGGCATGGACCGATTCTTTATCCGGCTGAGACATCAAGCGCGTTCCGCTTTGTTATCGGCAGACTGGTTGGTTTAAAAGGTAGCGCATGTTACCCCAACTCGATTGCAAGGAGTTCGTCAGCATCGGGGCAAAACTATCGCCAGCTTGCTTTTTGGCAGGGATCCCGCGTCCCGCCGATGCCGCCGCCGCGCCGCCTGGCGGGACCTCGGCGGGAAAACGCGACGATCCGCCGCCAGCGCCCTGTTCCGTCGATTCGACGGCAAAGTCAGTGCAGCTTTTCGGGAATGGAAGCGGCTGACGCGGTGCAGACGGACGGTTTGCCATTTTCGTTGTAGCGGGCGACGAATTGGTCGATTTCGCCTGATCGGCTGTTTGACCGAACCGGACGAGCCTCCACGGTCTCGACGTCTCCCGGCGGCTCGCTCGAAACGGTGCCCGCCATGCCGGACCCGTCGGCCGCACGCGCCTGCAACGGCCGCTTCCATCCGGTGATCCGCTTCGGATCGACGTCGGACTGCTGGCCAGCCCGCCCTTGACTGCCGCCGGCACCGCCCGGGCCTTGACCGTTGACCGCCGCGAGTGCGTGCGTCGGGTTCTCTGCGTCATGTTCCCGGTTCCTTTGCCGGCATCATCGCCGGCTCGACCCCGGGCGCCCCCTTATCGCGCCGTCCGAATTCGCGAGCCGCCCCTCTGGCGATATCCGCCCGACGTCTCGAACGTCGCCGCGACGAACGCGGTGAACGCGCGGCCCTTCACGGCGCCCTGCCCCGCTCGCAGCTGCGTCGGCGCCGCGGCGCCACCGCCCGGCGCGGCCGTCGATATTGATCTCGTCGGGCGCTGGACGCCGGCTCGCCGTGGTCCCGACTTGGCGACGCTCGCGGCGCGTGGATGCGCGCAGGTCCGCCCGCGCGCTCACTCGCGCGCGAGCGCGCGAAGGTAGGCACAGAACATGTCGGCCATGCCGTCGGCATAGCTGCTGATTTCGGCGGGCGTGCGCGGATGCTCGGAAAACCGCTTGCCGAGCATGCGCAGCGTGGTGTTGACCAGATCGCCGGCGAGCTGGCGTTCGGCTTTCGAGGCAAGGGGCAGCGCCTCGCCCATGAACGCGTCGATGATGCCTTGCCCCGCGATGCGGGCTTCGCTCGCCTCCGGCGCGTCGCGGTACAGCGGCGCGGCATCGCCGAGTGCCACCCGCATGCCCGCCTCCTCGCACTCCGATTGCACGAAGCGATGGACCAGCGTGCGCAACCGCTCGAGCGGCGGGCGACGCGCATCATCAAGGATCGAGCGCAGCATCTCGGCGGTCCGGCTCCATTCGTCACACTGCAACTGGAACAGGATCGACGCCTTGTTCGGGAAGTACTGGTAGATCGAGCCGATGCTGACGCCGGCCTTCTCCGCGACGCGCGCCGTGGTGAAGCGCTGCGCGCCTTCCTTCGCCAGCACCTGGGTGGCCGCATCGAGAATCGCCGCGACGAGCTCGGTCGAGCGCGCCTGTTGCGGCAGCTTGCGCGCGGAAATACGGGTGGTTCGGCGTGGGGTCATGGTGGGGCCGGCGCCGCGCGGCCGGGGCGAACGACGGCCGATGCGGATATGAGGAATGGGAAAAACGGCGGCGCGGCGAGGAACCTTGCGGATGTCGCGACGCGATCGTCCTCTCGCATCTTACCGAGGCGCGGCGTGGCGCTCAAGCGCACCGCCGTGCTTCAGTCGAGGCGCCGGTGCGCATTGGCCTCTCCCGCCACCCAGTAGCCCGAGAACTTGAACCAGCCGGTCGGATGCGCGCGTTCGTCGACGAAATGACGACGCAATGCACGCGCGACCGAAGCCTCGGCCGCCACCCAGAGGAACGTGTCCAGCCCGATCTCGAGCTGCCGCGCCGCCGCCAGCAGTGCGTCCGGCAGATGCGCCTGCGACAGCGGCCGATGGACCCAGCGCGCGTCGAGGCTCGCGGCCGTCTCGAACTGCTGTCGCTCGGCCGCGCCGGCCACGCACACGAGGCTCGTGATGCGCGTGCCGGCACCGGCTTCCTCGATGCGCCGGCCGATCGCGGGCAGCGCCGTCTCGTCACCGATCAGCAGCCAGCGCCGCACGCTGCCGGCGATCACTGCCGAGCCCTTCGGACCGCCGACGGCGAGCGTGTCGCCGGGCCGCGCCGTGCGCGCCCAGTCCGAGGCCGGCCCCGCGTCATGCAGCGCGAAGTCGATCACCAGCGTGCCGGCGGCCGCATCGTGGCGGCGCACCGTGTAGTCGCGCCGCGCCTCGGCACCGGCGGCGCCGACGCCGGGAAACGACAGCTTGACGCGATCGTCGGGCGCGAGGCTGTGAAAGCCAACCAGCGCCTCGCCCACGAAGCTCACGCGTGACATGTGCGGCGTCAGGCGCTCGACGCGCGCCACCCGCAGCATGCGCACCCGATCGTCGTGACGCACGCGCTCGATCGTCGGCCCCGTGGCGTGGCCGCGCGGTCGGGAAAAGGTCGTCATGCTTCGCTCCGGCTGGTCACTGCGCGACGGGCGCACGCACGCGCTGCAGATACAGCACGACCAGCATGCCGATCAACGCCGCCACGCCGCCGGCGAGGAACACGCCGCCGTAGCCGCTGCGATCGGCAAGCATCCCGGCCACCGGCCCGGTCAGGCCGTAGGCCAGATCCTGGAACGCGGCGTAGGCGCCCATCGCCGCGCCGCGCAGATGCGGCGCCACCAGATGCACGACCTCGCGCCCCATCGCCGGGAACACCATCGAGCAGCCGAGCCCGGTCAGGAAGGCGCCGGCCAGCGCCAGCCCCGGATCATTCGCACTCCAGATCATCAACTGCCCGATGGTCTCGACCGCCAGCGACCCGATCGCCACCGGCAGGCCGCCCACACGATCGGGCAGATGGCCGAACAGCACGCGCACCAGCACGAAGCCGACGCCGAATGCGGTCAGCCCGAGCCCCGCGTAATGCCAGCCGTTGTGCAGGAAGTCGAGCGCGAAGAACGCGCCGATCGCGGCGAAGCCGATGCCCTGCAGGCACACCACCAGACCGTGCAACCAGAGCCGTCCGACCACGCTCGCGAACGACGGGCGCTTGCCGTGCGGGTGCGGCGCGATGCCGGCCAGGCCGGCCACCACCGCCAGCCCGATGCACGGCAGCAAGGCACTGACGGCCATCGTGCCGGAGAAGCCGACGCGCTCAAGCAGGACCAGCCCGATCGGCCCGCCCAGCGCGAACGCACCGTAGATGGCCGCGCCGACGAGGGCCAGCACCTGGCCCGAGCGCGCCGGCCCGACCAGCCCGACGCCCCAGGTGATGATGCCGACGCCGACCAGACTCTCGCCGAGCCCGAGCAGCAGCCGCCCGAGCACCAGCGTGCCGAACGCGGCCCACGGCGCGCCGGCGAAGCCGGCCAGCAGCGAGATCGCCGCGCCGCCGGCATAGAGCAGCATGCCGCGCACCACGGCCGTCTTGGCGCCGAGCCGGTCGGCCACATTGCCGGCGTAGCCGCGCGTGAAGATGGTGCTCAGGAAGGCGATGCCGACGCCGAGGCCGGCCCAGACGTTGTCGAGGCCGAGTCGATGCGTGACGAAGACGGGGATCACCGGCAGCGGAATTGCCACGCAGAGATAGGAAACGAACAGGATCGCGGCGAGCAGATGAAGCCGCGTGCGCGATGAATCGGTTTGCAAGGGTGTAGACATGGGTTTCAAGTTCGACGTGAATGCGGACGGGGCACACGCGGGGCGCGCGCCATCGGGGCGAATTCGCGGCACCGGCGACCGGTGCCGTGACTGGTGGCTTCCTACCGCTCGCGCCGGCTTCCGGCCCTGGCCGTCGAGGCCGTTTGCACCGGGAAGCGCGACGACGACACCGCGAATTCCTCGCAGTCAAGAATACGATTGATCCGTCGCATTTTCCATTCGCATTGGGAAACATGCGGGCATGGAACGGCGAGCCGGCCCGGCAGCCTTGACTGGCGGGCCTTCCCGGCAATCGTCGAACGTTTCGCCATCCTCACGATTCGCCGAGCGCGCCGCGACACTCGCATTCGGCGACGTGGCGGCGCTGCCGCTGGTGTCGGCCGGCCGCAGCTTGCCCGTGGCGGGTTCGTCGACACCGCGAATGCCGCCGCCACGCTGCGCGACAGCGTTCGGCCGTACGCTCGCCGCCGTGGCGGGTTGAGATCCATCAACGCGCAGCCGGGCGCCGTCCGACCCTGCCGGCGCGATCCATGCGTCCATGGTTTGCGTAGGGAAGCCTTCTTCCGCGGCCCCTCCTTTCGCTGTCGCCGCCGCCCGGCGCTGCGCCATGGCCGAGTGCCTGAGCGTCGGCCTCGCCGACGGCGTGATCATGCCGCTTCCGGCCTTGCGGGCCGACCTGGCGGCCCCCCTGCGTTCCCGCCAGGTCGCGCTGCCGGCCCGCCATTGGCAGGAAACCGCTCGCCACGTCGTGGCTCGGCGGCGCGGCGGATCATGACGGGCGACGTCCGGTGCCGCTGTGCTCGCTGCTCGGCGCGGGCGGCGGCTTCCCGCCGCTGCCGTCGTGCGGCGGCGTGGCGGCGTGGCGGCGATCGCCGTCGTGCTGCCGATGATCGGTGGGTTCGAATGCGCGTCGCATCCCGCCATATGCGCCGTGATCTCCGACGTGGTGGCCGCCCCGCGACACCGTCACATCTTCGCTTGGGCGCGCGGTTACGTCGGCGCGGGGACGTCGGCGCGGATACGTCGGCGCGGGGACGGGCGGCCGGCGCGGCCGGTGGCGCGCCGATCGCCGCGCCCGCCTCGGCGGCATGTTCCACGGCATAACCGGCGCTCTGGCCGCGGGCGCGCTGGCCGCGTTCGCCCGGATTCCGGAACCGCGGCAGGTGCCGCTGGCGGCGCAGGCGGCGGACCATGACGATGATGCGCCAGGGCTGGCCGGATCGTTGCCGGCGTTTCGCGACCGACGCGTGGCCGCGCGGCGCGGCCGGCTGCCGCCGGATGCCGGCGGTGCTGTTGCTGTTCATGCACGACACCGGACCGCGGGCCGCGAACCAGGCCGGCTGGATGTCCACCTACGGCGCGGCGCTGATGGGGACGCCGCAGATCGTGACGGCGGAGCGGCTCGCCACGGTCGGCGCCGGCCTCGCGCCGTCGCGGCGGATGCGGCGCCGGGACGGCGCGTCGGCGATCGAGGACCGCGGCGGATCGTGACCGGAAGCGGGCACGCCCGACGACCCGCAGGATGCTGGAGGAAAACGCGGAGCCGGCGCGCCGGCTCGGCGCCGCGATCGCAACCGGATCGCGGTGGGGCCGACCTTACTGACGTCGGCTCGCGGCGAACTGTTCGATCTGATCGAGCGTCACATAGCCCTGATGCGCCGTATCGATCTCGTCGAAATGGGCGGCCAGGCGCGGCATGCCGGCCTGCGCCTCGGCGAGCGTGAGCTTGCCGTCGTGATCGGCGTCGGCGGCCGCGAAGCGCTGCTCGAGCTTCTGCTGCATGCTGCTCTGCGCATAGGCCGACGAGGCGGCGACCAGTGCGACGAGAATGATTGACAGACGTTTCATGGTTCACTCCTGAAAGTTGGAAAAAGCGAAGTTCAGCGCGGTACGTAGTAGTAGGTCGCCGGCGCGTAGACCACCGGCGGCGGCGCGGCGGTCACCACGGGTACCCACGCCACCGGCGCCGGCTGCGGCGCCTCGATCACGTCGCCCTTCGCGGTGATGCACTGCGCGTACGCGTTGTCGTATTGCTGCTGCAACGAGGCGGCCGTCTGCGCGCGCTGCTGCGAGCCCCTGGCGCCGCCCGCCAGCAGGCCCACGCCGGCCCCGATCGCCGCGCCGGGCCCCGCGTTGCCCGAGGCCGAGCCGATCAGGGCACCGACCGCGGCGCCGCCGGCGCCGCCGAGCGCCGCGGCGGCGAGCGCGCCGTTGCGCGCGCCCGGCGAATCGGCTTGCGGCTGGACCGCGCGGCTCGCGACGTTGCGGCAGCCGTAGTCGTCCTGCTGGAACTCGTTCAGGCTCTTGCCCTTCGCGGGCAGCGCCATCACGGTCGGATTGCTCGGCGGCTCGACCGCGCAACCGGCCAGCGCGAACACCGTCGCGAGGCCGGCTGCGCACCGCCATCGCGAAACACGTCGCCGGTTCTGGATGTCGTTCATGATCGTTTTGGATGACGAAGGGACATCAGCGCACGATCACGGCGGCGCGTACCGTCGGGCGGTACACATAGCCGGTCCGCACCACCACGGCCGGGCCCGGGGCGACCACCACCGGCGCGGCCACCACCGGCGCGGCGACCGCCACCGGCACGGGATACACGGGCACCGCGGGCGCCATCACGAAGGGGGCGGCCGGCACCCCGATACCGACCGCCACGACGCCGGCAAAGGCGCCCTGGGCGGCCAGCGCGGAGCCGGTGGCGATCACGGAAAGAAGGGCAAGTCGAAGTGTCTTCATGGCTGATCCTGTCTATCGAGGGAGGTTCGGGAGCGGCGGATCCTCGTGCCTGCGTCCCACGTCAAATCTAGCGAAAGTGCCCGCTACAAGCTGTTGAAAACATGTGTCGCCCGATGTCGGGGCCGGTCGGCGACCGCGAGATCGCACCGCGCTAGAAGCGGTGCGCGGGCACCCACACCCCGCCGGCCCAATGCCCGCGGATCCACACGGTCGGCCGGGGGGGCGCATGGACGATCACCGCCGGCGCGGCCACCACGGGCGTGACGCCCACCACCGCGACCGGTGCCGCCACCACCGGCGCGGCGACCGGCAGCGGAACCGGCGCGAGCACCGGCGGCGCGGCCCCCACCACGACCGCCGGCCCCGGCGCGACCACCACCGGGGCGCGCCCGGGCGACACCACGACCGCATGCGGACCGACCGCCGGCCCCGGCGCCACCGCACCCGCCCCGACCACCACGCCGCCGGTGCCGATCGTGACGCCGTGCGGGCCCGTCGTGGTGCGCGAGGTCGCCACGACGCCAGGCGCGATGCGCGCGGCGGTGCCGGTGCGGCTCACCGAGTTGCCGTTCGGGCCGCTGACGCTGGCCGAATGCGTGCAGGTGCCCGCGCCGCAATCGGTCGAACCGCTGCGCGTCGTTGTCCCGCGCGGGCCGGTGAGCGCGCCCGACGACGAATACTGGCCCGCGCCGTTTCGCGTCACGCTGCCGCTCGTGCTGACCGAGTGGCCGTCCGGCCCGGTCACGCTGCCCGTATGTGTGCAGGTGCCGCCGCCGCAGCTCGTGTCCCCGCCGTGCGCGTAGCTGCGTCCGCCGGGCCCGGTGGCCGTGCCGCTGTTCGAAAACTGCCCGGGCGCGGTGCGCGTGATCGTGCCGTGATCGGCCGCGACGCCGCCGTACCTGCCTTCGACCGCGCCGCCGTGCGAGCAGCTGCCGCCGCCGCACGAGCCGTATCGGCCGCCGCGTGACCATGGTGTCGCGAACGACGCGACGTGGGCGAGCGCGACGTGGCTCGCCAGCAGCAGGCACGCGGCCAGCGTGCCGCGTGAAATCCGTGTATTCATGATCGACTCCGTGAACGGGAACGTTACGTTCCCAACGCTTCCAATGTAAGGACGTGGCCTCGAACAAGCTGTTGGAAAACCATGTCGGTACATGTCAGCGCCGTTCGCTCGCGTGCGCCGCAGCCGCGCCGTCCCAGCCGCCGCCAAGGTTCCTGACGAGCGCGACGTCGCCCTGCGCGAGCGCCGACCGCATGTCGACGAGGTTCTGGCGCGCGCCGAGCACCGCGAGCTGCTGCGCGAGCACGGCCTGCGTGCTCGCGGTCCCCGCGCTGGCCTTCGCGCGCGCGCTGTCGAACAGCTGCAGATCAATGCGATAGACGGCATCGAGCGCGCGCGTCTGCTCGCGCAGATGGTTGACGTTCGAGAGGCTGTCCTCCACGCCCTGGAATGCGCTCAATACGGTCTGCCGGTAATTCGCAACCTGCTGGTCGTAGGTCGCCTCGGCCTCGCGCACCGCCGCGCGCCGCGCGCCGCCGTCGAACAGGCTGGCGGCGAGAGCGGGCCCCACCGCCCAGACGCGGTTCGGCATCGACAGCAGATTGGCGAGGCTGTCGTGCTGGAAGCCGCCCTGCGCGCCGAGGTCCAGGCTCGGGAAGAAGGCCGCCTCGGCCACACCGATACGCGCGTTGGCGGCGGCCACCGCGCGCTCGGCGCCGACCACGTCGGGCCGTCGCTCGAGCAGCGTGGACGGCAGCGCGGCCGGCTCGGCCGGCTCGCGAAACGCGTAGTCGGGGTCCGGCGCGATCGAGAACGACGCGGGCGGCACGCCGGTCCACACCGCGAGCGCGTGCTCGGCCTGCTCGCGCGCGCGTCGAGCACGTCGTCGTTCGAGGCCGTGCCGTGATCGAAGGCCGCGCCCGCGATCACCAGCAGGCGCGCGTCGATCTCGCGCTGCCCTTGCAGCAGATCGACGTCGAGATCGCACTGGCGCAGCTGCAGGTAGCTGGTCGCGACGCTGGCCGCGATGGACAGCTGCTGGCCGGCCAGCGTGGCGGCGGCGCCCGCCTCACTGGCCTTGCCCGACTCGAGCTGACGCCGCGCGGCGCCCCACAGGTCGGGCTCCCAGCTGGCGCTGCCCGACAGCGACACCGTGTTTCGCACGCCGCCGAGCTGCTCGGACAGCAACGGACCGGCGGCCCCGGAAAAGCGCGACGACGGCGTGCTCTGCCCGCGCGAGCCCGACGCGTCGAGGCCGAGCGTCGGCCACAGGCTGGCCCGGTCCGCCGCCACCGTGGCTCGGGCCAGGCGCCACGACGCCTGCGCCGCGGCAATGGTGGGATTGGCGCGCAGCGCGTCGTCGACCAGCCGCGACAGCACCGGATCGTGGTAATCGTCCCACCAGCGGCTCGACACCGCCTTCAGTGGATCGGGCGCCGCGCGCCGCCATTGCGCGCCGGCCTCCCTGAATTGCGCGGGCACGGCCAGTGCCGGTCGATGGTAGTCCGGGCCCGCCGTGCAGCCGGCCCCCAGCAGCGCGGCCGCCGACGCGGCGGCGATCACGGCAAACGCGCAGCGGCGCGGGGCCGCACGAAAACGGTCAAGGGAAATCATGAAGCCTGCCTGCGGGTTCGCTGGCGCCGCGATGCGCGGTCGAACCAGAGATAGATGACCGGAGTGGTGTAGAGCGTGAGCAGCTGGCTGAACAGCAGGCCGCCGATGATCGAGACGCCGAGCGGCCAGCGGAACTCGGCGCCGTAGCCGCCGCCGAGCACCAGCGGCAGCGCCCCGAAGATCGCCGCGAGCGTGGTCATCATGATCGGGCGCACGCGCGCGATGCCGGCGCGCAGGATCGCGTCCTCGGGCGTGGCGCCGCGCTCGCGCGTTTCCTTCAGGGCGAAGTCGATCAGCATGATGGCGTTCTTCTTGACGATGCCGATCAGCAACAGCACGCCGATCAGCGCGATGATCGACAGCTCGGTGTGCGTGGCCCGCAGCGCGATCAGCGCACCGACACCAGCCGACGGCAGCGTGGAGAGGATCGTCAGCGGATGCACGAGATTCTCGTAAAGCATGCCGAGCACCACGTACACCGACAGCAGCGCGGCCAGGATCAGCCACGGCTCGCTCGACAGCGACTGCGCGAACGCCTGCGCCGTGCCCGCGAACGCGCCGCCGACGTCCGCCGGCAGGTTCAGCGCGGCGACCGCGCGCTCGATCTGCCTGGTCACCGGTCCAATCGAGGCGCCCGGGCGCAGATTGAACGACACGGTAATGGCCGGAAAGCTTGCCTGATGATTGATGGCGATGGCGGTGCGACCCGTTGCCAGACGCGCGAACGCGGCGAGCGGCACCAGCGCGGTGCCGCTCGCGGTCGCCGCGGCGGACGGTGTCGCCGCCGGCATGCCGGCTCGCGCGGCGGCACCGTTCAGGCTGGCGGGCGCGAGGCCGGCGGGCACGTAGAGACTGCGCAGCACGGTCGGGTCGGTCCGGTTCGACGGCGCCACCTCCATCACGACGTGATACTGGTTCGCCGCGCGATAGACGGTCGACACCTGCCGCTGGCCGAAGGCGTCGTAGAGCGTCTGGTCGATCGTATCGACATCGACGCCAAGCCGCGTCGCCAGCTCGCGATCGACGTCGACCCGCACTTGCAGGCCGTCGTCCTGCTGATCGGTGTTGATGTCGGCGAGCGCGGGCAGGCCGCGCAGGGCGGCCACCACCTTCGGCACCCAGCGGTCGAGCGTGGCCTGATCGGTGGCCGTCAGTGTGTACTGATATTGCGCGCCGCTCTGGCGGCCGCCCACCGACAGGTCCTGCACCGATTGCAGATACAGCTGCGAACCCGGCAGGCCGGCCAGTTGCGCGCGCAACTGGCCGATCACCGCGTCGGCGCCGGCGCGCCGCGCTCCGAGCGGCTTGAGCGAGACGAACAGCAACGCATGGTTCAGCGCGTTCGAACCGCCCACCACGCCGCCGACGAAGGCGACGTTCGGATTGGCGCCGATCCGCGCGTTGACGAGGCGGAACTGGCGCTGCATCTCGAGATAGGAGATGGCCTGCGGGGCCTGCAGGGTGCCGAGCAGCAGCCCGGTGTCTTCCTGCGGAAAGAAGCCTTTCGGCGCCGCCGCGAACAGCGCGAGGTTCACCGCGAACACGAGCACGGTCACGCCGCCCATCAGCAGCGGGTGCGCGACGACCCATCGCAACGAGCGCGCGTAGAACCGATGCAGGCGGCCCGCGACGGCCGTCGTGTCGACCGGCCCGGACATCGCCGTCCCGCGCTCACCGGCGTCCGGCGCCGCGCCGCGCATCACGCGGCTCATCAGCATCGGCCCCACGCTCAGCGACAGCAGCATCGACATGGCGATCGCGACCGACAGCGTGACCGAGAACTCGCGCAGCAGCCGGCCCACCAGGCCGCCCATGAACAGCAGCGGAACGAACACGGCCACCAGCGAGACGCTGATCGAGAACACCGTAAAGCCCACCTCGGCCACGCCGGCCAGCACGGCGTCGAGCGGCGCCTTGCCGAGCTCGCGGTGTCGCATGATGTTCTCCACCACCACGATCGCGTCGTCGACCACGAAGCCGGTCGAGATGGTCAGCGCCATCAGCGACAGGTTGTTGAGGCTGTAGCCGAGGCAGGCCATCACGGCGAAGGTGCCGAGCAGCGACAGCGGCACGATGACGGCCGGCACGAGCGTGGTGCGCCACGAGCGGAAGAAGCAGAACGTGACCGCCGTCACCAGCACGATCGAGATCAGCAGCGTGGTCTCGACGTCGCGCAGCGAGGCGCGGATCGTCTTGGTGCGATCGACGTCGATCGCGATCCGGACCGACGGCGCGATCGGCACGATGGCCGCCTCGAGCGCCGGCAGCGCGGCCTTGACGTTCTCCACGGCCTCGATCACGTTCGCGCCCGGCTGCCGGTACACGATCAGCAGCACCGCGGGCCTGCCGTTCGACAGGCCGTAGTTCTGCAGATTCTCGACGTCCTCGCGCACCGTGCCGAGATCGGCCACGCGCACGATCCGCCCGTTCTGCTGACTGACGACGAGGCGCGCGTAATCGTCCGGCGCGTACAGCATGTCGTCGGCGCCGATGCCGTAGGCCCGCGCACCCGACACGGCCGACCCCTTCGGCAGGTCGACGTTGGCGCTCTCGATCACCGAGCGGATCTGTTCGAGGCCGATGCCGTAATGGCTCGCGCGCTCCGGATTCAGTTCGATCCGGGTGGCGGGCAGGGCCGCGCCGCCCACCACCACGTTGCCGACGCCCGGCGTCTGCATCAGCTTCTGCTGCAGCACCGTCGAGGCCGCGTCGTAGAGCTGCCCCGGGGTGGCCACCCCGGAGGTCAGGCCGATCACGAGGATCGGCGAATCGGCGGGGTTCACCTTGCGCCAGGTCGGGTTGCCGTCGAGACTGGCCGGCAGATTGGTGCGCGCGGCGTTGATGGCCGCCTGCACGTCGCGCGCCGCGCCGTCGATGTTGCGCGCCAGATCGAACTGCAGCGTGACCTGGGTCTGGCCCAGCGAGCTGACCGAGGTCATCTGCGTGACGCCGGCGATCCGGCCGAACTGGCGCTCGAGCGGCGTCGCCACCGAGGCGGCCACGAGCTCGGGACTCGCGCCCGGCAGGCGTGCCTGCACGCTGATGGTCGGGAAGTCGATCTCGGGCAGCGGCGCGACCGGCAGCAGGCGGAACCCGAGCAGGCCGCACAGTGCTATCGCGATCGCCATCAGGCTGGTCGCGACCGGGCGGCGCACGAACGGCGAGAACGGCTTCATCGCGCGCGCTCCACCGGGCGCACCGCGCCGCGGCGCGCCTCGACGCGCTGCAGCGCCAGATAGATGACCGGCGTCGAGAACAGCGTCAGCAACTGGCTCACGCACAGGCCGCCGATGATCGCGACGCCGAGCGGATGGCGCAGCTCCGAGCCGATGCCGGTACCGAACGCGAGCGGCAGCGCGCCGAACAGCGATGCCATGGTGGTCATCAGGATCGGGCGAAAGCGCAGCGCGGCCGCGCTGCGGATCGCGTCGCGCGCCGACATCCCCTGCTCGCGCCGCGCCGCCAGCGCGAAGTCGATCATCATGATCGCGTTCTTCATCACCATGCCGATCAGCAGCACGATGCCGATCAGGCCCATCACGTCGAACGGCGTGCCCGACGCGAACAGCGCCAGCAGCGCGCCGAACGCGGCCGACGGCAGCGTCGACAGGATCGTCAGCGGATGCACGAAGCTTTCGTACAGCACGCCGAGCACGAGATACACCACCACCACCGCGGCGAACACGAGCAGCGCCTCGCGGCTCAGTGAATCCTGGAACAGCGCGGCCGATCCCTCGAGCGACACCTGCACCGAGACGGGCAGGCCGACGCGCCGCTTCACGCGCTCGAGCTCGGCGATCGCGGCGCCGAGGCTCGTGTGCGGAGGCAGATCGAAGCCGATGTCGGCGTACGGAAACTGCGCCTGGCGATCGATGCGTACCGGCACCGGCACCACCTCCATGCTCGCCATCGCCGCGAGCGGCGCGAGCTTTCCGGACGCGGTGTTCACGTACAGCCCGGACAGCAGATGCGCGAGATCGGCGCCGCGATCGCCCGATACCAGCACCACGTGGTATTGGTTGACCTGCGTGTAGAGGGTCGACACCTGGCGCTGGCCGAACGCGTCGTACAGCACGTCGTCGATCGCCTGCGGCGTCACGCCGAGCCGGGCGGCCGTGTCACGGTCGAAGCGCAGCCGCACCTGGCTGCCGCGCTGCATCGCCATGCTCTGCACGTTGGCGAAGGCCGCATCGTGGCGCAGCGCGTCAACCAGCACGCCGCTCCAGCGCGCCAGCAGCGCCGCGTCGGCCGACTGCACGCCGAGGCTGTACGCCGACGGCGCCGTCGAGTCGTCGAGCGTGAGGTCCTGCACCGGATGCAGGAACAGCCGGGCGCCCGCCACGCCGGCGCCGTCCCGCGCGAGCCGACGCATCACCGCGTCGATGCCGTCGCGCGCGCGCCGGTCCTTCAGGTCGATCGACAGCGTGGCCTGGTTCAGCACCGGCCGGGTCTGGTCGATGCCGACGAACGCGCTCAGGCCGGCCACCGCCGGATCGCGCGCGAGGCGCGCCGCGACCTCCCGATGCAGCACCGCCATGCCGACGAACGAAGTGCCGGGTGGCCCCAGCACGACGCCCTCGATCGAGCCGGTGTCCTGCCGCGGGAAAAAGCCCTTCGGCATCGCCGCCAGCATCGCGAGCGTCAGCAGCGCGGTGGCGGCCACCAACGCCAGCGTCGCGCGCGGGTGGTCGAGCACGGTATCGAGCGCGCGCAGGTAGCCGCGGTTGATGCGATCGACCCAGTCGTCGCGGTGCCGCCGCGAGCCGGGCTTGAGCAAGCGCGCGCACATCATCGGCGTCAGCGTGAGCGAGACGAACGCGGACAGCGCGATCGCCAGCACCAGCGTCACCGCGAATTCGCGGAACAGCCGCCCCACCACGTCGCCCATGAACAGCAGCGGAATCATCACCGCGATCAGCGACGCCGACAGCGACACGATGGTGAAGCCGATCTGCCTGGCGCCGTTCAGCGCGGCCTCCAGCGGTGCCGCGCCGCGCTCGACGAAGCGCGTGACGTTCTCGATCACGACAATCGCATCGTCGACCACGAAGCCGGTGGCCACCGTGAGCGCCATCAGCGTCAGGTTGTTCAGCGAGAAGCCGGCCGCATACGCGAGCGCCAGCGTGCCGGTCAGCGAAAGCGGCACCGTGACGGCCGGAATCAAGGTGGCCGGCAGATTACGCAGGAACACGAAGATCACCATCACCACCAGCGCCACGGCGGTCGCGAGTTCGAGCCGCACGTCGGCGATCGAGGCGCGGATCGTGGCGGTGCGGTCGGTCGATACCGCCAGATGCACCGATGCCGGCAGGTTCGCGCTCAACTGCGGCAGCAGCTTGCGCACGCGATCGACCACCGCGATCACGTTCGCGCCCGGCTGCCGCCGGATGTCGAGCACGATCGACGGCGTGCCGTTGGTCCAGGCCGCCTGTTCGTCGTTTTCGCTCGCGTCGACCGATCGGGCGATCTGCGACAGCCGGACCGGCGCGCCGTTGCGATACGCGATGATCAGGTCGCGATAGTCGGCGGCCGTCGTCAGCTGGTCGTCGGCGCCGATCGCGTACGACTGCCGGCTGCCGTCGAGGCTGCCCTTGGCCTGGTTGACGTTGGCCTTGCCGAGCGCGCCGCGCAGATCCTCGAGCGACAGTCCGAGCGCATTGAGCGCGGCCATGTCCGCCTGGACCCGCACGGCCGGCCGCTGCCCGCCGTCGATCGTCACCAGGCCGACGCCCGAGATCTGCGAGATCTTCTGCGCGAGGCGCGTGTCGGCCAGATCCTCGACTTTCGTCAGCGGCAGCACGTTCGAGGTCAGCGACAGGCGCAGCACCGGCGCGTCGGCCGGGTTGACCTTGCTGTACACCGGCGGGTACGGCAGGTTCGCGGGCAGATAGCTCGACGACGCATTGATCGCCGCCTGCACCTCCTGCTCGGCGACGTCGAGCGACAGCGCGAGATCGAACTGCATGGTGATGATCGAGGTGCCGTCCGAGCTCGTCGAGCGCATGCTCTTGAGCCCCGACATCTGGCCGAGCTGCCGCTCCAGCGGCGATGTGATCGACGAACCGATCACCTCCGGGCTCGCCCCGGGATCGCGCGTGTAGACCTGGATGGTCGGATAGTCGACCTCGGGCAGCGCCGAGACCGGCAGCAGCAGATAGCCGGCAACGCCGACCAGCAGCAGCGCGATCATCGCCAGCGAAGTGGCGATCGGTCGCTCGATGAAGGGACGGGAAACGTTCATCGTCGAGCGCTCCGCTCAGTGAGCCGCGACGGTCACGGGCGAGCCGTCGTCGAGTCGGTCGGCGCCCTCGGTCACCACGCGCTCGCCGGCTTTCAGGCCGTCGACGATCGCCGTCTCGTCGCCGAGCGCGGGGCCCGCCTTGATCCGGCGCAGTCGTGCATGGCCGGCCGCGTCGAGCGCGAACACGAAGTCGCCGTTCGAGCCGTGCTGGATCGCGACGCTCGGCACCACCGGCACCCGCGCGAGCGTATCGACGCGCATCCGCGTGTTGACGAACTGGTTCGGGTAGAGCGCTGCGCCGGATTCGGCGAAGCGCGCCTTCACGTTGACGGTGCCGGTCGAGGTGTTGACGAGATTGTCCACGGCGAGCAACGCGCCCCGCGCCAGCAGCGTGTGCCTGTCGCGATCGTAGGCGAGCACCGGGACCGGGCCCGCAGCCATGGCACGGCGAATGGCGCCGAGCGTGTCCTCTGGCACGGCGTAGACCACGGTTGCCGGCTGCAGTTGCGTGATCACGGCGATACCGGAGGCGTTGGCGCTGGTCACGTAATTGCCGGGGTCGACCGTACGCAGGCCGATCGCACCGTCCACCGGCGAGCGGATCGTGCAGTAGCCGAGCTGCACCTCGAGATTGCGCACGCTGCCGGCGTCGGCCTGCACCGTGCCCTGCGCCTCGCGCACCGTGGCCGCCTGCGTGTCGAGCGTCTGGCGCGTGATCGAACCGGCGTCGATCAGCGCGCGGTAGCGCTGCAGGTCGGCGCGCGCGTTGGCGAGCAGCGCCTCGTCGTGCGCGAGCGTGCCGCGCGCCTGCTGCAGTTGCGCCTCGAGCGCACGCGAATCGATGTGCGCGATCACCTGGCCCTTGCGCACCGTCTGCCCTTCGTCCACCTCCACCGATTCGAGCACGCCGCTGACCTGCGGCACCACGATGATGGTGCGCGTCGGCGTCACCGTGCCGAGCGCATCGACGTACACCGGCACGTCGGCCACCCTCACCGTCACGGCGCCGACCGGCGTGGCGGCCGAGGCCGTGGCACTCGCCTCGTGCCGCGCGAGGTCGATGCGATGCAAGCGTCGTGCCACGACAGCAACAGCCAGCACGGCGATCAGGATACCGAACCATACGAACCACTTTTTCATCGCTCGAGCGGGATACAGAAGAAGGAAGGAAACCCGGGGCGGCCTGGAACGGCATCGCGGCGGCACCGGCCGCCGGGCGCCGCGTCCGCGGTCCGGTCAGTCGGCCGTCTCGCAGCACCGCGGGCGGCCGTCGACGACGCAGCGGCTCTGGCAGTTGCTCCAGGTCGGGTGCCGATCGACGTCGTCGAAGCCGTGCATGGCGGGATCCGACTGGTCAGGCGGCGTGCCGTGCGGAAACGACGTGCAGGCGGCCAGCGCGGCCGTGGTGGCGATACCGGCGAGCACGATGCGGAACGAGACGGGGGGCATGAAGTAACTCCGGAGGCGCGGCCATGAGCAGGGCCCGAAGTGTCGCGCGTCGAGGCATGACGCGCTGTAATGAAAGATGTCGCCGCATGTCATTGCCAAGCGGCGGCCCCGGCCGGTGGCTCAGCGCGGCGCGGCCGCCGCGCGCAGGCCGAGACGGCGCGGATACCATCGCGTGAAGCGCAACGCGGCGAAGCCGAGCAGCGCCGTCGCGCCGAGCAGCGCGACCTGCGGCCAGCCCGGATGGACGATCCACACGAAGTCGATCATGTCCATGCCCGCGAACGCCGCGGCCCACGCCGCGCTGATGCCCGCGTGGGCCTGGAGCAGCCGCGGGTGGGTCGGGGTCCCGCGCTCGACATACTGCAGCGTAAACGGTCGTCCGGCCAGCACCGAGATCAGCGCGACCAGCATCAGACCGGCATCGATCACGAGCCGGATCTCGGCGAACGACAGGCTGGCCCCCGTCAGTTGCTCCCAGGCAGCGAGCCCGCCGAAGATCAGCAGCGAGCCGAGGTCGAATGCCCTGACACCGGTGCGCCACACCAGCAGGTAGAACGCGATGCGCCCCGCCGCCGCGAGCGCCGCCACGACGAGGGCGAGATGCACTCCGGCAATGCGCTGCATCACGAAAAACGACAAGGCCGGCAGGAATGCCAACAAAAATCGCATGGTCGAATCTCCGCTTGAAAGTGATGCGCCGATCTTATCGAGTCAGGCTGATCGCGGCCACTCGCGTTCGCGCCATCACCATGACGAAGCGTTTCCACCTCCGCCGAACCGTTATCGATCAACGACCGGCCCGACGCGTCACGGCGCTTTCCCGGCCGCGCCCTGCCGCGAATCGCGTCGCGGGTTTCATGTTCGGCGCGCCGCTCGCCGAGGCCGCGCGCCACCGGCGACACGCGCCGACATGATTTGCTACAGCTGCGCGGGGGCGACTTCCCTACATTGCGTCGTGGAGCCCCGGGCACGACGGCGCGGGGCATGGTTCACGATCGGCGCCGATCCGCCACGGAGCGTCGCGGGTCTCACTCGAGCATGCCTTCCATCACTATGTCGAATCGGATTCTGGTCGTCGACGACGATCCCGAGCTGCGGAATTTGCTGAACAGCTACCTCACCGCGTGCGGCTTCGAGGTCGCGCTGCTCGACGACGGCCGCGCGCTGGCAAGCAGCATCACGCGTCGGCGCCCCGCGCTCGCGGTGCTCGACGTCGCGCTGCCGGGCCTCGACGGACTCGGCGTGCTGCGCGACCTGCGCAACACCGGCGACGACCTGCCGGTGATCCTGACGAGCGCCCGCGCGGACGAAAGCGACCGCGTGATCGGCTTCGAGTTCGGTGCCGACGACTACCTCGTCAAGCCGTTCAACCCGCGCGAGCTGGTGGCCCGGATTCGCGCCGTGCTGCGCCGCCACGCGCATCCACTGCCGTCCGCCGCGCCGCTGCTGCGCGCGCCCTACCGGTTCGGTCACTACACGCTCGACTTCCAGGCGCGCACGCTGCGCGCCGGACAGCACCGGCTGGCCATCTCGGAAAGCGAATTCGCGCTTCTGAAGGTATTCGTCGACGCGCCGATGCGCACGCTCACGCGCGATCGCCTGCGCAAGACGCTGCACGGGCCCAGCCTCGACGCCGCGACCGATCGGACGATCGACGTGGCGGTATGGCGTCTGCGCCGCGTGCTCGAGGCGAATCCGTCGATGCCGCGCTTCATCCAGACCGTGCGCGGGCTCGGCTACATCTTCGTGCCGGACGTCGAATCGCACGACGACATCGACGCCGCGCGCCTCGCCGCCGTGTGAGCCGGCGCCGCCACGCCTGGACCCGTTCTTCCAACCCGCTCCATCAACCGATCCTTTCGCTCTCATGTCTCCATTTCGACTCACGCGACGTATTCCCGCGTGGCTGCCCGCGCGCCGTGCCCTGTTCGCCTGCACCGTGCTCGGCGGCACCCTGCTGCACGGCGCGCCCGCCTTCGCGCAGAGCGCCGCGCCGGAGAACGGCATCGGCCTCGACGCGGCCGTCGTGCCGCGCTACGACGGCGGCAAGTCCTATCGCATCCGGCCGCTGCCGGTGCTGAACCTGTCGAGCGGCACCGGCTCGCGCGTCACGTTCTTCGTGCAGGGGTTCGACGGCGGCGTCGCCTTCGCGCTGACGCCGTCGCTGTCGGCGGGCCTGCTGGTCGGCGCGGAGCGCGGCCGCGACCAGGGCGACGCGGCGATCCTCGACGGCACCGGCGACATCGCCACGTCATTCGAGTACGGCGCGTTCGCGCGCTGGCACGACGGCCCGGCCAGCGCGAACCTCGAGTTCCTGCAGTCCGCCCATGCCGGATACGGGAATCACGTGACGCTGAGCGTGGCCTACACGGTGTACCAGGCCGCGGGCGACCGGATCTCGGTGGGGGTGGACACCGTCTGGTCCAACGGTCCGGCCGAGCGCACGTATTTCGGCATCGACGAGGAGCAGGCGGCGAACAGCGCGGCCGGGCTGCCCGTGTACCGGCCGTCGTCGGGGTTCTCGAAGGTCGACTTCAAGACGACCTGGGACCATCGCCTGAACCGGCACTGGTCGATGAACACGAGCCTCGGCGTCGGCACGCTGCTCGGCGACGCCGCCGACAGCCCGATAGTGGAGCGGCGCACCAGCATGTTCGGCGCATTCGGCGTCGCCTACCACTTCTGATCACGAGCGCCGGCGTGCTCGCGCGCGGCGCGGCACGGGTCCCGCTTCGTGCCGCCCTCAGGGAACGCGCAGACGCGCGCCGCTCGCGCGCGGCGGCGCGAGCGGAAGCCGAACCGTGGCAATCAGGCCGTGCGGGCGGTTGGCCGACAGTTCGAGGCGGCCGCCATGTTGCGAGGCGATGCGCGCCACGATCGCGAGACCGAGGCCCGTGCCGCCCTTCCCGCTGTCCTGCGTGCCGCGCCGAAACGGTTGCATGATCAGCGGCAGCATCGCATCGGGCACGCCCGGGCCGCGATCCTCGACGCACACGATCGCCCATCCCGGCTCGGCGCGGGTGCGCACGGCGAGCCCGGTGCGGCCGTACACGACCGCGTTCTGCATCAGGTTCATCAACAGGCGCTGCAGGCTGATCTGGCGCACCGGAATCGGCGGCAGCGGTTCCAGCGATGCCTCGAACGAATGCCCGAGACCGGTGTAGTCGGCGGCGAGCTGCGAGATCAGTTCGTTCAGGTCGCAGGCGACGACCGCCTCGTCGTTCCAGCCGCGCGCGAAATCGATGAACTGCTGCACGATCATGTCGATATCCTGAATGAAGCGCTCCGCGCTGGCCTGCGCTGCCTCGAACGCGTCCGGCGCGGCCACCACGAGGCGCAGCTTGGTCAGCGGCGTGCGGATGTCGTGCGAAATGCCCGCCAGCATCTCCGTGCGCGTAGCCTCGAGATCGGCGAGCACGGCGACCATCCGGTTGAACGCTTCGGCCACCGTGGCGAGCTCGCGCGGTCCCGTCACGGGCACCGCGTCGGGCCATTCGCCGCGCTCGACGGTGGCCGCCGCGCGCGCCAGGCGCCGCAATGCGGCGTCCACCGGACGGTGCATCAAATAGGCACCGAGCACGGGTACCGTCGCCACCGTCAGCAACAGGCAGATCAAACCCCATGGCAGCACGTGGGCGACCGCCGAGCCCGGATGCCACATCACCCAGTCGTAGCGGCCACCGACGTTCAGCCGTACCCAGAAACGACGCTCGCCCTCGCGTTCCCAGCGAATCGTCGTGTCGGGCGGCAGCCGCGCCTCGAGACCCTCGAAGAACACGTGCAGCACATAGCCCGACGGCGGCTCGCCGCGCATCCGCTCGAACGGCACCGCCTCCTGCGGGATGCCGTTCAGCCCCAGCAGTTCGCGGCTGCGCTCGTGCTCAGGCAGGGCGGCCAGCAGCTTCTGCATGGCGACGATCTGCGAGGCCACGAGGGACGCGGCATCGTCGATCCGCGGCTTCTGGATGAAGGTCAGGAACACGGTGATGACGGCGGCCTGGCTGGCCAGCGCCAGCGCCACCAGCAGCAGGAAGTTCCGTCCCAGCAGGGACCTCGGCCACGGGCTCATGACGCCTCGTATTCGGCTATCAACATGTAGCCGACGCCCCACACGGTGCGAATGTGGCGCGGCTTGGACGCGTCGTCCTCGAGCATCTGCCTGAGGCGCAGCACCTGCACGTCGACGCTGCGCAACAGCGCGCCGTATTCACGGCCCCTCGCGCGCTCGAGCAGGCTGTCCCGGCTCTGCGGGCGATTCGGCGCCGACGCGAGCGCGCACAGCAGGCGCATTTCCGCCGAGCCGATCTCGAGGAGGCTCGCGTCGCGGAACAGCTCCTGGCGGCGCACGTCGAGCCGATAGGGACCGAAGCGCAGCGCCGGCGCGTCGGCGTCGGCGACGATGCCGCCGAGCTGCCCGGCCTGGCGCAGCAGGAGCGTCCTGCGCCGCAGCATCGCGCGGATGCGCGCGACCAGCTCACTCGGCACGAACGGCTTGGCGAGGTAATCGTCGGCGCCCATCTCGAGCCCCATCACGCGATCCACGGGATCGCCGCGCGCGGTCAGCATCAGGATCGGAATCGTCTGACCTTGCGCGCGCAGGCGCCGGCACACCGCCAACCCGTCCTCCTTCGGCATCATGATGTCGAGCACCAGCAGGTCGTACGGCTGCCGCTCCAGGCACGCGTCGAGTTGCATGCCGTCCTTGACCGCGCGCACCTCGAAGCCCTGCGCGATGAGATAGCGCTGCAGCATCTGGCGGATCTCGGTTTCGTCGTCGAGCACGAGGATGCGGTCGCGAAGTGGTTCGGGAGGCGAGGTCGGATCTCTTGACATGGGTGTGCGCTTGACGGGCGAATGCGGCGATACAGGATGGTTCGGCGCCATCGAGCCGCGAGCCGCGGGCCGGGTGGATCTCCACGCGCGACCGGCGTACGGACTGCGAGCCGATACCGGGAAGCAGCTTACACAGAATCGAAGGCGGCCAAATTTGGCGACTGTAAAACTTGATGTCGAATCATGTCAGGCACGGGCCTCGCCAGCGCCGCATCCGGCCTCGGAAATGCGAGCAGGCACGCCGGGCGCCGCCGCGCGCGCCGCCGACGAGCGGCGGCCGCAACGCGCATGAGCGTTGCGGCGCAAGGCTTCGCGTCGCCCCGGAAGCGGCCGCGCGCCACCGCCGTCGGCACCCCGAATGCGAATTGAAAGCCGGCCGGATCGATCTTATCCTTGACCGGACCGAATCAGGCACGACGGCAGCCGACCGGACCGGGCGCTGCCAACGCCGCCTCGTCCGGCTCGACCGACGGCCCGCCTCGGACCGGACTCTTTTCCATCCAGCGGATCACCCGCAGTGCGTGTAATGAATAGCATGACTAAGCAAAAACCCTACATCCCGCCATCGCATCGTGCGCCAGGACGCATCGCCGGCCGCACGAACGCGCGCGACCGAATCCACTGAACGACCCGGTGCCCGATCGCGAGGTGGCCGCGCGCCGGTCACGCCACGACGTTTCAGGCCGTGCCGCGCCATTGCGGGCCGCCAGGCGATCGAGCCCGTATCCGGAGACAGCCAACATGAAGACCACCCTGCGGCGCCACGGCGCCGCGCTTGCCGGCGACGGGGCAGCACCGTCGGCACCCTCCCGACCGACGCCGGCGCGAGGCCGGCCACCGCGCGCCGGCGCTCGCGTCCGCCCACGCGCCGCGCCCCTCGCGCGACACGTCGCGACCGCGCTGGTCGGCGCGGCGCTACTGGCCGGCTGCTCGCCGAAGCCGCCGGCCGAGAGCCGGCCGATACCGATCGTGCAGGTGGTCGAACCGATGTTCGCGCCGACCCAGGCAGAGTCGATCTACACGGGGCGGCTCGAGGCGGTGCAGAAGGTCATGCTGCGCGCGCGCGTGTCGGGCTATCTGCAGGCGATCCGCTTTCGCGACGGCGAGCCGGTGCGCGCCGGCGCGCCGCTGTTCGATCTCGATCCCGCCACCTTCGAGGCCGCGCGCGATCGCGACGCCGGCAACCTGCGCGCGGCGCAGGCGCGCCAGACGCTCGCACGGCAGAAGTCCGGGCGCGACGGCCAGTTGCGCCAGGCCGGCGCGGTCAGCATCGAGGCCGTGCAGCAGAGCACGGCCGACGCCGCCGGCGCCGACGCCGAGGTGGCGGTGGCGGCCGCCCGGTTAAAGGCCACCACGCTCGATCTGTCCTACACCCACGTCACCGCGCCGATCGACGGGCTGCTGTCGGACCGCCGCGTCGACGTCGGCAACTTCGTGAGCGGAGGCAGCGGACAAGGCACGCTGCTCGCCACGATCGTCACGCTCGACCCGATTCGCATCACGTTCGACGTGACCGAGGCCGACTACCAGCGCCTCGCGCGCGCCGGGCTGCCGGCGCACCGCCTGACGCTGCCCGTCGAGATCGGCGACGAAACGGGCTGGCCGCGCCGCGCCACGCTCGAATTCGCCAACAACGAGGAGGACCGCGATTCCGGCACGATCCGGCTGCGTGCGGTGCTCCCCAATCCCGATCACGTGCTGCTGCCGGGGCTGTTCGCGCGCGTGCGCCTGCCGCTCGGCCAGCCGACGAGCGCCGCCAGCGTGCCCGACGCGGCAATCCTCAGTGACCAGAGCCGGCGCTTCGTGCTGGTGGTCGACGCTGACTCGAAGGTGGAGCCGCGCCCGGTGGTGCCCGGTGCGCTGGACGGCACGCGCCGCATCGTGCTCGCCGGGCTCGCGCCGCACGATCGCGTGATCGTCGACGGCCTCGCGAAGGTGCGGCCCGGCGATACGGTCAAGGTCGGCCAGGCGGCCGCACCGGGAGGCAAGTGAGCACCATGCGTTTCTCCAGCTTCTTCATCGACCGCCCCGTGTTCGCGGCGGTCTGCTCGATCCTGCTGGTGCTGGTCGGCGCGGTGGCCGGCACGCGGCTTCCGGTGTCCGAATTCCCCGAGATCGTGCCGCCCACGGTGACGATCCAGGCGTCCTATCCGGGCGCCTCGGCCGAGGTGATCGCCGACACCGTGGCCACGCCGATCGAGCAGGAGGTCAACGGCGTGGACGGCATGCTCTACATGAGTTCGCAGTCCACCGGCGACGGCAACGTCACGATCAGCGTGGTGTTCCGCACCGGCACCGACGTCGATGCGGTGGCGCCGCTGGTGCAGAACCGCGTGGCGGTGGCCGAGGCGCGCCTGCCGCAGCAGGTCCGGCAGATCGGGCTCAAGGTCCGGAAGACCTCTCCCGACCTGATGATGGTGGTCTACCTGGTCTCGCCACACGGCACGCTCTCCCAGCAGTATCTGTCGAACTACGCGACGCTCGACATTCGCGACGCGCTGGCACGCATCGACGGGGTGGGCGATGTGTACCTGCGCGGGCAGCGCGACTACGCGCTGCGCGTCTGGCTCGATCCGGGCCGGCTGGCCGAGCGCGCGATCAGCGTCGACGACGTGATCGACGCGATCCGGCGCGCCAACGCGCAAGTCTCGCCGGGCACGCTCAACACGCCGCCGAGCGGCACGGGCGGCGCCTACCAGCTGCAGGTGCTGACACGCGGGCGGCTGCGCGACACCGACGCGTTCGCCGACATCGTGGTCCGCGCCACCCGCGACGACGCCGGCAACACCGCCGTGGTGCGGCTGCGCGACGTGGCCCGCGTGGAACTAGGCGCGCAAGACTACGGCAGCGACACGCTGCTCGACGGCGGCACGACGGTCGACATCGGCATCTCGCAGAAGCCGGGATCGAACGCGCTGGCCACCGCCGACGCGATCATCGCGACACTCGACGCCATGAAGGCGCGCTTCCCGAGCGATCTCGAATATCACGCGTACTACAATCCCACCGCCTTCGTGCGCACCTCCATCCACAACGTGTTGCACACGCTGCTGGAGGCCACCGTGCTGGTGGCGCTGGCCGTGATCGTGTTCCTCAAGACCTGGCGCGCCGCGATCATCCCGATCCTGGCGATCCCGATCTCGCTGATCGGCACGCTTGCGCTGATGCCGCTGTTCGGGGTCGCGATCAACAACCTCTCGCTGTTCGGCATGGTGCTCGCGATCGGCATCGTGGTGGACGACGCGATCGTGGTGGTGGAGAACATCGAGCGGCACATCGCCGAGGGCCTGACGCCGCGCGCCGCCGCGCATCGCGGCATGGCCGAGGTTGGCATCGCGGTGATCGCGATCGCGCTCGTGCTGATCGCGGTGTTCGTGCCGGCCGCGTTCATCTCGGGAATTCCGGGCCTGTTCTTCCGGCAGTTCGCGGTGACCATCGCGCTGGCCACCGCGCTGTCGGCATTCGTCTCGCTGACGCTGTCGCCGGCGCTGGCCGCGCTGCTGTTCTCCGCCTCGCACGGCCAGCACCGGCCGGGCCGCATCGCCGCCGCGCTGGCCGGGTTCGATCGGGGCTTCGCGGCGCTGGCCGGGCGTTACACGCGCCTGGTGACACTCACGTTCGGCCGCCGCGGATTCCTGCTGCTCGTCTACGCCGGGCTGATCGGGCTGACCGTGTGGCGCCTCGACGTGACGCCGCACGGCTTCGTGCCGCCGGTGGATCGCGGCTATGCGATCGTCTCGATCCAGCTGCCGCCGGGCGCCACGCTCGCACGCACCACCGACGTCGCGCGCGACGTATCCCGGCGCCTCGACGTGCTGCCCGGCGTGCGCCACACCTCGGCGATCTCGGGGACCGACGGCGCTACCTTCACGACCGCGCCCAACGCGGCGGTGGTGTTCGTGGTGTTCGACGACTTCGAGGCACGCGCCAGCCGCGGGCTCGACGGCGGCCACATGTTGGCGGCGATCCGGCACGCGCTGGCGCCGATCGGCACGGCGCGCGTGCTGGTGCTGCCGCCGCCCGCGGTGGCCGGCATCGGCACCGGCGGCGGTTTCAAGCTGTTCGTGCGCGACCGCCAGGGGCATGGGGCCGCCGGGCTGCAGCACGTGGTGCAGGCCGTGACGGCTGCGGCGAGCCACGAAGCGGCAGTGGCCAACGTGTTCTCGCCGTACAACGCCGGCGCGCCCGGCGTATTCGCCGACGTCGATCCGGTGCGGGCGCAACTGCTCGGCGTGCCGCTCGACCGCGTCAACAGCATGCTGTCCGGCTATCTCGGCGCGTTCTATGTCAACGACTTCAACCTGTACGGCCGCACCTATCAGGTCGACATCGAGGCCGATCAGGCGTACCGCCGCGAGATCGGCGACCTCGCGACGTTGCGCACGCGTTCGGACAGCGGCGCCATGGTGCCGCTCGGCAGCCTCGCGAGCTTCCGGCCGGTTACCACGCCGTTCCGCGTGGCGCGCTACGACCTGTTCCCCGGTGCCGAGGTGCAGGGCGTGGCGGCGCCCGGGTATTCGACCGGGCAGGCGCTCGCGGCGATGGAGCGCGTGCTCGCGAACACGCTGCCGGACGGCTACGACTACGAGTGGACCGAGCTGGCACTGCAGGAGAAACTGGCCGGCGACACCACCTGGATCGCCGGCACGCTGGCCGTGACGTTCGTCTACCTGCTGCTGGCCGCGCTCTACGAGAGCTGGACGCTGCCGGCAAGCGTGATCCTGATCGTGCCGATGTGCCTGCTGGCCGCCCTGGTCGGCGTGAGCCTGCGCGGCATGGACGTCAACATTCTCACCGAGGTGGGTTTCATCGTGCTGATCGGACTTGCCGCCAAGAACGCGATCCTGATCGTCGAATTCGCCGTGCAGGCGCAACGCGACGGCGCGTCCGCCGCCGACGCCGCGATCCGCGCGGCCCGGGTTCGCCTCCGGCCGATCCTGATGACTTCCCTCGCCTTCATCCTCGGCGCCGTGCCGCTGGTGTTCGCCACCGGCGCGGGCGCCGAGATGCGGCAGGCGATGGGTACCGCCGTGTTCGCCGGCATGATCGGCGTGACGGCGTTCGGGCTCGTCTTCACGCCGCTGTTCTTCCTGCTGGCAAGGCAGCTCGCCGCGCGCCGGCGGCCGGTGACGGGGCGCGATGCTTCGACCGGGGGCGCGGCATGAAACGCATCGTCACGATCATGACGGCGGCCGGCCTGCTCGGCACGCTGACGGGCTGCACCGTGGGGCCCGACTATCACCGCGGCCTGCCCGACACCGCGCGGCTCGCGCGACTGCCGTCGTCCACGCCGGTCGCCGCGGTGGCGAACGGCGCCGTCGGCGGCACCGCCTCGATTCAACCCGGCGTGCCCGTCACGCGGTGGTGGACCGACTTCGACGATGCCGCGCTGAACCGCTTCGTCGCGCGCGCGTGGCGGGCCAACTACGACCTGCGCGCCACCGAGGCGAACTACGCCGCCGCGCTGGCCGGCGTGGCCGAGGCGCGCTCGGCCGGGCTGCCCGAGTTGTCGGCGGGGGCCTCGATCGCGCGAGCGCGGACCTCGACGCTGACCAGCAACACCGGCGTGCCCGAGGTAGGCAGCCCGACGCTGGCAAGCGCGGGCATCGACTGGGAGCTCGATCTGTTCGGCCGGATCCGGCGCGGCATCGAGGCCGCGCGCGCCGACGCGCAGGCGAGTGCGGACGCGCGCGACGACCTGCGCCGGCTGGTGGTGGCGCAGGTGGCCATGGCCTACCTCGATCTGCGCGAGGCGCAGCAGCAATACGCCGAGGTTGCGCGCGAGCGCGAACTGGCGCGGCGCATCGCGACGCTGGTGGCGGCGCGCGAGCGTGTCGGACGCGTCGGCCGTCTCGACGTGGTGCGTGCCGCCGGCCAGGCCGCCGACGTGGAGGCGCGCCTCGAGCCGCTGGCCGCGCGGGTTCGCGCCAGGCGCGACCGGCTCGCCACACTCACGGCGCTGCCGCTCGACGCGCCCGAGATTCTCGCGCTCGAGCGGCCGGTGCCGGTACGCGCGCCCGGCTTCGTGCTGGCCGACGATCCGGCGGGCCTGATCGGCCGGCGCCCGGACGTGCGCGAGGCGGAGCGGCGCCTCGCGGCGCAGACCGCGCGGATCGGCGTGGCGAGCGCGGACCTGTATCCGCGCATCTCGCTGTCCGGGCTGCTCGGGCTCGGCGCGCTGTCGCCGAACCAGCTGTACGAGACGGCCTCGAAGCTGTGGAGCGGCGGTGCCGCGCTGAGCTGGCAGTTCCTCGACGGCGGCGCGCTGCGCGCGCGGGTGCGGGCCGCCGGCGCGCGGGCCGACGCGGCGCTGGCCGACTACGACCGCGCCGTGACCGCGGCGCTCGAGGAGGCCGACGTCGCGCTCGACGCGTATCTGCACGAGGCGGCGCGCAACGGCGCGCTGCGCGAGGCCGATCGCGACGCGGCCCAGGCCGAGGCGCTGGCGGACGCGCAGTATCGCGCCGGGCGCATCGACCTGCTCGACTGGCTCGACGTGCAGCGCACGCGCCTGCAGTCGGCGCAGGCGTACACCGAGTCGAGCTACACGCTGTCGCGTCGTGTCGTCGACGTGTACACGGCGTTCGCGGGCGGGCTCGACGTGCCGCCCGACGCCAACGACGGCGAGGTGGCGAAACGCTGAGGCGGCTGCTTCGCCTGGCGGATGCGGGGCGAAGCAGCCGTGTGCCGCATGTCGAGGTGCGACGGGAGCATCGCACGGCTTTGCCCCGGTCGGCGAGATCATGGCCGGGTCCAACCGCTGGCTGGATCGGAAAAGATGGTCGATCTTCAACTGCGGAACGTAGCGCCTCCCCACAATCGGCTGTAAATGACGCCGCTGCCGGGATGCTTCACGCTGCCGTCCGTGAAGGCGTTCTGGTGGCCGGCGAATGCGTAATTCCGCAAGGTACCGGCCGGATTCGTGTCGGCGCCGACGTGAAACCGCTCCGCCGAGGCAAACCTGCCTCCCCCGGGGAGCGGATGGCGGATTTGCCGCCGCTGCCGAGTCGGGAGCCAGCAGAGGAAATCACGGGATCGGCAAACACGGGGCAGCGCGCCGGGAGACAGGCCCGCACTCGGCGACTCGGCCCCGGGCAACGACATGCCTCGCGTTGCGATGGCCTCGTCGGGCCGGGACCTCTCGGCGCGCCACGCCGGCCCGCCGGGGTCGTCATTTTTTCAGCTGAATTCCTTCAGGCTGTCGATCACCAGCGGTTGCCCGGCGATCAGTCGCTCGAGGCGAGCATTGCCGGATTCGCGTTCCTTGAGTCGACCGACTTCGGGCACGTCCATGCCGCCGGATTTGCTTCGCCGGCGATGGAACGTCTGCTCCGTGTCGTCGTGTTGCTCGTGCCGCGGGATGCGGACGATCTGCCCGTCGGGGTCGACCGTGTCCGCCGTCTGGACATCGCGGTGAACCGCGCGGGCTGCGAAGGCGATCCGGCGTCCATCGCCGGACAGAGCGTCGCTCAATATCCGCCCGTCCGATGCCAACGTGCGCGGCACCTGGCTCGCGCTGAAGCACGAGATCCGCACCATGGCGGCCCGGGGCAGCGGCAGCATCGTCGGCGTGTCGTTCCGGACGGGAATTCGCGATGCGCCGCGCAACGCGCTCCATGTCGCCAGCAAGCACGCCCGCTCGAGGGCCGCACGAGATCCGCCGCGCTCGGGGTGGCGGCGTCGGGGATTCGCGCCAAGGCGGCGGCTCCGGGTCCCATACCGACGGACATGCTCGACCGGATAACGGGCTTCGAAGCGGGCAAGCCGGCGTTGCTCGCCACGGCGCCGCCCGGCCGCGCGGGAACGCCGGAAGTGATTGCGGACGCAATCGCCTGCGTCGCGTCGGGGAAGGCGAGCTTCACGACCGGCGAGGTGCTGCGGGCCAACGGCGGCATGAGAGGCGACATGGGATTCGCGCGGCGCCGGCACGCGCTCGCAGCCTGGCTCGCCGGCTTGACGGCGACGCGCCCGGCAACCGGCTTCATCCTCATGCGCGCCGCTCAATCGCGCCCGAACCGCAAGCCGTGCTGCTCGACATACGCGGTCAACGCCTGCGGCGCCCCGTGCGGGACCGCCATCCCGACGTACCCGTCGGGCCGCAGCAGGTAGGCCGCGTCGCGCGCCAGCCCGGCCTCGCCAAACGCGTCCACCCAGGCGAAGGCATGCAGTGCGATACCTCGGCTGTCGCACCAGTGCCGCAACTCGTCCGAAGGCGCGCCGTACACATGCACCTGCCACGCGATGCGGGTCAGGGAGCCGTAGTTGTCACCGGCCTCGAAGCGCACGAACGGCAGCCGGTCGCCGCCGCCGACCTTGCCGGCCAGGCCGCTGCCGAGCGGGCCGTCGCGGTAGTCGAGCATGGTCTGCGACACGACGCGAAACATGTAGTCGCGCACGCTGTCCAGCTCGTAGGCGACGCTCGCGAACACCGGCGCGATGCGGGTCCGCACGAAATCGGCGAAGCCGCCCTCGGCGGTGGCAAACGAGAATACGCGGTCGGTCGTCTCGACCAGCTTGTGGGCGAACGCGCGCCGCTCCGTGTCGTAGCTGTCGAGCAGCGCGTCGGGCGCCTGATCCTTCAGGACGGCCGAGAGCTTCCAGGCCAGATTGATGGCGTCCACGATGCCCGTGTTCATCCCCTGCCCGCCCGCCGGGCTGTGGACGTGAGCCGCGTCCCCCAGCAGGAACACCCGGCCATGGCGGAAGCGTTCGGTCACGCGGTGATGCACGTGATAGGTCGAAAACCAGTTCACTCCGGCGACCTCGAGGCCGAGGCCCTCGATCGCCCGGTGCCCCACGTCGTCGAAGCTCAGCCGCTCCGGGTCCGTGGCCGGTTCGCCCTGCACCGTGCCGATCAGCCGGTACCGGTTCGGCTCGCCGTAAGCCATCACCAGGACGAAATCCGACTTGTCGAACGCGATGTGCGCTTCGCCGGCCGGTTCGACGCCGCTCGCCTCCACGTCGGCCACGTAGAAGATCTGCTTGTAGGTGCCGCCCTCGAAGCTGCTGCCGGTTGCGTGGCGTATCGTCGAACGCGCGCCGTCGCAGCCCGCCAGAAACCTGGCCTGGCAGGTCTGCTCGCGCCCGTCGGGCGTCCTCAGCGTGGCAACGACGTGCTCGTCGTGCGCCTCGAAGCCGACCAGTTCGGTCTCGCGCTCGACCTCGACGCCGAGGCTGCGCAGCCGCGCGAGCAGCAGCCGCTCGTGCTTGTCCTGCGGAAACACGAGCACGAACGGGTAAGGTGAAATATCCTCGCCGGCATCGGTCAGCGCGATCCGCGCCTTGCGCTTGCCGCGCGCCCACATGTTCATCGCCGGGGTCTTGTAGCCGGCGGCCACCACCTCGTCGGCGATGTCCAGTTGGCGATAGAGTTCGAGCGTGCGGGCCTGCACCGCCATCGCCCGCGAGGTTTCTCCCGGGCCGCGACGCTTGTCGACGATGCGCACGGGGATGCCCTGCTTCGTCAGCCAGATGGCAAGGACGAGGCCGGTGGGGCCGGCCCCGACGATGAGTACGTCAGCTTGGGTCATGGCGCTTCCTTTCGGTCGTGGAAACACGCCTGCACGGATCGACCCGGCAAGGCACGAGGAGATAGTGACTGTAGAGTCATTATCTCGAAAAGTAAAGAAACCACCGCATCGCGCGCAACCCGACGCGACGATGCCGAATCCAGCTTGACGAGGAGCACCATGGAACAGGAAACCAGTCGCCCGCCGCGCAAGCGCCGCAAGGAGGCACGCCCGTCGGAGATCATCGAGGCGGCGACCCGCGTGTTCGCCGGGCACGGTTATGCGGGCACCAGGCTTGACGAGGTCGCGCGGCACGCCGGCGTCGCCAAGGGGACCCTGTATCGATATTTCGAGACGAAGGAGGATCTGTTCAGGGCGGTCGCGCGCGACGCGTTCGCTGCCAACCTCGGCGGGATGGAGGCAGCGGCAACCGGCTCGGCAATGCCGCTGCGGGAACTCGTGCCGATGCTGCTGCGCGCGGTCGCGCAGACAGCGACCGGCAGCGACGTGCCGGCGATCGCGCGGATGGTGATCAGCGAATCGCGCAAGTTTCCCGACCTCGCGCGCATCTGGCACGACAACGTCGTGGCCCGGGTGCTCGATCTGCTGGCCGACGTGCTCACCGAGCGGCAGAAAAGAGGCGAGGTCCGGCGCGGCGACGCGCGCCTGCAGGCGCTGTCGATCGTCGGACCGATGATCATGGCGATCCTCTTCCGCGAGGTGTTCGCCGACGACAGCGCGTTGCGGCCCGATCTCGACGCCCTGGCGGCGAGCCATGCCGAGACGGTCGTCTGCGGGCTGCTCGAACCTGCCGGCGGGCGCGGCGGCGGGGCTTGATTTGACGCCGCCCGGCACCGCTCACGCATGCCGGGCCCGGCCCCGACATCGTGATCGTCGTTGTCGATCTCGCGCGGAAACGACCGACATTCATGATGTCGGCGACGGGGCTTGCAGGTAGCGAGCACGGCACCATCGAGCACATCAGGGCGGCAAACAGCGTCGTGGTGCCGTGGCGCACCTAATCGCGAGCGACACCGTCAACGCAGCCGACCATCGGCAGCACGGGCTGCGTGCGCTCGAGCGCCTGACATCGGCCCTGCTCGTCCACGCCCGGCACCGGAGCGCTCTGCGACGGACTCGGGTACGAGCCGACCACGTCACGCGCTTTCTCGAATGAACCGGCGACGCTGCGCGCAGCGACAAGGCAAGCGCGGGCCAGGTCACCAAAACGTTACCTGGCGCAGCGATCGTGCCTCCTTGCCGCGTCATTGTTTCGATCCTATCCTGCTCCGCCGGTTCGTTCTTCAATTTATTCGCATAGCTTACCAACCACCACGACATGGGTTCATCAGACATGCTGGATACCTTGCGGTTTGCACCACGCGCCACCGAACTGCAGCCTTTCCGCACATTGCATCTGTTATCGCGGGCGAAGGAATTGATCGCGGCGGGCCGCGACATCATTCGACTCGACGTCGGCGAGCCTGATTTCGGAACGCCTGCGCCGGTCCTGGCCGCTGCCAGGCGGGCCATCGAGGCAGGAACGGGCCGCTATACCGAGGCGGTCGGCAGGCCATTGCTGCGTGCGGCGATCGCCGATTTCTATCGCAGGAAATATGGCGTGTCGATCGACGCCCGTCGCATCATCGTCACCACCGGTTCGTCGGCCGGCCTGATGTTGATCATGGCGGGCTTCGTCGGCGCCGGCGAAACGCTGCTGAGCGCGGTGCCCGGCTATCCGTCGCATCCCGTGTTCGCCAGCGTGGTGAACGGCGATATCGTCGGGGTGAAGGCCTCGCAGTCCGGCGCCCTGTGGGCGAGCGCGAGCGAATACGAGGAAGCCTGGTCGGCGCGGACCCGCGGGATTCTGGTCGGTTCGCCTTCCAATCCGACGGGAACCGTCATACCGTGGGATTCGGCGCGTTCGCTGATGGATCTGTCGGCGCGGCGAGGCGGCCTGTATATCAGCGAGGAGCTGTATCACGGGTTGAACGACGGCAGCCGCGAACGCTCCGCGCTCGAGCATTCCGACGACGCGTTCGTCGTCAACAGCTTTTCGAAGTATTACGCGATGACAGGATGGCGACTCGGATGGATCGTGGTGCCGGAACGCGTGGTCGATCGGTGCGAGATGCTGGCGCAGCACCTTTACCTTTCCCCGCCCGACATTTCCCAGGCGGCGGCGCTTGCCTGCTTCACCGACGAGGTGGACGAGATCGCCGCGCGACGCAGGACCGAACTCGAAGCACGTCGCGACGACGATGCTGACGATGCTCGCCGAATGCGGCTTCGAGATCGCCTATCCGCCCGACGCGGGATTGTTCGTGTTCGCCGATGCCGGCCGATTCACCGACGACAGCTATCGATTCTGCCAGCGCCTGCTTGAGGAGGCGGGCGTGTCGGTGGCGCCGGGCATCGATTTCGGCGACTTCCCGACTCATCTGCGATTCGGACTGTGTACGTCGCGCGAGCAACTGATTCTCGCGATGCGGCGCATCCAGGCCTTCGTCAAGGAGGCGCCTCGCCGATAGCAGCAAGCCGGTCGATGCGCCGCGGGCGTCGGCAGTCGTCCCCCCGGCGTCCAGGCGCGATTGGTGGCCGAGCCGGTCCAGCCGGTCTCACGGCTCAACCCGAACGCTCGCGATGGCGCTCGCGCGCCTGCTTGATTTCGCCATGGCTTTGCTCGTCCCAGGCGATCGGCATGGCCAGCGGCGCCAGCATCGATTCGCCGAGCGGCGATAGCCGGTACAACTGGTCGACCAAACTGCCGTTCGCGAACGAATCGCACGATACGAATGCCTTTTCGGAAATTACGGGTATATACTCGCATCTATGAATACACCCTGCATCTGCACCGACCTTCGCCGCGCCTCCCGGAAACTGACCGAGGCCTACGACGCCGCGCTCGAGTCGTTCGACATCAACATCGCCCAATATTTTCTGTTGAGAACCATCGCCGATCACCAGCCTGTCAGCCTGACTCAGTTGGGCGCACTCGTCGATCTCGACCGCTCCACGATCGGCCGAAACGTGAAGGTCCTCGAAAGCCGTGAGTTGGCCCACATCGACATCGATGCCGGCGATCAGCGTGAACGTGTCGTGTCGCTGACCGCGGACGGCAGGGCTCTGCTGCGTCGTGCCACGCCGGCTTGGGATCGCTGCCAGGTTTCGGTGGTCGAGAAAATCGGGGCCGGAAAAATTAGGGCGCTGCGTGCGGTGCTGGCCGAACTGGGCGAGGCAATCAATTAGGCGCACCTCCGAAACGCATTCGATGTCCAGTCAAGAAGGGAAGCCCAACGGGCCCCCTCTTCTACCTCGACCAGATGGCATGTTTTTGGCCAATACGGGCATGTACCCGTATTTTCATGAAAGGAAAACGTCGATGAAATACCAGAATTTTGGGCGCACTGGCGTGCGCGTATCGCAGATCGTCTTGGGCACGGCCAACTTCGGCACGCGCTGGGGCCACGGCGCCGACGAAGCGCAAAGCGCGGCGCTGTTCCAGACTTACGCCGAAGCCGGCGGCAACTTCATCGATACGGCCGATGTTTATCAGTTCGGCCAGTCCGAAGAATTCATCGGCACGTTGCTGGAGGGCCAGCGCGACAATTTCTTCCTCGCCAGCAAGTTCTCGAGCGGTGCGAGTCCGACGCCCGATCGTCTCACGACCGGCAACAGCCGCAAGGCGATGGTTGCGTCGGTGGAGGCAAGCCTCAAGCGCCTGAAGACGGATCGAATCGACCTGCTGTGGGTGCATCAGCCCGATGTGTTTACGTCCTCGGAGGAAATCGTGCGCGGGCTCGATGATCTCGCCCGCGCCGGAAAAATCCTCTACGCCGGCCTGTCCAATTTCCCGGCCTGGCGCCTCGCCCGCGCAGTCACGCTTGCCGAGATCACGCGCGCGACGCCGATCGCGGCCGCGCAGTTTGAATACAGCCTCGTGCATCGCGAACCCGAGGCCGACGTGTTCGTGGCCTGCCGTGCCCTGGGCCTCGCGACGCTCACCTGGTCGCCGCTTGGCGGCGGGATGTTGACCGGAAAATATCGCAACGGCGAAGCGGGTCGACGCGAAGCGTTCGGCGGCGCCGTGTTCCAGGCCGAGGATTCGCGGCAGCGCACCGACGTGCTTGATACGGTGCTCGACGTCGCTCGGGAGCTGCAGGCCACGCCCGATCAGGTCGCCATCGCCTGGGTTGCGGCGCACGGCGGCCTGCCGCTGATCGGCCCGCGCTCGCTGCCGCAACTCGTCAGCAACCTCGGTGCGACGAATCTGACCTTGAACGCCGAGCAGCTCGAGCGGCTCGATGCGGTCAGCGCTCCCGCGGCCAAGGCCGCCACGGTGGCCGCGGTGTCCAATTCGAATGCCGATACCGAGTTGCCGACGACGCCGGTTGCCTGACGCGCGGCGCCCACGCCCCTCCCACCCTGTTTCCGCTTCCTCGACGACATGACCACTTCCCTTCCGGCCCCGGGCAGCATTGCCGACATGAAAGCCGGCGAAATCGCCCTGCTTGCCGACGCCGATCAGCGCGCGGCCCAATATCTCGAGTCGGTCGAAACCCGGCGAGTTTTTCCCACGCCACATGCGATCGCGGCCTTGACCGCGTTCGACGAACCGCTCCCCGCACAGGGGCATTCGGCTCACGATACGCTGGCGTTGCTCGACGACGTCGGGTCGCCCGCCACGGTGGCCTCCAATGGGCCGCGCTATTTCGGCTTCGTCGTCGGGGCGTCGTTGCCGGGCGCGGCCGCCGCCGAGAGGTTGATGATGGCCTGGGACCAAGGCGCACCGCTGGCCATGACGTCTCCCGTCAGCGCGCGCATCGAGGCGGTGGCCGGTAACTGGCTGCTTGAAGCGCTCGATCTTCCGCGTGGCAGTGCAGTGGGCTTCGGCACGTCGGCCACGGCATGCGGGCTGGGTTGCCTCGCGGCCGCGCGGCGCTCCCTGCTCAAGCGAGCGGGGTGGGATCTCGACGCAAAGGGACTCTACGGGGCGCCGCGAATTCGCGTGGTGGTATCGGCGCGGATTCACGTCGTGGTGCTCAAGGCGTTGCGGGTGCTGGGCTTCGGCGCGGAGCAGGTCATTGCGGCAGCCACCGATGCGCACGGCCGCGTCGATCCCGAACGTCTGCCCGAACTCGACGCCAACACCATCCTTTGCCTGCAGGCCGGCGAGGTGAACACTGGTGAATTTGATCCGTTCGCGGCACTCATTCCGAAGGCAAAGGCAACAGGTGCCTGGGTTCATGTGGATGGCGCGTTCGGGTTGTGGGCGCGCGCGTCGCAGGCGTTGCGACACCATACGGACGGTGTGGAGCTCGCGGACAGCTGGACCACCGACGGGCATAAGTGGCTGAATACCCCCTACGACTGCGCGATGGCGATCTGCCGCGATCCCGACGCGCTGGCGGAAACCTTGAGCAGCGATGCCGTCTACGCCACCGGCTCGCGCCTGGCCCAGAAGAACCTCACGCTCGAATTCTCCCGACGCCCTCGCGGCATCACGATCTGGGCCGCGCTGCGCACGCTCGGCCGGCAGGGCGTGGCCGCGATGGTGGAGCGTCATTGTGCCCAGGCGACCCGATTGGCACAGGGATTGCGCGATGCCGGCTTCGACGTGCTGAATCGCGTCGTTCTCAACCAGGTGCTGGTGCGAGGCAAGGACGACGCGCAGACGGCCGCGATCCGCCAGGCGGTGGAGCATTCGGGCCAGGCCTGGTTCGGTCCGGCGGTCTGGGACGGACGTCCCGCATTCCGCCTCAGCGTTTCGTCCTGGCGTACCGAAGATGCCGATATCGACCTGACCGTCGCGCTGATTCGGAGCGCCCGCGACTCGGCTTGACGGTCGGCAAGTCATACGGCCCCGGCGGGCCGTCCACGGATTCGTGTCGAACGTTCCGGACAGTTTCAGGGCAGGCCACTCGCATCGGGACGGACGTCGAGACACGACGTCGAGGTGCAGCCGCCGCGCGTGACGCCGGCCGATCGGCGCGCTGGATCGTCGACTCGATCGAGCGGGGAATGTCGTCGCGGCGCATCGAGCGGCGGCGCCACCGGCGCCTCCATGCAAGCGGGGCCCGGGCGCCGCGAGGCAATCGTATCGCGGCCGGTCCGCGGCGCTGCAGCCGAGACGCAGACCGCGGGTCAGGAGCGCGCCGCGGTTCGCGGCTATCCGGCCATTGAAATACCTTCATCGACGTATCAAAACTGCGGTTTTCGGGGTGCCCTTGCCCTTGCCCGAGTCGTGCCAGCCGCATGCAGAGCCGTCCAGGCGGTCGCCCTTCCGGGCTGGTCACCCAAACGATGTCCGTCTCGTCCAGCTTTCGATGCTGATTCATCGGCACGGCAAGGCTAGGGCTTGCGCAGCACGATCACCGCGTACTTGCAGCTCGCCCGGCCGTCGTTACGGAACACGCAGTCGCCCGGCGGCCCGACCTCCAGGCAGTCGCCGGCCCGCAGCCGCTGCGGCTCGCCGCCCTCCACGAACACCAGCTCGCCGTCAAGCACCCAGATCAGCTGCTGCATCTGCAGATAGGCCGAGGCCGGCATCGGGATCTCGGCGCCCGGCGGCAGGTCGATCTCGACCAGCGTCAGCGGCGACACCGATTTCGGCGACACATGGCGGCGCACGTAGCCGCTTTGCGGATCGACCCAGACCGGCTGGTCGTCGGCGCGCAGCAGGCGCCCTTCGGCCAGCTCGGCCAGCGCCAGCAGCGCCGACATGGTCAGGTTGAACGCGCCGGCCAGCTTGGCCAGCGAGGTGGCGGTGGGGCTGCTCTCGCCGCGCTCGATCTTGTGGATCATCGCGCGCGACACGCCCGACTGCCGCGCCAGATCCGTCAGCGACCAGCCACGGCGCTCGCGCTCGGCCCGGATTCGCGCGCCGATGCGTTGATCGATATCGTCTACTATCGTGTACACTCGTTTCAATTTAATGGACGGCCCGGGGAGGCTGGGATGGAAATTCGCGACGCGCGCCAGCAGGATGTCGAAGGTATCACGGCAATCTACAACGACGCCGTGATGAACACGCTGGCGATCTGGAACGAGACGGCCGTGGACACGGCGAACCGCACCGCGTGGCTCGCCGATCGCGGCCGCGCCGGCTACCCGGTGCTGGTGGCCGTGGATGACGCGCAGCAGGTCCACGGCTACGCGTCGTTCGGCGACTGGCGCCCGTTCGACGGCTTTCGCGCCACCGTCGAGCACTCGATCTATGTGCGCGCCGACCAGCGCGGCAACGGCATCGGCCGGCTGCTGATGGTGGCGCTGATCGAGCGCGCCCGCGCGATCGGCAAGCACGTGATGGTGGCCGGCATCGAGGCCAACAACGCCGGCTCGATCCGGCTGCACGAGACGCTCGGCTTCGAGAACACCGGCACGCTGCGGCAGGTCGGCATGAAGTTCGGCCAGTGGCTCGACCTGACGTTCATGCAATTGACGCTCGACGCACGGGCCACGCCGGACGCGAAGCTTTCGTGATGCCGTGATGCCGTGATGCGCCGGCGGACACCCTCCGCCGGCCAGCTAACCCGCCACCCGCTCCAGGACCGCCCCCCTCCAGGACGCCGCGCGCTCCGCGCCCGTGCCCGCCTGTTTCCGCCACCGCCCCACCCGCGACGCATCGCCCTTCCCCGGGTAATTCCCGATGACGGCCCATCTTCCAAAATTTGTATGATGACCACATAACCTGACAAACCCGACCGATCCATGTTCGAGAAAATCCCGGCGCGCGCGATGAGTGACACCGTCGCGCAGCAACTGCTCACGCAGATCGAGATCGGCAGCTTCGCCGGCACCGGCAAGCTGCCGACCGAATCCGTGCTGGCGCAGCAGTTCGGCGTGAGCCGCACGGTGATCCGCGAGGCGATCTCGCGGCTCAAGAACGAAGGCGTGGTCGAACCGCGCCAGGGCAGCGGCGTGTTCATCGCGCAGCACGGCGCGATCCGGCCGCTGCGGATCGACTACGCGGAGGCCGTGGAAGCGGGCTCGCTGGTGCATCTGCTCGCGGTGCGCCGCGCGATCGAGGCCGAGGTGGCCGCCGAGGCCGCGCAGCGCCGAACCGACGCCGACCTGCGCCGCATCGACGAGGCGCTCGCGAAGATCGACGCGGCCGTGGCCGCGGGTCGCGACGGCGTGGCCGAGGACATCGCGTTCCACCGCACGATCGCCGCCGTCACCGGCAACCCCTATTTCCTGAAGACGCTGAGCTTCCTGAACCAGTACCTCGAAGCAGGCGTGATCGTCACGCGCCGCAACGAGGCGACGCGCGAGGATTTCTCGCGCCAGGTGCGCGAGGAGCACGCGGCGATCGCCGACGCGATCCGCGCCGGCGACGCGCTGGCCGCCAGCACCGCGGCGCGCATCCACCTGGTCAACGCCGCGCGGCGTCTCGCGCAGGCGGGCCTTTGCTGATCCATTCGCCCGGCCATCCGGGCACCCGTTCGATACGAGGATTCACATGTCACGACAAGTAGGCGTCATCGGGCTCGGCGCGATGGGGCTCGGCGTCGCGCGCTCGCTGCTGCGCGCCGGGTTCCGCGTCCATGCATGCGACGTGCGCGACAGCGTGCTCGACGCGTTCGCGGCCGAGGGCGGCATCGGCTGCGCCACGCCCGCCGAACTCGGCGCGCGGTGCGAGGTGGTGGTCACGCTGGTGGTCAACGCGGCGCAGACCGAAACCGTGCTGTTCGGCGAACACGGCGCGGTGCCGGCCATGCGGCCCGGCGCGGTGGTGATCTCGAGCGCCACGGTCGCGCCGGAATTCGCCCGGCAGCTCGGCGCGCGCGTCGAGGCGGCCGGGCTGCTGATGCTCGACGCGCCGGTGTCCGGCGGCGCCGCGCGCGCGGCCTCGGGCGAGATGACGATGATGACCTCGGGGCCGGCCGCCGCCTACGCGGCCTGCGAGGACGTGCTCGCGGCGATCTCGGGCAAGGTCTACCGGCTCGGCGCCGAACACGGCGTGGGCTCGAAGGTCAAGATCATCAACCAGCTGCTGGCCGGCGTGCATATCGCCGCGGCCGCCGAGGCGATGGCGCTCGGCCTGCGCGAGGGCGTGGACGCCGACGCGCTCTACGAGGTGATCACGCACAGCGCCGGCAACTCCTGGATGTTCGAGAACCGCGTGCCGCACATCCTGAACGGCGACTACACGCCGCTTTCGGCCGTCGACATCTTCGTCAAGGATCTGGGCCTCGTGCTCGATACCGCGCGCCGCAGCAAGTTCCCGCTGCCGCTGTCGGCCACCGCGCACCAGATGTTCATGAACGCATCGAGCGCCGGCCACGGCGGCGAGGACGATTCCGCCGTGATCAAGACCTTCCCCGGCATCACGCTGCCGCCGGCCCGCTGAATCGCTGATCCGCGCCCTCATCCTCATCACCATGACCGATTCCCCGTCCCCCGCCCGTCCGCTGCTCGGCTGCATCGCCGACGATTTCACCGGCGCGACCGATCTCGCGAACATGCTCGTGAAGAGCGGCATGCGCACGGTCCAGACCATCGGCGTGCCCGAACCGGGCGCGCGGCTCGACGCCGACGCGATCATCGTGGCGCTGAAGTCGCGCACGATTCCGGCCGCCGACGCCGTCGCCCGGTCGCTCGCCGCGCTCGCGTGGCTGCGCGAGCAGGGCTGCCGCCAGTTCTATTTCAAGTACTGCTCGACCTTCGATTCGACCGACGCCGGCAACATCGGCCCGGTGGCCGACGCGCTCGCCCGCGCGCTCGGCGCCGACGATGCGCTCGCGATCGCCTGCCCCGCGTTCCCCGAGACGGGCCGCACGATCTATCGCGGCCACCTGTTCGTCGGGGACGCGCCGCTCGACGAATCGGGCATGGAGAACCATCCGCTCACGCCGATGAAGGACGCGAACCTGGTGCGCGTGCTGCAGCGGCAGACGCCGTCGAGGGTCGGCCTGGTGCGCTACGACACGATCGCGCGCGGCGCCGGCGCGGTGCGCGAGGCGTTCGCCGCGCTGCGCGCCGACGGCGTGCGCTACGCGATCACCGACGCGCTGTCCGACGCGGACCTGCACGCGGTGGGCGAGGCCTGCGCCGATCACGTACTCGTGACGGGCGGCTCGGGCATCGCGCTCGGCCTGCCGGCCAACTTCCGCCGCGCGGGCCTGCTGCCCGGGCGCGGCGACGCGGCGGCGCTGCCGCGCGTCGAGGGCGGCGCCGTGGTGCTGGCCGGCAGCGCGTCGAAGGCGACCAACGCGCAGGTGGCCGAGTGGCGCGCGAGCCGCCCGGCGTTCCGCCTCGATCCGATCGCGATCGCGCACGGCGAGCCGGTGGTGGCCGACGCCCTCGCGTTCTTCGACGCGCATCCGGACGAGCCGGTGCTGATCTACGCCACCGCCACGCCCGACGAGGTGAAGGCGGTGCAGCAGCGGCTCGGCGTCGAGGCCGCGGGCGCGCTGGTCGAGCTGACGCTGGCCGAGATCGCGCGCGGGCTGCTCACGCGCGGCGTGCGCCGCTTCGTGGTGGCGGGCGGCGAAACCTCGGGCGCGGTGGTGCAGGCGCTCGGCGTGCGCGCGCTGCAGATCGGCGCGCAGATCGACCCCGGCGTGCCCGCCACCGCCACGCTCGACGGCAAGTTCGCGCTGGCGCTGAAGTCCGGCAATTTCGGCGCCGTCGATTTCTTTGCCAGAGCACTGGCACGCCTGGAGAGCCTTGCATGAAAGACGAACACCAACTGCGCGAAACCATCTGCGAAGTGGGCGCGAGCCTGTTCGCGCGCGGCCACGCGGTGGGCACCGCCGGCAACATCAGCGCGCGGCTCGACGACGGCTGGCTGATCACGCCCACCGACGCGTGCCTCGGCCGGCTCGATCCGGCGCGCATCGCCAAGGTCGATCTCGACGGCAACACCGTGTCCGGCGACAAGGCCTCGAAGACGCTCGCGCTGCATCGCGGCATCTACGCGCGCAATCCCGAATCGCGCGGCGTGGTTCACACGCACTCGACGCATCTCGTCGCGCTGACGCTCGCGGGTGTCTGGCGCGACGAGGACGTGCTGCCGCCGATCACCCCGTACTACGTGATGAAGGTCGGCCACGTGCCGCTGATCCGCTACCGGCGCCCCGGCGATCCGGAAGTCGCGGCCGAGGTGGCCGCGCTGGCCGACCGCGTGCGCGGCGTGCTGCTCGAACGGCTCGGGCCGGTGGTGTGGGCGCCGTCGGTCGAACAGGCCTCGGCGGTGCTCGAGGAACTGGAGGAAACCGCGCGGCTGTGGCTGATGACGAACCCGAAGCCGGCGCCGCTCGACGAGCCCGCGCTCGACGACCTGCGCCGCAGCTTCGGCGCGCGCTGGTGACACTCGCCATCTGCATCAACCGCGCCACCTCGGCCACGCCTGGCGGGCCCGTCCAGCGCGCCGACACCGCCGGCATGACCATCCGCGTCGCACGCCGCGCCGCCCCGAACGACCGACGACGCGTCCACCATACGGCGCGCGCAACCTGCTGGAGACTACGATGACCCCGTACCAAGCCGCCGCTTCTCCCGACACGATCCAGGCCGATCCGGCCGCGCTCGATGCCACCTACCGCAAGGTGTTCTGGCGCATCGTGCCGTTCCTGATGCTCTGTTACGTGGTGGCCTACCTGGACCGCGTCAACGTCGGCTTCGCGAAGCTGCAGATGTCGCAGGATCTGGCGTTCAGCGAAACGGTGTTCGGGCTCGGCGCGGGCATCTTCTTCGTCGGCTATTTCCTGTTCGAGCTGCCGAGCAACCTGCTGATGCACAAGATCGGCGCGAAGATCTGGATCGCGCGGATCATGATCACCTGGGGCCTGCTGTCGGCCGCGTTCGTATTCGTCAGGACACCGATGCAGTTCTACGTCCTGCGCTTCCTGCTCGGCCTCGCCGAGGCGGGCTTCTACCCCGGCGTGATCCTCTACCTGACCTACTGGTTCCCCTCCCACCGGCGCGCGAAGATCATCGCGGTGTTCATGTCGGCGATCCCGGTCTCGGGGATCTTCGGCAATCCGCTGTCGGGCTGGATCATGCAGCAGTTCCACGGCGGCGCGGGCTTCCACGGCTGGCAGTGGATGTTCATGATCGAGGCGGTGCCGGCCGTGCTGGTGGGCGTGGCCACGCTGGTCTACCTCGACAACGGCATCCGCCAGGCGAAGTGGCTGGACGCGCGCGAGAAGCAGATGCTGATCGACGAGATCGACGCGCAGCCGCACCTGAACTCGCACGAGAAGCATTCGCTGCGCGCCGTGTTCGCCGATCCGCGCATGTGGTGGATGTCGCTGATCTACTTCACGTTCGTGACCGGCCAGTACGGCCTCACGTTCTGGATGCCGACGCTCGTCAAATCGACCGGGATCCAGGACACCTTCGTGATCGGGCTGCTCTCGGCGATCCCGTTCGCGGTGGCGATCGTGGTGATGAACCTGTTCGGCCACAGCTCGGATCGCCGCCGCGAGCGCCGCTGGCACCTGATCATCCCGTCGACGATGGGCACCGTGGGCTTCGCCGTCGCCGCGCTGTTCCCGCACAACACCGCCGTGTCGATCGTGTTCCTGTCGATCGCGGCGGGCGGCGTGCTGACCTGCGCGCCGCTGTTCTGGTCGCTGCCCACCGCGTTCCTCGCCGGCAGCGCGGCCGCGGCCGGCATCGCCATCATCAACTCGGTCGGCAACCTGGCCGGCTTCGCGAGCCCCTACGTGATCGGCTATCTGCGCGACGCGACGCACAGCACCGCGTCGGGCATGTACCTGCTGGCCGGCATGCTCGTAATCGGCTCGATCGCCGTGTGGCTGACGCCCGCCAGGCTCGTGAACCGATGAGCCGCGCCGGGCAGCCCTGATCCACCCTGATCCATTTCTCCGCCGCGCGCCGGGCACGCCCGAGCGCGGCGCCGCTCCCTCCTTCTGATGGAACCGCCGCCATGCCACGCTTCGCCGCGAATCTTTCGATGATGTACCACGAGCAGCCGTTCCTCGAGCGCTTCGCCGCCGCCGCGCGCGACGGCTTCCGGGCGGTCGAGTACCTGTTCCCCTACGAGTTCCCCGCCGCCGAGCTGAAGGCGCGGCTCGACGGCGCCGGACTCGTGCAGGCGCTGTTCAACGCGCCGCCCGGCGACTGGGCGGCCGGCGAACGCGGCATCGCCGCGCTGCCGGGCCGCGAGGACGAATTCCGCCGCGCCGTGGACACCGCGCTCGACTACGCACGCGTGATCGGCAACGACAAGCTGCACGTGATGGCCGGGCTGGTGGCCGCCGACGCCGACCGCGCGCGCCACCGCGACACCTATCTGCGCAATCTCGCCTACGCGGCGCAGGCCGCGCAGGGCGCCGGGCTGCAGGTGCTGATCGAGCCGATCAACACGCGCGACATGCCCGGCTACTTCCTGAACCGCCAGGACGACGCGCAGGCGATCTGCCGCGAAGTGGGCGCGCCGAACCTGCGCGTGCAGTTCGACTGCTATCACTGCCAGATCGTCGAGGGCGACCTCGCGAGGAAGCTCGAACGCGACTTCGCCGGCATCGGCCACATCCAGGTGGCCGGCGTGCCCGAGCGGCACGAGCCGGACCTCGGCGAACTGAACTACCCGTACCTGTTCACGCTGATCGACCGGCTCGGCTACGACGGCTGGATCGGCTGCGAGTACCGGCCGAAGGCCGGCACCTCGGCCGGCCTCGGCTGGCTGCGCCCGTACCTGTGAGCCGCCGCGCCCACGCTTCGCGCCCCGTCGCGCGCCCCTCAACCGAACCACGCACACACCCATGAAAGTCCTGATCACCGGCGGCGCCGGCTTCCTCGGCCGCCGCCTTGCCACCCAACTGCTCGCCCGCGGCGAACTCGCCGGCCCGAACGGCACGCCCGAGCGCATCGACGAACTGCTGCTGCTCGACGTGGTCGAGGCCACCGGCTTCGCCGACGCGCGCGTCACCACGCTGGTCGGCGACATCGCCGATCGCGCCGTGCTGGAGCGCGCGATCGACACGCACACCGGCGCGATCTTTCATCTCGCGGCCATCGTGAGCGGCCAGGCCGAGGCCGATTTCGAACTCGGCATGCGCATCAACCTCGATGCGTCGCGCACGCTGCTGGAAGTGTGCCGCGCGCGCGGCCATCGCCCGCGCGTGGTGTTCACGAGCTCGGTGGCCGTCTATGGCGGCGCGCTGCCCGAGGTCGTGCAGGACGACACCGCGCTCAATCCGCAATCGTCGTACGGCACGCAGAAGGCGATCGCCGAACTGCTGCTCTGCGACTACGCGCGGCGCGGCTTCGTGGACGGCCGCGTGCTGCGGCTGCCCACCATCAGCGTGCGGCCGGGGCGGCCGAACGCGGCGGCCTCGTCGTTCGCGAGCGGCATCATCCGCGAGCCGCTCAACGGCGAGGAATCGGTCTGCCCGGTGCCGCTCGACACGCGACTCTGGCTGCTCTCGCCGCGCCGCGCGATCGACGCGCTGGTGGCCGGCTGCGAACTCGACGGCGAAAAGCTCGGCGGCCGCCGCATCGTCAACCTGCCGGGGATCTCGGTCAGCGTCGGCGAGATGATCGACGCGCTGCGCGAGGTGGCCGGCGACGCGCCGGTGGCGAAGATCCGCCACGCGGTCGACCCGCGCGTGGTGGCGATCGTCGGCAGCTGGCCGGGCCGCTGGGACGTGTCGCGCGCCGCGTCGCTCGGCCTGGTCGGCGACGCGACGTTCGCCGACGTGATCCGCGCCTATCTCGAGGACGAGCGCGGCTGATATCAAGCCCGCGTTCTGCCGTGCAAAAATGAAACCTCGCCGCCGGAAGCCCCGGCGGCGAGGTTTTTTCATCACGCACGGCGACGTCGACCCGCGCCGCTACACGGCAAAGCGCTCGCTCGCGAACTGCGCGTCGGGCACGCCGGCCGCGAGCGCGGTCTGCCGCGCGGCCTGCACGAGCGGCGGCGGCCCGCACACGTAGAGATCGGGCGACGCGCCGGCCCGCGCGAGCGCCGCGCCCAAGGCCTCGGCCGGCGTACCGCGAAAGCCGGCCCACGCCTCACCGGCGTGCCACACGCACAGCTCGACGCGCAACTGCGGCAGCTCGGCGCGCAGCCGGTCGAGTTCGTCGAGCATGATCAGCTCGCTCTGGTGGTTGACGCCGAAGAACAGCCGCGCATCGACCATCTCCTGATACTCGGCCATGCGCCTCAGCATCGACAGGATCGGCGCGAGGCCGGTGCCGCCGGCCACGAACCAGCGCGGGCGAAGGCTCTCGGCAAACAGGCCGAAGCCGCCCATCGGCACGTGGACGGTCAGCGCGTCGCCCGGCCGTGCCCGCTCGCGCAGGTAGGTCGAGAACCAGCCGCCCGCGCGCAGCCGGATCAGGAATTCGAGGCGGCCGTCCCAGTTGCTGGTGTTGGCGAGCGAGTACGGCCGGCGCCGGCCGCTGCCCGGCACCTCCAGCTCCGCGAACTGGCCCGGCTCGAACTCCACGGCCGAGCCGGACACGCCGTCGGGCACCACCTGCAGCTCGACGCGCAGCGTGTCGGCGGCGATCGCGTCGAGCGCCGCGATCGTGGCGGCGCGCGCCGGCACCGGATGCAGCAGCACCTTGGCCGCGTCGTAGGGCGCCGTGAGCCGCAGGTCGCCGAGCGGCACGGTCCGGCACAGCAGCACGGCGTCGGGCTGGCCGGCAGGCAGCGCGTCGGCGCTGGTGTCGCGCATCGCGTAGGCACCGTCGACGGCGTTCGCCTGGCACGCGCCGCAGCTGCCGCGCCGGCACTGCGACGGCAGCGTGATGCTGGCCTCGGCCGCAGCCGCGAGCACGTCCTGGCCGGGCTCGCAGCCGAAGTCGAAGCGCGCGCCGTCGCGGGTCGTCAGCTCGATTCGATAGCTCATCGCGCCGCCCCGCTCACGCGGCCGTGTGCGCGAGCGCCGCCGCCAGATCCTCGCCCGCGTCGCCGATCGGCCGGATGCCGAACTGCTCCACCAGCACGGCCAGCGCACCTGGCGTTAGAAACGCCGGCAGCGACGGCCCGAGGTGGATGTTGCGCAGGCCGAGCGCAAGCATCGTCAGCAGCACCGCCACCGCCTTCTGCTCGAACCACGACACCACGAACGACAGCGGCAGCTCGTTCACGCCGCAACCGAGTTCGCCGGCCAGCGCGGTCGCGATCCGGATCGCCGAGTAGCTGTCGTTGCACTGGCCGAGGTCGAGCAGGCGCGGGATGCCGCCGATCTCGCCGAACCCGTGCCGGTTGAAGCGGTACTTGTTGCAGCCGAGCGTCATCACGACCGTGTCGGCCGGCGTCTGCTGCGCGAACTCGGTGTAGTAGTTGCGACCGGGCGCGGCGCCGTCGCAGCCGCCGATCAGGAAGAAGTGGCGGATCTGCCCGGCCTTGATCGCGGCCAGCACCTGATCGGCCACGCCGAGTACCGCGTGCCGGCCGAAGCCCACCGTGATGGTCTGTTCGGGCGCGGTGGCCGGGAAGCCGGGCAGCGCCTGCGCCGCGCGGATCAACATCGAGAAGTCGTGATGTTCGAGGTGGCGCACGCCGGGCCAGCCCACCGGCCCGGTCGTGAAGATTCGCTGCCGGTATTGCGGCAGCGGCTCGATGATGCAGTTGGACGTCATCAGCACCGGCCCCGGGAAATGCGCGAAGTCGCTCTGCTGGTCCTGCCACGCGCCGCCGTAATTGCCGGCCAGATGCGGGAACGCCTTCAGCATCGGATAGGCATGGGCCGGCAGCATCTCGCCGTGCGTATAGACCTGGATGCCGGTGCCGGCCGTCTGCTCCAGCAGCGCATGCAGATCGCCGAGATCGTGGCCGGACACGAGGATCGCCTTGCCCGCCACCGGCGAGACGCGCACCGCCGTGGGCCGCTGCGTGCCGAAGCGGCCGGTGTTCGCGTTGTCGAGCAGTTCCAGCACCATCAGGTTCAGGCGGCCGAGTTCGAGCGCCTGGCCGAGCAGCGCGGTGATGTCGGTGGGCGCGGCCGCGAGCGACACCAGCGCCGCCTCGACGCCCGCGAACACCTCGTCGCGTTCGTAGCCGAGCACGCGTGCATGGTGGGCATAGGCGCAGACGCCCTTCAGGCCGTACAGCACCAGCGCGCGCAGGCCGATCACGTCCTCGCCCGCCGCGTCCGCGCCGGCCTCGATGCCCACCGCCGACGCCTGCGCCAGCAGGCCGGCCAGATCGTCGGCCGGCCGCCAGGCGGCTGGCCCCGGCAGCGCCGGCACGTCCTGCCCGGTCGCACGCGCCTTCGCTTCACAGGCGGCCTTCACGCGGTCGCGGATCTGCGCCGCCTCGCGCAGCATGGCGACGAAGCGCGCCGCATGGAAATTCACATTGGTCAGCGTCGTGAACATCGCGTACAGCATGAAGCGCTCGGCCTCGCGATCGGGTTCGCCGAGCCGGCGCGCGAGCGCCCCATACTGGGCGATGCCCTTCACCGCATGGACCAGCAGGTCCTGCAGGTCGGCCGTCGTCGCATCCTTGCCGCAGTTGCCTTTCGCCGACGCGCATCCGGGCCGCGCGCCGGTCCGGTCGGTCTGCTCGCATTGGTAGCAAAACACGTTGCTCTCCTTGTTCGATCGTGGGGTGCGGGTCGGCGCGAGCGGCGGCGAACGATGTGTCCAGCCACCGGGGCATCTCGCCCGCTTCAAGATGCGTGCTTCATGCATCTTTTTTATGATGTTTCGCGGTCGGGCTTGCCGTTTTGATGCAGGTTAAGGAAAGAGATACGCCGCGCCGCCTCGCGCGGGTTCAGGACTGGCCGCGTTCCCCGGCCTGCGCGCCGGCGGTCTCGGTCGCGGTTTCGCCGTCGTCGACCTCGATGCCCCAGTCGCCGAAGCGATACCAGTCGTCGCCGAGCAGTTCGCACGGGTGCTGGGTGCGGCTGGAACCGTTACCGCAGCGCATCGCGTGGGTGGGGCAATAGTTGTCGCATCCCCAGCAGACCCGTTCCGGATGCAGGGGATGCAGGGGGAATTTCTTGGCCATGGTGAGTGTCGTCCGTGGTGGTCCGGCGGCATCTGGCGCGCCGCCCCTCGACTCTAGTCCACGAACCGCGCCACGCGGATACGACATTCCTTCGCACCGCCGAAGCGGGCCGGCCGGCGTCAGTCACCTTTTCGTCAGCGGGTGTAACCTGACGTAACCCGATGGCTGCCCGGAATCGGGCAGTATGTCCGGGATTGCCCCGACGCTACAGAATCATGTCCGCCGTCTACGACTACGCCACCGATCTGCTTCGTTCGTTGTACGACCGCCACATCGAAAACGGTGCGGTGCTCGAGAGCACCGCGTTCCCCGACGCGGCGCGCTTTGCCGGCGCGTGGCGCGAGATTCGCGCGGAAGCGCTCGAGGTGGCGCGCGACCTGCCGCGCATCCCGCGCTTCCACGACATCATGAGCGAGCAGGCCGACATCTCCGCGAACGACAATCGCGACTGGCGCATGTTCATCATGCAGGCCTACGGCGTGCGCTTCGCGAAGAACCGCGCGCGCTGCCCGCGGCTCACCGAGATCGTCGACGCCTCTCCCGACGTGCTGTCTGCCTCGCTGTCGTTCCTCGCGCCGGGCAAGCACATCCCGCCGCATCGCGGGCCGTTCCGCGGCGTGCTGCGCGGGTACCTGGTGCTGTCGATGCCGAAGCGCGACGACGGCACGCCCGCCGCCGTGCTGAAGGTGGACGGCCGCGATTACCGGCTCGAGGACGGCCAGTTCCTGCTGTGGGACGACACCTTCGAACACGAGGTCTGGAACGACAGCGACAGCGTGCGGATCGTGCTGCTGCTCGACATCCGCCGCCGCGACCTGCCGGTGGGCCTGCAGCTGCTGTCGGCCGCGATCGTGCAGGTGATCCGGCTGGGCATCCGGCTGCGCGGCGGCTCGATCCCGGTCTGAACCCGACCTGAACCCCGCACCGGCGCGCCTCGGGCGACGCGCCGGCCCGCGCTCAATGCGCGCTCAGATACTGCTTCACGGCCGGCAGCCCCGGCTTGCCGTCGAACGTCGTCACGCCGGCCAGCCACTTGTCGAGCACCTGCGGGTTCGCCTTCAGCCATGCGTTCGCGGCCTTGTTCGGATCCTCCTTGTTCATGATCGGCACCATCACGTGGTTCTCGATCTCGGTGCTGAACTGCAGGTTCGACACGAACTTCGCCACGTTCGGGCAGCGCGCCGCGTAGTCGGGCGGCGTGGCCGTCAGCACGCGCGCTTCGCCGAAGTTCGGGCCGAACACGTCGTCGCCGCCCGTCAGGTAGTCCATCTTGAACTGCACGTTCATCGGATGCGGTTCCCAGCCGAGGAACACGATCCACTGCTTGTTGCGGATCGCGCGGCTCACCTCCACCAGCATGCCCGCCTCGCTCGACTCCACCAGCTTGAACTTGCCGAGCCCGTACTGGTTGCCGTCGATCATCTTGCGGATCAGCGCGTTGCCGTCGTTGCCGGGCTCGATGCCGTAGATCTTGCCATCGAGCCTGTCGGCGTACTTCTGGATGTCGGCGAACGACTTCAGGCCGCCCTGGTAGACGTAGTCGGGCACCGCCAGCGTGTACTTCGCGCCGGTCAGGTTCGGCGTGGCGAGCACCTTGATCGTGCCTGCCTTGGTGAACGGCGCGATGATCGGGTCCATGGTCGGCGACCAGTAGCCGAGGAACACGTCGATCTGCTTGCTCCTGATTCCCGCGAACGTGATCGGCACCGAGGCGATGGTCTTGGTCGGCGTATAGCCGAGCCCGGCCAGCATCGTCGAGGCGAGCCCGGTGGTGGCCGCGATGTCGCTCCAGCCGACGTCGGCGAAGCGCACCGTCTTGCAGGCCTGCGGGTCGGCCGCGCGCGCGGCCGTCCAGGGCGTCACGGCCATCCCGAGCCCGCAGGCCGCCGTGATCAGGAATCGTTTCATGTTCTTCTCTCCTCTCAGCTGGGTTCAATACACAGGACAAGACAGGGTTCGGCACGGAGCGGCGCGGCCCGGTGCCGGCATCGACGGCCGGCTTCGCGCGGGCCGGTTTCCCTCGCCCGATTCGATGCCCGGGTTTCAGCGCCCCGGCGTGCGGCGCTCGTAGCTCGGCGCGTGGCCGAACTGCGCGCGGTACGCCTTGCTGAAATGACACGGCGAGTGGAAGCCGCAGACGGTCGTCACGCGCGCGATCGACGCGTCGGTGGTGCGCAGCAGGTCGCGCGCGCGCTTGAGCCTGAGCGTCAGGTAATAGTGGGTGGGCGAAACGTTCAGGTAGATCTTGAACATGCGCTGCAGGTGCCGCTGCGAGAGCCGCACGAGCCGCGCGAGTTCGTCGAGCGAGAGCGGTTCCTCGATGTTGGCCTCCATCAGCCGCACCACCTCGACCAGTTCCGCGCGTGAGAAGCCGACGCGCGCGTCGACCGGGATCGGCTGCGGATCACTCGCGCCGCGGATCCGTTCGAGGATGAACTGCTCGGAGACCTGCGCGGCCAGCGACTGGCCGAGCCGCGCGCCCACCAGGTTCAGCATCAGGTCGAGCGGCGCGGTGCCGCCGGTACAGGTGAGCCGGTCGCGATCGACCACGAACAGCTCGTCGGCGAAGGCCACCCGCGGGAATTCCGCATGCAGCACCGAAAGATTCTCCCAGTGGACCGTGCAGCGATAGCCGTCGAGCAGGCCGGCCGACATCAGCGCGTAGGCGCCGGTGCAGATCCCGCCGAGCGGCACCCCGCGCGCGGCCAGCGCCGCCAGCGCCTCGCGCGTGCGCGCGTCCACCACGTCGCGAATCCGGATCCCGCCGCAGACGATCATCACGTCGGGCAGCGGGCCGTCGGGATCGAGCGGCTCGGTGGGCCGCACCGCGATACCGTTGCTCGCCTGCACGGGGCCGCCGTCGAGCGAATGGATCGACCAGCGGTAATGCTCGGCGCGGCCGACGTAGTTCGCCATCCGCAGCACCTCGACCGCGCTGGTGAACGCGATCATCGAGAAATGCGGCAGCGTCAGGAATCCGAAATGCGCGAGCGGCGGCGCGGCCGCCGCTCGGGCGGCGGGCGCGGGCTCGACTGCGAGGCTACTCACGATCGCTCTCCCGACATGAGCAGGTTGCACGAAGCCGGTGCCGGCGACGGATGGCCGCCGGCACCGGCAACAGGAACGAAACGGCTCAGGCGAACCCGGGCGGCAGGCTCAGGCCTGCACGGCGGCCTTGCCGCCGAACAGCTGACGGAAGCCCGAGAACAGCGGCGCACGCGCGGCACCGGGAGCGCGACCGAAGCTTTCCGTGATGCGGTCGAGGATGATCGCGAGCAGCACCACCGACAGCCCGCTCTCGAAACCGAGGCCGATGTCCAGCCGCTGGATGCTGGCCAGCACGTCGTTGCCGAGGCCGCCCGCGCCCACCATCGAGGCAATGATCACCATCGACAGCGCCATCATGATGGTCTGGTTCACGCCCTGCATGATCGACGGCAGCGCGTTCGGGAACTGCACCTTGTAGAGCAGCTGCCACGGCGTGCAGCCGAACGCCTGGCCCGCCTCGACGATCTCGCGGTTGACGTGGCGGATGCCGAGGCTCGTCAGGCGCACCGCCGGCGGCATCGCGAAGATCACCGTGGAGAGGATCCCCGGCACGCGGCCGAGGCCGAACAGCATCGCGGCCGGAATCAGGTAGACGAACGCCGGCATGGTCTGCATCAGGTCGAGGATCGGCCGCACGATGGTGGACACCCACTTGCTCTTGGCCGCCCACACGCCGAGCGGAATGCCGAGCACGAGGCTGATGATGGTGGACGACAGCGTCAGGCCGAGCGTGACCACCGTCTGGTCCCAGAAGCCGGTGGCGAAGATCAGCAGCATCGACAGCGTCGTGAAGATCGCGAAGCGCCAGCCCACGCGCCATAGCCCGATGCCGATGAAGATCGCCATCAGCAGCCACATCGGGATCGCCTGCAGGCCGTGCTCGACCAGCGCGGCGAGGCTTTCGATCGCCCGGCCGATCGCGTCGAAGGTTTTCGCGTCGTGGTCGAGCAGGTAACGGACCGACTGGTCGACCCAGCTTCCGAGCGGAATCAGTTCAGACATGGGAGCCTCGCGAACGCGTAATGGCCTTCAGGAGCACGGCCCGATCGACGGAGCCGCAGTAACAGCCGTCGCCGTCGACGACGGGCAGCGCATTCGGGCTCGCGACGACACGCTCGACCACGTGATCGAGCGTGGCGTCGTGAGGAATGCATTCGACGTGGCGCACGCTCGGTGCGCTCGCGCCGATCGCCTCGCGCGTGACGAAGCCGCGGATCTTGCGCGACTCGTCGAGCACGAATGCATATTCGGCGCTGCCGTTCAGCGTGGCCGCGACGTTGGCCGCGTCCAGGCGCGACATGGTGGGCACCGCGCCCGTCTGCATCAGGTCGCCCGCCGTCAGGTAGCGACTCGTGTCGATGCCCTCGAAGAACGCGCGCACGTAGTCGTCGGCCGGGTTCGCGATGATGTCCTGCGGCGTGCCCACCTGCACCAGCCGGCCGCCTTCCATGATCGCGATGCGCGTGCCGATGCGCAGCGCTTCCTCCAGGTCGTGCGAGACGAACATGATGGTGCGGCGCTGCTCCTTCTGCAGTTGCAGCAGCACGTTCTGCATTTCCTTGCGCTTCAACGGATCGAGCGCCGAGAACGCCTCGTCCATGATCATCAGCGACGGGTTCACGGCCAGCGCGCGGGCCAGCCCGACGCGCTGCTGCATGCCGCCCGACAGCTCCGACGGCAGCTTCTTCGCAAACGCGGCGAGGCCCACCTGCTCGAGCACGTCCATCGCGCGGCGCTCGCGGTCCTTGCGGCCCACGCCGGCCACTTCCAGGCCGAACGCGGCGTTCGACAGCACCGTGCGCTGCGGCATCAACGCGAACGACTGGAACACCATGCTCATGTCGGTGCGGCGCAGCGCCGTCAGCTCCGCGCGGCGCACGGCGGCCACGTCGCGGCCGTCGATCAGCACCTTGCCGGCGGTCGGCTCGACCAGCCGGTTCACGAGGCGGATCAACGTGGACTTGCCCGAACCGGACAGGCCCATCAGCACGAAGATCTCGCCTTCCTGCACCTCGAACGACACGTCGTGTACGCCGACCACCTGGCCGGTGCGCCTGAAAATCTCATCCTTCGTCGACCCGGCTGCGAGCAAGTCGAGCGCCTGCTTCGGGTTGTTTCCAAAAACCTTGCACAGACCTTCGACTACGACCTTGGGGGCATCCATCGAAACCTTCTCCTCGTGTAGCAGGGGCTCACACCATCAGAGCGTGCCTCAATGGTTGCCAGAAAAAACTGCCATGGGCCGACGAATTCCGACAGACGCTTGCGCAAATACGACACCGGCATTTGTCCTGCTCCGCCAGCACCGGCGCGGCCCGACCGCCGCCGGCAGGGCCGTTGCGGCAGCGCATCACGCCAAAGCTTGCGGCCGGCGCGACTTTCGGTGCCGGATCATGCGCCGCGTCAACGCGTGATGCGGCGCTGCCACGCTACGGAAAACCACAAAACGCGAAGTCGCAATTCGACAAGATCATGTCCGTTCGCCGATGCGGGCATGCGGGCGTTCGGCGCACGATCGTTCGATGCCGTTGCGATGCCGTTGCGATGCCGTTGCGATGCCGGGCGTGAAGCGAGGTGCAACCCGGTCGCACCGGCATCGGGCGGCGCGATGCACCGCCGCGCGAGCAGGCCGCCGGCATGCCGGCGATATCGTTGCGCACGCACATGTCCGCTTGTTTCATGAGGATTACCGATCGATCACCGGCTGGTGACGAGGCGCGAACGCGCCCCGCCTCCGTAACGAAAAGACGCGACGCGATTCCATCGACAGGCTCCGCCGATACGGCCGGGGGGCGGGCCCAACCTGTGCGACGCGCCCGCGGCCGCCGGGCTGCCGGCGCCGGCCCGGCGCCGCTTGCCTCGCCGGCGGGCATATCGATAGAACGAAAAGTCGTTTCCCGCCCCGCTTCGGCCTCGTTACCATGCCAGTTCGAGCCTGGAGATCAGGCACCGCATCCCCGGGAGCGCATCTTGACTGCATTCGACCAACATCGCCGGCCGTTCATCGTCGGTATCGGCGGGACGACCCGCGCGGCCTCGTCCACCGAGCGCGCGCTGAACTTCGCGCTGCGCGGTGCCCAGGCCGCCGGGGCACGCACCCGGCTGTTCGACGGCCCGTTCCTGCATTCGCTGCCGCACTACGCGCCGGAACACAACAGCCTCAGCGCCGCGCAGATCGAGCTGATCGAGGCCGTGCGCGACGCCGATGCCGTGATCATCGCGACGCCCGGCTACCACGGCGGCGTGTCCGGCCTCGTCAAGAACGCGCTCGACACGCTGGAGGAACTGCGCGCCGACCCGCGCCCCTACCTCGACGGCCGTGCCGTCGGCTGCATCGTCACGGCCTACGGCTGGCAGGCCGCCGGCACCGTGCTGACCTCGCTGCGCTCGATCGTCCACGCGCTGCGCGGCTGGCCCACGCCGTTCGGCGCCACCGTCAACACGCTCGAAACGCGCTTCGAAACCGCCGACACCTGCACCGACACCAAGGTGGCCGGCCAGCTGGAAACGGTCGGCGCGCAGGCGGCCGAATTCGCGCTCGCGTTCGCCTCGCACCGGGCCGCCACCGCCGTGGCCGCTGGCGGCGACTTCGCGCCGGTGCTGAAGTTCGCGTCGAACTGAGCCGCCGCTGAACCATTGAATCACCGGGCCGGGTGCGGTTTTCGCGCCCGGCTGCCTCATCGCTTTCGCCCGTTCGCGCCGGCTCGCGGCCCACGCCGATCTGCCTGGCGACCTTGCCCCCCCGCGCGATCCCCTTGCCTCCGTACCGAACGCGTGCAGCCGCCTCGATTGCGCCGGCCGCATCGTTTGCGCCGCCTGCTTGCGCGATATGCATTCGCCGATCGCCGCGCATATGCTTCGCCGGAAAGATTGGTTCCGCCGCGCGGCCGGCGCGCTTACGCTGCGAACTCCACGTTTTCCTTCACACGCAATGATTCGTCCGATCCGCTACAAAGGCTACGAAATGGCGCCCGCGGCCGCCCGGCAGCCGAACGGGCTATTCGCCGCGAACCTGACGATCGAGAGGACGACGGCCGGGCCGCCCCGCGCCTATTCGTTCGACGCGATCGACTTCTTCTTCGACGAAGCGCACGCGCTCGCCTACGCCTCGCGCTGGGGACGCATCTGGATCGATGACCACAGCTGAACAACCCGTGCCGGACGGGAACGATCGACCTGGCCCGAAAAATACCGAAATCGACTGCCTATGCAACAATGGGCCGATCATGATTTCAAGCCAGACAGCAAGACGATTCTCATGTCCGACACGCTACAGCACGAGCAGGCGGCCGACCACGCCATGCGTAACTGGGCGCATGACAGCGCCGGCCCGATCCGCCTGGGCTCGGAAGCCCACAAGCAGATGTTCTGCCGGATGCTGCTCGACACCCACAACCCTTACAAGCCCGCCGTCATCGACTGGCCGCCGCTGTCCGCGGCCGAACTGAAGCGGCTCACCTCGCTGCCGATCTGGGACATCGCGGTGCAGACCGAAGGCCGCGCATCGATCCGCGTCGCCACCTTCGCGGCCACCCTCGACGATCCGCTGCTGCGCGCCGCACTGACCATGGACGGCGAGGAAGAGGCGCGCCACAAGGTCGTGCTGTCGAAGCTGGTCGCCACCTACGGCATCGAGCTGGCGGCAGAGCCGCCCTACCCGCCGCCCGCCGATCCCGAATGGGCCTGGGTGCTGACCGGCTTCAGCGAGTGCATCGACAGCTTCTTCGCGTTCGGCTTGTTCCGCTCGGCCCAGCAGTCCGGCTTCTTCCCCGAGGCACTCGTCGATACCTTCGAGCCGGTGATCCAGGAGGAAGGCCGTCACATCCTGTTCTTCGTGAACTGGTACGCGTGGTACTGGCGCAACCTGCCGTGGTGGAAGCGGCCGTGGTTCTTCCTGCGCGTCGCCGCCATCTGGATCACGCTGATTCGCGATCGCATCGGCATCGCGCGCGGCATCGACCCCGACGGCGTGGCCCACGACGCGAACTTTCCGGCCAACGCCGCCGCCACCGTGAGCAACTCGCTGAAGCCACGCGACCTGATCGAGCTGTGCCTCGCCGAAAACGAACGGCGCATGGCCGGCTACGATCCGCGCCTGCTGCGCCCGAAGTTCGTGCCGCGCATGGCGCGGCTCGCGCTGAAGTTCATCCGGAAGTGACCGCCACCGCGAAGCGGCGCGGCATGCCTCGCACGCTGCCCGCTTCACGCCGGCGCCGGGTTCCCGGCGCGGACACCGCACCCTGATTCCGAACCGCCACAAGGCGTGACGCCGAGCGCTCCTCTCCTACGTCGGCGGCCTTGCACCCCGCGTGCGGCGGCGGATATCGATCGTCCCCCTTCATGCATCCCGGCGGCGGCGCCGGCCGCGAATCAAGGCCGCCGGAGGACGACGGCGCCGCCGGGAATTCATGCCGGGTTTTCCCGATAATTTCATCGACCATCCGGAAATATCGCCGTCTTCGGCATCGGCTTACCCGGAAATTTCGACTGCATCCAACCTCGAATCAGGCACCAAATTCCATTTCAACCGCTCCCCAATTGTCGATTTACGGCAATCCGTTCACATTAATTAAATTGACAATAAAATAGTTTCCGATTCCACGATTAATCGGAAAGCCACGAAACCGTATTTATCATTTTTACAAATCCAGCAACCACGCCATCACGTCGAAAATTGACTATTTGTCAAATCCCGCCGCGCCACCTCACATGTAACAAATTTGTAAAGTACTGATAAAATCCTTTTATATCAACACATAGCACGCCTTCTCAAGTCGCACCAATGGTATCTGCGTGCTTGCCAGCAAGCGTCAGGTGGAGAAGTTGAACAAATTTAACACCCTGCCAAACCGCGATCCAACACAATGGTTTGCAGTTGTGAACTTTCAGTTTGCAGTTGTTTTCATTAGATATTAGCTGCCTCCAATAAGATCTGCGCCATTGACCGATTTCCCCGCACATCATGGACAAGCGCCAATGATTTCATGGCGTGCGCGCGGCCCCGTGGAGAACCGCCATCATGAATCGTAACTACCGATCGATCTGGAATGAATCTCTCGGCGCGTGGGTGGCCGCGTCGGAAATCGATTCAGCGAAGGGCAAGCCGAATAAATCGGCAGTGGCCAAGGCGGTGACGACCGCGGTGCTGGTGGCGGGTGCCGGCAACAACGTGGTGGAGGCGCAATACGCGACCGGCGGTGGCGCGACCACCAGCACTTCCGCGATCGCCATCGGCGGCAACGCGGCCGTGCTGGGCGTGTATACGCCCAGCAACACGATTGCCACCGGCACCGGCACGATCGCCATCGGATCGAATTCGACCTCGACCGGCGCCGCCTCGATCACGCTCGGCTACGGATCGACGGCCACCGGCACGACCTCGATGGCGCTCGGCAACGGCGCGACCGCCACCGGCATCTACTCGACCGTGTTCGGTCACAATTCGTTCGCCACCGCCTCGAGCGCCGTCGCGCTCGGCTCCGGTTCCGGCGCGACCGGCCTGGGCGCCAGCGCGCTCGGCAACGACACGCGCGCGACCGGCACCAGTTCCATCGCCATCGGCGGCGGCGACAGTTCGGGCACCGGCGGTGCCACCGCGTCCGGCGCCACCTCGGTCGCGATCGGGCGCTTCTCGGTGGCCACGGCAACCTCGTCGCTCGCGGCCGGCGCCGGCGCGACGGCCTCGGCATCGTTCGCAACGGCCGTCGGCCCGAACGCCAGCGCGCAATACGCCAACAGCGTCGCGCTCGGCGCCGGCAGCACCACCGCCGCCACCGCGCCCACCACCACCGGCTTCCTGACCGACCAGGCCGCGCCGGGCTCCGAGGTATCGGTCGGCTCGGCGTCCACGCTGCGCCGCATCACCAACGTCGCCGACGGCTCGGCCGGCACCGACGCCGTGACGGTCTCGCAGCTCAGCACCGGCCTGAGCACCACCACGAGTTCGATCACGAGCCTGTCGACGGCCACCTCGAGCGGCCTGTCGACCGCCAACAGCCGCGTGACGTCGATTTCCACCGGGCTGTCGACCGCCAATAGTTCGGTGGCGTCGCTCTCGACGGGGGTGACTTCGATTTCGAGCGGGTTGAGCACCGCGAACAGCAATGTGGCTTCGTTGTCGTCTTCCACTTCGACGAGTGTGGGGTCGTTGTCTACGGGGTTGTCGACGACCAGTAGTACGGTGGCTTCGCTGTCGACCGGGGTGACTTCGATTTCGAGTGGGCTGAGCACGACCAATAGTTCGGTGGCTTCGCTGTCGACAGGCGCCACGTCGCTGTCCAGCGGGCTCAGCACGACCAACAGCAATGTTTCGTCGCTGTCGACATCGGCTTCGACCAGCGTTGGCTCGCTTTCCACGGGTTTGTCGACGACCAACAGCAACGTGGCGTCGCTTTCCTCCGGCATCTCCACGACGAGCAGTTCCATTTCGTCGCTGTCGACTGGTGCTGCATCGCTGTCCAGTGGACTCAGCACGACCAATAGCAACGTCTCCTCACTCTCGTCTTCGGCTTCGACAAGCGTCGGCTCGCTTTCAACCGGGCTGTCGACTACCAACAGTACCGTTTCGTCGCTTTCGACTGGTGTAACGTCGATTTCCAGTGGCCTGTCGACGACCAATAGCAACGTCTCGTCGCTATCGTCATCGACCTCGACCAGCGTCGGCTCGCTCTCCACCGGCCTGGCAACCGCGAGCAGTTCGGTAAGCTCGCTCTCGTCGGGACTGTCGTCCACCAACAGCACTGTTTCGTCGCTTTCGACTGGCGTGACCTCGATTTCCAGTGGCTTGTCGACCACCAACAGTAATGTTTCATCGCTGTCGTCGTCGACTTCGGCCAGTGTGGGTTCGCTCTCTACCGGACTCTCGACGACCAACAGCAACGTGGCATCGCTGTCTTCCGGCATCTCCACGACGAGCAGTTCCATTTCGTCCCTGTCGACTGGCGCCGCATCGCTGTCCAGTGGACTCAGCACGACCAATAGCAATGTCTTGTCGCTATCATCGTCGACCTCGACCAGCGTGGGATCACTGTCCACCGGCTTGTCGACCACGAGCAGCTCGGTGACCTCGCTTTCGTCCGGCCTGTCGACCACCAACAGCAGCGTCGGTTCGATTTCGACCGGCTTGTCGACGACGAACAGCAGCGTCGGCTCACTCTCAACTGGACTTTCGACCACCAACAGCACTGTTTCGTCGCTTTCGACTGGCGTAACCTCGATTTCCAGTGGCTTGTCGACCACCAACAGTAATGTCTCATCGCTGTCGTCGTCGACTTCGACCAGTGTGGGATCGCTTTCCACCGGACTCTCGACCGCGAGCAGTTCGGTGACCTCGCTCTCGTCCGGCCTGTCGACTACGAACAGCAGCGTCGGCTCGCTGTCGTCGTCGACTTCAACCAGCGTGGGTTCGCTCTCCACCGGACTCTCGACGACCAACAGTAACGTGGCGTCGCTGTCTTCCGGCATCTCCACGACGAGCAGTTCCATTTCGTCGTTGTCGACTGGCGCCGCATCGCTGTCCAGTGGACTCAGCACGACCAATAGCAACGTCTTTTCGCTATCATCGTCGACCTCGACCAGCGTGGGATCACTGTCCACCGGACTTTCGACCACGAGCAGCTCGGTGACCTCGCTTTCGTCCGGCCTGTCGACCACCAATAGCAGCGTCGGTTCGCTGTCGTCGTCGACTTCAACGAGCGTCGGGTCGCTGTCCACCGGACTGTCGACTACCAATAGCAACGTGGCGTCGCTTTCCTCCGGCATCTCCACGACGACCAGCTCCATTTCGTCGCTGTCGTCTGGCGTGACATCGTTGTCGAGCGGCCTCAGTACGACCAATAGCAATGTCTCTTCACTCTCGTCGTCAACTTCGACGAGCGTCGGGTCGCTTTCCACCGGACTGTCGACTACCAATAGCAACGTGGCGTCGCTTTCCTCCGGCATCTCCACGACGAGCAGTTCCATTTCGTCGCTGTCGACTGGTGCTGCGTCACTGTCCAGTGGACTCAGCACGACCAATAGCAACGTCTCCTCACTCTCGTCTTCGGCTTCGACAAGCGTCGGTTCGATTTCGACCGGCTTGTCGACGACGAACAGCAGTGTCGGCTCACTCTCAACTGGACTTTCGACCACCAACAGCACTGTTTCGTCGCTTTCGACTGGCGTGACCTCGATTTCCAGCGGCTTGTCGACCACCAACAGTAATGTCTCATCGCTGTCGTCGTCGACTTCAACCAGCGTGGGATCGCTCTCCACCGGACTCTCGACGACCAACAGTAACGTGGCGTCGCTGTCTTCCGGCATCTCCACGACGAGCAGTTCCATTTCGTCCCTGTCGACTGGCGCCGCATCGCTGTCCAGTGGACTCAGCACGACCAATAGCAACGTCTCTTCGCTGTCGTCGTCCACCTCGACCAGCGTGGCGTCGCTGTCCACCGGCTTGTCGACCACGAGCAGTTCGGTGACTTCGCTTTCGTCCGGCCTGTCGACCACCAACAGCAGCGTCGGTTCGCTGTCGTCGTCGACTTCGACCAGTGTGGGTTCGCTCTCCACCGGGCTCTCGACCGCGAGCAGCTCGGTGACCTCGCTCTCGTCCGGCCTGTCGACTACGAATAGCAGCGTCGGCTCGCTGTCGTCTTCGACTTCAACCAGCGTCGGGTCACTTTCCACGGGGCTGTCGACCGTTAACAGCAACGTGACATCGTTGTCGTCTGGACTTTCGTCAACGAACAGCAATGTCGCATCGCTTTCCTCGTCGACATCAACCAGTATTGGTTCGCTTTCCACCAGTGCCGCATCGTTGTCGACCGGACTCAGCACCGCCAACAGCAACGTCTCGTCGCTATCAACGTCGGCTTCGACCAGCGTCGGCTCGCTCTCCACTGGCCTTTCGACTACAAACAGCAACGTGTCTTCACTGTCGTCAGGGCTCTCCACGACGACCAGTTCGATTTCGTCACTATCGTCCGGCGTTACGTCGCTATCCAGCGGGCTTAGCACCACCAATAGCAACGTCTCGTCGCTGTCTTCGTCGACTTCGACCAGCGTTGGCTCGCTTTCCACTGGCCTGGCCACCACGAACAGCAACGTCACTTCGCTGTCTTCTTCAGTATCGACTGGCCTGTCGACGACCAACAGCAACGTCTCGTCGCTGTCGTCTTCGACCTCGACCAGCGTTGGCTCGCTTTCCACTGGACTCTCGACAACGAACAGCAACGTCGCTTCGCTGTCTTCTTCGGTGTCGACTGGCCTGTCGACGACCAACAGCAATATCTCGTCGCTGTCCTCTTCGACTTCGACCAGCGTTGGCTCGCTTTCCACTGGACTCTCGACAACGAACAGCAACGTCACTTCGCTATCTTCTTCGGTGTCGACTGGCCTGTCGACGACCAACAGCAACGTCTCGTCGCTGTCGTCTTCGACCTCGACCAGCGTTGGCTCGCTTTCCACTGGACTCTCGACGACCAACAGCAACGTCACGTCGCTGTCTTCTTCGGTATCGACCGGGTTGTCGACGACCAACAGCAATGTCTCGTCGCTGTCCACATCGACGTCGACAAGTGTCGGATCCCTGTCTACCGGCCTAGCCAGCACGAACAGCAACGTCGCGTCGCTGTCTTCATCAACATCGACCGGCATCGGCTCGCTGTCCACTGGACTATCAACCACAAACAGCAGCGTGACGTCACTGTCGGCAGGACTTTCCTCGACAAACAGCAGCGTTTCTTCGCTCTCGTCCGGGCTCTCATCAACAACTAGCTCTGTTTCGTCCTTGTCGTCTGGCGTCACGTCGCTGTCGAGCGGGCTCAGCACTACGAACAGCAATGTCTCGTCGCTGTCCTCTTCGACCTCGACTAGTGTGGGCTCGCTCTCCACGGGTCTTTCCACGACGAACAGTAATGTCTCGTCTTTGTCGTCAGGGCTGAGCACCACCAACAGCAATGTCTCGTCGCTCTCGTCCTCGACCTCGACCAGCGTCGGATCGCTGTCCACCGGGCTCGCGACGACCAATAGCAACGTCACATCGTTGTCGTCTTCCACGTCGACCGGCATCGGTTCACTGTCGACCGGCCTCAGTTCCACCAACAGCACGATCACGTCGCTGTCGTCCTCGACTTCGACCAGCGTGGATTCATTGTCCAGCGGGCTTTCGACAACAAACAGCAATGTTACTTCGCTGTCGTCCTCGGCATCGACCGGCATCAGCTCGCTCTCGACAAGCATCGGCTCCTTGTCGACAGGCGTCGGCTCACTCTCGACAGGTATCGGCTCACTTTCAACCGGCCTCAGTTCCACCAACAGCACGGTCTCGTCGCTATCGTCCTCGACTTCGACCAGCGTCGGTTCGCTGTCCACCGGGCTCTCGACCACGAACAGCAACGTCTCGTCATTGTCGTCCTCGACCTCGACCAGCGTCGGATCGCTCTCGACCGGACTATCGACGACCAACAGCAATGTCTCGTCGCTGTCGTCGGGATTGAGTACGACCAATAGCAACGTCTCATCGTTGTCCTCGTCGACCTCAACCAGCGTGGGTTCATTGTCCACCGGGCTTTCGACAACAAACAGCAATGTCACTTCGCTGTCGTCCTCGGCATCGACCGGCATCAGCTCGCTTTCGACAAGCATTGGCTCCCTGTCGACAGGCGTCGGCTCGCTCTCGACAGGTATCGGATCACTTTCAACCGGCCTCAGTTCCACCAACAGCACGGTCTCGTCGCTATCGTCCTCGACTTCGACCAGCGTCGGTTCGCTGTCCACGGGGCTCTCGACCACGAACAGCAACGTCTCGTCGCTCTCGTCCTCCGCTTCGACCAGCGTCGCCTCGCTTTCCTCCGGGCTTTCGACGACGAATAGCAACGTCTCGTCGCTGTCGTCGGGACTGAGTACGACCAACAGCAGTGTCGCCTCGCTGTCCAGTGGACTCAGTTCCACAAATAGCAACGTCACGTCGCTGTCCTCGGGTCTCAGCACAACCAATAGCAACGTCGACTCGCTGTCGACGGGGCTCTCGACAACCAACAGCAACGTCTCGTCCTTGTCGTCGGGGTTGAGCACCACCAACAGCAACGTCTCGTCGCTGTCGTCCTCGACCTCGACCAGCGTGGGTTCGCTATCCACCGGTCTTTCCACGGCGAATAGCAACATCACATCGCTGTCGTCATCAACTTCTACGAGCGTCGGTTCGTTGTCCACCGGCCTCTCGACGACTAATAGCAACGTCTCTTCGCTGTCGTCATCGACGTCAACCAGCGTTGGCTCCCTGTCCACCGGGCTGTCCACCACGAACAGCAATGTCACATCATTGTCGAGCGGCCTGAGCACGACCAATAGCAATGTCGGCTCGCTGTCCTCTTCCGTGTCGACGGGACTGTCCACGACCAATAGCAATGTTTCGTCGCTGTCGTCCGGTCTGAGCACCACAAACAGCAACGTCACTTCGCTGTCTTCGTCAGTGTCCACCGGCTTGTCGACGACCAACAGCAATGTGTCGTCTCTTTCCAGCGGGCTAAGCACTACCAATAGCAACGTCTCGTCGCTGTCGTCGTCAACTTCGACCAGCGTCGGGTCGCTTTCCACCGGACTCTCGACGACCAACAGCAACGTCACCTCGCTGTCTTCGTCGGTGTCCACCGGCTTGTCGACGACCAACAGCAATGTCTCGTCGCTATCCAGCGGGCTGAGCACCACCAACAGCAATCTTGGCTCGCTGTCCACAGGGCTCTCGACCACCAACAGCAATGTTGGTTCACTCTCTACTGGCCTATCAACAACGAACAGCAATGTTTCGTCGTTGTCGTCTTCGACATCGACCAGTGTTGGCTCGTTGTCCACTGGCCTTTCGACGGCCAACAGCAACGTTACGTCGCTGTCGAGCGGGCTGAGCACGACCAACAGCAGCGTTGGCTCGTTGTCTACCGGCCTCTCGACCACGAACAGCAACGTCACTTCGTTGTCGAGCGGGTTGAGCACCACCAATAGCAGCGTTGGATCCCTGTCGACGGGCCTATCGACCACAAACAGCAATGTCGGTTCGCTATCCTCGTCGGTGTCGTCCGGATTGTCGACGGCCAACAGCAATGTCTCATCGCTGTCGTCTTCGACGTCGACCAGTGTTGGCTCGTTGTCCACCGGCCTTTCGACGGCCAATAGCAACGTTTCTTCACTGTCGAGCGGCTTGAGCACCACCAACAGCAGTGTCGGTTCGCTGTCATCGTCGGTGTCCACCGGCCTGTCCACGACCAACAGCAATGTCTCGTCGCTATCGTCCGGTCTCAGTACGACCAACAGTAACGTCGGCTCGCTGTCCACCGGCCTCTCGACCACCAACAGCAACGTCACTTCGCTGTCGAGTGGCCTCAGCACTACCAACAGTAACGTCTCGTCGCTCTCTACCGCCACGGATTCGCTGTCGACTGGACTCTCGACGACCAACAGCAATGTGTCGTCGCTATCCTCAGGCCTCAGCACGACCAATAGCAGCGTCGGATCGTTGTCGACTGGGCTTTCGACAACAAACAGCAACGTCTCGTCGCTGTCCTCTGGCCTCAGCAGCACCAACAGCAGCGTTGGTTCACTGTCGTCCTCGACTTCCACCAGCGTTGAATCTCTGTCCACCGGTCTTTCGACCACGAGTAGCAGCGTCACCTCGCTGTCGAGTGGTTTGAGTACCACCAACAGCAGTGTTGGCTCGCTGTCGACCGGACTGTCTTCGACCAACAGCAATGTCACGTCGCTGTCGTCCGGCCTCAGCACCGCGAACAGTAGCGTCGGTTCATTGTCTACGGGGCTTTCAAGCACCAATAGCAACGTCTCGTCTTTGTCGTCCTCGACTTCGACCAGCGTTGAATCGCTGTCTACCGGTCTTTCGACCACGAATAGCAGTGTCACGTCGCTGTCGAGCGGATTGAGCACCACCAACAGTAGCGTCGGTTCTCTGTCCACTGGCCTCTCGTCCACGAACAGCAACGTTTCGTCGTTGTCGTCGGGCCTCAGCACTACCGACAGCAATGTCGGCTCGTTGTCGTCGTCGGTATCGACCGGGCTATCCACGACAAATAGCAACGTGTCTTCGCTGTCCACCGGGCTGAGTACCACCAACAGTAGCGTGGGATCCCTCTCATCGGGTCTGTCCACGACGAACAGCAACGTTTCGTCTCTGTCGTCCTCGACTTCGACCAGCGTCGGATCGCTATCTACCGGTCTTTCGACCACGAATAGCAGCGTCACGTCGCTTTCGAGCGGACTGAGCGCCACCAACAGTAGCGTCGGTTCGCTATCCACTGGCCTCTCGACCACGAACAGCAACGTGTCGTCGTTGTCGTCAGGCCTCAGCACGACCAATAGCAGCGTCGGCTCGTTGTCGTCGTCGGTATCGACCGGATTGTCTACGACGAACAGCAATATCTCGTCGCTGTCGTCCTCGACTTCGACCACTGTCGGATCGCTGTCTACCGGTCTTTCGACCACGAATAGCAGCGTCACGTCGCTGTCGAGCGGATTGAGCACGACCAACAGCAGCGTTGGCTCGCTGTCCACGGGTCTGTCTTCGACAAACAGCAACGTGTCGTCGCTGTCGTCCGGCCTCAGCACCACCAACAGCAGCGTCTCGTCGCTCTCCACCGCAACGGGTTCGCTGTCCACTGGACTCTCGACAACCAACAGCAACGTGTCGTCGTTGTCGTCAGGCCTCAGCACTACCGACAGCAATGTCGGCTCGTTGTCGTCGTCGGTATCGACCGGGCTGTCCACGACAAATAGCAACGTGTCTTCGCTGTCCACCGGACTGAGCACCACCAACAGCAGTGTCGGCTCACTGTCCACTGGATTGTCTTCGACCAACAGCAATGTCTCCTCGCTGTCGAGCGGACTGAGCGCCACCAACAGTAGCGTGGGATCCCTCTCATCGGGTCTGTCCACGACGAACAGCAACATTTCGTCCCTGTCGTCCTCGACTTCGACCAGCGTTGGATCGCTGTCTACCGGTCTTTCGACCACGAACAGCAGCGTCACTTCGCTCTCGAGTGGCCTGAGCACCACCACCAGCAGTGTCGGCTCACTGTCCACCGGACTGTCGTCGACCAACAGCAACGTCGCGTCGCTGTCGAGCGGACTGAGCACCACCACCAGTAGCGTCGGTTCGCTATCCACCGGCCTCTCGACCACGAACAGCAACGTCAGCTCGCTGTCGTCCTCGACTTCCACCAGCGTCGGCTCCCTGTCCACCGGCCTGGCCACCACCAACAGCAACGTCGCCTCGCTCTCCACCGGCCTGTCGACTACCACCAGCAGCATCTCGTCGCTTTCCACCATCACCGGCTCGCTCTCCACCGGCCTGGTGACGACGAACAGCAACCTGACGTCGCTGTCCACGTCCACGTCGTCCAGCGTCAGCTCGCTGTCCACCTCGGTCAGCTCGATCGCGAACTCGTCGGGCAAGGTCGGCAACGGCATGGCGGCCGCGCTCGGCGGCGGCGCGACCTACGATCCGGCCACCGGCACGATCACACCGCCGAGCTACACGACCTACAAGGCGAACGGCACCACGGCGAACGTCGACAACGTCGGCGCCGCGCTCGACAGCATCAACTCGAGCGGCGCCAGGTACTTCCACACCAATTCGGCGGGCCTCGATTCGATCGCCACCGGGGTGGACAGCGTCGCGATCGGCCCGAACGCGGTCGCCAACATCGACAACTCGATCGCGATCGGCAGCGGCTCGGTCGCCACCGTGGCCACGCCGGTGGGTTCGGCCACGGTCGGCGGCATGACGTTCGGCAGCTTCGCGGGCAACAACCCGGTCGGCACGTTCAACATCGGCGGCCCGGGCCTCGAGCGCCAGTTGACGGGCCTCGCGGCGGGCCGCGTCTCCGCAACGAGCACCGACGCGGTGAACGGCAGCCAGCTGTTCCAGACCAACGCGGCGGTGGCCTCGCTGTCCACCAGCATCAACAACGCGGCAAACTCCATGTCGAGCTCGGTGGCCTCGCTGTCCACCTCGACGTCCACGGCGATGAGTTCGCTGTCGTCGTCCACCTCGACGGCGGTCGGCTCGCTGTCCACGGGCGCCTCGGCCACCACCAGCAGCGTGGCGTCGCTGTCCACCTCGACCTCGACGACCACCGGCTCGCTGTCCACCGGCCTCTCCACGACGAGCAGCAGCGTGGCGTCGCTGTCGACCTCCACCTCGTCCGGCCTCGGCTCGCTGTCCACCAGCCTGTCGTCGACCAACACCTCGGTGGCCTCGCTGTCCTCGGGGCTCGGCACGGTCAGCACCGCGGTGGCCTCGCTGTCTTCCGCAGCCGACAACAACACCACGCGCTCGCTCAGCTCGGGCGGCTACGCGGCGGACATGTCGAAGCCGGGCGCCCAGGCGCCGGCGGTCACGGCCGGCTCGAACTCGGTCGCGCTCGGCCAGGGCTCGACCGACGACGGGCGCTCGAACGTGGTGTCGGTGGGCAGCTCGACGCAGCAGCGCCAGGTCACCAACGTGGCGCCGGGCACGGAAGGCACGGACGCGGTCAACGTCAACCAGTTGAGTGCGCTGTCGACTTCTATGTCACAATCGTTCGCCGGCCAGCAGAGCCAGATCAACACGCTGGGTACGCAACTCACGCAGACCCAGCAAGCCCTGCAGCAGACGGACACGATGGCGCGCCAGGGGATCGCCGCAGCCACCGCGCTGACGATGCTGCCGCAGGTCGAACCGGGCAAGACGATCAACGTCGCGGTCGGCGTCGCGCGGTTCGCGGGCCAATCGGGCATGGCATTCGGCGCAAGCGCGCACGTGACAACCAACGGCATTCTGAAACTGGGCATCGGCGTCTCGGGCCAAAACAAGACGTATGGTGTCGGATATGGATACAGCTGGTGATCGATACTTCTCATGCCACGCCACGCCATGGCAATGACAGACGCCTGACCGTCGGGATCTCGCTGTTCGCGAGGGACGGCCAGGCGATCTGGGAAAACGGCATCCATCAGAACATCGCGTTCCTCGCGATGATGCTCAAACAGTCCGGACGCATCGCCCGGATCGTCTTCCTGAACGGCGGGGACGCGCAGCAGATCCCCGCCGGCCTCGATTTCGCCGATCTGGACATCGCGCTGGTGAATCCGCGCGACGTCTCGCACGAGCTCGACGTGGTGATCGAAATGGGCGCGCAGCTGCCGGTGGACTGGCTGCGCTACATGAAGACGCTCGGCAAGAAGCTGATCATGTGCTTCGTCGGCAACGTCTACGCGGGCCTTTGCGAAACGCCGATCTTCAACCAGCCCTCGGGCCACATCTTCAACGGCGGCCCCTACGACGAAGTCTGGATGCTGCCGAAGGACGACAAGACGGCCAAGCCGCTACTGCGCACGCTGATGCGCGTGCCGGTCCATTCGATGCCGCACATCTGGTCGCCGCGCTTCATCGACCGGCGCATCGCGGCGCTCGCCGGCCAAGGCATCCGCTTCGGCTACCAGCCGGGCCGCGGCGCGTGGCGGCTGGCGATCCTCGAACCGAACATCTCGGTGGTCAAGAGCTGCCATTACCCGATGCTGGTGGCCGAGGAATGCTATCGCGCGGAGCCGGCCTCGGTGCAGCACCTGTACGTGGTCAACACGATGCACATGAAGGACCATCGCACCTTCCTGCACTTCGCGAACAGCCTCGACCTGGTGCGCCACCACAAGGCCACCTTCGAGCCGCGCGTGGAGGTGCCGTCGTTCCTCTCGCAGCACGTGGACGCGGTGATCTCGCACCAGTGGGAGAACCCGCAGAACTACCTCTACTACGACGCGCTCTACGGCGGCTATCCGCTGATCCACAATTCGCCGATGCTCGGCGACGCCGGCTACTACTACCCGGAATTCGATTCGGCCACGGGCGGCCGCGTGCTGCTGGAAGCGTGGCGCGAACACGACGCGAATCTGGCCGGCTACCGCGAGAAGGCGGACGCGATGCTGCGGCGTGTCTCGATCGATAATCCGGCGAACCTCGACGCCTACGTCGAGCGCCTGTTTGCCTGACCGATTTCAGCGGAGAACCTGCATGTCCGATATCCCCGTCCGTGACGTCCAGAACGGCGGCAAGCGTCTCGTGGTGGGCGTCTCGCTTTACGTGCGCGGCGCGGGCCAGTCGCTGTGGGAAAACGGCATCTTCCAGAACTGCCTGCTGCTGGTGCTGCTGCTGCGGCAGTCGCCGCTGGTGGCCGAGGCGGTGATGGTGAACGGCGGCGGCACCGAGCCGGCCGATCCGCAGATGATGCTGGACGAATGGAACGTGCCGCTGATCTCGATGGACGAGGCGATGGCGCGCTGCGACGTGCTGATCGAGATGAGCGCACTGTTCAACGCCGACTGGCTCGCGGTGTTCCGCAAGCGCGGCGGCAAGGTGGTCACGATGCGCGTGGGCAACGACTACGTGATCGACATCGAGCGCGCGATGTTCGACAAGCCGTCGGGCTTCCTGTTCTCGGGCGCGCGGTACGACGGCGTCTGGACGATTCCGGAATTCGAGCACTCGTGCCGCCACTACCTCGAAACGGGGCTGCGCCAGAAGGTGACGATCGTTCCGCACATCTGGCATCCGATGCTGTTCGACAAGGCGCGCGACGCACTCGAGGAAGGCCGCTCGTTCGGCTATCGCCCGGGCCGGTCGCGCTGGCGCATCGCGATGTTCGAGCCGAACATCTGCATGGTGAAGACGAGCATCATCCCGATGCTGGTGGCCGAGGAAGCCTATCGCGCGCAGCCGTCGTTCGTGGAGTTCGTGCGCGTGTGCAACACGCTGCACCTGAAGGACCACACCACCTTCGTGCATTTCGCGCGCAGCCTCGACATCGTCAATCACAGCCTCGCGAGCTTCGAAGGCCGCTTCGCGATCTACGAGTTCATGTCGCAATACGGCGACGCGGTGGTCTCGCATACGTGGGAGAACGCGCAGAACTACCTCTATTACGAGCTGCTATACGGCGGCTATCCGCTCGTCCACAACTCGCCCTATCTCGGCGAATGCGGCTACTACTATCCGGACTTCGACTGCCAGGAAGGCGGCCGGCAGCTGCTGCGCGCGTTTCGCGAGCACGACGCGAACCTCGATGCCTATCGCGGGCACGCCGCCCGCCTGCTGCACTCGGTCGACATCTACAACCCGGACAACGTCGCGGCCTACACCGAAGCGCTCGCCGCCGTCTATCGCTGACGCGCGGCCCTGCCGCCGCTCCCACTCCCTTCGAACGAGCCAGGAGGCCACATGAAATCGACCCTGACACGATACGCGGCCGCATGCGTCGCCGCCGGCGCAGCGAGCCTCGCGCAAGCCCAGACGCCGGCGCCGGCGGCCCCCGCCGCGCCGACGCTCTCGCTGGCGCCCGTCAACTCCGGCACCTCGGCCGACGAACTGCTGCGCGACGCCGACTACGCGCTGCAACTGCTCGACGCGGGCCGCTATCAGGATCTGTGGAACGACGCGGCGCCGTTCGTCAAGCAGCGCTACGATCCGAAGCGCTTCGCGGACGACACGCGGATGTCGCGCGAGGCCGTGGGCGCGATCAAGAGCCGTGGCTGGGCCGCCGTCACGCGGATCATCTACAGCGGCGCGAAGGACGTGCCGGACGGCCTCTACGCGAACGTCGACTACGCGACCACGCAGACCTCGGGCAAGGTCGTCTACGAAAAGGTCAGCTTCCGGCTCGAGAGCGACGGCCGCTGGCACCTGACCGGCTACGTGCCGCGCGTCGCGCAGGGCACGATTCCCGGCAACTGACGGTACACACGGCGGCCCGGCGAATCATCGCGCCGGCGGCGCCCACGCGCCGTCCATACGCCACCCACGCGTCACCCACGCGCCGCGCAATGCGGCGCCCTGCCGGCACCGGGCGGCCTGGCTGCCGGGCGCGACAGGCATCGACTCACCTCGCGCCCGGCACCCTCCCCTCAAACGCATCACGACTACGCCACGACCCGATCCAGTTGTGTGCGCAAGCATCTTTCTCCCTCTTTCCCATCACGCGCCCGCCGCGTGTCGCGCTTTTCCATGACAGCGGCACCGTGGAAACTGTCCCATCATTCGGTGCAATCATCAGACGTAATCCAAAAAGCTGATGATATTCAATTCCCGATGAACCAATTAATACACGGCAATGACAGGCGCTTTTTTGTGATTACCGATAACATTTCGCGCCGCGCGCGACGATTTTCTTTTCGATATTGGAATATCGATAAGTTGGTTGCAAAGCGCTTGACAATATTTTTCTATTGATCAAACATTCGTGCATATACATGCAAACTAAGTAGCCGAGCGTAGCAACACTTAAGCAACACGCTCAACTACCCGTTCCGAGCGGGAACCGGGGCATGCGGCTCGCTGGTGTCGGCGAACCACGCGTGTCCGCTTCATCCATTCGTGCAAGGAGCGCGGCCTGATACCCACTATAGCGCGCAGAAGCTTGAACGCGGCCGTTGTACCTGTCTCATCTGCTGTTGTGGCTTGACGAAAAAAAAGCTGGGCTCATGACGCTGACGATCCTTCACCGGATCGCCAGCGCTTTGCATCGCCGTGCCGGCGTTGCGGATGCCGGCCGGAATGGGCGAGGCTTGCCTGCCGAAACGAACTCCCGAGGTAACCGGTTTGTTAATCGATTGCCAAATCGGGGAGTTTCATTAAGAAGAACGAGCGTTTCCATTTCCGTCTACGTAATTCTACGCAATTCGGAAATCGAACCCGTATTGGTTTTACTGGTTTGGAAATTAGATTTCAGTGGCACGGAGCGGTTCAGTGCGTTGCCGTGATTAGTCGGCGCGGCACGAATCGATGCAAAGCGTTACATGGAAAGGACGCCGACCCCATGATAGATCCCGAACTCGCAATGCCGGAGCACCAAACGGCTCAGCCGCCGGCCGCCGGACCGCTCGTCGCCGATTCGCGCCACCGCGCGGGCGCGACACTGGCCGATCACGCCGTCGACACGCTGGTCGACGTGCTGCGCCTGCGCGCCGCGACGCTGCCGGACCAGACCGCCTTCATCCACCTGGTGGACGGTGAAACCGAAAGCCGTACCGTGACCTATGCGGAGTTGCAACTGCAGGCCACCGCCATCGCACGCCATCTCGCGTCGGTCGACGTGGCCGGCAAGCGCGTGCTGATGCTGTTCGAGGCCGGCGTCGACTACATCGCCGCGCTGTTCGGGGTCTGGATGGCCGGCGCGGTGGCGGTACCCTCGTTCCCGCCGGTCGGCACGCGTGCGCTGGGCCGCCTCGGCGCGATCGCGCGCGATTCGCAGCCCGAGGTGATCCTGACCAACGCGCGCTTCTCGAAGCTGCGCGAGCGGGTGCTCGCACTGTTGCCCGACGGCTTTCCGGAGCAGGCCTGGACCGAAATCGACGGTCTTTTTCAAACCGACATGCATGCATATGCATGCAATCCGGACGGGGTACCGGAAGCGCTGGCGGCGCTCGATCAGGGTGCCCTCGCGCTGCTCCAGTACACGTCCGGCTCGACCTCCGACCCGAAGGGCGTGATGCTCACGCACGGCAACCTGCTTAGCAACTGCCACGGCGCGAGCCGCTGGATGGGCGGCCAGCGCGAGCGGGTCGGTTGCACCTGGTTGCCGCCGTACCACGACATGGGGCTGATGGGCGGCATCCTGCAGCCGATCTACGAAGGCTTCCCCACCGTGATCCTGGCGCCGGGGCACTTCGTCCAGCAGCCGCTGCGCTGGCTCGCGGCGCTCTCGCAGTACCGCGTCACCACCACCATCGCGCCGAACTTCGCGTTCGACCTGTGTTGCAACTCGATCGGCGACGAGGTGCTGCCGCTGCTCGACCTGTCCTCGGTCGAGGCGGTCTATTGCGGCGCCGAACCGGTGCGCCGGCGCACCTTCGAGCGTTTCGCCGAGCGCTTCGCGTCCTGCGGCTTCCGTGCCGACGCGTTCGGCCCGTGCTACGGGCTGGCCGAAGCCACCGTGTTCGTGTCGGGCAAGGTGGACGGCGTGCCGCCCGCGTTCGTCGAGGTCGATCAGGAGGCGCTGGCGCGCGGCGAGGTGCAGGAGATCGCGGCCGATCATCCGCAGGCCCGCACGCTGGCCTCGTGCGGCGCGCCGGCGCCGGGCCACGACGTCAGGATCGTCGGCCCCGACGGCCGCGCGCTGCCCGACGGCGCCATCGGCGAGATCTGGGTGGGCGGCCCGAACATCGGCATCGGCTACTGGAACCAGCCGCGGCACAGCGAGGAGACGTTCCAGGCGCGCCTGGCCGGCTCGCCGCAGCGCTACATGCGCACCGGCGATCTCGGCTTCCTGCGCGACGGCGAGCTCTACGTGACCGGCCGCATCAAGGACCTGATCATCCACGCGGGCCGCAATCTCTATCCTCAGGATATCGAACTACTGGTCGAGGAAACCGACGCGCGCATCCGCCCGAACGGGGTGGCCGCGTTCTCGATCGACGACGGCCAGAGCGAGCGGATCGCCGTGGTGGCCGAGTTCCGGCGCGGCGAGCGCGTGGCCGAGAGCGAGCTGCAGCTGCTGCGCGAGGCGATCGTCGAGCGCGTCACGCGCCAGCTCGGCGCGGCGCCCCACCTGATCCACTTCGCGCCGATGGGCGCGATCCCCCTGACGACGAGCGGCAAGATCCAGCGCTATGCGACGCGCCAGGCGCTGCTTGCGCAGTCGTTGGCCAGCTACCCCAACGCACGCGCCTGAGCCCGCGAAGGACATCATGGACATCCAGACCCAAACCTCCCCCTCGCGGCCCGCGCCCACCGCCGACCGCACCGGCGCCACCGAGCGGCGCCTGGCCTGGCTCACGGTCGGCATCCCGGCCGTCGGCGCGGTCGCGGCCGTGACGTTGGCGATCGTCAACGGCATCGGCCGTCTCGAGATCGGCCTGCTCGCCGTCATGTACCTGATCACGGCGCTCGGCGTCGAGGCCGGACTGCACCGCTTCTTCTCGCATCAGGCGTTCAAGGCCGGCCCGATCGTCACGGCGCTGTTCGCGATCTGCGGCTCGATGGCCGCGCAGGGCCCGATCCTGTTCTGGGCCGCCACGCATCGCATGCACCACGCCTTCACCGACCAGGAGGGCGATCCGCATTCGCCGCGCCTGCACGGCGAGGATTTCTCCGGGCGCCTGCGCGGCATCTGGCATGCGCACGTCGGCTGGCTGTTCACGCTGCGCCGGCAGAACTGGAGCCAGTTCACGCCGGACCTGCTGCGCGATCGCTGGATCGTGCGCCTGAACCGCCTCTATTTCGTCTGGATCGGGCTCGGCCTGGCGTTGCCGACGCTGGCCGGCTGGCTGATCGGCGGCACGCCCTACGCGGCGCTGATGGGCCTGCTGTGGGGCGGCCTGCTGCGGATCTTCCTGGTCGACCAGGCCACCTGGGCGATCAATTCCTTCGCGCACAGCTTCGGGCCGCGCCCGAACACCACGCGCGACCAGAGCCGCAACGTGTTCTGGCTGGCGCTGCCGGCGGTGGGCGGCGGCTGGCACAACAACCATCACGCGTTCCCCGCCTTGGCCCGTACCAGCCAGCGTTTCTGGCAGCTCGACCTGTCGGGCGGCCTGATCGAACTGCTGGCCGTGTTCGGTCTGGTGTGGGACGTGCGGCGCCCCGCCCGCGGCCGCGCCGATGCCACCCAGTCCTGAGCGCCCTCGCAAGCCATCCGGAGAATTCTTCATGACGCACCTCGATCTCCCATCCGCACCGATCATCCCCGACGACCAGCCGGTGCGCGGCGTCAGCGTGCTCGACGCACGCGGCGCCCGCATCAAGGCGCGGACCGCGTTCGGCGTGATGACGATCCCGCTCGCCGGCACGCTGGCGGCCGCATGGCTCGCATGGGCCGGCTACGCCACGCGCGTCGACGCCTGGCTGTTCGGCGTGATGTACGTGTTGCACATGGCGGGCGTCTCGATCGGCTATCACCGCTTCCTCGCCCATCGCGCGTTCAAGACCTCGCCGCTGTTCCGCGCGCTGATCCTGATCTGCGGCTCGATGGCGGCACAAGGCCCGATCCTGTTCTGGGTCACCACGCATCGCCGCCACCACACCTACAGCGACCGCCCGGGCGACCCGCATTCGCCGAACCTGCTCGGCGACAGCCGCGGCGAGCGCCTGCGCGGGCTGTGGCACGCCCACATGCCGTGGATGATGTCGCCCGAGATGTCGAGCTGGAGCTACTTCGCGCAGGACATCCTGAAGGACCGCACGCTGCTGTTCTTCAACCGCACCTATTTCTACTGGGTCCTGCTCGGCCTGCTGATCCCCACGGTGGCCGGCGGCCTGCTCACCGCGAGCTGGATGGGCGCGCTGTGCGGGCTGATGTTCGGCGGCTTCGCGCGCATGTTCATCGCCAACCAGTTCGCCTGGTGCGTGGGCTCGATCTGCCACCGCTACGGCAGCCGCCCGTTCGAGACGCGCGACCACAGCACCAACAACTGGATCGTGGCCTTCCTGACCTTCGGCGAAGGCCTGCAGAACAACCATCACGCGTTTCCGGCCTGGTACCGGCATGGCGTGAACTGGTGGGAGCCCGACCTGTCGGGCTGGATGCTGACGCTGCTGGGCCGGCTCGGCATCGTCTCGGAGCTGCGCTCGCCCAGCCGCGAGGTGATCGAGCGCATCCGCAAGCGCGAGTCCGGCAACGCCTGAGGCGGCCCCGCCGCCCGCGCCGCCACGGCCCGCACCGTTTCGTTTCACCCTTTCAACCCTGACGTGGGAGTACACATCATGGCGTTCATGTCGAGCCTGTTCAACAAGATCGGCTTCATGGAAGAAAAACGTTCGTCCACCCCGCTGACCGAAGCCGGCATCCACCAATGGCTGGTCGAACGGCTCGCCCGGCAGCTCAACGTGCCGGTCGCGCAGATCGATTCGGCCCGCAGCTTCGAGTCCTACGGGCTCGATTCGCTGGTCGCGCTGCAAGTGGCCGGCGACCTCGAGAAACTGCTCGAACAGCGCCTCTCGCCGGCGCTGCTGTTCGAACACCAGAACATCGACGACCTGGCGAGCTACCTCGCCACCGAACTCGCCGCCGGCGAGATCAAGGCCTGAGCGCCACGCCACCAAGGAGCGAACCGATGGCAACGATTCAACTACCGCAGCAGCAAACCCCGGGCTTTCGCGAGTACGTCCAGTCGCTGAAGTCGATCGAGGGCGAACGGCTGGCCGACGCGATTCCGCGCGAGCTTTACGAACCGCGCCTCGCGCGCGGCCTGCTCGGCTTCTTCGCGAGCACCGCGCTGTACGTGGGCGCCGTGGTCGGCGTCCATTACGCGCCGCACTGGTCGCTCTGGATCCCGCTCTGGCTGCTGGCCGGCCTGGGCGGCTGGGGGCTGTTCTGCATCGCGCACGACTGCGGGCACAACTCGTTCTCGAGGAGCCGGCGCTTCAACTTCGCGCTCGGCCAGATCGCGCTGTTCCCGCTGCTCTACCCGTTTCATGGCTGGCGCCACATGCACAACCTGCATCACGCCAACACCAACAGCCTGGAGATGGATACCGACTGGCGCCCCGTGCTGCCGGAGCAGTACCGCCGCATGGGCCTGTGGGAGAAGTTCGTCTATCGCAGCACGCGCAGCTGGCTGTTCTGGCTCGGCACCGTGAACTACCAGCGCCACTCGGGCTTCAAGCCGAGCATGTTCCCGAAGCTCGAGGCCCGCAACGACGTGCGCCGCTCGGTGATCATCACCGTGCTGTTCGCGGCGATCTATCTGCCCACGCTGATCTACTTCACCGGCTGGCAGGGCTTCCTGATCTACTTCCTCGGCCCCTGGCTCGGCATCCACGCGTGGTTCAGCACCACCACGATGATGCATCACATCTCGGACGACATCCCGTTCCTCACGCGCGAGCACTGGACCCTGAACGGCAGCCGCCTGATGATGACGACCGACTACGAGTACCCGAAGTGGCTGCACTTCTTCACGCACAACATCTCGGTCCACGCCGCCCACCACGTGGTGCCGGTGATTCCGTTCTACAACCTGCCCAAGGCGCGTGAGGCGCTCAAGCGCGCCTACCCCGGCGCGATCCGGCAGAAGCCGTTCACGCTCGGCGAGGTCTGGAAGGTGATTCGCGCCTGCCATCTCTACGATCCGGTGCATGGCTACTACCGCTCGTTCGAGGCCGTCGCGACGCCGCCCGCGCCCACCCCTCCGCGCGCCGACACGGCGATCTGACGAACCCATCGGCCACCCTGCCAGGAGACCGACGATGTCCAATACCTCCGAATCATCCCTCCCGCACGGCACGGCGGCGGCAGCCGCCGCGTCCGCGCCGGCCCGCGCCGCGAGCGCGCCGATGTCGTTCGGCAAGCGCGTGCTGAAGGGCTATATCGGCACGCTCGGCGCGGTCTCGCCGGCGGCCGCCGCGCGCCGCGCCACCGACCTGTTCGGCTACACGCGCACGTTCCGCAAGACGCCGCCGAAGGACATGTCGCCGCTCGGCGCGCACCGCTTCGAAATTCGCGGCGTCGAGGGCGTCAAGCACGGGCATCTGTGGGGCAAGGGCGAACGCACCGTGCTGCTAGTGCACGGCTGGGGCGCCGACAGCGCCACCATGTTCTCGTTCGTGCCGAAGCTGCAGAAGGCGGGCTTCCGCGTCGCGGCGTTCGACGCGCCGGCGCACGGCGTCTCGCCCGGCACCGTCACCACCATGACGGCCTTCAAGAACGCCGTGAAAGGCGCGATCGAATCGCTGGGCGGCGTGCATGGCATCGTTTCGCACTCGCTGGGCAGCATCGCCTCGACCGGCGCGATCGCCGAACTCGGCCCGACCAGCGTCGACGGCATGGTGATGCTGGCGCCGCCCTGCACGCTGCCGGCCGTGATCGACCGCTGGTCGGGCGATTTCCTGCAGCTCACGCCGAGCGTGATGGACGCGATGTACGCCGAGCTGCATCGCCGCAACGGCGTGCCGCCCCAGCACTGGGACATCGGCGCGCTGGGCCGCGGGCTGCAGACGCGGATCTTCGTGATGCACGGGCCGAACGACAAGATCGTGCCGATCTGCGAATCGGAGAACATCGCGGCGGCACTGCCGAACGTGCGTTTCGAGCGCGTCGAGAAGGTCGGCCACGTGCGGATCCTGTCGGACGCGCGCGTGATCGAAAGCGCCACGCAGTTCCTCGCGATCGGCGGCGAGCCGGCGGCGGCGCTCCGGCCCGTTCAGCCTGGCACGCACTGAGGAGCCGACCATCATGCTCTATCCCGAACTGTACCGAAGCCTGGAGCGCGCGCGCTGGGACATGCAGGACGACGTGGACTGGTCGCGCTTCGACGCCTCGCTGCTGTCCGACGAGCAGGCGCTGTCGATCAAGATGAACGCGATCACGGAGTGGGCGGCGCTGCCGGCCACCGAGATGTTCCTGCGCGACAACGTCGACGACAGCGACTTCTCCGCGTTCATGTCGATCTGGTTCTACGAGGAGCAGAAGCACTCGCTGGTGCTGATCGAGTACCTGCGGCGCTTCCGGCCCGAACTCGCGCCCACCGAGGACGAGCTGCACGCGGTGCGCTTCCCGTTCGATCCGGCGCCGGCGCTCGAAACGCTGACGCTGCACTTCGGCGGCGAGATCCGCCTCAACCACTGGTATCGCTGCGCCGCGCACTGGCACACCGAGCCCGTGATCCGGCAGATCTACGAGCTGATCTCGCGCGACGAGGCGCGCCACGCGGCCGCCTACCTGAAGTACATGCGGCGCGCGCTGGCGCGGCACGGCGACGAGGCGCGGCTCGCGTTCGCCAAGATCGGCACGCTGATGGCGAGCGCGAACCGCGCCGCCAAGGCGATCCATCCGACCAACCTGCACGTGAACCGCGGCCTGTTTCCGAACGACACGGTGCAGAGCCGCCTGCCCGATCCCGAGTGGCTGGGCCGCTGGCTCGACTCGCAGATCCGCTTCGACCGCGCCTGGGAAAACCGCGTGGCCGAACGGATCCTGCACAACCTGTCGCTGCTGCTGGAACGGCCGCTGCTGACCGTCAAGGACCTTCACAAGCTGCGCAAGCAGCTGCACCAGAGCCTGGAGGGCGCCGGCGCGGATGCGGCGGCCGCCCTGGAGCATTGATCCGGAGAACGCCCACGATGACCGAACTCACTGTCGAATACCGCACCTGGATGTGCCTGATCTGCGGTTACCTCTACGACGAACGCAGCGGCGATCCGAAGGCCGGCATCGCCGCCGGCACGCGCTGGGAAGACGTGCCCGAAGACTGGCGCTGCCCCGAATGCGACGTGCCGAAGCTCGACTTCGAAATGGTTTCGATCTGACCTTCGTTTCGCGGCAGCCCGGCTGCCATCTACCTAGAACCAAGGACTCCCCATCATGCAATACAGCGATCTTGCCACTCCAGAATTCCTGAAGAATCCGTATCCGGTGTTCGAGGCGATGCGCGCCGAGGGCCAGCTGGTCAAGCTCGCACCCAAGCTCTACGCGACCTCGCACTACGCGTTCGGCGAGAAGCTGCTGCTCGACCGCCGCTTCGGCAAGGGCATCGTCGAGGCCGTCAAGGCGCGCTACGGCGAGGGCGTGATCGACCAGCCGCCGTTCCGCACCTTCCGCTCGATGCTGCCGGGCCTGAACCCGCCCAAGCACACCAACCTGCGCGCGCTGCTGATGAAGTCGTTCAACGCGCGCCAGGTCGAGAAGTTCCGCGAGGCGTCCTACACCATCTCGAACCAGCTCATCGACAAGCTCGTGAAGGAGCCGCAAGGCGACCTCGTCACCGGCTTCGCGTTCCTGCTGCCGATGCAGACCATGTGTACGATCCTCGGCGTGCCGCTGTCGGACGGCGCGATGTTCAAGCGCGCCGCCGACCGTGCCGCCGGCGCGCTCAACGTCACGCCGCTCAACGCCGAGCAGCTCGAGGAATCGCGCAAGTCGGCGATCGAACTCGAAACCTACTTCGCCAAGGTGCTGGCCGAGCGCCGCAAGGAGCCGGGCGACGACCTGATCTCGCAAATGATCCTGGCCGAGGAAGACGGCCAGCGCCTGACCGACGACGAGATCGTCGCCAACCTCTGCTTCCTGTTCGTGGCCGGTCACGAGACCACCGAGAACATGATCGGCAACACGCTGATCGCGCTGCAGCACCATCCCGAGCAGCGCGAGCGCGTCAAGGCCGACCTCTCGATCATGCCGAAGGTGGTCACCGAGGCGCTGCGCTACGACAGCTCGGTGCAGATCGCGCAGCGCGTCGCGCTCGAGGAAGTCGAACTCGAAGGCCAGACGATCCAGCGCGGCGACCTGATCTGCGTGTTCCTCGGCGGCGGCAACCGCGATCCGGAGAAGTTCGAGAACCCGAACGCGCTCGACATCGACCGCGAGAACGTGCGTCCGCTCTCGTTCGGCGGCGGCCTGCACTACTGCCTCGGCGCGCGGCTCGCGCTGCTGGAGATCGCGGCCGCGCTGGAGACGGTCTACACGCGCCTGCCGAACCTGCACCTGACCAACCTCGACGCGCTGCCGTATCGCCGCAACAACGCGCTGCGCGGCGTCGATTCGCTGCTCGGGACCTGGTAAGGCACGCGGCGCGAGCCGCCGCGCCACCCCGCGCTTCGTCGGGCGCCGCGCGCGATCGCGCCGGCCCGCGACGACCGGCACGCCCGCGCCTCGGGCGTGCCGGATCGCGGGTATTTCATATGACGGTGAGCATGTGAAACCGGCATGAATCGTGTCGATCGTTGCGACCGCGATATCCGAACCACGCCACCACGGCTCTCAATGCCAATGCGAAGGAGAACCTCAACTTGAGCGACAACCAATCGGGCGCGCCGGCGCTGCCGCCCACCGCCGACGCGAAACCGAAACGCAAGCGCAAGCCCGTGCTGCTGGTGCTGATCGTCTTGATCGTCGTGTTGCTGGGCTATGCGATCTACTGGTGGCTGCACGCGCGCTTCTACGAAAGCACCGACGACGCCTACGTGGGCGGCAACATCACCGTGATCTCCCCGCACGTGGCCGGCTACGTGTCCGAGCTGCTGGTGGAGGACAACCAGCGCGTGCATGCCGGCCAGCCGCTGCTGCGCCTGCAGCCCGGCGACTTCGCGGCGGCGCTCGACGCGGCCAGGGCCAACGAGGCCGCGATGCAGGCCGCGCGCGCGCAGCTGGTGGCGCGCCGCGCGCTGCAGCAGACCCTGATCGACCAGGCCAGTGCCGAAGTGGCCGGGAAATCGGCCGCGCTGGCGTTCGCGAGGATCGACGCCACGCGCTACCGCAACCTGCTCAACACCGAGGCCGGCACGCGCCAGAGCGAGGAGCGCACCAACGCGGCGCTCAAGCAGGCCCAGGCCCAGCTCGACGCGGCCACGGCGAAGCTGCGCGAGGCCCGCCAGCAGGTGGCGGTGCTCGACAGCGAGGTCGCCGGCGCCGACGCCACCATCCTGCAGGCCGCCGCGACGCGGCGCACGGCCGAGCTGAACAGCGGCTACACCGAGTTGCGCGCGCCGATCGACGGCTACGTCGGCAATCGCTCGATCCACGTCGGCAGCTACGTCACGCCGGGCACCCAGCTGATGTCGGTGGTGGCGGCCAGCGGCCTGTGGGTCGACGCCAACTTCAAGGAGGACCAGCTCGCGCGGATGCGCGCCGGGCAGAGCGCGAAGATCTGTGCCGACGTGCGCGCCTCGCAGTGCTTCCAGGGCCACGTCCACCTGCTCGCGCCGGCCACCGGCGCCGTGTTCAGCGTGATCCCGCCGCAGAACGCCACCGGCAACTTCACGCGCATCGTGCAGCGCGTGCCGGTACGGATCGCGTTCGACGCGGCCGACGGCGTGCTCGGCGTGCTGCGCCCTGGCCTGTCCACCACCGTGACGGTCGACACGCACGGGGCCGCGCAATGAGCGAACCCGTCAACGCCACGCCCGCGGCGCCGCCGCCGGGTGCGCCGGCGGGCGCCGCGCCGGCCGCCGCGCATCCGCCCGCCTGGCCGTTCGCCGTGATGTGCGTCGGCATGTTCATCGCGCTGCTCGACATCCAGATCGTGGCTTCGTCGCTGCAGGAGATCGGCGGCGGCCTGAGCGCGGCGCAGGACCAGATCGGCTGGGTGCAGACCGCCTACCTGATCGCCGAGATCACCGTGATCCCGATGTCGGGCTGGCTCACCCGCGTGTTCTCCACGCGGCGCCTGTTCACCGGCTCGGCGCTCGGCTTCACGGCCGCCAGCCTGATGTGCGGCTTCGCCTGGAACATCGAGAGCATGATCGTGTTCCGCGCGATCCAGGGCGTGCTCGGCGCGTCGATGGTGCCCACCGTGTTCACCTCGTCGTTCCACTACTTCGACGGCAAGCGGCGCGTGATCGCGGCCGCCGTGATCGGCACCATCGCCTCGCTCGCGCCGGCGCTCGGGCCGATCGTGGGCGGCTTCATCACCGATACCCTGAACTGGCGCTGGCTGTTCTACGTGAACCTGGTGCCGGGCCTGCTGGTCGCGTTCGGCGTGTCGCTGAGCGCCGACATCGACCGGCCCGACCTGTCGCTGCTCAAGGGCGCCGACTATCTCGGCATCGCGTTGATGGCGGTGTTCCTCGGCACGCTCGAATACGTGCTGGAGGAAGGCGCGCGCTGGAACTGGCTCGACGATCCGACGATCCGACGCTGCGCCGTGATCTCGGCCTGCGCCGGCAGCGTGTTCATCGCGCGCTGCCTGAGCGTCGACAACCCGATCGTCGACCTGCGCGCGCTCGCCAACCGCAACTTCACGATCGGCTGCATCCTGTCGTTCCTGACCGGCGTGGGCGCGTTCTCGTCGATCTACCTGACGCCGCTGTTCCTCGGCTACGTGCGCGGCTACGACGCCTGGCAGACCGGCGTGGCGATGGTGCCCACCGGCATCGCCGCGCTGGTGGGCGTGCCGGTCTACGTGATCTTCGCGCGCAAGACCGACCTGCGCTGGCTGATGATGTTCGGCATGGCGATGTTCGGACTGTCGATGTGGGACTTCCGCTTCATCACGCACGACTGGGGCAACCAGCAGCTGCTCTGGCCGCAGCTGATCCGCGGCTTCCCGCAGGTGTTCGCGATCGCGCCGGCCGTCACGCTCGGGCTCGGCAGCCTGCCGCCGGAACGGCTCAAGTACGCGAGCGGCCTGTTCAACATGATGCGCAATCTGGGCGGCGCGGTCGGCATCGCGATCGTCGGCGCGATTCTCAACAACCGCACCAACGAGCATTTCACCGACATCGCCTCGCGGCTCACCGCCGCCAACCAGCCGATGCAGAAGATGCTCGGCACGCTGCAGGCGCAGCTCGGCCCGGCGCTCGGCTCCGCGCAGGCGGGCGCCGCCGCCTCGCTGCGCGAGCTGCACGACATCGCGTTTCGCGAGGCGCAGACCATGGCCTACGGCGACGCGCTGACCGTCATCATGATCGGCTTCATGTTCGCCACGCTGATCGTGCCGCTGATGCGCAAGGTCGTGCCGCCGCCGCCCCCCGATTCGTCGAAGCCAGCCAACTGAGGCGCCCACCATGTTCCGTAAGCTTTTCCTCTCCCCGAGCCGGCCGCTGCGCGCCGCGCGTTCGTGTACCGCGCTGCTGGCCGTGCCCGGCCTGCTCGCGCTGGGCGGCTGCACGGTCGGCCCGGACTATCACCCGGTAGCCTCGCCGCTCGCGCCCGCCTATGCGAGCCAGGACGCGCTCCACACCGTGCAGGCGCAGCCCGCGGGCGCGCCGGTCGCGCTCGACAGCTGGTGGCTCGGCTTCGACGATCCGGTGCTCACGCGGCTGATCGATCGCGTGCTCGCGCAGAACCTCGATCTGGCCGCCGCCGAGGCACGCGTCGCGCAGGCGCGCGCGACGGCCGCCGATGCCGGCGCGCAGATGCTGCCGCGGCTCGACGTCAGCGGCACGGCCGCGCGCCAGCGGCAGTCGCTCGAATCGCCGCTCGGCCGGATCGGCTCGGCGCTGCCCGGCTACGAGCGCAACCAGAGCTATACGCAACTCGGGCTCGGCGCGAGCTGGGAGATCGACCTGGCGGGCGGCCTGCATCGCCGCGCGCAGGCCGCGAGCGCCGAGGCGCAGGCGGCCGAGGCGCTGCATGCGGGCTCGCGCGTGTCGGTGGCGGCCGAGGCGGCCGACGCGTACTTCCGGCTGCGCGGCCTGCAGGCGCGCATCGCCATCGTCGACCAGCAGGTCGAGGCCGACGGCCGGCTGGCCTCGCTGGTGCGCGACCGCGTCCACAACGGCGTGGCGACGCGGCGCGAGCTGGCCGAGGCCGAGGCGCGGCTCGCCAGGACGCGCGCGCAGCGCCCGCCGCTCGTGGCCGAGAGCGCACGCCAGACCAACCGGCTCGACGTCCTGATGGGCGCCGCGCCCGGCACCTATTCCGCCGAGCTGGCGGCGCCGGGCGCGCATTTCGGGGTGCCGGGGCTGCCCGCGGAGATCCTGCCCGAAGCGCTGCTGCGCCGCCGCCCCGACGTGGTGGCCGCCGAGCGGCGGCTCGCGGCCGGCAACGCCGGGATCGGCGAGGCGCTGGCCGAGTATTACCCCAAGGTGTCGCTGTCGGGCATCCTCGGCTTCGAGGCGCTCGACGGGCCGCTGTTCAAGTCGACCGCGTTCCAGCCCGGCGCGCTGGCGGGGCTGCGCTGGCGGCTGTTCGATTTCGGGCGCGTCGACGCCGAGGTGGCGCAGGCCAGGGGGCGCTATGCCGAGGCGCTCGCGTCGTACCGGCAGACCGTGCTGCGCGCGGCCGAGGACGTCGAGAACGCGGTGACCGACTGGGCCCAGATCGGCGCGCAGCGCGCCGAAGTCGCGCGCCAGGTGGAGGCCGAGGCGCAGGCGCGCCGCGCCGCGCGCGACGCCTACGAACAGGGCGACGCGAGCCTGGTAGAGGTATTGCTCGAAAACCAGCAGTGGCTCGAGGCACGCGGCGAGCAGGCCCGCCTCGATGCCGACTACGCGCGCGCGGCGGTGGCGACGTTCCGCTCGCTCGGCGGCGGCTGGAGCCCGCCCGGGGCGCAGCCGACCGCACTCGCCGCGGCGCCTCGCGAGGCCGCGAAGGCGCCGTGAAAAATCAGTCCGAACCGGTACCAGGCAGGTCGAAACCATGATTTTCCGGGATTTTCCTTGTCATAGAATATGTTCAACATATTCCGCCCCCCATCCGACGAGGAGAGCAAGCCATGAGCCTGGGCCCGCTGAAACTGCCGTGCCATTGCGGCACCCTTCGACAGGCCGCGCGCGCGGTCACGTCGATCTACGACGCCCGGCTCGCGCCCCACGGCATCCGCATCACGCAGTTCACGATCCTGATGGCGCTGTACGGGGTCGACGCGGTGTCGATGCGCGCGCTGTCGGACGCCCTGCTGCTCGATCAGACCACGCTCAGCCGCACGCTCGCCACGCTGCGCGCGCGCAAGCTGGTGCGCTCGCAGCCCGATCGCGAGGACAAGCGCGTGCGGCTGTGGAGCCTCACGCGCACCGGCGAGAAGCTCTACGAAGTCTGCCTGCCCGACTGGGAAGCGGCTCAGGGCGAGCTGGCGCGCCATAGCGGCAAGGGCGACCTGCAGGCGTTCAGCAACGAGGTCTATCAATTGACGGAGGCGCTGGCCGGCTGAATACCGCGCGCGTGACGGATCGCGCGGCCGGCGCGCCTCGGCAAGACGGAGAGGCGATGCGATACGATTCGGAGCACAAAGCAAGAACGCGCGCCCGCATCGAGGCGGTGGCCTCGGCGCGCTTTCGCCGCGAAGGCATCGACGCGGTCGGCGTGGCCAGCCTGATGGAAACGGCGGGCCTCACGCACGGCGGCTTCTACGCGCATTTCAAGTCGAAGGACACGCTGATCGCCGCGGCGATCGCGATCGGCTTCGACCAGACCACGAAACGGCTGCGCGAACGGATGGCCCGGCACGCCTCGCTGCCGGGGCCGGTCGCGTTCATGGCCGCCTACCTCAACGAGCGGCACCGCGATCACCCCGAGACCGGCTGCGCCGCGGCCGCGCTCGGCGTCGAGATCGGCCGCGGCGACGCGGCCGTGCGGCGCGTCTTCACCGAACACCTGGCCTCGCTGATCGACTGCGCGCGGTTCGTGGCGGACGACGCGGCGGGGAACAAGGCCGTGGTGAACAGAGATACAGTGAACGACAAGGAGGGCGAACACGGAGCGGCCGACGACGGGGCGGCCGACGCCGCGCGCCGGCACGATGCGGCGCTGGCCGCCGTGGCGCTGGCGGTGGGCTCGCTGGTGCTGGCCCGCGCGGTGGACGACCCGGCGCTCTCGCGGCACCTGCTCGAAGCCGGCGTCAAGGCGGCATGGCGACTGTCGGATTAGCCGGCCGCCATCCGGTGTGGCGGATGCATGCACATGCATCCCCGCCCTGTTTTCATGCGGAACGAATCCATGCCGCGCCCGCCGCTCGGGCGAGCGCGCCGCCGGCTCAGGCCTCGGCGGCCCGCAGGTTCCGCTCGCAGTCTTCCCAGTAGCGCAGCGGGTCCTGATGCTGCGGGAAATGGCTGTTGAGCCAGCCGGAAAGCCGCGCCCAGTCCGGATGACTGGCGCCCGACAGCGAGGACCAGATCGACGAGCGTTCGAGGATCTGCCCGCTGGCGCGATCGCGGATCAGCAGGCTGCTCATGCCGGTCGAGCTGTTCGACTGGGTTTCGACCAGGTAGCGCGTCAGCAGCCGCAGCTCGGCGTCCTCGGCCCAGCCGTAGACGGCCCGCACCACGTTCGACGGGTCGCGAAGCTCGATCGGCCCGGAGGCGGGGCGCACCGCCTTCCATCCCTCGGGGAATTCCGCCACGATTTCGTGGCCGGCCTCCCGCACCCACCTCACGCGCCAGGCCTGCACGATCGCCCGGCTCAGCACGGCCAGCGACGCATACGCGGCCGGCACCACGAACGCGATCGGCAGCGTGACGAGGTTGTCCTTCCACAGCGTGGCCTTTTCGTCGGCGCGGCGCGTCATGTCGAACGGGCTGGCTTCGAACGGATTGACCGGCCGGCTCGCACTGCTGCCCCCCGCGGCCGGCAGTCCGGAGAACAGACGCTCGGCGTCCTGACGGGTAAGTTTCGGTTTCCCTTGCTTCATGAGACCTTTCACCAACACATTTCCTTGAAGCCGATCGGGTCGGCGCTGGTTGCCGGCATGGGCCGGCATGGATTTCTGTTCATTTGGGCGACGCCGCTCGCGGCGCATCATCGTGATGAATGCGCGCGCTCGAACGGCGATCGCCTTGAAAATCGGCCTGGCGCAATACACTGCAAGGCTGGCATTACCGGGTTGGCGCAGCGGACAGGCCACGGCTTTTTACCGCCGATATCCCGACACTCGAAACCGGATCGCGTTTGAAAACGGCGAAATCCCGCGGCGAAACAGGCTCGGCGGCGATCGGTGGATCGCGTGCGATGGCCGCGCGGAATTCGGCGCAGGCCGCGTACACGCGCTCAAACCATCGGCGCATGCCTTTCGAGAAGCGGAATAAACCCTTGATTCCCGTATCCGGTCAATGAAAACCGTTGAGGCTCGCTGCAGCTGCCGCTCCGGCGCCGCGCTTCGGCAAGCGAAGTTGCTTCGCCCGGCGATTCGAACCCGTGCGGGTTCGGCATTCATCGCGCAATGATCCGTGAAACACGCCGATGTGGCAATTGCCGTTTCGGCATGCCCGACTGCAACGCCCGACCGCAATCGGCACCGACACGGCGATGATACGCCCGTCCGCCGAACCGCGAGCGGCGGCAAACCATGATCGTCGCAATCGCAATCGGGCTGCCCGCATTGTGCCGCCGGAAAATAACGGTCCATTCAAGCCGGCGCCCTTTATCGCATCGCGCCGGCAGCGCATAGTACGCGATTCCTGGCCGGCGCAGTCGGCCCACCGACGGAGATCACGATGCGTTACAACCAACTTGGCAACACCGGCCTCTTCGTATCCGAGATCTGTCTCGGCACCATGACCTTCGGCCATGCCGGACAGGGCGGAATCTGGAGCGACATCGCGGGCGTGGACCAGCCGACGGCCGACACGATCGTGCGGCGCAGCCTGGAGGCCGGCGTCAACTTCATCGATACGGCCAACGTCTATTCGTTCGGCGAATCGGAGCGGATGCTCGGCCAGTCGCTGAAAAACCTGGCGGTGCCGCGCACCGAGGTGGTGATCGCCACCAAGGTGTTCGCGCCGATGGGCAGCGGCCCGAACGATCGCGGTTCGTCGCGCGGCCACATTCTGGCATCGGTCGAGGCCAGCCTGCAACGCCTGCAGACCGACTACATCGATCTTTACCAGGTCCATGCGAACGACCCGGTCACGCCGATCGACGAAACGCTGCGCGCGCTCGACGATCTGGTCTCGCGCGGCCTGGTGCGCTACATCGGCGTGTCGAACTGGCAGGCCTGGCGCATCGCGAAGGCGCTCGGCATCGCAGAGCGGCGCGGTTTCGCGCGCTTCGAAACGGTGCAGGCCTATTACTCGATCGCCGGCCGCGACCTCGAACGCGAACTCGTGCCGATGATGAAGGAGGAAAAGATCGGGCTGATGGTGTGGTCGCCGCTCGCGGGCGGCCTGCTGTCGGGCAAGTACGGCCCCGGCTCGACCGATGCCGGCGGGCGCCGCGCCACCTTCGACTTCCCGCCGGTCGACAAGGATCGCGCCTGGGCCTGCGTGGCGGCGATGCGGCCGATCGCCGGGAAGCACGGCGCGAGCGTGGCGGCCGTCGCGCTCGCCTACCTGCTCGCCAAGCCGTTCGTGACGACGGTGATCGTCGGCGGCAAGCGGCTCGAGCAGATCGAGCAGAACCTCGGCGCGGCCAGCCTGAAGCTCGATGCCGACGATCTCGAGCAGCTCGACGCGGTCAGCGCGCTGGCGCCCGAATACCCGGGCTGGATGCTGAGCCGCCAGTCGGCCGGCCGCGTGCCGCAACCGTTCGAGCCGAAGGCGTAGCAAGCCGCGCGCCGGCTACCGGCAAAAATCACGCGCGACGGCACCGGCAAAAGCACGGGCCGGCATGCGGAAATCGCATGCCGGCCCGTTCGTGATGCCCCGGTATCGGGCCCGATGCCCGCTCAGCCGTTCGGGAAATCCGTGCTGCAGGTCAGTTCCTTCCATTGCTCGACTTCGCGGCGCAGCGAGTCGAGCTTGGTCTGCAGCAGCTGGTAGGCATCGGAGCCGAGCAGCAGGCGCAGCGGCGGCGCATCGGCCTCCACCACGCGGATGATCGCCGCCGCGCCGCGCGCCGGATCGCCCGGCTGCGTGCCCGAATAGGCGCGCGCCTGCTCGCGGCGCTTGCCGGCCGTCTCGGCGTAGTCGTCGATGACGATCTTCGATTCGATCACCGAGCGCCCCGCCCAGTCGGTGCGGAAGCGCCCCGGCTCGACGATCGTCACGTGGATGCCGAGCGGCTTCACCTCGGCCGCCAGCGACTCCGAGAAGCCCTCCACGGCGTGTTTCGACGCGTGGTAATAGCCCGTGGCCGCGAACGCCATCAGCCCGCCGATCGACGACACGTTGATCACGTGCCCCGCACGGCGCGCCCGCATGCCGGGCAGCACGTGGCGCGTCAGCGAGAACAGCCCGAACACGTTGGTCTCGAACTGGCGGCGGATTTCCTCGTCCTCGCCTTCCTCGATCGCCGAGAAATAGCCGTAGCCGGCGTTGTTGACGAGCACATCGATGCGGCCGAAATGCGCCTCGGCATCGGCGACCGCCTTGCGGATCATCGCCTCGTCGGTCACGTCGAGCGGCAGCGCGAGCGCGCGGCCCGCGTGCGGCGCCACGAGCGCCGCCAGCTTGGCCGGGTCGCGCGCCGTCAGCACCGCGCGGTCGCCCTGCTCCAGCACCAGCCGCGCCAGTTCGTGGCCGAAGCCGGTCGAACATCCCGTGATAAACCAGACTCGCTCTTTCTTCATCGTCACTCCTCGGGAGAAATCGGTTCGACAGCCGGGCCGCGTGGCGGCCGCTGCTGCCCTGCCGATATTGTTGCGTCGCAGGATGGCCCGGGCCAGCAACATCCCGCCAAAGTTTTGCGCGATCCTGCCATTCTTCTGGCCCGGCCTCGGTGAAGCGGCCCGTTCGATTGCACGATCCTGCCGCCTGCCCTACGCTAGGCGGGCGCGAGCGGCGCCCGGGCCGCGCCTTCGCGCGCCAGCCGCATTCCCTTTTTCAGTTCAACGGAGATGTCGATGCCCGCCCCCTTCGACCCGAACGGCGACGCGCTGCGCGACGCGATGCGCGACGTGATCGAGCGGCATTGCGCGGCGCCGTATCAACCCACCGCGATCGACGGCCTGACGCTGTTCCGGATCGCCAGCGCCGCGCCGCCCAATCACGCGCTCTACAATCCGCGCCTGGTGCTGGTGGTGCAGGGCGGCAAGCAGGTGGGGTTCGGCGATCTGGCGTTTCGCGTCACGACCGGCAACTTCCTCGTGGTGACCGTCGACATCCCCGTCACCACCCAGATCGAGACCACGCCCGACGGCCGCCCGCACATGGCGCTGACGCTGAGCCTGGACCGCGCGCTGCTTGCCGAGGTACTGCCGCGCGTGGTGGCCGAGCCGGTGGCCACGGCCTCGCCGGCCGCGCTCGACGCCGCGCCGCTGACGGCCGACCTGCTCGATCCGTTCGCGCGCCTGCTCCGGCTGCTCGACACGCCGGCCGACATCGGCTTCGTCGCGCCGCTGATCGTGCGCGAGCTCTACTACCGGCTGCTGCGCGGCGGCGTCGGCCCGACGCTGACGCAATTCGCGCTGAACAGCTCGCACGTCGCGAAGATCGGCCGCGTCACGGAGTGGATCAAGGCGCACTACGCCGAGCCGATGCGCATCGACGCGCTGGCCGAACTGGCCGGCATGAGCCTGACCTCGTTCCATCGGCACTTCAAGAACCTGACCTCGATGACGCCGATCCAGTACCGCACCCAGGTCCGGCTGCGCGAGGCGCGCCGCATGCTGATCTCGGACGGCGAAGGCGCCGGCGCGATCGGGCTGAAGGTCGGGTACGAAAGCCAGTCGCAGTTCAGCCGCGACTACAAGCGCCTGTTCGGCGCGCCGCCGGCCAGCGATGCGGGGCGCGGGGCGGGCGGGATCGAGACGCGGGCTTGAGGAGAAGGAGGGAACCGACGCGGCATCGCCAGGGCGCCCGCACGCACGAGGCACGCCGCACGCCCCGCCGCCGCGCGCATCATCGCGCGCCGTTGACCAGGTTCGCGATCAGCAGGTCGTAGTCGGCCACCAGCGCCGGATTCTTCGACGTATAGCGGCGCAGCAGCTCGCGCTGCCGGCTCGTGTAGTGCTCCCAGTCGGCATCGTGTTCGCGCAGCACGCGCGCCAGCACGTTCGCGCCGGCCTGCACGTCGTTCTCCGGGTAGTAATAGCCGATGTCGGGCACCAGATGCGCGTTGTGGACCAGCGGATAGCCCTGCCAGCACACGTCGAAATAGAAATAGTTGAGCGGGTTCTCCCACTGGTGCGAGACCACCACGTCGGTGAATTCCGACAGGAACACCGGCGTGTCGTAGCGGCCGACGAAGCTCGCCTTGCTGGCGCGCACGATCTCGAGGTAATTCATCAGCAGCACGAACTCGCGGCTGTGATGCGCGAGGTGCTCCGCGTTCGTGACGTGCGCGAACGCGATCGCGTCGGGCTCGCGGCGGAACACCTCGTCGATGATCAGCATCGGATAGAGGCAGAACTTCACGACGTCGTGGTTCGGCTCCATCACGGTGAGCCGCTTGGCGGGCTGGCCGTTGGGGCGGTACTCGCCGTTCTCGCGCAGCGGCCGCGCGCGCTCGGTCAGGAACATCGGATCCCAGACGAACGGCACCACGCGGCCCGGGCAGCGCCGCAGCGACTGCAGGAACGGCAGCGAGGACGGTGCGATCTGCGGAATCGCCCAGATCTCGTCGTAGCCGCGGTTGATGAACAGCGTGTCCCACAGCTTGCGGCCGAACAGGATCGACTGCGTGGCGTGGATGTACTCGAAGCCGCAGCAATAGCTGACGATCTTCACGCCGCGCGATTTCAGGTAGGCCGTCTGCTCGCCGTCGATCTGGCCGCCCAGCTCGATCATCACGTCGAGCGAATCCTTCATCTCGACGAACGGGCGCGTGTCGAAGATGCGGCGGTCCCACGGCAGCGCGTCGGTGAGCGGCGTGTCGGTGGTGTTGACGAGCGTCACGCGGTACGCGTGCGGCGATTTCATCAGCAGCTTCGCGAGGAACAGCGCGTTCTGCTTGATGCCGTTGATCCAGAGGCTTTCGTTCGGCTCGTGCAGGCCGATGGTGACGCCGATACGCAGGCCGTTCAAATCGACAGGGGCAGTCATCGTGGGTTCACGCAAGAAAGAACCGGGGGAACACCGGGGCCGCGCCGCCGTGGCGGAGGCCGGCCGCGCGGACGGCATGAATCATCGGCCGCAGTCTAACCGACCTGCCGCGCCGGAATTGTCATGGATGGTCACGCACGGCGCGCCGCGCCCGATTCAGTAGTGCCGGGTGCCGCGCACGCTGACGGCGGTATCGAACAATTCCTGTGCCCGCGCCAGCTCGTCGAGCGCGTGATCGAGCCGCGACTGCGCGGCCGCGCGCCCGGCGGAATCGACGCTCTCGTCATGATCGCCGCGCACCGCGCGAAACGCGCGATCGACGTTGCGCGCCGCTTCGAAGAAACGCTGGGCGGCCAGCGCCTCGCGTGAATGACCGATGTTCGCCATGCACCTTCCTCCTCGGGCCTGCCTCCCGGCACGCCAGGGGCGGGCGTTCACGAAAGGAACGCCCGCGGACAAGAATCGCGTTCGCCGCCGCGCCGCATCACGCGGCGACACGGCGAACGCCCTCCGAGCCGGGCCATGAGTCGATCGTGCGGCCAGCACGCCGCCCGACGCTACGGCAGCAGGCTGCCTTGCGGGTTGGCTGCCGTGCCGGGCGCCGGCCCCGGCTCGGGCGCGGAAAGTTCGAACAGGTCGCGCGTGAAGCCGCGCGCATGTTCGGGGGACGGCCGGCCGCGCAGCCGCTTCACGAAATCCGTGTAGACGGCCACCGGCTCGACCGCCGGCAAGTCGAACAGATCGCGCGTGAAGCCGCGCGACTGTGCGCCGGCCGAGCGCCCGCGCAGGCGTTCGACCAGCTCGACGTAGGTTTCGAAATCGCCCTCGCGGGCGGCCTTGCCGATCCGAGCGAGGTCGCGCAGCTTCAGCACCGACGGCTGCGCGAGCCGCACCGTGTAGGGCGCGTCGAGCTCGACGGCGAGCGCCACCGGATAGCTGCGCGCGCCCGGCTCCGCCGCGCGAGCGACGCAGTCGACCACCACCGCCGCCTGAGCCGCGCCGAGCGGCCGGCCGGTGCCGGCGCTGCGCAGGTTCGCGGGCGCGACGCGCAGGCGCGTGCCGACGCCGAGCGGCGCCGGCGACGCGCAGACCAGCGCGTGGTGCTGCTCGCGCCGCCGCCCCGAGGGCAGCGTGGCGCGGCTCGTGATGAACGTGTACGGCGGCAGCTGCCGCACCTGCCCGAGCGCATCCACCCAGGCGTTCCAGAGCAGCAGGCCGCGCGGGCCGGGCTCCATCACGCGCGCGCGGCCGGCCAGCGGCGTGAACAGCGCCATCAGCGAGCCCGCCCGGTGTGCCGCCACCTGCACGCTGCTGCCGAGCGACTGCCCGATGCCCCACAGGAACCGCCCGCCGCCGAGCCGCCGCTCCCACTCCTTGCGCAGCACGGTGGTCGAAAGATCCTCGCCGGACTCGGCGCCGATCCGGGTCCAGCAAAACGTCGGGGGCAGGTGTTTCAGTGTCATCGACTCTCTCGGGTGCGGCCACCCGATCTTGCGAGGGGCATTTCAATAATCGCTACTGTATAGTTATAATGCATGACATGGAAGCCCCGAACGCCAATTTTTCGGTTCAGGACCTGCTCGACCGGCTGCGGGCAGATCCGCGCTCGTCCAGCGAAATAGCAAGGCTTTGCGGCATCAGCCAGCCCACCGTGTCGCGTCTTCGGCTGTCCGGCGGGCAGCGGCTCAGGCGCAGTGACCCATTCATCAAGCTATGCACTTTCTATGGAATGGAAGTCCCTGTCGCGCCCGCGCGCGGCGGCAGCTACGACGAGCGCCTGCGTGACGCGATCGTCGATGCCTGGGACGGCTCGGACGAACACGGCCGCGCGCTGATGGTGGTGATCCAGGGGCTCAAGGGCCTCAGCTCGAAGCCCGGGTGACGGCCGCGCGGCGGCAGGAATCGAGCGGTAAACGACGACGCGCCCGGGGGGCAACCCCGGGCGCGTCGTCGTTGGTGAAGCGCAACCGCAAGAACCCGGCGGGCGGCGCCCGCGCCGGCCTCAGTGCGAGATCTTCTCCAGCGCGATGCCGCGCGTGCGCGGCCCCATCAGCCCGATCGACGCCATCACGATCAGCATCGCGGCCGAGATGAACGCGAACACGCCCGCCGTGCCGAAGCCGTTCAGCACCGAGGCGATCACGAACGACGTGAAGATCGCCGAGAAGCGGCTCCATGAATAGACGAAGCCGATCGCGCGGGCGCGGATCGCGGTGGGGAACAGCTCGGCCTGATAGGCGTGGAAGCTGTACGACATGATGTTGTTGGCGAGCGTGAGGCCGATGCCCAGCAGCACCAGCAGCGTGGCGGAGCCGCTGCGGCTGAACAGCAGCCCGCAGACGATCGCCGCGCCCGCCATCGCCACGATCACGCTCTTGCGCTCGAAGCGGTCGCCGATCGCGAGGCCGATCAGCGGCCCGACCGGCGCGGCCAGCGCGATCACGCTCGAATACATCAGGCTGGTGGTGATCGTGATGCCCTGCTTGATCAGCAGCGTCGGCACCCAGTTCGCGAAGCCGTAGAAGCCCACCGTCTGGAACACGTTGAAGATCGTCATCATCACGGCGCGCTTGCGGTACGGCGCCACCCACATGTCGGCGAAGCGGCCGCGCGCGGCCACCGGCTCGGCCGGCCCCGGCGGCGGCAGCGGCCGGCCGTATTCGGCGGCCACCTTGGCCTCGAGCGCGCGCATCACGCGGTCCGCCTCGTCGAGCCGGCCCTGCTGCGCGAGCCAGCGCGGGCTCTCCGGCAGCGCGCGGCGAATCCACCAGACGAAGATCGCGCCATGCGCGCCGATCAGCACCACCCAGCGCCAGCCGTCGAGGCCGAACGGCGCGCGCGGCACCAGCAGGTAGGCCAGGAACGCGACCACCGGCACCGCGCAGAAGCCCACCGCCTGCTCGCAGGCGAACGCGCGGCCGCGGATCTGCTTGGGCACCAGCTCCGAGATGTACGTGCCGATCGTCACCATCTCGACGCCGAGCCCGAGGCCCACCACGAAGCGCCAGAAGTTGAGGCCGCCCGCCGTGTCCTGGAACGCCATCACGACGTTGGCCGCCGTGTACCAGAGCAGCGACCAGGTGAACACGCCGCGCCGCCCGAAGCGGTCGGCGAGGAACCCGCAGGCGAGCGTGCCGATGAACAGGCCCGCGAACAGCGCGGCGATGAAGCTCGCCACGCCGGTGGTGCCGAACAGCCCGTGCGTGGTCGCGCTCAGGATGCCGCCCTTCACGAGGCCCGGCGCCACGTAACCGCTGTAAAGCAGGTCGTAGAGTTCGAAGAAGAAGCCGAGGCTCAGCAGCACCACGAGCTTCCAGACGGTGCGGGTCGGCGGCAGGCGGTCCAGGCGCGCCGCGATCGCGCCGGCATCGGGCGGCGCGGCGTCGGCAGCGGTCGTGAGTCGGTCTTCGGTGGCCATGTCGGCTGTCTCCATCTGTTTTGTCGTGATGTGCTGTCGCGGCGAGCCCGCCGCCGCGCGGCACGGCGGCAGGTTCGTCGCGCATTGTACCGGGCCGGCCTGCGCCTGCCGCGCCGCTCTTGCGGCATGGCGGGTCGCGCGGCCGAGATTGCATGGCGTCGATGCACGCTTCGATTTCGCGCGGCTGGCGTCGTGATGTCGTTTCGCTCGTGTCGGCGTTTCATGGCCTCGCTGCAACGCGCGATTGCGGCGCCGATGGCCGCGCGGCACCGCCGCCATTCCCGCGCGGAATGGCAGTTATCGCCCGGGGCCGGCTTCCGGGCGGGCGGCCCGGCGCCGATGATGGCGCATCCCTGACCCACTCGTGACGCCATCGCCATGAACCCCCTTTTCACTCCCACCCGCGTCGGCCCCTATCCGCTCGAACATCGCGTCGTGCTCGCCCCGCTCACGCGCATGCGCACCGACGCGCACAACGTGCCCGGCGACCTGATGGTCGAGTACTACGCGCAGCGCGCGACCGAAGGCGGCCTGCTGATCAGCGACGCCACCGCCGTCTCGCCGCTCGGCATCGCCTACGCCGGCGCGCCCGGCATCTTCAGCCACGCCCAGGTGCGCGGCTGGCAGCGCGTGACGGCGGCCGTCCACGCGAAGGGCGGACGCATCTTCCTGCAGCTCTGGCATGCGGGGCGCCAGGCGCATCCGGCCAACATCGGCGGCGCCGCGCCGGTGGCGCCGTCGGCGATCCGTGCCTATGAACAGGCCGCGATCCTCGACGGCGACGGCCAGGTGATCGACGCCGAGCAGGTGATGCCCCGCGCGCTCACGCTCGACGAGATTCCCGCCGTGATCGACGAATTCCGGCGCGGCGCGGCGCTCGCGCGGCTGGCCGGCTTCGACGGCGTCGAACTGCACGCGGCCAACGGCTACCTGCTCGACCAGTTCCTGCTCGACGGCTCGAACCATCGCACCGACCTCTACGGCGGCCCGATCGAGAATCGCGCGCGCTTCCTGTTCGATGTGCTCGACGCGGTGGTCGCCGAGTGGGGCGCGAATCGCGTGGGCGTGCGGCTCTCGCCGAGCGGCACCTACGGGACCATGTCGGACAGCGATCCGCTCGCCACCTACGGCCACGTCGTGCGCCGGCTCGACCACTACCGGCTCGCCTACCTGCACACGATCGAGCCTCGCATCCGCGGCAACGAGGATGCCGACGGCAGCGCCGCCGCGGTCTCGACCGCCGACGTGCGCGGCTGGTACACCGGCACGCTGATCACCGCCGGCGGCTTCGACGCGCACGGCGCGCAGCAGGCCGTGGCCGGGCGCGCGGCCGATCTGGTCGCGTTCGGCCGGCTGTTCATCTCGAACCCGGACCTGCCGGCGCGGCTGCGCCACGGCGCGCCGCTCAGCGGCTACGACCGCTCGACGTTCTACGGCGGCGGCGCGCGCGGCTACACCGATTACGCCGCGCACGCGGCGGCCGCGTCCGCCTGAGCGCCCTGCGTGGGTTCCGTCGACGCCCGGCGTCGAACGGGCCGCGTGCCGCGCCCGTTGCCGCGCGTCAGACGTCGAACTTCACGCCCTGCGCGAGCGGCAGCTCGCGGCTGTAGTTGATGGTGTTGGTGGCGCGGCGCATGTAGTTCCTCCAGGCATCCGAGCCCGATTCGCGCCCGCCGCCCGTCTCCTTCTCGCCGCCGAACGCGCCGCCGATCTCGGCGCCGCTGGTGCCGATGTTGACGTTGACGATCCCGCAGTCGCTGCCGGCCGCCGACATGAACTGCTCGGCCTCGCGCAGGTCGTTGGTGAAGATCGACGACGAGAGCCCCTGCGGCACGCCGTTGTGCAGCGCGATCGCCTCGTCGAGCGTGTCGTATTCGAGCACGTAGAGGATCGGCGCGAAGGTTTCGCGCGTCACCACCGCCGTCTGCGCCGGCATGCGCACGATCGCCGGACGCACGTAGAACGCGTCCGCGCCGCCCGTCGCCACGCGCTCGCCGCCCGTCACCGTGCCGCCCTGCGCGCGCGCGTCGGCCAGCGCGGCCTGCATCGCCTCGAACGCGGCGCGGTCGATCAGCGGGCCGACCAGCGTGTCGGCTTCGAGCGGATCGCCGACCTTCACCGACGCGAACGCCGTCTCCAGGCGCGGCAGCAGCGCCGCGCTCACGCCGCGCTGCACGATCAGCCGGCGCAGCGTGGTGCAGCGCTGGCCGGCCGTGCCGACCGCCGCGAACGTGACGGCGCGCACCACCAGGTCGAGGTCCGCGCTCGGCGCGACGATCATGCCGTTGTTGCCGCCCAGTTCGAGGATGCCGCGCGCGAGCCGCGCGCCGAGCACCTTCGCCACCTCGACGCCCATCCGCACGCTGCCCGTCGCGCTGACGAGCGGCACCCGCGGCGACGCGGCCAGCGCCTCGCCCAGCTCGCGCCCGCCGATCAGCAGCTGGTTCAGTTCGGCCGGCGCCACGCCGGGGTGGGCCGCGTCGAACGCGCGGATCGCCCTGGCGAGCAGCGCATCGCAGGCCAGCGCCGTGAGCGGCGTCTTCTCGGACGGCTTCCACACCACCGGATCGCCGCACACCAGCGCGAGCGCCGCGTTCCACGACCACACCGCCACCGGGAAGTTGAACGCCGAGATCACGCCGCAGACGCCGAGCGGATGCCAGGTCTCCATCATCCGGTGGCCAGGGCGCTCGGACGCGATGGTCAGGCCGTACAGCTGGCGCGACAGCCCGACCGCGAAGTCGCAGATGTCGATCATCTCCTGCACCTCGCCGAGCCCCTCCGAGGCGATCTTGCCGGCCTCCAGCGTGACGAGGCGGCCGAGCGCGGCCTTGTGCTCGCGCAGCACGTTGCCGAAGCCGCGCACCAGTTCGCCGCGCAGCGGCGCGGGTACCGTGCGCCAGCGCAGGAACGCGGCGTGGGCGGCGTCGATCTTGCGTGCCGCGTCGGCGGCGCTGTCGGCCGCGAGCGTGGCCAGCACGGCGCCGTCGAGCGGCGAGCGCGCGGTCAGCGCCTCGCCGCGCCGGGCGGCCAGATCGACGCCGAGCCCGGCGAGCAGGGAGGAGACGGATGACGCGGCGGTCGGCGCGGAATTCAGCGGGGAAGTCATGATGGGTTGGCCATGGATGAAGGTTCGCGAAGGACCGCGCGGCGCCGCCGATCGGGCGGCCGGCGCGCAACGCGGGACGGCGCGGGCGGCCGCCGGCGCCGCGGGGTACGCGGCACGCCGCGCGGACGGCCCGGATGGCGCTGCATGTCGGCAGACGATACCAGAGCCGGCGCGATCGGGCCGAACCCGGGATCGGCGCGACCGGCGCGCGGCGCCGTCGCGCAGAACAAAAAGACCTTCGGGATCCCGAGCATCGCCCGCCGCCGCGCCCGGCCGGCAGCGCTTTCGGCATGGCCCGCAGCGTGGCGCGCGGCACGCTTTCGGCGTGCCCGGAAGCCCCGAACCCGCATGCTAGAATGCGCCGATCCAGCCGCCGACACGACCCCATGAAACAAGGTAGCAACGCCGATGCGCCCGACGGCGCGACGCCGGCCCGAGGCAGCCGCCGCGACGAGTCGCGGCGCAAGTACGACCCGGAGCAGACCAAGCGCAACATCCTGGAGGTCGCGACCCAGGAGTTCTCCGCGATGGGCCTCGCGGGCGCGCGCGTCGATGCGATCGCCGAGCGCACCAACACCACCAAGCGGATGCTCTATTACTACTTCGACAGCAAGGAAGGGCTGTACGAGGCGGTGCTGGAGAAGGTGTACGGCGACATCCGCACGCTCGAGCTCGAGCTGAACATCGGCGAGCTGACGCCCACCGAGGGCATGCGCCGCCTCGTCGAGTTCACGTTCGACTATCACGACAAGCATCGCGACTTCGTGCGGCTCGTCTCGATCGAGAACATCCACGGCGCGAAATATCTCGAACAGCTGAAGTCGTTCAAGAACCGCAACGTCAGCATCATCAAGACGATCGAGGAACTGCTCGTGCGCGGCGCCGAGGCCGGCGAATTCCGCACCGACATCGACGCGTTCGACCTGCACCTGATGATCAGCTCGTTCTGCTTCCACCGCGTGTCGAACCGCTACACGTTCGGCGCCGCGTTCGGCCGCGATCCGTCGGCGCCGCGTCTGCGCGTGCGCCACCGGACCATGATCGCCGACAGCGTGCTCGGCTACATCGCGCGCTGAACGGGGCCGGGGCGCCGCGCCCGGGCCCCGTTCCGCGCGCGCCCGTCTTCCGGGTTCCCGCCCTCCCGCCCTCCCGCCTTCCCGCTTCGTCAGGCCCGCGGCTCCGGCGTCGCCAGCGCAACGCGCGCCTTCTCCTCGGGGCTGCCCGCCACGAAATACTTCTTCGTCCAGCGCGAATCGGGCCGCAGCGCGAGCGCCGGATGCGCGTCGGCATTGACCTTGCCGCCGCGCGCGGCCTCGATCGCGAGCGCCCGCGCGCGATAGTGCTCGTAGAGCCGCAGGAACTCGGCGAGATAGGTGCCGGCCAGGCGCCGGTCGCGGATCTCGAGCAGGTTCTCGTCGTTGTCGTGCTCGGAATTCGCGCTCATGTTCGCCGAGCCCGTATAGACGATCGGGTTCTCGCCTTCCGCGTCGATCACGATGAACTTGTGGTGGATCACGACGGGCGGATACGACGGCGCGGGCTCGCCCGGAAACAGCCGCAGCTCCGGTTCGAAACCCTTCGGCACGGTGGCCGGCGAGAAGTACTCGGCGTCGATCACGTCGCGGTTGTCGCGGCTGCGGTGATAGAGCTCGAGGTTCGCCAGCTGCGTGGTGTTGATCGGCTTGCCGTTGCGCCGGTCCGCGTCGGCCTGCCCGGCGCGCTTCACGCTGATCCGGTTCACCAGCCCGAACATCATGCGCCCCGCGTCGCCGGCCGCGAAGCAGGCCTCGCGCAGTTCCGCGTCGGTCGGCATGAACAGGCAGAACACCACCGAATGCCGGGCCGCCTGGATCGCCGCGACGATCGTGTCGATCTCGATGCGGCGCTTGCCGGGCTCGGGCGAGAACGCCACGCGCACGCTCGCGCTGCCGACCCGCACCGGTTCCGACCAGCCGCTCGCGAGCTTCGCGGTGTCGGCGATCGACGGGTTCGCGGCCAGCGCGCGGGCGCGATCGTTGTAGAGCCCAGCGAGGATCGCCGAGTCGAAGCTGTGCAGCACGTTGGCCTGCTCGGTGAGGCCCTCGGTCGTGAAGTTCGCCGAGCCGGTCAGCAGCACGGCCGGATGCGGATCGACGGCCTGGTCGTCGGTCACGATGAACTTGTCGTGCATGATCCGCGTGCGGTCGCGCGGCGCGAGCGTGGCGAGGCCCTGCAGCGCGTCCACGGCCGGCTGGTTCGGCGAGGGCAGCGGCGGCTTGCCGGTGCGTCGGGTCTCGTGCGAGTCGTAGACGATCGCGAGCGCATCGGCGCCGTGCCGCCTGCCGAACGCCTCGAAGGCAGGCAGCGCCCACAGCGTGTCGGTCAGGTGGTAGACGGCCGACACCGCGCGCGTGGCCGGCGCGAGCATCAGGTCGAACACCTGCTGCAGGTCGTTGGCGAGCCAGGTGCGCAGCGCGAGCGCCTGCGCGGCGGTGGGCGTGTCGTGCTCGCCGATGCCGAATGCCGCCACCTGCCGCGCGAACGCCTGCGAGCTGACCACCGCGCGGTTGAACCAGGTGCCCACGCCGTCCACCACGTGATCGGGCAGCGTCAGCGCGCAATGACCGGCCTCGCCGTCGAGCACCTGCAGTGAGTCGGGACGGCCGACCACCGGGAGCACGTCGTAGCGGAACGACTGGCCGCGATCGGGCGGATCGATGCGCGCGTCCCACCACATGAACTTCTGGATCGGCGCCTGATCGGTGGGCGCGTCGCGCTGCGGGTCGGCCACCGGGCCGTCGAAGGTCAGCCGGTTCGGCAGCCAGCTGCTGGCCGCGCGCGTCTTGCCGTCGGCACTGTGGAAGCCCGGCGTGCGGCGGATCGCGAAGCCGAGGAAATCGTCGCGGCTCGCCGCCGGCGGCCAGTCGAACGCCAGCAGGACCAGGGTCGGGGACAGGTAACTGCGCACGGTGACGGACATCGGCTCGCTCCTCGGCTCGGGTGGAGCGTCCAGTGTCGGCGGCGCGCTTGCCAGCGGGATGACGCGGACGTGACGTTTTCGTGTCGTCGACATGAAAGCGCATGGCGATTCGCGGCGCCGCCGCCATCGGCGGTGGACTCGGCGCGCACCCGGTTCAGGCGCGCGGCAAGTCCGCCAGGGCCATCCGCCGGATCGGGTCAGCCCCGCCTCCGGCGCACGAGACTCACGCCTCGCAGACGATCAGCTCGATCCCGCGCGAGGCCACGGCGCGGCGCACCGCCCTCTCGGGCATGCGGTCGGTGACGAGATAGCGCGTGTTCTCGGTGCCGTTGATGCGCACCGGCGTGACGCGACCGAACTTCGAATGATCGGCCACCACCACGGCCGTCGCGGCCGACGCCAGCATCCGGCTGCGCACCTCGGCGGCGATCCGCGTGTAGTCGGTCAGGTCGCCGTCCTGCGTCACGCCGCCGGCGCCCACGAACGCGAAATCGACGTGGTACTGCGCGAGCTGCTGGATCGTGTCGAGGCCGAAGGTGGCGTCCTCGTCGTCGGACAGCTCGCCGCCCAGCAGCGTCACGCGGTTCTCGTTGCGGCGCGCGAGCGCGAACGCGATGCGCCAGTCGTTGGTGTAGATCGTGAGGCGGTGGCGGTCGGTCAGCGCCAGCGCGACGGCATGGGTCGTGCTGCCCGAATCGAGCAGCACCGACGCGCCGTCGGGCACCAGGTCGGCCGCGCGCCGGCCGATCGACTGCTTGGCATCGGCGTTGGCGGCCTCGCGTTCGGACAGGCTCGGCTCGCGGCGGTCGGCGGCCAGCGCGCCGCCGTGGGTGGTGACGACCAGCCCGCGCGTGGCAAGCGCGTTCAGGTCGCGCCGGATGGTTTCGCGCGACACGCCGAGCGTGCGCACGAGTTCGGCGACCGACAGGGCGCCCGAGCGGGACAGTTCGGACAGGATGTACTGGTGACGTTGTTCTGCGAGCATGAAGCGATCCGGGGTGCATCGAAGGCACGGGCGGCCTATTGTAGTACGGCTCCTTGACAGGACCGTGAGCGTTCGGCAAGGTGCGCGAGACGTCCGCCCGCGACGCGGCGCGTAACGGTCTGTTGCACGCGCCGACGCGAATCGCGTGCCGCGCCGTTGCTACACTCGCGGCTCGTCAGCAACCGCAGCCGTGGAGCCCCCGCGATGTCCGAAGCCAGTACCGCCCTCGAAATCCGCTTTTCCGCCAACCGCCTCAACGACGGCGCGGGTGATCCGTACTGGATCGACCTGACGCTCGACGAGGCGCGCCGGCTGCACGCGCAACTGGCCGCGCGGCTCGACGAGGCGGCCGGCCGCTTCGCGGCGGTGGCGTCGCGCGAGACCTTCGTGCTGGGCTGAAGCGGGCAGTCCCACGCGGCCGGGACGGGATGGGCCGGCGGCGCCCGCCCTCGCCAGCGCCTCATCCACCTCGGCCCGGCCGCGCCGGCGCCTCGCTCCGGCGCCATCGCGCCCGGCCCCGGCGACACGCCATCGCGCCGCCCGCGAGCGAGTGCAGGTTTTGACAAGACGCGCGGCGCCGCTGCGCAGATACTGCGCGCTTTCCCGTTCCGCCGCCGTCGCGGCCCGCCCCGCATGTCCGCCTTGCTCGCCGCCGCCGCGTTCGTCGCGCTCTGGTCCACCGGCTTCGTCGTCGCCCGCGCGATCCACCCCTACGCCGATCCCAATCTCTATCTGCTGGCCCGCTTCGGCGGCACCGCGCTGCTGTTCGGCGTGATCGCGCTCGCCACGCGCGCGCGCTGGCCCGCCGGCCGCGAGTGGGGCCGCCATCTGCTGGCGGGCGCGCTGCTGCAGGGTGTCTATCTCGGCGCGAGCTACTGGGCCGTCGCGCAGGGCCTGCCGGCCGGCGTGATGGCGCTGCTCGGCGCGCTGCAGCCGCTCGCCACCGCCGCGCTGGCGGTGCCGCTGTTCGACGAGCGGCTGCCCGCGCGCGGCTGGGCCGGCATGGCGCTCGGCCTGGCCGGCGTCGCGCTGGTGCTCGCGCCGAAGCTGGCCGCGCCGGCGGCGGCGTCGGGGCTGTCGGCGCTCACGGTGCTCGTCGCGCTGCTGGCGATCGCCTCGATCACGGCCGGCTCGCTCTACCAGAAAACCGCCGTCGCGCGGACCGACCTGCGCACCACCGTGGCCGTGCAGAACGCCGGCGCGGCGGCCGTGGCGGCCGGCTTCGCGCTCGCGCTCGGCGAGACGCGCTGGATCGCCTCGCCCACGCTGTGGTTCTCGCTCGCGTGGGGCGTGGCAATGCTCTCGGGCAGCGCGATCGTGCTGCTGGTCTGGCTGCTGCGCCGTGGCGGCGCCGCGCGCGCGACCTCGCTGATGTTCCTCGCGCCGCCGCTGGCCGCGCTGCAGGGCTACCTGCTGTTCGGCGAGACGCTCGGCGCGCTGCAGCTGGCCGGCTTCGCGGTGGCGCTGGCCGGGGTCACGCTGGCGCGGGCGCGCCGAGCCGCGCGTTTGCGCTTATGATGCGCGATCTGACCTGATCCGTTCCGGAGCTACCCCGAGATGACCCGCCCTGACTACGCCGCGCGGCAACGCGCGATCGCCGCCGAACTGCTGGTGGCGCCGAGCTTCGACGCCGCCGCCGAGGCCGAGCGCCGCGTCGCCTTCCTGGCCGACTATCTGCGCTCGACCGGCCTGGCCACCTACGTGCTCGGCATCAGCGGCGGCGTCGATTCGTCGACGGCCGGCCGCCTCGCGCAGCTGGCCGTCGAGCGGCTGCGCGCGAGCGGCTACGACGCGCGCTTCATCGCCGTGCGGCTGCCCTACGGCGTGCAGCGCGACGAGGAAGACGCGCAGCGCGCGCTCGCCTTCGTGGCCGCCGACGAGAACCTGACGATCGACGTCAAGCCCGCCGCCGACGCGATGCTCGGCGCCGTGACGGCCGCCGGCCAGGCGTTCCGCGACGAGGCGCAGCAGGATTTCGTCCACGGCAACGTCAAGGCGCGCGAGCGGATGATCGCGCAGTACGCGGTGGCCGGCGCGCGGCGCGGCATCGTGATCGGCACCGATCACGCGGCCGAATCGGTGATGGGCTTCTTCACCAAGTTCGGCGACGGCGGCGCCGACATCCTGCCGCTCGCCGGCCTGACCAAGCGCCGCGTGCGCGCGGTGGCGCGCCACCTCGGCGGCGCGGAAGCGCTCGTGATGAAGGTGCCGACCGCCGACCTCGAGGCGCTGCGCCCGCTGCTGCCCGACGAGACCGCCTACGGCGTGACCTACGACCAGATCGACGATTTCCTCGAAGGCAAGCCGGTGGACGATCACGTCTACGAAACCGTGCTGCGCTTCTACGACCTGACGCGCCACAAGCGCGCGCTGCCCTACACGCCGTTCGACTGGCCGCACCCGCAAGGCGGCGTGGCATGAGCGCCGCGCCGTTCACGGAGGCGCCGTCATGCTGATCGACTGGCACGCGATCGTCGCCGTGTTGTCCGTGTACGTGGTCGGCGTGGTCGCGCCCGGGCCGAACTTCGTCGCCGTCGCGCACAAGGCCGCCTCGTCCACGCGCCCGGCCGCGCTCGCGCTGGTGGGCGGGATCGTCTCGGTCAACCTGTTCTGGGCCAGCTGCGCGATCCTCGGCGTCGGCATCGTGTTTACCGCGTTCCCGTGGATCGCGCTGGTGGTGAAGGTGGCCGGCGCCGGCTACCTGATCTGGTTCGGCTCGCGCCTGATCGTCAAGGCCACGGCCGCGCCCGCCGTGGACCCGCTGGCCGCCAGCGCCACCGATACCAGCCACCGCCGCGCCTACGTGCAGGGCGTGGCCACCAACATCGCCAACCCGAAGTCGATCGCGTTCTTCGCGGCCGTGTTCGCCTCGGCCACGCCCGCGCACGTTGCGTGGCCGACCTTCGGCGTGATGCTGTCGGTGGTGCTGGTGGTGTCGTCGTCGTGGTACGGCTGCGTCGCGCTGGTGCTCTCGCACCCGGACGTGGCCGGCGCCTACCGGCGCGGCAAGGCCTGGATCGATCGCGCCTGCGGCGGCGTGATCATCGCGCTCGGCGTGCGCCAGCTGGTGCGCTGAGGGACGCGCCGCCCCGCTCGCGGGCGGCTTCCCGACGGGCGGCTCGCGTGCCGCCCCGCCCTTTCCTGCGGCTGCGAGAGCCGCCGCCCGCCTCCCCCGCGAAGAAAAATCCGGCCGTCAAGGGCCGCGAAACATAAATACAACGAAACAATCGCGCCGGCCGTTTCCCGTTTCCCTCGAATTGCGCGCCACCGGGCGTGCCGCGTGCTCTTGCAAAGACCGGAACTCTGAATTTCACGGTTCCCTCCCGACACGTTTTTCCCGCTACCTACACTCCGTCATCCGTCGCGTGACGGCCCCATAACGATCACCTTCAGGAAGGGAAAAACATGAAGACCACATCGCTCCAGCACACCGCGCTCGGCATCGTCACCGCCGTTACCGCGCTGTTCGCCGGCGCCGCGCACGCGCAATCGAGCGTCACGCTCTATGGCCTGATCGACGAAGGCCTGAACTTCACGAGCAACGCCGGCGGCCACTCCGCCTACCAGCTCTCGAGCGGCGACACGGCGGGCAGCCGCTGGGGCCTGAAGGGCAACGAGGACCTGGGCGGCGGCAACCATGCCGTGTTCCTGCTCGAGAACGGCTTCAACATCAACAACGGCAAGCTCGGCCAGGACGGCAGCGAATTCGGCCGGCAGGCCTACGTGGGGCTCGCGAGCGACCGCTACGGCACCGTCACGCTGGGCCGTCAGTACGACATCACCGTCGATTCGCTCGGCTTCGCGTCGCTGACCGCCGCCGGCAACTGGGCCGGCGACATCGCCACCGTGCCGTTCGACAACAACAACGAGGACTGGGATTTCCGCGTCAACAACTCGGTCAAGTACGTGAGCCCGACCTGGAACGGGCTGACCGTCGAGGCGATGTACGGCTTCTCGAACCAGACCGGCTTCTCGAACAACCGCCTGTGGGGCGCGACGGTCAACTACCAGAACGGCGGCCTGACGGCGGCGGCCTCGTACCTGCGCATGAACAACCAGGGCTCGACGGCGGGCGGCGCGGTCACGGCGGGCGACCTGTTCGACGGCACGTCGGAGCAGAACATCGGCGCGGCGGTGTCCTACCGCTTCACGAAGGTGCAGGTGGCGGCCTCGTATTCGCACGTCGACGTCTACAACCCCACCAGCAACGTCTGGCTCGCCAACAGCACGCCGTCGAACGGCGCGGCCTGGAACGCCTGGAAGTTCGACAACATCGAGTTCAATTCGCAGTACTACTTCAACTCGGCGTTCTGGCTCGGCGCGTCTTACACGTTCACGATCGCGCACCTGCATTCGCAGCAGGGTGATTACACGCCGAAGTACCACCAGCTCGCGCTGATGCTCGACTACGACCTCAGCAAGCGCACCTCGCTGTACATCCAGACGGCGTATCAGCACGCGGTCAGCGCGCATACCGGTACCAGCTTCGACGATGCGCAGATCATCGACGCGTCGGCGGGGGCTTCGTCGGGCGTGAACCAGACCGTGGTGCGGCTGGGGATGATGCATCGGTTCTAAGGCGGGGCGACGCGCGCGCCCGGCCCGCCGCATGGCCGGATCGGCGGCTCGACGCCGCCGGGCGCCAGGCCGGGCGCCATTTCCCGCGGGCCTTCCCCGTACCGGTCGGTGCGCTGCCGGCCCGGACGGGCGCGCGCCAGCGCGCGAGCATGCAAACCACCGTGGCGGGTGCCGACGCGGGCGTGGTCGGCATCCTGGCATCGGCCCAGTATGATCCGGCATGGACGAGCGCCGTCCACGACAAGGCGGATGTCGGGCTGGCGTTGATCTCGTCCGGATTGCCGACTGTCGGGCGGATGCCACCGACGCCCGCTGTGCCGTCAGCCGGACTGGCGGGCGGGATCATGGCCACCGTGCCCCGACGCCCCCGGCCGGCCGGCGGCCTGCCATGCCGGACTTCCCGCCCGGCCCGGCCTGCCCGGTTCACTCGTCGGCCATCAGATGGCGAATCACCAGCGCCGGGTCGGCGATGTCCAGAATGAGCCTGCGCAGGATGCGCCTGCGCATGTGCTCCTCGTCGAGCGTCCAGGGCGCGCCCTTCTCGCCGAGATAACGGGCGAGGGCGTCCTGGTTGTCTCCACCGGCGGGAAGGTCGAGGCGCGCGGCCAGCAGCCCCGCCACGACGTCGTCGATCTCGACTTCCAGCGGCTTCGAATCAATATGGAGCGTCAGTTTCATGACCGTTCCTGCACGAAAGGCGGCCCCGCGCAACGCAACAGGCATGCGGCGCCGAACGGATCGCGCCGGCCGCGCTGCCGGCCGGCGCATGCGGACAACACTGCCGGGTCAGTAGTCGAACTCCGGTGCGGGAGCGGAAGCCGGCGCCGGCTTCTCGTCTTTCGGCGCCTCGGCCACGGTTGCATCGGTCGTCAGGATCAGGCCGGCAATCGATGCGGCGTTCTGCAGTGCCGTGCGCGTGACCTTGGTGGGATCGACCACCCCCGCCTCGACAAGGTCGCCGTATTCGCCGGTGGCCGCGTCATAGCCGAAATTGCCGCTGCCTTCGAGCACCTTCGCGATGACCACCGACGGCTCGTCGCCGGCGTTCGAGGCGATCACGCGCATGGGCGCCTCGAGCGCACGCAGCACGATCCGGATGCCGGCGTCCTGATCGCCGTTCGCGCCCTTGAGGCTCGCCAACGCCGAACGCGCGCGCACGAGCGCGACGCCCCCGCCCGGCACGATGCCCTCCTCGACGGCCGCGCGCGTGGCGTGCAGCGCGTCGTCGACGCGGTCCTTCTTCTCCTTCATCTCGACCTCGGTCGCCGCGCCCACCTTGATGACGGCCACGCCACCGGCGAGCTTCGCCACGCGCTCCTGCAGTTTCTCGCGATCGTAGTCGCTCGTCGTGTCTTCCAGTTGCCTGCGGATCGACTGCACGCGCTCCTGGATGCGTTTCTGCTCGCCCGCGCCGTCGATGATGATCGTGTCTTCCTTGCGCACTTCGACGCGCCTGGCGCGGCCCAGGTCTTCGAGCGTGGCCTTCTGCAACTGCTTGCCGGTTTCCTCGGAGATGACGGTCGCGCCGGTGAGGATCGCGATGTCCTCGAGCATGGCCTTGCGGCGATCGCCGAAACCGGGCGCCTTCACGGCGGCCACCTTGAGGATGCCGCGCATCGCGTTGACCACCAGCGTGGCCAGCGCTTCGCCGTCGACGTCCTCCGCGACGATCAGCAGGGGCTTGCCGGCCTTGGAGCCTGCCTCGAGCACCGGCAGCAGGTCCCGGACGCTCGAGATCTTGCCGTCGTGCAGCAGGATCAATGCGTCGTCGAGATACGCGGCCTGCTTGGCGGGATCGTTGATGAAGTAGGGGCTCAGGTAGCCGCGGTCGAACTGCATGCCCTCGACCACGTTCAGTTCGTTCTCGAGCGACTTGCCGTCCTCGACCGTTATCACGCCTTCCTTGCCCACCTTCTCCATGGCCTCGGCGATGATCTTGCCGATCGCCTCGTCGGAGTTCGCCGAGATCGAGCCGACCTGCGCGATCTCCCGGTTCGTGGAAATCGGCCTGGACAGCTTGCGCAGTTCGTCGAGCACGGCGGCCACCGCCTTGTCGATGCCGCGCTTCAGGTCCATCGGATTGATCCCGGCGGCGACGTGCTTCATGCCTTCCTGCACGATCGCCTGCGCCAGCACCGTTGCCGTGGTGGTACCGTCCCCCGCCACGTCGGCGGTTTTCGACGCAACCTGTTTCACCACCTGCGCGCCCATGTTTTCGAAGCGGTCCTTCAGCTCGATTTCCTTGGCGACCGACACGCCGTCCTTCGTGATGGTCGGCGCGCCGAAGCTTCGCTCGATCAGCACGTTGCGGCCCTTCGGGCCGAGCGTGACCTTCACGGCATCGGCCAGCACGTTCACGCCCTTGACGATGCGGGCACGGGCGCCGTCGTGAAATTTGACGTCTTTTGCACTCATGTTGCTGCTCCGGTGAAGTCGTTGACTCGACGCGTCGCGGGCGACCGGGCGGCCGCCCGCGACCGGTCGAAGGTTCAGGCGGCCTTGCGGGCGGCGCCCGCGCCGGTCTCGAGGACGCCCATCACGTCCTCCTCGCGCATGACGAGCAGTTCCTCGCCATCGATCTTGACGGTCTGGCCCGCGTATTTGCCGAACAGCACCTGGTCACCGACCTTCAACTGGAGCGCACGAAGCGCGCCATCCTGCAGCAGCCGGCCGCTGCCCACCGCGACGACTTCGCCCTGTTCGGGCTTTTCCGTCGCCGAATCGGGAATCACGATGCCCGAGGCCGTCGTCCGTTGAGCTTCGATTCGCTTGACGATAACCCGGTCGTAGAGGGGACGAATCTGCATTTCCATCTCCTGAGCGATGAAAGGATCACCAATAAGGGAATCCGGCTGCGTACCGGGAGCGATGCGCCGCGGCGCAGCCGAGCCAGTGTCTGGCGGAAAGCGAAATAGAGTCGGCCGGCGCGCCCTTCAAGAGGGCCGAAAACGGCAGTTTGTAACAGATTGTTTCGACGCGACGGCCGGGTGCGGTGGACCGCGCCGAGGTCGGAAGGCTGGCACGCGGCATGCCCATTTCCATGGCCCCCCACCCCATGAGGAGACGCATCATGCCCACGGACCCGCCCCGCACCGGGCAAGGCAATTCCGACGAGCACGAGGACCCCGGCGACAGCACGCCGGGGCAGGAAGGCAAACGTAGCGGCACCAGGACGCCGCCGCGGCGCAGCGCGCGGGCCCCGGCGCGCCAAGGATTCAGGTGGCCCGGGTGCCGCGCTTGCGGGCCGGTTGCGTCGCGGCGTGAAAGTGATCGTTGATGGTCTCGATCGCCTGGCCGAGAAACTGCAGGAACATGCTCATCGCGACCGTGGTCGTCAGATCCGAGCGTTGATACAGGCAACTGAACGACTGGGCGCCCGTGTCGGCGAGCGGTGTCCACGCGAGCTTGCGCCGGGCGACATCTTCCGCGACGTTCTCCGCGATCAGAAAGCCGATGCCCACGCCGTCCGCCACGAGCCGGCGCACCATCGAAACCGAACTGGTCTCCACCAGCGGACGCGCCTTGCGGCGCTCCCGGTGATCGATCTGGTCCACCATCAAGCGCAATTCGGTATCCGGCGTCATCAGAATGAGCGGATAGTCGAGGCACTCGCGCAAACGCGGACGTCGCTGCAGCGTCGTGAGCGGATGTCCCGGGGGCGTGACGAGCCCGAGATGCTGCGCGAACGCGCGCACTTCCACGACGCCGAGCGGCGGCTTGCGGCGCAGGCCGTAGCCGATATCCGCCTCGCCTGTCTCGACCCACTTCAGGATGCTCTCGCCATTGCCCGATCGCACGCTATAGGTCACCCCCGGATAGCGCTTCATCGCGGCCTGGATCGCGTCCGGCACCAGCTGTTCCGCCGACGAGGGCGACACCGCGAGATTCACGTGTCCACGACGCAGCGAGCGCAGATCCTCGACCTGCGTCATCGCATTGTCGAAATCGCGCTGGCTGCGCCGCACCGCGGCAATGATGATCTCGCCCGCCGTGGTCAGTTGCATGCCGCGCGGCAAGCGGTCGAACAGCGGCGAGCCGACCTGCTCTTCCAGATTGAGGATCTGCTGATGCACCGCGGCGGCGGTCAGGTGCAGCGCTTCGGCCGCCTTGCGGATCGAACCGCGCCTGACCACCTCGTCGAAACACCGGAACGTCTGCGATATTGGACGCATGAATTTGCCGTATGGTTTTTCCATACGGCCCGTATAGAACAATCATATTTTCCTGACACCACGAATAGCCTAGATTCTGCTCCGTCATCTTAACGGAGCGAAATGTGACCACCAAAGTCGATCAAGTCACCCAGCGGCGCCGCGGCGTCGGCCTGATTGCTCACGACCCGGACCTGTGCGCCGGCGGCTACACGCTGATCGCGCCGCAAACGGCGGGTGGCCGCGTGTACCTCGTCGACATCGGGGGCGAGGTCGTTCACCAGTGGCAGATGCCGGTGCGCCCCGGCCGCCATGCGGTGATCCTGCCGAACGGCAATCTTGGCTACAACGGCAGTCATGTGGACTCGGAAGACCGCTACGCATCGTGGTCGATGTGGCATGGCGGCGACTTCTACGAAGTCACGCCGCAAGGCGAGGTGGTCTGGCGCTACCAGGACACCGCTCATCATCACGACGCGCAGTGGCTGCCGAACGGCAACCTGCTGTACGCCGCCTGCTCGGCGGTGCCGTCGGGCTTCGCGGAGCGCGTGCCCGGCGGCACGGCGCACGCACCCGGCGAGGTGATGTACGGCGACGTGATCCGCGAGGTGAATCGCGCCGGCGAACTGGTGTGGGAATGGAAGGCCTGGGAACATCTGAACCCCGAGGACTTTCCGATTGCGCCAGGCTTCGGCCGTTATCACTGGCCGCTGGTGAACGGACTCGGCGTCAACGCCAGGGGCGAGGTGCTGATGAGCTTGCGCACCACGTCGGGCATTATCGCGGTCGACAGGCAGACGGGCGGCGTGACCATGCATATCCCGCCGAGCCTGGTATCGCATCAGCATGCGCCCGTCGCGCTCGCCAACGGCAACATCCTCACCTTCGACAACGGCAACTTCCGCACCGGCGCGCATGTGGCGTTCTCGCGCGTGCTGGAGATCGACCCGGCGAGCCGCGAGGTGGTGTGGTCGTACGCGGACGACATGGTGAACATGTTCTACAGCGCGTTCATGGGCAACGCGCAGCGCCTCCCGAACGGCAACACCCACATCACGGAATCGGCCAGCGGGCGCCTGTTCGAAGTGACGCCGGCGGGCGAAGTGGTGTGGGAATACGTGATTCCGTGGTTCGGCGAATACCCCGACGAGGCGGCGCGCCGAACCGGTCCGGGTCAGCTGAACAGCGTGTTCCAGACACTGCGTTACCGCCGCGAGCAATTGCCGTGGTTGCACGCGTGAGCCAGGCGCATCATCGTGCTTCGAACTCCGAGGGAAACGTGAATTCAAACCCCGCCATTCACAGCGTCGATGCGCGCCTGCCCGCGTGGCAACTGGTGCTGTTCGGATTGCAACACGTCCTGTCGATGGCCGCTTCGCCGGTCACCGCGGTCTTTCTGGTGTCGCACATGTTGTCGCTGCCGTCGGACACGACCGTGCATCTGATCGGCGGGACCTTTTTCGTGTGCGGCGTGGGCACGCTGCTGCAGTCGCTCGGCGCGGGCGCAGTGGGCGCGCGGCTGCCGTTCGTGATGGTGCCCGGCGGAGCGCCCGCCATGCTGTTCGCCGTGACCGCAACGCAGACGGACTTGCGCACGGCCGCCGGCGCCGCGATCCTCGCGAGCCTGTTCTACTGGATCGTGCTGCCGGTCTTCGCCCGATGCCTGCGGCTTTTTCCGCGCGTGGTGGTTGGCGCGATGCTGCTGCTCGTGTCGGTGAACCTGATCAGGATCTACGCCGGCATTGTGGTCGGGCAACCGGGCACGCCGGGCTTCGCACGCCCACAGTCGCTCGGCCTGGCACTCATCACGATCGTGGCCACGCTCGCGGTGGCGCGTCTGTTCAAGGGCACCGCGGGCAGGCTTGCGGTGCTGCTCGGGCTCGTGGCCGGCACCTTCACCGGCTGGGCGATGGGGTTGATGTCGGCAGGCGGCTTGTGGAGCGGTCCGCTCTTCACGCTGCCCGGTCTGCTGCCGTTCGGCATGCCGCGCTTCGACGTGCTGGCCGCGTTGCCCATGCTGATTTTCTGCGTGATCTCGATGGCCGAAGCGACCGGGCAAACCGTGGCCGTCGGCGAAATCACCGGCAGGAAGATCGATATGCGCCGCGACGTGCCGCGGACGATTCGCGGCGACGCGCTCGCGTCATTGATCGGCTCGCTGCTCGGCACTTCGCTCATCATCACCAGTGCCGAGAATATCGGCGTCGTGCAGACCACCGGCGTGCGCTCTCGCTACGTCACCGCGACGGCGGGCGCGATCCTGCTGCTGATCGCGCTGTTCGCGCCGCTCGGGCGTTTCGCGTACGCGATCCCCGCGCCGGTCGTCGGCGGCACCGCGCTGATCGTGTTCGCGATGATCGGCGTGATGGGCATCAATCTGCTCGGCACGGTCGACCTGCATGCTCGCGGCAATCAATACACGCTGGCGGCGGCGCTCGTGGCCGGGCTGATCCCGGTACTGGTGCCCAACGTCTATGCGTCGTTCCCCGCCTCGCTGCAGATCGTGCTGGGCAACGGCATGGCGGCCGGCACGTTGACGGCCATCGTCGTCAATCTGGTGTTCGGCGCGTGGCGCCTCGCGCCGGTGGAGACAACCCGGGCCACCTGATTTCGGCCTGACGGACCCTCGCAGTTTCCTTCCCACGCTTCACCCATACGTCATGAAAAGCAAACTCGCTTTCCACGCGACGCGCGTCGCGGGCCTGGCTGCGCTCGTCGTTTCCCCGGCCGCTTTCGCGCAGGGCAGTATCACGCTGTATGGCAGTCTCGATGCCGGCCTCGGTTACGTGAGCAACCTGCACGGCTCGCCGGCATATATTGCGGAACAGGGCACCCTGCAGGCCGACCGCTTCGGCTTTCAGGGTACCGAAGGGATTGGCGCGGGCCGCTCGGTGGTATTCAGGCTGGAAAGCGGTTTCGTCACGACGACGGGGGCCTCGGCCAGCAGCGGCACGTTCTTCAATCGCCAGGCGTACGTGGGCCTCGCCGATCCAACGTTCGGCACCCTGACGCTCGGCCGCCAGACGGACTGGAATTTCGATTGGCTCGGATCGGTCTCGACCGGGCAATTACTCGGCGATTTCTCCGCCTTTCACCCGGGCAATCTGGATGGTCTCGGCAGCACCCTGCCCGTGCAGTTGTCGAGCACGGTGAAATGGAAGAGCGCGAACTATCGCGGCCTGACGCTCGGCGCGCTGTATGGATTTCCCGGCGCGACGGCCAGCAATACCAATGGGCGGAGCATCAGCTTCGGCGCCAACTACGCGAATGGGCCGCTCAAGCTGGTGGCGGTGTATTCGGAGTATCGCGACCGCTTGCTGCCGCTCTCGAACGGGCTCGGGCTGGCTTCGTTCGAAGGGCAGGCGCTCGCGTCCGGTGCGAACTTCAACGCGAAACAGGTGCGCGACATGGGCGTTGGCGGATCGTACCGGTTCGAACGTGTGACGCTGCACGCGCTCGCCACCGATGTACGGATCGCCTCGAACGGCGGCAGCGAACACTTTCGCAGCTTCGACGGCGGCGCCAATCTGCGTCTGACGCCCGCCGAGGAAGTCGCGGCGGGTGCATGGACCGCGACACTCGCCGGGCGTCGCTGGACGCAGTTCACGGTGGCCAACGTGTATTCGCTGTCGAAGACCACGCAGGTGTACGCCGATCTGATGCTGGAAACCGCGGGCGGCGGCGCGGTGGCCAATACGCTCGGGATCGGCGCGGCGTCGAACGGACGGCAGACGGTGTTTCTCGGCGGAATTCATCACCTGTTCTGAGCCGGCACATACGCCGGCGCCGCGCACGCACGCGAAACAGCCCGCCAGACCCGCACGACGATCACGGCCTTTCGACACCGTCGCATCGGGATCAACGCTATCTTCCGCCGAGCGCAACATACAGCGCCACCTGATTCACGAGCAGCGCATAGCGCACGCTCGCGAGTTCGGCATCGGCATTGCGGGTCGCCTGCTGGGCGTCGAGCCAGTTCTGTAGCGGTATGGAACCCGCGCGGTATTGCCAGCCGATGCGCTGCTCGCTTTGTCGTGCTGCGTCGAGCGCGTCGGCCCATTGCGTCGTTTCGACCTCGTAGTCGGCGCGTGCGGCAAGGGCATTCTCCACGTCGGCAAGTGCCTGATAGAACGCCTTGGCGAACGCGACTGACGCGGCATCGTAGGCGGTACGCGCCGAACCCACCTGTGCTTTCATCGTCCAGACGTTCAGAAACGGGGCGGCGACATTCGCTGCGATCGTACCGATCGGGTTCTGCAACACATTGCGCAACGCATCGCTCGAGGTACCCGCCGAGCCCGTCAACGTGAGGTTGGGATAAAAACTGGCCCGCGTCGCATCGACTGTCGCGAGCGTGGCGCGCGTTCGCAATTCCGCCGACCTGACGTCCGGACGGCGAGCCAGTACGGAGGCCGGCACCCCCGGGTCGACCGCGGGCAACGGCGTCATCAGGCGCGCCGAAGGCACCACGAACACCTCGCCCGGCGGCTGACCGAGCAGGATGGCGAGTGCATTTTCAGCCTGGGTTTGCTGCACCAGCAAAGCGTAGCGCGACGCGCGTAGCGACGCGAGCGATTGGCGAGCGGCCAGCAGATCCACTGCCGTCACCGCACCCGACCTGTACCGGATATTCGTCAACGCCAGCGTTTTTTCGTTGTATTGAATCGATGCGTCGCTCTGTTCGATCTGTTCGGTGAGCAGGGCAAGCAACCAGTATTCGTCGGCAACCAACGATGCGACGGTCATCCTGGCCGTCCGTTCGTCCTGCTCGGTTGCCCGTTCCTCCCAGCGGGCCGCATCGACTGAACTCGCCAGCGCCCCCCATAGATCGACGACATAACTGGCCGACGCGAGAAGTGAATTCGCGTGTGACACGACATGTGCGCCGTGCAGCGAATGAGAATCCGACTGTCCCGCACTTGCGTTGATCGTGGGCAATCGATTGGCGCGGGCGAGATCGACGGCGAATTGCGCCGCGCGCAGATTGGCGACGGCCGTCTTCAGATCGTGATTACCGGCCAGGGCCCGCGCGACGAGCCGGTCCAGTTCCGGATCGCCGAATGCCTGCCACCAGGGGTCGATATCCGTATCCGCGCTCGACGTCGCTTCGGCCTTAGCCGGCGAAGGCGTGGACGAGCCGGACGCGTCGCTCCGGGTGCCGGGCGTGCCGACCATCATGGAACTCGCGGTCGGCCCCGCGGCAGCAGACACTGCCTGCCAATGCTGCGGAATCGTCACCGCCGGCGGCGTCCACGCCGTGCGCGTCAGCGTCCCGCATGCCGCCACGGCTAGGGAGACAATCAACAAGGCTGGCGTGGTGAATCGTGACATTGATTTCGACCTTCCGGGCCGCCGTGAGACCGTACGTGTCGACACGGCATGCAGTGAACGAGGGAACATTTTCATTCGCGGGTCAGTGCTTCCGCCGGGCGCAGGCGTGCGGCCTGACGCGCCGGGAAATAACCGAACACGACGCCCACGAGTGCGGCACTGGCGAATGCCGTAGCGATCGAGTCGAACGACAGGACCATGTAGAAATGACTTCGCGGGTCCGAAAAGAAACTGACGACGCCGATCGCGAGCGCCACGCCGGCAACCCCACCTGCAACGCACAGCCAGACGGATTCGATGAGAAACTGATCGCGAATGTCGGAACGGCGAGCACCGATCGCCATGCGAATCCCGATTTCATGGGTGCGCTCCGTCACCGAGACGAGCATGATGTTCATCACGCCGACCCCGCCGACCAGCAGCGAAATGAATGCGATCGACGAAATGAAGACGCGGAACGATTCATTCGATGCCGTCGCGATCTGGAACAAGGCATCCGAGTTGAAGGTGGTGAAATCGATCGCGCCGTGGCGCGCCGCCAGGACCTTGTCGATGCCGGCCAGCGCGGCGCTCGATGGTACGCCGTCGGCGAGCCGGACCGTCACGCTCTGGAGGTTGTACGATCCGGTCATGCGCGACATGACCGAGGTGTACGGCATATAGAGCCCGAGCGTACCGGGTGCAAACGACATGGCGTTCGAACCCGCGACGCCGATCACGTGGCACGGCAGGTTGCCGACCAGTACGACTTTCCCTATCGGCGAATCGGTGCCGAACAGCGTTTGTCGCGTCTTCTCGTCGATGACGGCAACGGGAGCGTTCGATTCCACCAGCGATTCGTCGAACGGCCGGCCTTCGATCATGGCGATGCCGTGGACCCGAAAATAGTCGGCTCCGGTGCCGTGAACGGTCGCGGATACGTCCTTGTTGCCCACACGGATCGTTCCCAAACTCGTCACTTCCGGCGTCACGCTATCGATGTAGCGCTGCGCCTGCAGCGCACGCACGTCGGCGAGACTCAGCGTATGGATCGAGCTCGCACGCAGATCGCCCGCCATACGTCCTGGATAGATGCTGATCGTGTCCGTACCGAACTGCCTGATCTGGTCCATGATCGTTCTGCGGCTTCCCTCGCCACGGGCGACCATGCAGGCGACCGATGCAATGCCGGCAATGATGCCCAGCATTGTCAGGAACGAGCGCAGGCGGTTGTTGGCCACCGAACGCATGGCGAGCCGGAATGCCTCGACGAACCGGCCGAATGCGAACGGCTGCGCGTTCTTGCGCCGAAGCGCGATCGCGCGCCCGACGGGCGGCGCCGTTTGCGCATCGCCGGGGTTGGCCGAAGGGCTCGACCCGGACGAACGGTCGCCGACGATGCGTCCGTCGCGGATCTCGATGATACGGCGCGCATGCCGGGCGACGTTCATGTCGTGCGTGACGATGATGATCGTATGGCCTTGCACGTTGAGCTCATGGAACAGCGCCATCAGTTCGTCGCCGCTCTGGCTGTCGAGTGCGCCGGTCGGTTCGTCGGCAAGAATGATCTCGCCGCCGTTGATCAAGGCGCGCGCGATACTCACTCGCTGCTGCTGCCCGCCAGAGAGCTGCGTCGGCCGATGATCGAGGCGCTCGCCGAGGCCCAGACGGGCGAGCAGCTGCCTGGCTCGCTTGCCCCTTTGCTCCGCGTCGAGGCCGGCGTAGATGGCGGGCGCCTCGACGTTGCCGAGAGCGGTCAAATCGTTCAACAGCTGGTAGCGCTGGAATACGAAGCCGAAATGCTCCCGGCGCAACCGTGCGAGCGCATCCGCGTCGAGCGACTGGGTCTCGACGCCGTCGATCCGGTAACTACCGGACGTCGGCGTATCGAGACAGCCAAGAATATTCATCAACGTCGATTTTCCCGAACCCGATGCCCCGACGATCGCCACCATCTCGCCCCGCTCGATGCGCAGATTGATCTGGTGCAGGACGTCGACCGCCGCCTCTCCCGCGCCATAGGTGTGGCTCACACTCGTGAGGTCGATCAGTGGAGCGTTCGACGACTCGACACGTGGCATGGACATTCCGTTACCTCGACATGCTGTACGGATCACGCGTCCCCGCGCCCGAGGCCTGGCCGACGATGACTCGATCGTCCATTCCCAGCCCGCCGAGAACCTGAATGACGGTATCGTTGGCAATGCCGGTTCGTATCGCCCGGCTGGCGACGTTGCCGTCGGCCCCCAGGAGCCGCACCGTTGCCCGTCCGTCGTGTGCCGGTGCAACCAGCGCCGCAACCGGCACGACCGTCGCGTGTCGTGCCCGTGCAAGCACGATCGACACCTGCGCCGTCATCGAGATGCGAAGCCGGTTATCGGGATTCGGCATGTCGAGCAGGCCGTTGTAGTAGACGGCCGTATTCGTTGCCGACGAAGTGGTGTTGGCACTCGTCGTCGTGTCGGTCAGGATCGAGTCCGGTGCGGGCTCGATGGCCTTGAGCGTGGTTTCATACCGATGGGACGCGTCGCCGAGAATCGTGAAATAGGCGGGCAGACCGGGCTTGAGCCGCACGACGTCGGCCTCCGAGATCTGCGCCTTGACCTCCACCGTGTCCAGGCGTGCGATCTTGACCAGATTGGGCGTGGTCTGGTTTGCGTTCACCGTCTGGCCCGCGACGGCGAGCATGGCGACAATCTCCCCGTCGCTCGGCGCAACGATGTGCGTGTAGCCGAGCGTGACGCGCGCGGTATCCACGTTGACCTGCGCGACCTTGATCTGGGCATGGCTCGTTTCGACGTTGGCGCGAGCCACATCGAAGGCCGCCCGTGCCGTTTCGAAATCGGCATGCGAACCGGCGTCGTGTTCAACGAGTTCCTTCTGCCGTTCCAGCGCGAGCCTGGCCTGGACAAGCGATGCCTCGCTCGAATGCAGCGTGGCCACCGCGCTTTGCAATTGCGCCTGCGCCGTGTCCAATGCGTAGATCTGTGGCTTCGAGTCGATTTCCGCGATCAGCTGACCTTTCCTGACGTGGTCGCCAAGTGCCACGTGCAACGACTTGATCTGTCCGTTGACTTGCGCGCCGACGCTCACGAGATCGGCCGCGCGGATCGTACCTACGGCCTCGACGGTGGATTCGACGTCCTGATACGAGACAGGAACGGTAAGGTATTGAATATTCGGCTTGTCATGCCGTGCATACCGATATACAGAGACGGCGGCCACAGCGATGCACAGCGTCGCGACACCATATGTGAAAATTTTGTTGTTCAAGCGCCAAAATCCTTTCAAAATTCTTTCGCGCCCGTTCCTTCATGTTATTGGACGTCCACTTGAGGACCGGTTACCCCGGAACCAAGCGATCAAATCGATAGCCGATCGCTGCGCAGCAAATAGATTACCCTATGCGAATTAGAATAATTTTGCTATTTCACCATCCCATCGAAATCGGCCGCCGACGCCACCGTGAGCGGCATAACATCTGACGCCGCAAACCACTTCATGCGAAGCGGCAATCGTCTCGTGCAAGAAAAAATTTCTAATGCATCGCTTTGATTTCTTTGAAAAAGCAAAAATATTCCACCCTCATTTGCTATCTTCATCATATCAATGAATCGGCAGATATTTACAGATTGAAAGAGGAAAGACTTGGGTTGAGCCCACACCACCTCTCTAAAAAAGATTGGTTTGCGACTTGACCATCAGCACAACGAAAATATAACGGGCCACGTTATTATGAAAAAACACCTTGCCACATTATTTTTTATAATATCGATAAATAAGAAATTTGCCACACTCTCCATTGCTTCGGGTTTGCTAGGAGGACTCCTGCCAACTCTTATAACAATAATAACTGCGCTGCTCGTGAATGCAATTACAACGGCATCGGCCACACGATCCGAATCAACTTGGTACGTGATATTTTTAATAGGATCCGAGGCGGCCATATCCTTGCTTATCATTATTAAAGAACGATTCATGTCTGCCTTAACTGGATCGGAAACCACAAAAACCAAGCAAGAGTTGACACGCCGAGTCCTAATCAAGACGGCAAGCCTTGAACTGTCAGAGCGGGAAAATTCAAAAAGCAAGCAAGCCTACGATTTTGTGACGCGATACGGGATTCCACGCGCGGTTTATTTGCCGACACGAATTACCTCACTTGCGACATCTCTCACCTCATTGGGAGGAGCAACGCTTGTCACAATGAAAACATCCCCGTACGCTGGAATTTTTGTCATCCTGTTCGCCCTGCCGACTTTCTTCTTGACCGCGGCAGTGGAAAGCAAGAAAAGAGGAATGCAAAATAATTTCCATGAAGATTACGCAAGGTCCTCGTACATAGAGCTACTACTAACAAATCTTTTGTATGCAAAAGAAGTTTTATTCTTTGGATTAAAAGATAAACTAATAAATCTGTACGACGCGTATAATCACAAAATAAACAAAAAAACCAATGACCATTCATGGTTCGCGATCTACACATTATTTACGTCTGATTTTCTGGGAGTGATTTCCGTTTATGCTGTATATTGCGCCACCGCAGTTGCTGCAGCACAGGGAAAAGTCAGCATCGGATCAGCAGCATCGATTCTTTTATGCTGTCGCCAGGTACAAAGTAGCTTTTCGCTATTCCTGACTACGATTTCTTCGTTGCAAAGCGAATTGACAGAGGCCAGTTCCGTTCCACAGTACATATTGGATGATCCAAACACGGCAGCAAACCGGCCAGCCTTGCCTTGCATAAGTAGCGAGGAAAAAGGAATTGTCTTTGAAAACGTATGGTTTAAATACCCTGACACCGAAGATTACTGCCTATGCAATATTAATTTTTGCATACCACCAAAATCCTCCTTCGCTATTGTAGGAATAAACGGCGCTGGTAAAACCACTCTTCTGAAACTGATTTGCGGTCTTTACAAGCCGACGCGAGGACAAGCGCGGCTGGACGGTGTTGACATCTACTCAATAGACCGAGCCTATTTGAGAACTCGAATGTCGGCAATATTTCAGGATTACGCAAAGTATCAGTTCCCAGTTGACCTCAACATTGGAATAGGTGCGGTGGGAGAACCGCGAGAAGAACGCCTCTGGTGGGCAGCAGAATGTGCATCCGCGTCAGATTTAATAAAGAAATTGCCGGCCGGACTTGACACACAGCTCGGAAGAGCGTTCAAAGGCGGTATCGATCTGTCAGGTGGTGAGTGGCAACGCATAGCTGCGGCGCGGGCATACGCACCAGATGCTGACGTCTTAGTTCTCGATGAACCGACGGCGTCACTAGACGTTGTAAACGAGATGCGTCTGACCAATGAATTTCTATTATCAAAAAAATCGAAGACCGTTATCTTGGTCTCACACCGATTCGGATCGGTAAGGCGGGCGGATCAAATTGCGTTAATTTCCGAGGGCACCATTTCGGAGATTGGCTCACATGACGAACTCATGTCACTTCGATCTGGTTACCATTACCTATTTAATACTCATGCTGAGCAATTTTTCTCAAATGAGGAGTGAATTATGCGTGAATCGACATCACAGTCCATCGAGGCATTTGCAAAGAGATTGACTGAAGAATCTCAATATCGGCAACTGGACATGCCTGCCCCTTTAATTCGAGCCGTCTCCTCACACTTGAACATCACTTGCTCGGCCATATTGCAAGCCGTGAAAACGGACTCTTCGATTAGTGAATCCACCATCAATGAAGTAGATCGTTTGCTGAATCAAATTCGCGCAATCGCAAACTCCCTCACCTCATTTCGCATCTCACTTTCGGATGTCCGCTGAAATGAATCCGTACCATCATCTATTAAAAAGCTCTCCGATTAAACTATCCGACGGTTTCGAGCTTAATTCACCACTCCCTTTTGAGACTGCTCATCAACTCAGTGATGCACGCGTAGTTTGGATAGATCGCGATGCGGTTAGAAGAGATTTTGGTGATTACGTATTCGAGGGAAATTGTGTTCGATCCATGTCAGATGCGCAGATGGACGATTGGTTTTTAAGAAAATCCGCGTACATCTCCAATTCCCAACTCATACCAAATTCAGTAAATACCGAGATACCGGTGGGGGGTAATGTATGCCGTGTGTGGCGCCCGAAGACCTACGGTCGAGCCGGTTTAATCGAAATTTCGTCTGAAACAGACTTGGATGATATCAAGTTCTTTGATGTGAAAGGTCATGGCGTCGCGCAAGGGGTTGTGGCGGAACCATTTATCCATCGCTCGGGTTTGCTGCCACTGGTACAAGCGCTGTATGACGTCTTGGTCCAACGAATAATGGAAAAAAAATGCAGACTGTCGGATGTCGAAATTTATGGCGCAACTTTATATGGTGTTATCGATGCGGGGTTTCGGGGAGTTTTCGAAAGCCCCAATTCCTCTTTCACACCATGTGGACTAACCGTCCGAGCCGCAAATTTGCGCCCAGAATTTTTTAGCAAATCACGAGAGGTAGAAAAACTGGAATGGGAAAATATCTCGATATTGACTGGATGCATCCTGCAACAAATGGGTATTTTTGCCGGACCTCAATGCAGGCTACAAAAGGCAGACGGAAAGCTGGCTCATCCCCTCGATATACTTGGTCCAGTCAGCGAGCTAACGTCGAATATCGGCAACTCGATCGAGGGTTATGTTTCATATTTCAATGTCCAATTAACCTGCACCAGCAAAGTGAGTCCGTTCAGGGTTGAAATTGTGGACTTCGGCCATTTTTATTTTGGTGAACGACAAGATTCCATATTTTTAAAGTATAAACTCGATGCCTCAAAAGGCGCACTCTGCGGCACCGTATTGGATTTGTCGGAATTCATAGTGGACGGGATCGAAAATTCATTAAAAACTCTATCTTCAATGAGAGTGCTTGACAAGAGCGTAGCGGAATTCCTCGGCTTCTCGGAGCAATCACGGATGCAGACTGAGCCACGCGCCTTTTCCGCGGAGTTGGCATTCCAGTCAATGCAAGGCAGGCTTTCAACAACCGATGTTGATTACGAAATCAAAAATTTCGTAGACAGATATGTCTGATTTGAATTTTCAAGGGCTGGTTTCATTTTAGCCATTTGAAATGGGCCGCCGAAACCCAATTCGGCAATTTCTAGAGAAAATCATGAAAAATTTGCTTGAATCAATCAAAGAATCCTTGGAAGTAAAGACTGAGAAATTCTCCTGCGTCCCACTAGTGGTCAATAAAAATCAAGGGGCGAATTCAAACACCGGGGGCTCAAAAGGCGGCGTACATTCCGATAGCAACATGTTTGGATTTTTTTAAGTTGAATTAAAAATACCCCTCCGAAGATGTCTCCGGAGGGGTTCAATAAAAATGGGAGGTATATGATTGAGGCATCGCTTGACCTGGCCGACCTGGCTGCGACGCCGGAGTGGCGCGACGGATCGATTTGTTTCTCCAATAGTTTTATTGCACCTGTTTCGCATCAGGGATTAGTGGTTCGGTTCATCAGTCATTCTGAAAGCTGGCTGCTGGTGGTTCGTGAGAGAGAGTGCCTTGAGCAATTGGCCTGTGACATCAGTTATGGCGTGACTGTGGGCGAAATTTGGAATGAGCTTGAATCACTCCAAAACTTTGATCTTGATTATCTGGCGGTAGAATGGACCAGCACTCAGGAAGGCGGAACTCTTCGTATTTTATCGGGCCCCATGGGGATTCTCCCGGTTTACGCCTATCTAGAAAAAAGTGCTCTGACAGTAACATGGGATTATCGTCGAATCTTAACTCAATGCCCAAGTAAGCGAATCGATCTTAAGGCAGTATGTCATAGACTGGTAGGGGATTTTCGCTATGGTCCAAGGATGATGCTATCTTCCGTTGTGGCATTGACAGAAAGGTCATCGCTCTACATGACGGCCAACGGCATTGATTTTCAGTTTCCAGGCCCTTGCATTGTCGATGGTGGTTATGAAAAATCCCCACTGTCGATTGACGCCGCCGCTGAATTATTCATCGAAACGCTAAAAACCAGAATTGCCAGGCGCCCGCTGAGGGCCGCTGATATTTGCACCGAGCTGAGTGGCGGGATTGATTCTGCCATGGTATCCGCAGTCTTGAAATGTATTTATGGCACCGACCCGCTTGCGCTGTCGATTCATACCGATAGTGTGTTTTTCCGCACTGATACTCCGCGCAGGACAAGTCTAATTGGATTTTTCGGATTTCATTCGCGAGAGCTCGAAGCATTCGATTTTTCTTCAAACTTCATCGAAGACACCGCGCCTTTGTGGGGAGAGTATTTCCACTGCATCTTTGAAAAACTTTGGCGAATGGCGCAAAATGACGAACGGTCATTTAGATTTTCCGGCATCGGTGGCGACGAAATTTGCTCAACATCCCAGCAAGTGCTTTTTTCTGATTTGTGGTCAAGCCATCACAAAATTCTTACAAAAAATGCCATTGAACTTCTTAAAGATGTGTTTGTGGGAGATTATTCTCCGGGGTATTGCACGAAGACTGGGCTGCTGGCAGCCGCCAATCAATCACCATTTTTAATAGAAAAAGGCATACTATCTATTGCGCCACTAAACGATCCTGCAATTGTTCATTTTTTTTCGCTACTTCCGGATTCCATGAGAACCGACAAGCGTATCATTCGAAGATCTCTTGAAATTCTAGGGGCATACGATCCGTTTAAAGCGCTTCCCGAGCCTGAAAGCTTCAATTTATTTGCCATTCACGCGATCCAATTAAAGCAAAATATAATAAGAAGCATCTTTTCCTCATCCCGACTGGTGGATCTTGAAATTGTGAATGGGGCCGCATTGATGTCAATGTTTGATGACTTCTTAGCCAATCCCAGGAATGATTTGAAGTTTCTGATACTGAGCATTCTCGATGTCGAACTCATACTGCGGGCGTTACTATGACCAATGGGAATCTAGATGTAATTCGCGATGCCTGTGAGAAATGGTATGGATTTTCCCCCGAGATGGTTACCGAAATAATTCACGGCGTTAACCACACATTTCGGATTAACCATGACGAGGTAATTTACTATGCCAAATTATATTCACACGATCAAACCATCGAGCACATTAAACTGACTCACAAACTACTGCTTGAGTTTAACGATACAGAGCGAGCATCCGTTAGCAAGCCACTTATTGCTCGCGATGGCGCCTCATTCCGCTGGATTCGCGTTAATTCACAGCTTCGCCTATTGAGTATATACAGTGAGGCGAAGGGCACGGCTGTCGCATTAACCGAAAAAGAGATGTGTATTGTCGGACGAGCGGTTGCCGAAATTCATGAGCAACTCTCCTGGTCTGGCGCAAGGGCGTCCAGCCTTGATATCCCCCACATCATAGATGTGTCGCTTGATTTTATTGTCAAATCCGACATACCTGATGATTTTAAAATTTTCCTTACGGAAAGGTCAAAAAATTATGTCAGATCCGTTGAAAATAAGCACCTTGAGTGCGGGATAATCCACGGGGATCTGGATATTCTAAATATCCGTCTCCACGGAAATGGATGTTCTTTTTTTGATTTTGAGATGCTTTTTAACGGCCCGCTATTGTTCGATATCGCAGCCATTCTGCTTTCAATATTCTCAAATGAAAGCAGCTGCGAAAACTCAAGGCCCCTAGTGCTGAGCATTCTTCGCAGCTATCAAGATTACAAAGCGTTGGGTGCCACCGAGGTTGCAGTTCTGCCAAGCGCCGTGTTTGCAAAGTGCATACGATCGATTGCATTTCTTTCTAGGAATTGCCTCATCCCGCCTGCGATGTGGCCGACAGTTTTTATTCGAACAAGCGAAGTATTGGAAAGAATGAATAAAACATTGCTCAATTTATAATAAAAATTTTTATGTCTTTTCCACATGCGTAACGTGATAAGGCGTAACTCAGCGCGGACCCTCCAAATCCAGCACGAGGGCGCGGCACACCGGCATCAGGCGCACGCTCGAGCACAGTGCGCTTGATGAGTTGCGGCTTTGTTGCGAATTACACCGATTCGGGGATGCCTGCTGCCTCGCTGCGTACCCAGACATCGGTCCATGCCTTGGGCACGTAAAAAAATTCGCGGCCGACAAACACACTCCCGCGACGATCCGCATAACGGAGGAACACGTCGACCTGGCTGTTCTCGATACGGCCGGCACTGCCACTGTACTGGCGTTAAACACCAGCCGAGCGCTAGCCCTCCTTGAGGAAGCCGGTTTTGTCCACAATCAGCACCGCGTCACGTACACCGAAGTGCTCGACAACATACTTCCGCAATATATCCGGCACGGTGTGGACATCAGGCCGCGCCCGCTCCAACAGGTGCTGCACGCCGCCGGGTGTCGATTCGCCGATCCATTCGGCGAGCTGCCCGCCGTTGTTTGGGCTCCGGACGCTCGAATAACTCACCAAGCCGTTGATGCAGCGAGTCCAGTTCACCTTCCCACACCTTTGCAGTCGAATGCATCGCTTGCCTACAACGTTGTCCTAATCATTTTTGTTACGACAGGAAATCTCCGGCTGTGGTACTGAATCAGTGTCCGGATTCATTAGGCCAATACAGGTATCGATGGCTCGGGACACGAAGCGGTTTTCGCAAGCTGCTTCGGTTCGGCATGCTGGCCGAGCCGCAGGCACCACGCCACGAGATGTAGCAGTTGTTGCTGCCGTATTCGTAGGAGAGGTAACGGCAGCAGATGCGCTTTAGTCAAGGGCCGTCGTCGTTTCATCGGATAACCGCTGGCGTTGGCCTTGGCGCGCCAGTTCAATGCGGCGAACTTCCCTGTCAAGCGCCGGCTACGTCATCGCCAGTAAGCATCAACACCGCGTAGGTGGCGAGCCAATGCTCCGCCATGTAGTTGCCGCTGACGTGCGGCAACGCGGCAGCCCCATGCCGGCTCGCCGCTTCGCGCATCAGCCGCGCGCGCGCGTCGTCCGGGGGCAGCGCGCTCGCGAGCGATCGAAAGCACCAGGCCCGGCTCAGGTTCAGTCCGTTGAGATGGGTGATGCGGCCATCGGCGTGGTCGCTCACGACGGCAGGGGTGAACAGGCACGATGGCTGGCTTGCCGCCAGACGTGGCAGGAACCGCTCGAACCAGGCGGCGAATTCTCCGGCGTCCAGGGTGCGCCGCATGCATTCGGCCTCCATCAGGCAGGGGGAAAGGAAATCGTCGAGGCTCGGCTCGCCCCATGCCGGACAGTCCGCATCGTCGCCATACCACCGCTTCGCCGCCGCAGCCAGCTGGGTCCTGAACGCGGCATCGCCGACGGCGTCCGCATAATCGAGCGCGAGCCGGACGGCGAACGCCGTGTTGTGATGCGTTCCGGCCCGGTTCGGGTAGGTGGCCTTGGCCAGGAACTCCTCGAAACGCTCCCGGATCAACCGCGCCAACGGCGCCAGCGCCTGCGCCCAGCCGGAATCGTGGTGCGCGCCGAGTGCCGCGGAAAGCTTGAGCAACCACGCCCAGCCATAAGGCCGCTCGAAGTTTTGCCTCAGCGGGTCGCCGAAGTACTCGCATTCCCGTGCGACCTTCGGGGCCGTCAGCGAGGCATCGAACAGCTCACGAATGCGCGGCCCGGCATCAAGGTCGGGAAACTCGCACAGCAGCCGGGCAAGCAGCCAGTAGCCATGCACGCACGAGTGCCAGTCGAAGCTGCCGAAGAACACCGGATGAAGCTGCCGCGGCGTACCGCTGTCGTCCGGCCCCGACCATACGTGGCCCGGACTGCAAGGGTATTCGCGCGTGACGTGGCCAAGCGTCAGGCGGGAGAATTGATCGGCAAGCTCACGGGTCAAACTGGAAGACATGGGTGTGGTTCCAATCGAATCAGGCGGACCTGGCGTATCGTTCCAAACGCTTCGCGACTTCGTCGACCACCTTGACGGGAGCAACTTCCAGCTGCAGGTCATGCGTCGTCAAAACCTTGGAGAACAGACGAACCGCGTCGTGGTTGAAATGAAAATGCCCTTGAATGCCCGAGGAAAACGCTTGGTTCGCGATCGCTTCCAGGTCCTTGTACGACGCGCCCTCGACATCCCCGTAACCGAATTCGCACAGGATGCCGGTGGCAATCACCACCCGCATCAGGATCTGCAGCGCGACCAGCGATCCGACGCCGGCGTGCAGCGCCTCGAGCTGAAGGTGGTATTCCAGCGACAATGCATCGCGTATCGGCCTCGGCAACGGCAGCAACTCCGTCTTGGCCTCCCGCTGCCGGTAACTGGACTGATGCAGACGATAGGCCCACTGGTTGGCCGGCGGTCGCGCCGGTGTCGCACGCCTCGAAACCATGACTACGCCGTCCCTCCGACGATCATCTCGTCCACCCTCACGGTCGGTTGGCCGACGCCCACCGGAATCACTTGCCCCGCCTTGCTGCAGGACGCCTTCCCGGGATCGCACGCGAGGTCGTTGCCGACCATGCTGATGTGGCGGATCGTGTCCGGACCGCGCCCCGTGATCGTCGCGCCCTTGACGGGCGCGGTGATCCTGCCGTTCTCGATCAGGTAGGCTTCCGATGCCTCGAACACGAACTGGCCGCTCGTAATGTCGACCTGGCCACCCTCGAGGCCCGAGACGTAGATGCCGTGCCGCACCGACGCGACGATTTCCTCGGGATCACGATCGCCGTTGAGCATGAACGTGTTCGTCATGCGCGGCATCGGCGGCGAGGCATAGCCCGCGCGCCGGCCGTTCCCGGTCGGCGCCATCCCCATCAGGCGCGCGCTGAGCCGGTCGTGCATGTATCCGCGCAGCACGCCGTTCTCGATCAGGGTCGTGCGCCGCGTCTCGCACCCTTCGTCGTCGATATGCAGCGAACCGCGCCCGCCCTGCAGCGTGCCATCGTCGACGATGGTCACGTTCGGCGAGGCGACCTGCTCCCCCAGGCGTCCCGCGAAGGCCGAGGTCCCGCGCCGCACGCCATCCGCCTCCAGTCCGTGGCCGACCGCCTCGTGCAGCAGCACGCCGTTCCAGCCCGGCCCGACCACCACCGTCATTTTCCCGGCCGGCGCCGGCCGCGACTGCAGTTTGGTGAGCGCGGCCGCCACCCGCTCGTGCGCTAACGCGCGAAGCTCGCCCTCGGACCATGTCCGGACCCCGTAGCGCCCGCCCATGCCACCGCTCGCACTCTCCTCGCGCGCGCCGGACCTGACGCGAACGTTGATCCAGAGCGCCAGCAGCGGGCGCACGTCGCCGGTGCTCAGGCCGTCGCATCGCGCCACCCAGACCGTTTCATGCACGGCGCTCAGCACGGCGTGCACCTCGATCACGCGCGGGTCGGCGGCCCGCGCGGCCTCGTCGAGTGTCTTCAGCAGCGCGATCTTGTCCGCGCCCCCCATTGCCTCCAGCGGGTGGGCCGCATCGTAGAGCGGCCGCGCCGATGGCGCCTGCACGGGCGAGGCCGACAAGCCGTGCAGCGAAACGCCACTGGCTGTGCCACGCAGCCGGGCCGCGGCATGCCGAAGCGCGGCCGCGTCGATCCGTTGCGAACTCGCCTGCGTCGCCTCCTCCCCCTTCAACACGCGAATGCCGAAGCCGGCATCGCGACGATACGAGCTGCCACGCACGACGCCGCCTTCCAGCGACCACGATTCCACCGTCGTTTCCTTCAGGAAGATGTCGACGAAATCGCCGCGTTGCCCGAGGGCCGATCCCATCGCGGAAAACAGCGCGGCCTCGCCGATTCCATGCCGCTCCAGCAGAATGCCATGCGCCAGCGCACGCATCTGTTCGCGCGTGGCAGGTTGCACCCCCAACTGCTCTGCATCACTCATGTCTCACGCTCCCCCGACCTTCATTGCATCGATCAGCCACGATCCCGACGTCGCCCATCCCCGGGTGAGCGCATCGCCGCCGATCGCCTGCAGCCCGCCGAACATCCGCCCGAGATTGGATGCGATCGTGATGCCGCTCACCGGAAACCGGATCTCGCCGTTCTCCACCCAGAACCCCTTGGCGCCCCGCGAAACATCTCCCGTCAACGCGTTCACTCCGCCACCGACCATCTCCGTGACCAGCAGCCCGCGATGCAGCATGCCGAGCATCGCGGCGAAGTCGTCCTCCGCCCGTGTACGCGTGCTGCTGATCTCGAGGTTGTTCGGCCCGTAGCCGTTGCCGGTGGGAGCGAGGTTCAAGCGGCGCGCCGCGTAAAGTCCGAGGAAATAGCCACGCAGGCAGCCGTCCTCCACCACGCTCCGGCGCTGCCCCGCGATGCCGTCGCTGTCGAAGCAGCGGCTGGCCATGCCGCGCTTCGCGAACGGATCCTCGCGAAGCCGCACGTGGGAGGGAAACAGGGGGGCGTCGAGGCAGCCCCTCAGGAACGAGCCGCTGCGGTAGAGCGCATCGCCCGAGACCGCGGACACCAGATCCGAGAGCAGCCCGAGGGCCGCCGACGGCTCGAAAAGCACCGGACATTGCTGCGTCGGAATTTGCGTGGCGCCAAGCCCCGCCACCGCGCGCCTGGCGGCCGCCACGCCGACTGCCTCCGGCGGCGCGAGATCGTCGAATGCACGGCTCGCATCGCTCCAGAAGCCGATCTGCCGTTCGCCGGCCCGGAACGCGACCGGGGCGCAGCCGATCGAATGGACGGACCAGGGTGCTGCCGCGAGGAATCCCGCGGAGGTCGCGAGCAGCGAGGTGCCCGACGCCGTGTGTACCGTCACGCCCTTCGACGTGCTGATCGACGGATCGTGCGCGCGCGCCGCGTCCTCGGCACGTTGCGCGTGGTTGCCGAGGTCGTCGAGCGACCAGTCCAGCGGGTGATACAGATCCAGGTCCGGAAAGTCCGTGGCCAGTTGCGCCGGATCGGCCAGGCCGGCCGCGGGGTCGGCCTCGGTTGCGGCGGTCCCGTCGATTGCCGCGAGAACGGCTTTCTTCAGTCCGTCGTCCGACAGGTCCGACGATTTGGCAAACGCGCGTTTTCCGTCACGAAGGATCGTGACCGTCATCTCCCGCGTGCCGCAAAAGCTGCGTTCCGTGCGCACCCCGTTCGTCACGGTCACGGCGCTCGACTCGGCGGCCTCGATCTCGACCCGGGTGCCCTGTGCGCCGGCCCGCCGCGCGAGCTCGATCACGCCCTCGGTCAAACCCTCCAGTTCCGCGGCCACCTCCTGCCACTGCATGCGGCTCGATTGCATCAGCCTGCTCCTCCTTCGCCATAAGGCATCGTGTATCGGGATGCCTCAGACGAACTGCCGGGTGAGCGCAATCAGCATGTCGCCGATCGCGCCGCCCCGCTCGTGCGAAGCGCGCTGGCCTTCTTCGTTATGGGACAGGAACCGCTCCACCAGCCGGGCATCGATCTCGGCGACGTGTTTCATCATGGCGGGGCCTCTCGGCGGCTCGGCGCCGGTGTCGAGCGCATGCTTGAAGATGCCGTCCATCAACTTGAACAGGCGGGATTCGTCCTCGGCACCCCAGTGGCACTTGGCCTTCAGGCACGCCTGAACGAATTGGCAAACGGCGCCGACGAACTCCTTCAGCATGTCCGGATTCCGGGGCAACGAAGACGCCGCGGCGAGCAGCACGGCGGCGGCCCTTGCCCGGTTACCCTCGGCGGGCTGGGCGGCCGCCTCGGCGGCCGCTTGCGCCACGGCCGCCCACCTCGCGTCCGCCTCGCGGGCGCCGTCCGCCTCCGCGGCATGCAGCGCGGCCAGTTCGTCCCGAATCGCCAGCAACGCCGCGTCCCCGCCCAACGTGTCCGAGACGATCGGACTGGTCAGAATGGCATTCAGCAGCCGGCCCGGCAACGCCGAGAGGTTAGCGCCCACCGGTACGCTCTCCAGCCAGTCGGCGACGAACATCGCGGCATTCAAATGGGTGCCCCGGTAGGTCGAGAGTATCGCCACGGCCTCCAGCACGTCGGTCGGCATGCCCAGCACGAACGCGCATTCATCCGGATCGGACGAGCCGACGACAAAGGCGAGCGCACCATTGATCTTTTCCGGCCACATGGGGGCCTCCGGCGTGGCTTGCATGCGTGCCAGATGATCACGCAAACGTGCGATCCGCTCCGCCTTCATCCGCGCATCACCGCCGAACGCGGAGAGCGTGGCATCGGGCTTCGCCAGTTGCGTGGCGATTCCCAGATGCGCATCGAGATAACTGGCCAGTTGCGTGGCAGACCGGGGGCCCACGATACGGCCCAGCTCCTGGCTACCGTTCATGAGCACCAGGGCGGGAATGCCACGCACGCCGAAGCGCTCACGGAAGGCGGGATGTTCGTCGACGTTGATCTTGACGACGTCGACCTTCCCTTCGAAATTCTGCGCCACTTTCTCGAGCGTCGGCGCCAGCGCCTTGCACGGTCTGCACCATTCAGCCCAGAAGTCGATCAGCACCGGACGGCCGTTCAGCGTCACATCGGCCTCGAAGCTCGCTTCGGTCACACTTTTCAAATCGCTCATTTCAGATTCCTGTTCATAAGATCAATCCCGTCCTTGCCGCCCCGACGCGCCGGACATCGTCGCGACGCCACCACGGCGTCATGCCGGACAGGCGGACGGCGTCGGCTTGGCCGGACCTCCCGGCTCCGCGGATGGCGGCTCCGGCGAAAAATCGATGACCTGCTGATGAAAGACCAGCAGTTCGTTGCGATGCGCGACGCTGAGGACCGTGGCCTGAGGCAGGCGGTCGATCAGCAACTGGTAGAGATGGCGCTCGCTGTGCGGATCGAGGGCCGACGTGCATTCGTCGAGGAAGATCGTCGACGGGCGGGCCAGCAGCACGCGCGCGAACGCCACGCGCTGCTGCTCCCCCCCGGACAGCCGGTCGCTCCAGCGATCGGCATCGAGCATCGATTCGACGTAGGCGCCCAGGCCGCAGGCCCGCAACACGTCCGCGCACTCACTGTCGGTGTATGCCGACGCTTCGCCGGGGTAGGCGATCACCGCCTTCAACGTGCCGGCGGGGAGATAGCTGCGCTGCGGCACGAACATGGCGCTCCCGGCGCAGCGGGTGATCGCGCCCTCTCCGTATGGCCAGAGGCCGGCAAGGGCCCTGAGCAGCGTGCTCTTTCCGCTCCCCGATCGCCCGCGGATGAGGCAGCGCGAACCCGGCGCGAGCGAGAAGTCGGGCACGCGGGCAAGCTCCATGCCGCCCGCGTCGCGCAGCACCACGCCCCTCGCGGCCACGGCGCCTTGCTCCGCGGCGGCCAGCGTGACGCCTGCCTGCGGCTCGTGCGCATGCACATGGAGAAATTCGCGAAGCCGGTTCGCCTCGGCGCGCCAGGCGGTGAATCCCAGATAGGCCTGGGGAAAGAACGACAGCGAATTCGACACGGAACTGAACGCCGCGTTCGATTGCATCAGCCCGCCCAACGTCATCCCGCCCGTCATCAGTTGCGGCAGAACCAGCAAGGTAGGCACCACCGGCACCACCGAGCTGAATTGCCCGACGATATTGGTAAAAAACGAGACCCGCGTGTTGACCCAAAGCAGCGCATAGAGGTTCGACACGACCTGGCGGAAGGACCCGTTCAATCGCGTGCGTTCCGCGCCGCTTCCATTGAAGAAGGCGATCTGCTCGGCGAACTCGCGCACCCGCACCATCAGCACGCGAAAATCGCCTTCCACGCGGTTCTGCTTGGCGTTGAGGGTGATCAGGCGCCGCCCCAGCAGATGGGTGGCCCAGAAAAACAGCCCCTGGTAGATGAAGACGGCGTAGACCAGATAGCCATGGATGCTGTAGCGATGGCCGCCGAGATTCAGATCCAGCGAATGCCCGATCGACCACAGGATCACGCTGAAGCTCACGATGCTCACGGGTACCTGGAGCGCATTCATCGACAGCTGCAAGGTGTCCTTGACGAACTGCCTCGCGTCCTCCGCGATACGCTGATCGATGTTCTCGAGCGAGCGGTCGCGCTCGATGCGATAGTAGGTATGGCGGGCCAGCCATTGCTCGGCCAGCCAGGTCGTCAGCCATCGCCGCCAGCGAATCTCGACGATCGATTGCACCACCACCGTGGACACCGTCAGCGCGGCGGCGGCCATCGACACCAGCAGGAATTGCAACAGCATCGACGGCAGCGCCTGAAACCTGCCGGTTCCCACGGCGTCGTAGAACGTGCGCATCCATCGATTGAGCCAGATGGCGATATAGGTGTGGCTCCAGCCCGCACCGAGTACGTAGGCGAGCATCAACGCCGACAGCATGCCGTCCCTGGTGGTCCAGTACGGCTTGATCAGCTTCCAGACGGTGGGAAAGTGACGCCTGGCCTCCCGATCCTCGGCGCGGTCGGTCGGGAATGCCCGATTCCTGATCATTGCGTTCCCTTGTCCGGCTGCATGACGAAATTGATCTTGTTCAGCCCTCCGCCCTGCAGCGCCGCGAGGATCGCGGCGACCTTGCCGTACTCGACGTGCTGATCGGCGTTGATGTTGACGGCCGGCGGATCGCCCTGTTTCGCGGCCGCGGCGACACGCAGCCTCAGCGCCGCGTCGTCGACCACGTCCTTGTTCCACAGCACCGTCTTGTCGGCCGTGATAGACAGGTCGATGTCCTGGGTTTTCGATTCGGCGGGCTGGGCCGCCGCCTTCGGCAGATCGACCTTCACCGCCTTGTTGATGACGGGCAGTGTCACGATGAAAATGATCAGCAATACCAACATGACGTCGATCAGCGGCGTCATGTTGATGTCGTTCATCACGCCTTCGTCGTTGTTGCCATCCATGAGAATCGACACGATGGGCTCCCGATCAGGCGGCGGCGCCGACGCGCTTGCTCGCCACCGGCGCCGCGGGCGCCTGGCGAACCTCGCCGTGAGCCTTGGCGCCCGTGATGAAGTACACGTGCAGTTCATGCACGAACCGGTTCAGGCGATGGCTGACACGCTTGTTGCCGCGATTGACGTAGTTGAATCCGAGCACGGCGGGGATCGCCACGAACAGGCCGATCGCCGTCATGATCAGCGACTCGCCCACCGGGCCGGCGACGTGATCGAGGCTGGCCTGGCCCGACGCGCCGATCGCCATCAGCGCGTGATAGATGCCCCACACGGTACCGAACAGACCGACGAAGGGTGCGGTGCTGCCGATCGAGCCGAGCACGGCCAGGCCGTTCTGCAGGCGGGCGACCTCGTCGTCGAAGGCGTTGCGCAGGCCGCGGGCCACCCACTCGCTGGCGCTCAGGCTGCCTTGCAGCGATGCGCCGCCGCCCGCCTGCTGCTCGTTCGCCTCGCGGCCCGCCAGCGCCATGGCGCGATAGGGATTGTCGGCGCCGTCACCCAGGGCCTTGATGCCCTCGTCGAAGGACGGAGTGGACCAGAAGCGCGTCTGCGCACGCTTGCCCATGGTCTCGAGGCGCCGGTTCGCCAGTCCCTTGGTCACGATGACGAACCAGGACACGACCGACATGCCGAGAAGAAAGACAAAGATGAACCGGGTGATGAAGTCGCCCTGTTGCCAGACGTTGGCGATGCCGTACTGTTCCATTTTTTTGCTCCGTTGATTCCAGGTCAGTCATTCAGGTTGAAGGCGATCGGCTGCTCGGCCTCGACGGCACGGGGGATGCCTGCGGTCGTATAGGGCTGGCAACGCCCGGCCTCGATCGACGTCAGCGCCGCCGCGTCCAGCAGCGGATAGCCGCTGCTTCGTGCGACTCGCGCCGTCTTGACCGCGCCGTCCGCGCCGATGGTCAGCCGCACCACCACCGTGCCCTCCTGCTCGAGCCGCCGGGCCTTCGGGGGATAGTCCGGGCTCGGGATCCGGCAGCCGAGCTGCTTGAGCTCCGCGCCGCTGATCTGCTTCGGGGTGTCGAGCAGCTTGGGCCCGGGTGCGGGTGCGGGTGCGGGTGCGGGTGCTGGTGCGGGCGGCGTCGGCGCGGGGGCCGGTGCCGCGCTGGGCGTCGGCACCGGCGGCGGTGGCGCCGGCTCGACCGGCTCGGTCTTGGCGGGCGCGACGGTGCGCTCAGCCGGCGCCTCCGAGGACAGCAAGGGTGCCGTCTTCCGAACCACCGGCTTCTCGATCGGCCTGGGCTTGGGTTCCGGCGGCCGCTCCGGCCTGGGCTCGGGCTTCACCACGGGCTGCGGTGTCGGCGCGGCAACCAGCCTGACCTGAACCGAGGCGCCGGAGGCCCGGTCGGCCTCCAGCCTGATCAGCCGCACGCTGTGATGAACGATCAGGTACAGGCCCAGTCCATGCACCAGCAGCACGGCAAGCGCGACCGCCACGCGCCTGTAGCGCAACCGCGAATTCGCCAGGTGCTCGGAGCCGGACATGCCGCCGCGCCAGGGCCGGGTCTCGAGGGTGTCAGAAATCATAGGTACCGGTGAGCATGACGGTCCGCGCCGGTCCCATCGGGATCAGGGTAGACGTCGTGCTGCTGTAGTAGAGCTTGCGATTGAATACGTTCTTGACCGAAAGATTCAGGCCGTAGCCTTTCTTCCGATAGAACACGCCGAGGTCCGTCTCCACCTGGCTGGGGATGCGGTACGCCGAGCCCGTGCCAACGTACTGCCCGCTCGCGAAGAACAGCCCCGCGCCGACACCGAAGCCCTGGAGCTTCTCGGAGCGGAAGTTGTAGGTGGCCCACAGGCTGGCGCTGTTCTTGGGCAGGTTGACCGCCAGCTTGGCGCCCGAGGGCTGCACGAAGTCGTTGTAGGTGTAGCTGCCCACCAGGTTGACGCCGGGCAGCGGCTGGCCGCTGATCTCCGCTTCGAATCCGCGGCTGACGGCGCCGCCGGCGGGCAGATAGAAACCGCGATGGATCGGGTCGGCGACGTTGTAGTTGCTGAACGAGGTGCGGTAGGCCGAGGTCGTGATGGCCAGCTTGTCGTCGAGCAGATTGAACTTCATGCCCACCTCGACCTGCTGGCTGGTCTGCGGGGGAAGCAAACCGCCACCAAATTGAGGCGCCGTGCCCGGCTGGAAGCCGCGGTTGTAGCTGGCGTAGGCCGCGACCTCGGAGGTCAGTTCGTAGAGCAGGCCGAGGCTCGGGCTATAAGCGTCCTGATGGTTTCCGGGTGAAACACCTCCAGCGCCCGTCGTGATCGTCGTGTAGCTATCCCGGCGCACCGATGCAAGTGCGTGGAAATTCCGGTAGGAAAACTGATCTTGAAGATACAAACCGGTTTGCGTAAAGCTGGAGGCGGATGTCGGCGCCAGGTTTCCGGTATCGGATGAAGGCAGCGAATACGGCGCGAAAATGTTCGGTACCGAAACGAATGCCGATGTTGTGGTGTCGACCTGATACTGGTTGTAGTGGAGAAGGTCCCAACCCGCGATCACCGTGTTCTTCACCGCACCGATGTCGAACTTGGCCCGCACGTAGTTCTGCAAGCTCCAGCTGTAATAGTCCGAGATCGAATCGAAGTTGAAGAACGCCGCGCCATTGGTCGCCGAGAGCGGCGTGGCCGTTGCCCAGGCCTGCTGCGTTTGCTGGGTCCGCGAGTAGGAAACCTTGCTCACGAGGGTGAACGACTTCGACAGTTTCTGCTCGAGATGGAAGAAGATATTGTCGGTTTGCGCGCCGAAATGGTCGGACGCCTGACCGAGCGGCTTGTCGATATAGTTCCGGTAGATATCGCCCGCGGCATAGCCGATCGTGAATGGGGGAACCGGTTCGCGATTGACCGTGCGCTCATAGCCCACCGTCAAATCGGTGGTCGAATCCTTCCATTGCAGGGTCGGGGCAAAGTAGAAGTTTCTCTCGCCGTCGTATCCCATCGAATTCTGACCGACCCGCTCGCCCGAGACGATGAAGCGATAGCGGAGCTTCTTGTCGTCGGTGATCGCGCCCGTGCTGTCGAGCGCGATCTGCTCGTCGCCGTAGGAGCCGTAGCCCACCTGGATTTCGTGGAAGGGATCGGCCTGCGGCGCCTTCTTGACGAGATTGATGACGCCCCCCGGCGGACTGTTGCCGTTCACGATCGCCGACGGCCCCTTGATCACTTCCACGCTCGAGATGGCGATGGTCGGCGTGACGTTGGGTGCGGACCCGACCGTGGCGAGCCCGTCCGAAGTCAGGTTCTGTGCCGTGAACCCGCGAATCGTGTACTGCGGCACGCCGAGCGGCCCCGGGCGCGTGACGACGCCGGAAGCATTCCTCAGCACGTCGGAGAGCGACTGGTCGGCCTGGCTCTGGATCACCGCGGCATTGATGACGCTGACCGATTTCGGCGTCTCGCTCAGCGGCACGTCCGAGCGCGCATAGGTGGACGACGATTCCGCGACGAAGCCGGTGCCGCCGGAATCGCGGCTGGCCGCCACGCTGATGAGCGGCAAGGTGGTGTCGGCCTGGCTGCCTGCCGGGCCGGCGGCGGCCGGCTGCGGTGCCGCCCGCTTCGCATCGGCCTTGGCGCGGGTCAGCGTGTAGCCGCCGTTGGCCGTCGGCACCACGTCGAGGCCGGTGCCCCGCAAGGCCGCGCGGATTGCGTCCATGGCCGAGTATTGGCCGTCCACCGGCGCCGACTCGAGCGAGCGCACCAGCGCCGCGTCGTAGTTCAACGGCAGCTGCGCGGTCTTGGCGATCTCCACCAGGGTCCGGTCCAGCGGGCCGCTCGGTATGTGGTAGGTGTGTTGCTCCGCCGGCTGCGCACTGGCGGCGGACGCCGCGAACGCCTGTGCCACGGCGATTGCCGTTGCCGCGAGATTGCGGACCATACCCTTGTTGTCGAACTTGATGCCCACGATACACCCCATCCACATGTCGGTTGTTTTTGGCACGACGCCTGACTTCACCTACCCGAGCGAACCGGTCCGGCATCGTCTGCCACCGATGCGACCGTGGCGGAAACCCTCCCGGCTTTCCGCTGCGGGCCTCGCTCGCAGCCACTGACTCGAGTAACTTGCCGGTGCCTTGCCCACACGAAAAAGTCTAGCGATCCTGTCCGGAATGCTTTTTTTAAAGAATTCGTCTTTCGTGCCGTTTCTGGAATTTCATTCCCGCCGAACGCGACGTCCCTGAAAATTCCGTTCGGCACGCCAAGTCCTCAGACCACGAAGTCAGGCAACGTAGGCGAGCGGCAGGCTCGTGGTGGACTTGATGGTTTCCATCGAAAAACTGGAACTCACGTCGAAGATTTCCAGCTCGCTGATCAAGCTCTTGTAGACGCCGTCATAGGCGGCGATGTGCGGCACGACCACCTTGAGGAGATAGTCGACATGGCCGCTCATGCGGTACACCTCGACCACTTCCGGAATGTCGGCCACCGCCTCGCAAAAGCGCTTGAGCCACGCGGCCGTGTGCTGGGCGGTGCGAATCTCGACGAACACGGTCACGCCGACGTTGAGTTTTTCGGCGTCCAGCAAGGCCACGCGGCGGGCGATGACGCCGTCCTGCTCGAGCTTCTGTATGCGGCGCCAGCATGGCGTGGTCGACAGATGCACGCGATCGGCAAGCTCCGCCACGGGAAGCGTGCAGTCGTCTTGCAGAACGGTCAGGATGGCTTTATCGATATGGTCGATCACGGTTCCCCCGTCGGGACAAAGTAGGCGTCACGGACATGGACGCCTTCATTCACCTTGTGCAACGACGGGGAAAAAGTGACACCGGGAAACGAAAATATTTTTTTGCGGCACGAATCGGCGCAGCGCCGTGTCAGGCCTCGGCGGCGACGGCCAGGACCTTGCCGTAAGTCACGAAGGACAGCCCCAGGCCGCTGGCGAGCTGGCGCAGCGCCGCCTCGGCGTCATTGAGCGCGAACACGCCGCTGACCCGGCGCGAGAGCGCTTCCTGGGGAAACCGGATGTAGCCGCCGTAGTAGCGGCCCAACGTCTCGAGGATGTCGGGCACGGGACGGTCGAGGACCACCAGCATGCCGCGCTTCCACGCGAAGATGTCCTCGGCCGTCTCGGGCATGCGCGCGATGCGCTGCGGCGAGATCGACCAGGCCGAACCGTTGCCGACGCGCAGACTGCCGCCGTGCGGCGTCGCAAGGGTGGCGTCCCCGCCTTGTACCGCGACCACGGTGTGGTATCGGAGCGCGTCGACGCTCAGGCGCGCGCCGGTCGTCATCGCGCTGCCGTCGCGCGTGCGCACGACCACCGGGGAGCGGCTTGTCACGGCCAGGCTCGTCAGGATCTGACCGGATGCAAGGTAGACGTCGCGGGCCGCCCCGTCGTCCGTCGAATACACGCGTGCCGACGCCCCGAGCAGCAGCGGCGAGCCGTCTTTCAGCGCGACGACCTGGGGCGCGAGGCCCGCGTTGTGGTAATCGGCATCCAGGGAGTAGCGTTGCACCAGCTCTCGCGTGCCGATCGCGGCCAGGGCCAGCGCGCCTGCCGCGCCGCCCGCTTTCAGCAGGCGGCGTCTCGCATGGGAGGGTTCGTTCAGCGCGCTTCGCACCGCCGTGCCGGACGTGCCGTGCAATGGAGAAAACCGCGCCAGGCCGCCCTGCAGCCGCGTCCACGCCTGTTCGTGAGCGGGATCGGCGCGGCGCCACGCCTCGAACCGATCGCGCTCCTCGCGCGCGGCATCCCCGGCACGCAGCCGGACCTCCCACTGGACGGCTTCGCGCATGACGGAGTCGAGCGCGCCGGCGCCGCGTGAGGCCTTCACGGGTTCAGAAAGCATTGGGCAAGTGCCTGGGCGATATATTTGCGGACCATGCTGCTCGAGACGCCGAGTCGATCGGCGATCTCCGCATAGGTGAGGCCGTCGATCTGGCTGTAGATGAAAGCACTTTTCACTTTCGGCGGCAAGCCGTCGAGCGCCTGATCCATCAGGAACAGGGCCTGGGAAATCTCGACGACCGATTCGGCGGACGGGGCGAGCGGCGCCTCGACGTTGAGGAGTGCATTCTGATAGGCGCGCTCCAGATCCCGGCGGCGCCACATCTCGAAGGTCAGACGCTGGGCGATGACGGTCAGCCATGCTCGCGGCTCGCGAATGGCCGGCGGATCGTCGACGCCGGCGAGCGCCTCGAACGACGACGCGGCCAGATCCTCGGCATCCGCCGGCGATCCGACCCGCCGCTGCAGTTTCGCCTTCAGCCATCCATAGCTGACCCGGAACTCGTTGGCGAGCCAGGCCGAGCGCAAACGGGCCGGGTCGTCGTCGCGCCTTTCCATCGTATCGATCGGCTGTACAGTCGGGCCGGTACTCATCTGACATTTCCCAAAGGCGATGACGCGACGGGCGTGCGCTGCAAGATGCCGATTCCGCCCGAATGCAACGTCATGCCCCGCTGGGTCGATGTCTTAGTATGCCATTTCAAAATCGTCGGGTAACGGCGCGATACCCATCCAAAACCCGAAGCCGTCGGTCGTTCGGCAGGCGCCCCGCTGCCGCGGCAACCGTAAGACGTTTCGATGTCCGTACGGGCCGGCGGCCAGCCGTGGGCCTCGCGCAATTTCCCGCTCCGCGGTTCGATCGCGCCTCGAGTGCCGCGTCGCGGCCGGCGCGCCTGGGGGATTTCCTTACGCTCAATGGCGCGAATCGTTCCGGTACGACAGCGCCTCTTCGAAATCCACCGCCGCCCTCGCGTACTCGCATGCTCGCGTCGGGCCGACGCCACGCCGATCTCGACCGCGACGAGTCCGACGACGAACACGCCGACGACAAGCGGGCCAGCGCACCTGGGCCCGCTCCCCGCCCGCCTCGCGCCCCTCCAGCCCCACATATTTTCTTTGGCCCCCACGAATCTTGTATCCTCACCGCTCATGAATGATCTCCACGCCGCCCTCTTCGCCTCCCGCGATCCATCGCCCTCCCCGGCTCCCGGCGCCCGCGGCGTCTCGCGCGCCGAAGCCGTCTACCAGCAGCTGCGCGACGACATCTTCGAACTGCGCCTGCTGCCGGGAGAACGGCTCACCGAAGGCACCATCGCGAAGCGCTTCGGCGTATCACGCACCCCCGCGCGCGAGGCCTTGCAACGCCTGCAAAGCGACAGCCTGATGCAAGGCTACGTCCGCGGCGGCTGGGAAGTCGTGCCGATCGACTTCAAGCGCTTCGACGATCTCTACGAAATGCGCGAACTGATCGAGACGTTTGCGATCCGCAAGCTCTGCACCGCACCGTCCGATGACATGGCGCGCCGCGCGATCGATGAACTGGACGCGATCTGGAAAGTCGCCCCCGCCGCGCGCGAACGCGACGGCCGCAAGGTGGCGGAGCTGGACGAGGCGTTTCATTACACGCTCGTCGCGGCGACCGGCAACGACGAACTGTCCGCCGCGCTCGAACGCGTCACGGCGCGCATCCGCGTCGTGCGCTGGCTCGATCTCGTGCATGGCGATTGCCTCGATGAAACCTACGCCGAGCACGGCGCGATTCTCGACGCGATTCGCGCCGCCGACCTGCCCGTGGCGCTGGCCAGCATGGAAGCGCACATCCAGGGAAGCCGCGCCGAAGTGCGCAAACTCACCCTGCACCGACTGCACAGCGTTCGCACCAAGTCAGCGATGTAATGCACCACGGCAACGTCGCCAGCCGCCAGGCTTCCCCGCGCCCACCGTTTTTCCTCGGCACCCCGCCTCCCCCGCAAACCCCCGCGCCGTAAAGGATCCCGCCCGGCATCACGCCATTTTCATCCAAACTGGCACATCTATTGCTTTTGTCGACAAGTACGTACACAAGCAATTTGAGCGTAGCCCGGAGCGTGATGTCGACCACCCATCTGAACCCAGTACGAGGCACGCGCGGCATGGCCGTCGCGCCCCACGCGCTTGCCTCCCAGAGCGCCATGGCCGTGATGCGCGAGGGCGGCAACGCCGTCGAGGCCATGATTGCCGCCGCCGCGACCATCGCGGTCGTGTATCCCCACATGAACAGCATCGGCGGCGACGGCTTCTGGCTGATCTCGGCACCCGGTCGTGAGCCGGTCGGCATCGAGGCATGCGGCGCGTCCGCCGGCGCCGCGTCGATCGATGCCTATCGCGAGCGCGGTCTCGCCTCGATTCCGTTTCGCGGGCCGCTCGCCGCCAACACGGTCGCGGGCACCGTCTCGGGCTGGGAGTGCGCGCATCGATGGTCACGGGAGCGAGGTGGCCGCCTGCCGCTGTCGCGCCTGCTCGAAGACGCGATTCACTACGCGCGCCACGGCATCCCCGTGACGCGCAGCCAGGCCCGCTGCACCGCGCAGAAACGCGGCGAGCTGGCCGCGATCCCCGGTTTCGCGCGCACCTTTCTCGACGCCGAAACGGGCGAGGCGCCGCAAACCGGCGCGCTGTTCAGGCAGCCGAAGCTGGCCGCGACGTTCGAACAGCTCGCCGGCGCGGGCCTGCGCGACTTCTACGAAGGCGACCTCGCCAACAGCATCGCCGCCGATCTGCGGGCGCTCGGCAGCCTGGTCACGGCCAGCGACCTGGCACGCCACCAGGCCCGCATGCGCACGCCGCTCGCGCTCGCGCATTCGTTCGGCACCGTCTACAACATGCCGCCGCCGACGCAGGGGCTGGTCTCGCTGATGATCCTCGGCGTGCTGGACCGGCTGCTCGAGCCCGGCATGGACCCGGTCGGCGCCGATTTCGTCCACGCCTGCGTGGAGGCGACCAAGCTCGCCTTCGCGGTGCGCGACCGGCACATCACCGACCCCGACTACATGGACGTCGATGCCCGGAGCTTCCTCGAGCCGGCCGCGCTCGACGCGCTCGCGGCGAAGGTGGAGCGGTCGCGGGCCGCGCCCTGGGGCAACGGCCTCGGTCCGGCGGATACGGTCTGGATGGGCGCGATCGATCGCGACGGCCTGGCGGTGAGCTTCATCCAGAGCATCTATCACGAGTTCGGCAGCGGCGTGGTGCTGGAGCAGTCGGGCATCAACTGGCAAAACCGCGGCTGCAGCTTTTCGCTCGATCCGCGCTCGCGCAATCCCCTGATGCCGCTGCGCCGCCCGTTCCACACGCTGAATCCCGCCCTCGCCCGCTTCAACGACGGTCGCACGCTCGTGTACGGAAACATGGGTGGCGATGGCCAGCCGCAGTCGCAAAGCGCGGTGTTCTCGCGTATCGCGCAGTTCGGCTGGAACCCGCAAGACGCCATCGCCGCGCCGCGCTGGCTGCTCGGCCGCACCTGGGGGACGACCAACGACACGCTCAAGCTGGAAGCACGCTTTCCCGCCGGCACGGTCGACGCGCTGCGCGCGCTCGGCCACGAGGTCGACATGCTCGGCGCCTACGACGAAGCGATGGGCCACGCCGGCGCGATCGTGCATCACGCGAACGGCACCTTCGAAGGCGGCAGCGACCCGCGCAGCGACGGCTCGGTGGCGAGCTGGTGACTTTCCCGCCTTGTCCGCATTGATCGAATTGCCCGCGACACCCGCATTGCCCGCCGGCTCGCGCGCGGCGGGTGCCTTTCATCCCGGAGAACAGTAGATGAATACCTTGAACACCCCGTCGGCGCTGCCGATGGGCGTCGCGATGCGGCGCCGCTGGACGCAGCTGATTCTCGGCCTGGTCTGCATGATGTCGATCTCGAGTCCGCAATATGTCTGGACGCTGATGACCAAGCCCTTGATGGCGAAGCTGGGCGTGGCGCTTCCCGAGCTGCAGGTGACGTTCTCGATCCTGGTGCTGTTGCAGGCGTTCTGCTCGCCGTTCCAGGGCGCGCTGATCGATCGCTTCGGCCCCCGCGTGCTGATCTCGATCGGCACGCTGCTCTCGGGCCTGAGCTGGATACTCGCCGCGCACGCGAACAGCGCGCTGATGCTCTACCTCACCTACGGCGGGGTGGGCGGCCTCGGCACGGGCATCGTCTATGTGGGCGTGGTGGGGCTGATGGTGCGCTGGTTTCCCGATCGCCGCGGTTTCGCGGCGGGCGTGGCGGCGGCCGGCTACGGCATGGGCGCGATCGTGACGACGTTTCCCATTTCTTCGGCGCTCGCGGCGCGCGGCATCGACGGCACGCTCGGCCTGTTCGGCCTCATTTTCGCCGTGGTCGGCTTCGCCGCTTCGCAAGGCCTGCGCGTGCCCGCCGCCAACCCGGCACGCGCCGACGCCGCCGGCCGCGCGTCGTCGGTGCCGGACTGGCGCCCGGCGCAGATGCTGCGCACGCCGCTGTTCTGGCTCATGTTCGCGATGATGACGATGATGGCGACCTCGGGCCTGATGGTCACCTCGCAGATGGCGAGCTTCGCGGCCGATTTCGGCGTGGGCAAGGTACTCGTGTTCGGGCTCGCGGCGCTGCCGCTCGCGCTGACCATCGACCGCTTCACGAATGGCCTCACGCGGCCGCTGTTCGGCTGGGTATCCGACCACTTCGGCCGCGAGAAAACGATGACCTTCGCCTTCGCGCTGGAAGGCGTGGCGATGCTGCTGTGGCTGCTCACGCGCGACAACGTCGTGCTGTTCGTGCTGCTGTCGGGCGTGGTGTTCCTGGGGTGGGGCGAAATCTTCTCGCTGTTTCCCTCGACGCTCACCGACACCTTCGGCACGCGTTATGCCACCGCGAATTACGGCTGGCTGTACCTGTCGTTCGGCATCGGCTCGGTGTTCGGCGGCCCGCTCGCGGCGCTCCTGCATCAGCACACGGGCAGCTGGATCCCGGTCTTCACGTGCGCCATCGTGCTCGATCTCACCACCGCGCTGCTGGCGATGTTCGTTCTCAAGCCAACGCGAGCCCGCTTTCTCGCGGCGGGCACACGGCCCTGAGTCCGGCGAAGGCCACGCGCGAGCGTGCCTCGCCATGAAAAACACCCCGAACGCCGGATCGACGTCCAACGTTCGGGGTGCCGCTCCAAAGATGCACGAGGCCGGGCTTCCCGGCTTTCTCGTTCAACCGCCCCGCTTCTTCGCCTGCAGCGCGCGAATCCGCATCACCGCGCCGGTATCGGCCACGGTCCGCTCGTAGAGCGCCGCGACGTCGTGCTTGAGCGCGGTGCGCGAGCCGCCGTCGAGATAGACCATGTGCCCCGACGGATAGAAGCGCGCCGACAGGTTCTTGCGCACGCTCTCGTCCTCCAGCGGCATCTGCTGCAGGTCGAGCACGGTCTGGTAGAACGGCGTGACGAAGTCGTAGAAGCCGTTGGCCGACAGCACCTTCAGGTCCGGATTGAGCGCCATCACGGCGGCCAGGTCGCCGGCCGTGTAGAGGATCACGTTGCCCTTCGAATCGAGCCCGACCTCCTTGCCGGTCGGGTCGGTGTGCTTGAAGTCCCAGTTCGCGAACGCCTGGTCGTTCAGGTCGGTGAACGCCGAGTTCGAGGTGTATTTCAGCTGCTCGTTCAGATACGAATTCCACATCGCCGTGTAGACGCCCGTCACGGCCGTCATGGTTGGATCGTTGCCGCCCGAGTTCGGATCGATGTTGCCGGCGATGCCGCTCGAGATCGCCGTGACGCGGCCGTCATACGAGCCGAGCGAGAGCCCTTGCGCGCGCAGCAGCGTGGTCAGGAACACCGAGTTGCCGCGCGCGTCGTAGCTGGCCACGTCGAGGCTCCACGACAGCAGCGTGGTGGTGTCGATGCCGGTGTAGTCGGACAGCTTCTGCACCACCGCCGCATCGGTCTGCGGGAACTTGCGCAGCGCGTCGAGATAGTCGGTGCGCGCGAACTGCGCGACTTCCTCAGAGAACGCGCCGAGATCGGTCGGCGTCGGCGTCACGCCGAGCCGCTTGTGGTACCAGGCGTCGGCGGCCGCGGTCGGCAGCGCGCCCACCGGGTTGCCGGCCTGCCGGTAGTCGAGGATCGACGACTGCAGCGTGATGCCGTTCAGGTCCACGCCGTCCTCGTGCAGCTTGTAGGCCAGCACGCAGCTGCGCGCCGTGCCGTAGGACTCGCCGTACAGGTATTTCGGCGAATTCCAGCGGTTGTTCTTCGTCAGGTAGCGCTTGATGAACTGCTTGAGCGAGTCGGCATCCTCGTCCACGCCCCAGAAGTTGCGGTTCTTGAACGGCGCCACCGCGGCCGAGTAGCCGGTGCCCACCGGATTCACGAACACCAGGTCGCTCTTGTCGAGCAGGCTGTCCGGGTTGTCCTCCATCTGGTACGGCGCGGGCGGCGTGAAGCTCGGCATCGAGGTGCGGATCCGGCGCGGCGCGAACGAGCCGAGCAGCACGAACACCGACGACGAGCCCGGCCCGCCGTTGTAGAAGAACGTGACGGGGCGTGCCTCCTCCTTCTGCCCGTCCTGCGTGAACGCCACGTAGAACAGCTTCGCGTTCGGCTGCGAGCTGCTCGCGTCCACCGTCACGAGATGGCCGGCGGTGGCCGTGTAGGCGATCCGCTTGCCGTCGATGGTGGTGGTGTGATGCGTGACGGCGGCGCTTTCCGTCGTGTCGCTGACCGAATCGTCGGGGCCGTTGCCGTAGGCCACCGGGTCGAAGAACGGCGCGTCGCGGCCGTGCGCGAGCGCCACCGGATTGACGGTCGGCGGCACGCCGTGCGAATTGTGCGCGCCATGGTGCAGCGGGAACGTCCCGCCGCTTGCTGAGGAACCCGAATCGTTGCTCATCGTGCCGCTCCTGTGATTTTGTCTGATCTGCCTGAACGAACCACCGCGAACCACCGCGAACCGCTCATCGCATCCGCGCTACCGCGAATCGAATCACTACCCACCACGATTAACCACCGCGGACCGGCCCGAAATCGCCGGCCTCGCCCGGCGCCGCCGGCCCGCGTCCGTTCGCCGGACACCCGGCGCCGCCCGCGCCGGCATGCGGCACGGCACGTTGCGGACCGGGCACCGGACGCTTACTGCGCCCCGCCTTGCAGCGCGGCTTCGATCTTCATGCCGTCGGGGCTGCCGAGGCCCGTGCAGGCGTCCCAGCCAGCCGCCGCCGCGTAGGCGCCATTGTTGCCGCGCGTGATGTCGTGGAACGCCTGCGGCTGCGCGTACAGCTTCGGATTGGCCCAGCCGACCGGGCTGCCCGCCGCCGCGTTGATGCGCGCGATCAGCGCGGCCCACAGCGGCGCCACGGCGCTGGTGCCGCCCAATACGGCCGTGGTGCCGGCCACCGAGATCTGGTAGCCGGTGGTCGGCGAGGCGTCGCCGGCCACGTCGGGCACGCCGCGCTTCGTGAGCGGCGTGCTGCCGCCGCCCGTCAGCTTCGCCGACAGGCCCTTCTGGTACGACGGCGCGTCGAACACGGCGCTCACGCCGCCGCCGCCCGCCCCGCCGCTGGCCGCCTCGTCGTTCCACACCACCTCGCTGCGGATGCCCTGCCCGGCCTGCGCGTCGAGCGTGGTGCCGCCGCAGGCGAGCACGTAGGGGCTCGACGCCGGGAAATCGACGTGGTTCGCGCCGTCCTGCAGGCCGTCGCTGGAACCGCTGTCGCCGGAGGCCGCGCAGATCGTCACGCCGAGCGCGGCGGCCGATTTCAGCACGTTGTTGAAGGCCTGGATCGACTGCTGGGTCCAGCCGGCCTCGGGGCCGCCCCAGCTGATCGACACCACCGACGGATGGTTCTTCGTGTCGTGGATCGCCTGGTTCACGGCCTGGATGAAGCCCGAATCGCTGTTCGACGCGAAATAGACGGCGATGGTGGCGCCGGGCACGATCGCGCCGGCCACCTCGATGTCGAGCGCGACCTCGCCGTCCGGGCCGTTCGGATCGTCGGTCGGCGCGTTGCTGCCGCCCGCCACGCCGATGTCGACGAGCGTCGGATGCGGCAGGCCCAGCTGGTCGAAGTAGCCGTTGATGTCGGCCTTGCGATAGCCGCCGCCCAGTTCGATCAGCGCGATGCACTGGCCCGCGCCGTCGCCGGCCGGGAAGTTGTAGACCGAGGCGAGCTGCACCGGCGTGTAGGTGATGCCGGTGGTGCCGCGCGCGGGCTGGAACGGCGGGCGGAAGCGGAAATGCGGATGCGCCTGCGGGCGCGTGTCGAGACCAAGCACCGCGGTGACGGCGTCGTGCAGTTCGTCGGGCAGCGCGATCGCGCCGGTGCGCGCGCGAAACGTGCCGACCGCATGGTGCTCGTATTGCTGCAGCTTGACGCCGAACGCGCTCTCGAACTGCTCGATGGTGCCGGCCAGCACGACCACGCTCTCCACCGGATCGACGCGCTCGACCGTCAGGTGATGCTCGCGCGCGAACGCCTCGGTGTGCTTGACGTCGTCCTCGCGCGAGCCGAAGCGCTGGGCGAAATCCTCGCGCGACACCGGCTTCGCCGCCGGGTCGCCGCTCGCGAGCCGGTCGACGAGCGCATCGAGCGCCTGTTCTCCTTCGCGTCGCAGCATCACCGTCACGTGAATCCGCTCGGCGGGATCGCACGCGCCGACGCATCGGGATTCGGTGACGACCTTCGGCTCGCTGCCAGCGTGAAGATGCCTTGCCATGTTATGACCCTCCAAGTTACCGCATGTACGGACTACGGAAAATCCGATCCGGCCCGCCGGATGCCTCGGTGGCGGGCCGCCGGCGCCGCTCTCAAAGGCGCCGGATCGATCGATCTGAAGTAAACGGCCAGACGAGTGTAAAACAGCAGCGGCGATCGCGCGCGCGAGTTCGCGGCCGGCTCGGCTTGCGGAACGCAACATGTGCAACAAACCGTTGCGGCGGGCTGGCTGCGATGTCGGCGGCCGGAAAAACCGGCGCAGGCGGGCACGGCGGCAAGCCGGATGCGACGGCCGGGACGCGGTGCGTCAGGTGGAAAACAGGCGGGAAAACGACGCGCTGCGATCGATTCGTTGCGCGGCGCACGCGCAAAATATTTTTTGCACCGATTTGGGTCGGCCGCGCTCGCGCCCGCTCGCTCGCCGGCGCCGGCGAGCGATGAACGGCCGGCGGGCGGGCGCAAGCGGGATTCGGAAATCGGCAAGCGGGCACTCGCGTCGAGCGCCGCCCCGATGCGCGAGCCGACGCGCGGCGTCAGTCGATCGACAGCCGGCAGGCGAACGCGAACAGCGCGGCGGCGAAGGTCCAGCGCTGCAGCGTCTGCGCGAGCGGATGCGCGCGCATCCAGCCCGAGATCCGCGACGCGCCGATCACGTAGGCGGAATCGAACAGCGCGCCAGCCACCAGCAGCACCACGCCGAGTTCGGTCACCTGCCAGCCCACCGCGCCCTCGGCCGGCCGGACGAACTGCGGCAGCAGCACCGAGCAGAACAGCAGCGCCTTCGGGTTCAGCAGGCTGGTGAGCAGGCCCTTGGCGAAGTTCCGGCGCAGCGGCACGCCGGCGCGCGCGGCCAGCGCGTCGCCCGCGACCGCGAACGGCGGCGAGCGGAATACCTGCCAGGCCACGTAGGCGAGATAGGCCGCGCCGCCGTAGCGCACCACGTCGTAGAGCCACGGCGCGTTGCGCAGCAGCGCCGCGACGCCGCAAGCCGACAGCGTGACGTGAACGGCCCGCGCGAGCGCGAGGCCTCCGGCCGCCGCGAAGCCGGGGCGCACGCCGCGGGCGATGCTGGTCTGCAGCAGCAGCGCCATGTCGGGGCCGGGCAGCGCATAGACGGCGGCGAGCGCCGCGATGTAGAGGGCGAGCAGATGGGACGAGATCATGGCGTGGGCGGACGGAACGAAGATGAGGACGGACGCGGCGAACAGGTTCGAAACGAGTGGCAACGTCGCTGAAAACCGATTGAAAACCGACTGAAAACGCACCCGGCGGCGGTGCGGGAACCGGATCGCGCCAAGGCACGCGACTGGTTCCATATTGCCGAAGTTGCCGGAGCGCTTCTGAGCTATCTACCCATCCGGATCACACGGACTGAGCTGGAATCCTCTATATTTTCGTAACGAAAAACTGGAATCCGCCAATCATGCTCGACCTCGACAAAACCGACCGCGCGATCCTGGCTGCCGTGCAGCGCGACGGGCGCATCCCGATCGCGCGGCTCGCCGAATCGGTCGGCCTTAGCGAAACGCCGTGCGCGCGGCGCCTCAAGCGGCTGGAAAGCGAAGGCTACATCGAGCGCTACCGCGGACAGCTGTCGCGCAAACGGCTCGGCTACGGCGTGGTGGCGTTCGTGCTGCTGCGCATCGCCGTTCACGACCGCACGCTCGCCGACCGCGTCGAGCGCGAGGTGCTGGCGATGCCGCGCGTGCTGTCGTGCCACAACGTGTCGGGCTCGGCCGACTATCTGCTGCAGGTGATCGCGCGCGATCTCGACGACTACGGCAGCTTCATGCGCGACACGCTGCGCGTGCTGCCCGGCGTGACGTCGGTGGAGTCGGTGCTGTCGCTGCGCGAGGTGAAGGCCGACGCGGGCCTGCCGATGCCGTGACGGGACGCCCGGCATCGAAGCATGCAAAACGGGAGCAGGTGAAGCACGGCGCGCACCCGCGCGCCCCTCGCGCGCGATGAAGACTCAGCGCGCGGCCGGCACGCGCAGATGCGCGCCGGCGAGATCCTCGAGGAACGCGGCCACGATCGGATCCTTCTTCGCGCGGCGCGACACGACCATGTGGAACGTCACGTCGTAATTCAGCAGCTCGGGATTCAGCGGCGCGAGCAGCCCCTGCGCGACGTAGGGCGCCGCGAAATGCTCGGGCAGGTAGCCGAGGTGGTGGCCCGACAGGATCAAGAGCGCGACGGCCTCCATGTTGTCGGCGGTGCCCGTCACGCGGTCGGGCGAGGTGGACAGCTGCGCCTCGGGCAGCGGATAGGTGCGCCAGGCCCATTCGTGGCCGGCCGCGTCGGCGGCAGACAGGCCGCCCGCCCGCTCGAACAGCGGATGCCCGCGCCCACAGTAGGCCACCTGCCGCTCGACGAACAGCGGCGTGTAGTCGAGCACCGGCACGCGATGCCAGAAATAGCCGACCGCGATCTGGATCTCGTCGCCGAGCAGCTTTTCCTCGAGGTCGCCGGGCGGGCGCACCGAGATCGAGAACTTCACCGCCTCGTCGCGCGTGCGGAACGCGGCGATCGCCTCGGCGATGCGCGCGTTCTGGCTGATCGGCGTGTGCCCGATCAGGCCGATGTTGAGCGTGCCCACCAGTTGCCGGTCCATGTGGCGCGCGGCGCTGCCGAACTCGTCGAGCGCCACCAGCAGCTTGCGGCTCATGGCCTGGAAGCGCTCGCCCTTCGGCGTGAGGCGAAAGCCGCTGCGACCCCGCTCGCAGAGCCGGTAGCCGAGCCGCGTCTCCAGCGACGACAGCTGCGCGCTGATGGTGGACTGCCCGACGTTGAGCACCGCCTGCGCGGCCGTCACGCCGCCCGCGTCGGCCACCGCCAGAAACACGCGGATCAGGCGCAGATCCAGCGTCGACAGATTCCCCAGCACTGATTGCACTCCCGTTGATTACATCGATTTCGATCGATGTTGACGTCGAAACCTTGGCATTTTTCCAGTCCGGCAAAACGCGTACAACTGTGCGTCCCGCCGCGTCGAATGATACGGCAACCGTTCCCCACGAAAGAGAATCATCGAGACGCCTCCATGAACGATCCCCGCTACTTCCAGCCGCTCGGCGGCAACGAAATGCCGCGCAGCGGCGGCATCGCCACGATGATGCGCCTGCCCCACGTGCCGGACGCGGCCGGCCTCGACGCCTGCTTCGTCGGCGTGCCGTTCGACCTCGGCACCTCGAACCGCACCGGCGCGCGCTTCGGCCCGCGCCAGATCCGCGCCGAATCGGTGCTGCTGCGCCCCTACAACATGGCCACGCGCGCCGCGCCGTTCGATTCGCTGCGCATCGCCGACGTCGGCGACGTCGCGATCAATCCGTACAACCTGCACGATTCGATCGCGCGCATCGAGGCGGCCTACGACGCGATCCTCGCGCACGGCTGCAAGCCGATCACGCTCGGCGGCGACCACACCATCGCGCTGCCGATCCTGCGCGCGATCCACCGCAAGCATGGCAAGGTCGCATTGATCCACGTCGATGCGCACGCCGACGTCAACGACACGATGATGGGCGAGAAGATCGCGCACGGCACGCCGTTCCGCCGCGCGGTGGAGGAAGGCCTGCTCGTGACCGACCGCGTCGTGCAGATCGGCCTGCGCGGCACCGGCTACGCGGCCGAGGATTTCGACTGGTGCCGCCAGCAGGGCTTTCGCGTGGTGCAGGCCGAGGCGTGCTGGAACCAGTCGCTCGCGCCGCTGATGCGCGAGGTGCGCGAGCAGATCGGCGACACGCCCGTCTACGTCAGCTTCGACATCGACGGCATCGATCCGGCCTACGCGCCCGGCACCGGCACGCCCGAGATCGCCGGGCTGACCGTGCCGCAGGCGCTCGAGATCGTGCGCGGCATCTATGGCCTGAACATCGTCGGCGCCGACCTGGTGGAAGTCGCGCCGCCCTACGATCCGTTCGGCACCACCGCGCTGCTCGGCGCGAACCTCGCCTACGAGCTGCTGTGCGCGCTGCCCGGCGTGCGATACCGCGACTGACGCCGCGCCGGACCAGAACAACCAGGAGGAGATCCCGATGTCCAGCACGATGCCGGTCAGGCAACCCCGGCGGGCGGCGCTCGCGTCGTTCGTCGGCACCACCATCGAGTGGTACGACTTCTACAGCTACGCGACCGCCGCGGCGATCGTGTTCGGTCCGCTGTTCTTTCCCGGCGAAAACCGCCTCGTCAGCCTGCTCGCGTCGTTCGGGTCGTTCGCGGTCGGCTTTCTCGCGCGGCCGCTCGGCGGCGTGCTGTTCGGCCATCTCGGCGACCGCTACGGCCGCAAGCGCTCGCTGCTCGCCACGCTGCTGCTGATGGCCTGCGCGACCGTGGCGATCGGCCTGCTGCCCACCTACGCGCGGGCCGGCGCCTGGGCGCCCGTGCTGCTGGTGCTGATGCGCGTGCTGCAGGGCATCGCGGTGGGCGGCGAATGGGGCGGCGCCGTGCTGCTGGCCGGCGAGCACGCGCCGGCCGGGCGCCGCACGTTCTTCGCGTCGTTCGCGCAGCTGGGCAGCGCGAGCGGCCTGATCCTGTCGATGCTCGCGTTCGGCGCGATCAGCGCGCTGCCGAAGGAAGACATGATGAGCTGGGGCTGGCGGCTGCCGTTCCTCGCCAGCGCGGTGCTGCTGGTGGTGGGCTTCGCGATCCGCGCGAGCGTGTCCGAATCGCCGGAGTTCGCCGAGGTGAAGGCGAGCGGCGACACGCCCGCCAACCCGGTGCGCGAGGCGCTGCGCCAGTGGCCGCTGCTGCTGCTCGCGATCGGCGCGAACGTTTACGGGATCGCCGGCGTCTACTTCAGCAACATCTTCATGATCAGCTACGCCACGCAGTTCCTCGCGCTCGACCGCTCGATGGTGCTGCACTGCATGACGATCGTGGCGGTGCTGCAGTTCGTGGTGCAGCTCGGCGCGGCGTGGATCGCGCAGCGCTTCGGCACCACGCGCGTGCTGCTCGCCACGGCCGCCTGGGCCGCGATCGTGCCGTTCGTGATGCTGCCGCTCGTGCATGCCGGCACGCCGCTGTCGATCACGCTCGGCGTGGGCCTCGCGACCGTCGCCGAGTCGGGTTACTACGCGGTGGTGGCCGGCTTCGTCAGCGGCATCTTCGCGGCGCGGATCCGCTACACGGCGATCTCGATCTCGTATCAGGTCTGCGGCGCGCTGGCGGGCGGCCTCACGCCGCTCGTCGCGACGCTGATCGCGCAGCGCAGCGCGCCGCACTGGTGGCCGCTCGCGCTGCAGTACGCGGCGGCGGCCGTGCTATCGGCGATCTGCGTGGTGCGGATCGCGCGCCGCAGCGACGCCGGCCGCCTCGATCGCGGCGTGCGCGAGCCGCGTGATCCGCATCAGGCGCGCGCGATGCGCGGCGCCCGGGCCGCCGCGACGGGAGGCTGATGCCGCCTTCACGCGCCCGCGGTGGTGGCGGCACCGCAGGCGCCGCGACCCGCCGGGCGAGTCGCATGGAAAACGCGGAATGCGGGCGATGGCCGGCATTCCGCGTTTTTCGTGGTGGGTTGCGGCGTGGTTTCGCTGGTGCGGGCGTGGATCACACTCACAGCCCGCCGCTCGCGCCTGATGCGCCCGCCGCCGTGCTCAGCCGGCGGCGCGCTCCATCGCGCGCCGCAGCGCCGCGTAGACGGCCGGCCGGTTGCTCTGCGAGGCGTTGAAGCGCAGGTAACGCGCGGCCGTGCGCGAGACGCTGAACACGTTGCCGGGCGCGAGCACCACGCCGTCGTCCAACGCATGGCGCGCCACCACGGCCGCGTCGAGTCCCGCCGGCAGTTCGGCCCACAGGAACATCCCGGCGCGCGGCCGGATCCGCACCGCGAGCCCGGCCGCCGCCAGCTGCCGCCGCGTCTCGCCCATCGCATCGCCGAGCCGCGCGCGCAGGCCGTCGAGATGGCGCCGGTAGCTGCCGTCCACCAGCAGCCGGTGGACCACCGCCGGGTTCAGCCCGCCGTTGCCGAAGGTGGTCGCGAGCTTCAGGTCGATCAACGGATCGATCCACTCGCGCCGCGCCGCGAGGTAGCCGCACCGCACCGCCGCCGACAGCGTCTTCGAGAAGCTGCCGATCGAGATCACGCGCTGCAGGCCGTCGAACGCGGCGAGCCGCGGCGCCGGTTCGGTTTCGAAGTCCGCGAAGATGTCGTCCTCCACGATCAGCACGTCGTGCTCGGCGGCCAGCGTCAGCACGCGGTGCGCGACGGCCGGCGCGAGCGCCGCGCCGGTCGGGTTGTGGATCGCCGCGTTCGTCACGTACAGGCGCGGCCGGTGTTCGGCCAGCACGCGCGCGAATTCGGCCGGGTCCGGCCCGTTCGCCGTATAGCGCACGCCCACCAGCTGCACGCGATGCGCGCGCAGCAGCGCCTGGAAATTGAAGTAGCAGGGATCGTCGACCACTACCGTGTCGCCGGGCTCCAGCAGCAGTCGGCAGACGAGGTCGAGCGCGTGCGTGCCGCCGTCGGTCAGCAGGATCTGGTCGGGCGGCGCGTCGATGCCGTGCTGCGCGAGCCGCCAGGTCAGCTGCTGGCGCAGCGCCGGCAGGCCGCGCGGCGCGCCGTAGTCGGCCAGCTCGGCCTGCGCGTCGCGCGCGACCGCGCGCAGCGCCCGGCGCAGACCGTCGTCGGGCAGCCACGACGCGGGCAGCCAGCCGCAACCGGGCTTCAGCGCGTCGCCGCCGCTTTCGAGCGACTGGCGCGTGAGCCACAGCGGATCGAGTTCGCGGTCGAGGCGCGGGCCGACCTCGGCGAGCGCGAACGGCGGCGCGTGGCCCGCCACGAAGAAGCCCGAGCCGCGCCGCACGGCCAGCGTGCCGTCGGCGACGAGCCGGTCGTAGGCATCCACCACGGTCGATTTCGACACGCCGCAGGTCTCGGCCATGGCCCGGATCGACGGCACGCGCGCGCCCGGCCCGAGCGTGCGGCCCGCGATCCGGGCGCGCAACGCCGCCATCACGCGCGCGACGCGCGTGCCGTCGGCCTCCGCCGGCACGGCGGCTCCGACAGGAATCTCGCTACCGTTTACCGCCATCTGTACGGCTCCCTATTCAGTACAGTTTGCCCGGATTGTGCTGCTCCGTAGCTTAACCCGCCGGTGGCCGCGTGCGATGCTCGGCCTTTCCCTCTCCTTTCGCCTCGGCCCACGCATCCATGCAGACCTCCACGCAAGGCTGGCTCAACGGTTTTCTCGGCGTCGTGATCTTCAGCGGCTCGCTGCCGGCCACGCGCATCGCCGTCCACGGTTTCGACCCGGTGTTCCTGACGCTCGCGCGCGCCGCGATCGCCGGGTTGGTGGCGATCGCGCTGCTGGCCGCGTTCCGCGAGCGGCGCCCGGCGCGCGCCGATCTGGTGCCGCTCGCGATCGTCGCGCTCGGCGTGGTGGTCGGCTTCCCGCTGCTGACGGCGCTGGCGCTGCGGCACATCACGTCGGCGCATGCGATCGTATTCGTCGGGTTGCTGCCGCTCGCCACCGCCGCGTTCGGCGTACTGCGCGGCGGCGAACGCCCGCGCGCCGCGTTCTGGCTGTTCTCTTCGCTCGGCAGCGCGGCCGTGGCGGCGTTCGCGCTGCGCGACGGCCTGCGCGCGTCACCGCTCGGCGACCTGCTGATGCTGGCCGCGATCGTCGCCTGCGGGCTCGGCTATGCGGAAGGCGCGCGGCTGTCGCGCCGGCTCGGCGGCTGGCAGGTGATCTCGTGGGCGCTAGTGCTGTCGCTGCCGGTGATGCTGCCGCTCGCCCTCGCGGTCCGGCCCGCCTCGTTCGCCACGATCGAAGCGCCGGCCTGGTGGAGCCTCGCCTACGTGTCGCTGTTCAGCATGCTGATCGGTTTCGTGTTCTGGTATCGCGGGCTCGCGCTCGGCGGCATCGCCAGCGTCGGCCAGCTTCAGCTGTTGCAGCCGTTCTTCGGGCTGCTGCTCGCCGCGTGGCTGCTGCACGAGCCGGTGCCGGCCGCGATGGTGGGCGTGACGACGGTCGTGGTCGGCTGCGTGGCCTGCGCGCGGCGCTTCGCGGGGGCACCGGCCACGCGCGCGGCGCGGTGAGCGGGGGGCACGTGCCGCGCGGGACTTGACGCTCCACATGCATGCCCGCCGGGGCGGCATGCCGGGCCGCCGCCGGAAGCGTGTGTACGCGTCGACGCGGCCGCCGGGCGGGAACGCATGCCGCGCGGCCGTCAGGCGGCCCGGCGCAAGAGAGTTGAAAGATCACCGACGACATCCCGTCATGTCATCAAACTGCCTAAGTCGCGGCGCTAGGATCGGGCGATTGATTCCCCCCACCCCCTTCCCTGCCCGCCATGAACCAATCCGCGTCACCCACCGCAGATCCCGGCCGCTCACGGCAATTCGGCCTGGTGGTCTTCCTCGTCGTACTCGTCGCCGGCGGCGCGTATGTGCTCTCCCACCTGATGGCCGATCTCGCGCCGGTCGGCGAGCATTCGGTGTTCCCCTACGTGCTGCTCGGCATCGCGCTGCTGATCGCGCTCGGCTTCGAATTCGTCAACGGCTTCCACGACACGGCCAACGCGGTCGCCACCGTGATCTACACGCATTCGCTGACGCCGAACGTGGCCGTGGTCTGGTCCGGGCTCTGGAATTTCGCGGGCGTGCTGCTCTCGAGCGGTGCCGTCGCGTTCGGCATCCTGCAGTTGCTGCCCGTCGAGCTGATCCTGCAGGTCGGCAGCGCCGCCGGCTTCGCGATGGTGTTCGCGCTGCTGATCGCCGCGATCGTCTGGAACCTCGCGACCTGGTACTTCGGCCTGCCGTCATCGAGCTCGCACACGCTGATCGGCTCGATCATCGGCGTCGGCGTGATGAACCAGCTCATGCACGGCGCCTCGGGCACGAGCGGCGTGGACTGGAGCCAGGCGTTGGGCGTCGGCAAGTCCCTGCTGTTCTCGCCGATCGTCGGCTTCGTGCTCTCGGGCCTGTTGCTGCTCCTGCTCAAGGGGCTCGTGAAGGTGCCGCAGCTCTATCAGGAGCCGCCGAAGGACAAGACGCCGCCGTTCTGGATCCGCTGCCTGCTGATCCTGACCTGCACCGGCGTGTCGTTCGCGCACGGCTCGAACGACGGCCAGAAGGGCATGGGCCTCATCATGCTGATCCTGATCGGCACCGTTCCCACCGCCTACGCGCTGAACAAGGCGGTCACGCCGGCCGAATCGCAGACCTTCATCGCCGTCGCGCACCAGGCGGCCGCGACCTTCGGCAAGTACACCAACGGCGCCGCGGCGCCCGTCAACTCGCGCCGCGTGGTCGAGACCTACGTGCAGACGCGCCAGATGACGCCGGACACCGTACCCGCCGTGCAGCAGCTGTCGAACTCGCTCGCGGCCGCGGTCGGCTCGACCGGCTCGATCGCGAGCACCCCGCAGGGCGATGTCGACAACCTGCGCAACACCATGTACCTGGAGTCGGAAGCGATCCGCCTGATGGACAAGGCCAAGCAGCCGGCCTTCTCCGCCGACGATCGCGCCGCGATCAACAACTATCGCGCGATGCTCGATCACGCCACCAAGTTCATCCCGACCTGGGTCAAGGTCGCCGTGGCGCTCGCGCTCGGCCTCGGCACGATGGTCGGCTGGAAGCGGATCGTGATCACTGTCGGCGAGAAGATCGGCAAGCAGCATCTGACCTACGGCCAGGGCGCCTCGGCCGAAGTCGTCGCGATGGTCACGATCGGCGCGGCCGACATGTACGGGCTGCCGGTCTCGACCACGCACGTGCTGTCGTCGGGCGTGGCCGGCACGATGGCGGCCAACGGCTCGGGCCTGCAATGGTCGACCGTGCGCAGCCTGGTGCTGGCCTGGGTGCTGACGCTGCCGGCCTCGATCGTGCTGGCCGGCGGACTCTACTGGGTATTCCACGCGCTGTTCTGAACCTGCCGCGCGCCGGGTCGATCCCGCATCGACCCGGCCTGGAGTTGTCGCGCAAGAAACGGAGCGGCGCGCGCGCGCGGCTCCGTTACGATGGCCTCCTCATGACGAATTCGGAGCGCCGCGATGTCCCCCAGCCCCGAACGACGCGGTGCCGCGCCGTCGTCCATTCCGCCGTCCCCCTGGCTTGACGACGCCGATGCGTTCGCCGGCGCGCTCGTGCCGGCCGCGCTCGACTGGCCGGCCATCCGCGAGGCGCTCGGGCGTGACGGCGTGGCGGTGGTGAAGCGGCTGCTCGATCCCGAGGCCTGCGATGTGCTGATCGCCGCCTACGACGACGAGGCGCGCTATCGGAGCCGGATCGTGATGGCGCGCCACGGCTTCGGCAGCGGCGAATATCGCTATTACGCCTATCCGCTGCCGCCCGGGCTCGCCGCGCTGCGGCGCGAGCTGTATGCGCCGCTTGCGCCGATCGCGAACGACTGGAACCGCGCGATGGGCATCGGGACGCGCTATCCGGCCGATCACGACGCGTTCGTGCGCCGCTGCAATGAAGCCGGACAACTTCGGCCGACACCGCTGATCCTTCGTTACCGTGAGGGCGACTACAACTGCCTGCACCAGGATCTGTACGGCGAGCATGTGTTTCCGCTGCAGGTCGCCGTCCTGCTGTCACGGCCGGGCGTCGATTTCACGGGAGGAGAATTCGTGCTGACCGAGCAGCGGCCGCGCATGCAGTCGCGCGTGGAAGTCGTGCCGCTGGAGCGCGGCGATGCCGCGATCTTCGCCGTCCACACGAGGCCGGTTCAGGGCACGCGCGGGGTGTATCGCGTCAACCTGCGGCACGGCGTGAGCCGGTTGCGGTCGGGGCATCGGCATACGCTCGGCGTGATCTTTCACGACGCGCGGTGAGCGCGGCGCGACAGCGATTGGCGCGAGCCGGCGCCACGCGCTGACGACGCCGCCCGCCATGCGTGCGCCTGGTGAATTCGTTCGATGCGCGCGCAACGAAACGACGGCGCCGCTCAGCCCTTCGAGACGCTCGCGCGCAGCCGGTCGCCGGCATTCGCGGCAAGCCGCGCATAGCCGGGCAGCGTCAGCAAGGCCAGCACGCCGGCCGCGAGAAACGCCCAGCGGAAGTCGGCCAGCACGTAGTGCGTGCCGGTCGTGTCGCCGCGCAGCATCGACGCGAGCCGCAGCGACATCGCGCCGAACGCGATGCCCATGCCGATCGTCATCTGTTGCGCCGCGCTCGACAGCGTGCTGGCGGCGCTGGTCTGCTGCGGCGGGATGTCGGCGAACGCGAGCGTGGCCAATGTCGAGAACTGCATCGAGCGCGACAGCCCGTAGACGAACACCACGAACAAGGTGATCACGAGCGGCGTCGAGGCGGTGAGCCAGCCGCATGCGATCGTCGCCACGCCGGCGATCGTCACGTCGACGAGCGCGACGCGGCGGAACCCGAAGCGATCGAGGATCCACGAGGTCAGCGCCTTCATCCCGAGGTTGCCGGTCGCGCTCGCGAGCAGCAGCAGCCCGGACTGGAACGGCGACATGCCGAAGCCGACCTGGAACAGCAGCGGCTGCAGGTATGGCACCGCGTTGATCGCCACGCGCGTGATCGAGCCGGTAAACACCGTGACCGAGAATGTCGGCACCTTCAGCGTCGTGAAGTCGAGCAGCGGATGCGGCGTGCGTCGCGCATGCCAGAGCGCCGCGGCGCCGAACACGATCGCCGCCGCGATCAGCCCGAACGCCTCCATGAAATGCGCATCCTGTTGCCCGGCCGCTTCAGTGCCGCACAGCATGCAGGTCAGCGTTACGCCCGACAACACGAATCCGAGCCAATCGAGCGGGCGTGCCTGCTCGGCGCGCTCGTTCTTCACCAGCAGCAGCACGCAGACGAACGCGGCGATGCCGAGCGGCACGTTGAGCAGGAAGATCCAGCGCCACGAGGCGTAGGTCGTGATGAAGCCGCCGACGGGCGGCCCGACCACCGGCGCCACGATGCCGGGCCAGGTGATCGTCGCGATCGCACGCATCAGCTTCGCCTTGTCGGTGCTGCGCACCACGATCATCCGGCCGACCGGCACCATCATCGCGCCACCCACGCCCTGCAGCAGCCGCGCGGCGGTGAACGTCCCGACGCCGTTCGACAGCCCGCACAGCACGGAGGCGATCGTGAAGATCGCGATCGCCGAACCGAACACGGTACGCGAGCCGAAGCGGTCGGCAATCCAGCCGCTGATCGGGATGAACACCGCGAGCGCGAGCATGTAGGCGGTCATGCCGAGGCTCAGCGCGTTCGGGCCGACGCCGAACGATTTCGCCATCTGCGGCAGCGCGGTCGCGATGACCGTCGTGTCGAGATATTCCATGAAGAACGTCGCGGCCACGAGATACGGGAGGAAATCCGTCGTCGGACGGCGATCGACGCGAGTGTCGGTCATGCGGAATAGCGGGCGGAGAAAATCGGAGAGGTGCGAAAGCGGCAGACCAACCGGCGCCGGCCGACTGGCCGTCGGCACCGCATGGCTGAGGCGTCGATGGTACTCCGATTTGTCGCCGCTGCGGCACGATCGCCGCCGGGCCGAGGCGGTTTTCGGCGGTTGCCGGCAGTGAGATTGGCAGGATGAAGGGCGGCGCTCGACCCGGCGGCTGCCGCGTCGGGCACGGTCCAGGCGGTTGCCTGCCCGGCCAGCTCAGACTTCGGTGGCGAGCAGCGCGTCGCGCTGGTCGGCCGTCAGCGCAGCGATCTCGACACTCGATTCGCCGTGGAAAATCATCGAACCATACACTTCAGCGAGACAACTGCTCGCGCTGTCGAGCGCGTAGTCATCGTCGATCGACGCGTGAATGTGAACTTCACGCCATGCATTGATCGCGGATTCGATCCTCACGATGGAAATCGGCTGGGTCGTCTTATCGCTGGAAGTTGCAGTCATGGTTCCTTGCTGGAGGCCCCGGTCAATTGCGGCAGTTGATTATCGAATGCCGAATCCGCCAGGTCGATTAAATGACAGGAGCACAAATGCCGCTCGCTCCGCATCGGGGACGCGTAGCATACCATTCGATCAACCGAGTGACGCATTCAATCGGGCTTTCGATCGGGAAATTGCCGGGGCTTTTGCAGCTGGATTAAGACGGTGCGTATTTGATTGGACAAATGCTTGAAGCGGGATAAACAGGCATGCATTCCCGCGTGCATGCGATTTCCGTCCTGGAAAAGACAAAACCCCCACTGCGTGAGCAGCGGGGGTTTCGAAGGAGGAAGCCTGACGATTACCTACTTTCACACGGGCAATCCGCACTATCATCGGCGTAGAGTCGTTTCACGGTCCTGTTCGGGATGGGAAGGGGTGGGACCGACTCGCTATGGTCATCAGGCTAAGAGGGTTGTCGCGTCGCGTGTGTCGCGCCACGACCAATCTGGAAGAAGTAGTTTGGGTTGTGCTTGTACGGCACGGCATGTCAAGAATCCAACCGCTGCGCACCAGCAAGACTGGTGCAAAACAGACCGGTTATAGGATCAAGCCTTACGGGCAATTAGTATCAGTTAGCTGAACGCATTACTGCGCTTACACACCTGACCTATCAACGTCCTGGTCTCGAACGACCCTTCAAGGGGATCAAGTCCCCGGGGATATCTCATCTTAAGGCGAGTTTCCCGCTTAGATGCTTTCAGCGGTTATCTCTTCCGAACATAGCTACCCGGCGATGCCACTGGCGTGACAACCGGTACACCAGAGGTTCGTCCACTCCGGTCCTCTCGTACTAGGAGCAGCCCCCTTCAAATATCCAACGCCCACGGCAGATAGGGACCAAACTGTCTCACGACGTTTTAAACCCAGCTCACGTACCTCTTTAAATGGCGAACAGCCATACCCTTGGGACCGGCTACAGCCCCAGGATGAGATGAGCCGACATCGAGGTGCCAAACACCGCCGTCGATATGAACTCTTGGGCGGTATCAGCCTGTTATCCCCAGAGTACCTTTTATCCGTTGAGCGATGGCCCTTCCATACAGAACCACCGGATCACTATGACCTGCTTTCGCACCTGCTCGACTTGTCGGTCTCGCAGTTAAGCACGCTTATGCCATTGCACTATCAGCACGATTTCCGACCGTACCTAGCGTACCTTCGTACTCCTCCGTTACACTTTGGGAGGAGACCGCCCCAGTCAAACTGCCTACCATGCACTGTCCCCGACCCGGATCACGGGCCAAGGTTAGAACCTCAAACAAACCAGGGTGGTATTTCAAGGACGGCTCCACCGAAACTAGCGTTCCGGTTTCATAGCCTCCCACCTATCCTACACAGATCGGTTCAAAGTCCAATGCAAAGCTACAGTAAAGGTTCATGGGGTCTTTCCGTCTAGCCGCGGGGAGATTGCATCATCACAAACACTTCAACTTCGCTGAGTCTCGGGAGGAGACAGTGTGGCCATCGTTACGCCATTCGTGCAGGTCGGAACTTACCCGACAAGGAATTTCGCTACCTTAGGACCGTTATAGTTACGGCCGCCGTTTACCGGGACTTCAATCAAGAGCTTGCACCCCATCATTTAATCTTCCGGCACCGGGCAGGCGTCACACCCTATACGTCCACTTTCGTGTTTGCAGAGTGCTGTGTTTTTATTAAACAGTCGCAGCCACCAGTTTATTGCAACCCCTTCACCCTTCTGGCGCAGGCCAGTCAAGCTACAGGGGCGTACCTTATCCCGAAGTTACGGTACCAATTTGCCGAGTTCCTTCTCCCGAGTTCTCTCAAGCGCCTTAGAATACTCATCTCGCCCACCTGTGTCGGTTTGCGGTACGGTCACTGTTAAACTGAAGCTTAGAGGCTTTTCTTGGAACCACTTCCGATTGCTTCGCTTCCGAAGAAGCTCGCGCCACATCCTTGAATTCCGCGCCCGGATTTGCCTAAGCGCCTTCTCCAATGCAGCGACCGGGACTTCCAACACCCGGACAACCTTCCGCGATCCGTCCCCCCATCGCATTTAACAATGGTGCAGGAATATTGACCTGCTTCCCATCAGCTACGCATTTCTGCCTCGCCTTAGGGGCCGACTCACCCTACGCCGATGAACGTTGCGTAGGAAACCTTGGGCTTACGGCGAGGGGGCCTTTCACCCCCTTTATCGCTACTCATGTCAGCATTCGCACTTCCGATACCTCCAGCACACTTTACAATGCACCTTCGCAGGCTTACGGAACGCTCTCCTACCATGCACATAAATGTGCATCCGCAGCTTCGGTATATAGCTTAGCCCCGTTACATCTTCCGCGCAGGACGACTCGATCAGTGAGCTATTACGCTTTCTTTAAAGGGTGGCTGCTTCTAAGCCAACCTCCTGACTGTTTTAGCCTTCCCACTTCGTTTCCCACTTAGCTATATTTGGGGACCTTAGCTGGCGGTCTGGGTTGTTTCCCTCTTGACACCGGACGTTAGCACCCGATGTCTGTCTCCCGTGATTGCACTCTTCGGTATTCGGAGTTTGCTATGGCGGGGTAATCTGCAATAGACCCCCCAACCATGACAGTGCTCTACCCCCGAAGGTGAGACACGAGGCACTACCTAAATAGTTTTCGGAGAGAACCAGCTATTTCCAAGTTTGTTTAGCCTTTCACCCCTATCCACAGCTCATCCCCTAACTTTTCAACGTTAGTGGGTTCGGACCTCCAGTACGTGTTACCGCACCTTCATCCTGGCCATGGATAGATCACTTGGTTTCGGGTCTACGCCCAGCAACTGAACGCCCTATTCGGACTCGCTTTCGCTACGCCTGCCCTATTCGGTTAAGCTTGCTACTGAACGTAAGTCGCTGACCCATTATACAAAAGGTACGCCGTCACCCCTTACGAGGCTCCGACTGTTTGTATGCATGCGGTTTCAGGATCTATTTCACTCCCCTCCCGGGGTTCTTTTCACCTTTCCCTCACGGTACTGGTTCACTATCGGTCGATCACGAGTATTTAGCCTTGGAGGATGGTCCCCCCATCTTCAGACAGGATTTCACGTGTCCCGCCCTACTTGTCGTACACCTAGTTCTTTCATACTGTTTTCGCCTACAGGGCTATCACCTGCTATGGCCGCACTTTCCAGAGCGTTCGGCTAACAATACAAATAAAGAGTACAGGCTCTTCCCATTTCGCTCGCCACTACTTTGGGAATCTCGGTTGATTTCTTTTCCTGCGGTTACTTAGATGTTTCAGTTCACCGCGTTCGCTTCACATGACCTATGTATTCAGTCATGGATACTCCAAAAGGAGTGGGTTTCCCCATTCGGACATCTACGGATCAAAGCTCGTTTGCCAGCTCCCCGTAGCTTTTCGCAGGCTACCGCGTCCTTCATCGCCTGTGATCGCCAAGGCATCCACCACATGCACTTGTTCGCTTGACCCTATAACGGGTCTGTCTTCTCGACAGCCGTTACAGGTTGAGTTCTCGCATTTGTGCCGTATTCCAATTGAGCCGAACATTTAAGTTCGAATCTTCTTGAGATACATCGATACAATCACAACCCGGATAGTTTCCACGCCCATCTCAAATAAGCGCTTCCGCTATCCAAATTACTACTTCTTCTAGATTGTTAAAGAACGACAGCCGATAAGTGCAACTTCTGACTTATCCTCTGACTGGCTCAATCGCCAATGACAAAAACTCAGTATGACTGAACGTTTGTCATTGAAGATTGGTGGAGGCAGACGGGATCGAACCGACGACCCCCTGCTTGCAAAGCAGGTGCTCTCCCAGCTGAGCTATGCCCCCATGTACAGAGACGTCTCAGGTTTCCGTGTCAGACAATTGGTGGGTCTGGTTGGATTCGAACCAACGACCCCCGCCTTATCAAGACGGTGCTCTAACCGACTGAGCTACAGACCCCTGAGTCTGTCTTGATCAACAGCCGATAAGCGTGAACGCTCAATGTATGCGGTATTAGCTCGAGAAAGGAGGTGATCCAGCCGCACCTTCCGATACGGCTACCTTGTTACGACTTCACCCCAGTCATGAATCCTACCGTGGTGACCGTCCTCCTTGCGGTTAGACTAGCCACTTCTGGTAAAACCCACTCCCATGGTGTGACGGGCGGTGTGTACAAGACCCGGGAACGTATTCACCGCGGCATGCTGATCCGCGATTACTAGCGATTCCAGCTTCATGCACTCGAGTTGCAGAGTGCAATCCGGACTACGATCGGTTTTCTGGGATTAGCTCCCCCTCGCGGGTTGGCGACCCTCTGTTCCGACCATTGTATGACGTGTGAAGCCCTACCCATAAGGGCCATGAGGACTTGACGTCATCCCCACCTTCCTCCGGTTTGTCACCGGCAGTCTCCTTAGAGTGCTCTTGCGTAGCAACTAAGGACAAGGGTTGCGCTCGTTGCGGGACTTAACCCAACATCTCACGACACGAGCTGACGACAGCCATGCAGCACCTGTGTATCGGTTCTCTTTCGAGCACTCCCAAATCTCTTCGGGATTCCGACCATGTCAAGGGTAGGTAAGGTTTTTCGCGTTGCATCGAATTAATCCACATCATCCACCGCTTGTGCGGGTCCCCGTCAATTCCTTTGAGTTTTAATCTTGCGACCGTACTCCCCAGGCGGTCAACTTCACGCGTTAGCTACGTTACTAAGGAAATGAATCCCCAACAACTAGTTGACATCGTTTAGGGCGTGGACTACCAGGGTATCTAATCCTGTTTGCTCCCCACGCTTTCGTGCATGAGCGTCAGTATTGGCCCAGGGGGCTGCCTTCGCCATCGGTATTCCTCCACATCTCTACGCATTTCACTGCTACACGTGGAATTCTACCCCCCTCTGCCATACTCTAGCTTGCCAGTCACCAATGCAGTTCCCAGGTTGAGCCCGGGGATTTCACATCGGTCTTAACAAACCGCCTGCGCACGCTTTACGCCCAGTAATTCCGATTAACGCTCGCACCCTACGTATTACCGCGGCTGCTGGCACGTAGTTAGCCGGTGCTTATTCTTCCGGTACCGTCATCCCCGAAGGATATTAGCCCTCAGGATTTCTTTCCGGACAAAAGTGCTTTACAACCCGAAGGCCTTCTTCACACACGCGGCATTGCTGGATCAGGCTTTCGCCCATTGTCCAAAATTCCCCACTGCTGCCTCCCGTAGGAGTCTGGGCCGTGTCTCAGTCCCAGTGTGGCTGGTCGTCCTCTCAGACCAGCTACTGATCGTCGCCTTGGTAGGCCTTTACCCCACCAACTAGCTAATCAGCCATCGGCCAACCCTATAGCGCGAGGTCCAAAGATCCCCCGCTTTCATCCGTAGATCGTATGCGGTATTAATCCGGCTTTCGCCGGGCTATCCCCCACTACAGGACATGTTCCGATGTATTACTCACCCGTTCGCCACTCGCCACCAGGTGCAAGCACCCGTGCTGCCGTTCGACTTGCATGTGTAAGGCATGCCGCCAGCGTTCAATCTGAGCCAGGATCAAACTCTTCAGTTCAATTCCTGTTACTGTTTTCGGTTCCGTTAAGAACCGGTCGCTCACTCAAAGCTGACAGGTTATGAATTGCTTCACAAACCTGACTTACTTTTGTGTGAGACTCTTGATACTTTTGCTGACCTGATCCAAAGATCAGGACCGCGTCGATCAAGCGTCCACACTTATCGGCTGTTAATTTTTAAAGAGCATTTCCGCTGAACCGACCGGACTTTCTGGCCTTCCCAGCAGCGCTGCGTTGTCAGCAGCAGAGAAGCGAGATTATGATCAACGTTTCGCAGCGCGTCAACTACTTTTTTCACGCTGCGATCAACCTGCTTTGTTGATCATTTACCTCCGGCAACACCAACACGCGGCCAACACTCGGCGCTGCGTTCGTCCTGCCTTACTTCCCCTTCCGCGCCGCGTTTCCGTTAGCGCGAAAGAGGCGTGATTCTAAGCACCGATCCCGCTTCCTGCAAGCCCTTTCGTGAAGAAAATGCAAAAGAAAAGCGCCAAGGGCGCCGCTCGCGCGGCGCCCTTGGCGGCAAACCGTTGATACCAAACGAAGAACGCGCGACCAGGCGTAATGCCCCGCGCTACGCACGCGCATCGTGTGCCACTCGCGACGCGATCCGCATGAAGTAATCGAGCGAATGCGTGACGCCGCCGGCCAGCTTCGCGCCGTCGTCCCAGCGGCGCAGGCGCACCGCGTCGGCCGCATGCGGGCGCAGCAGGAACGCGCGCGCCTCGTCCTCGTCATAGGCTCCGCCCTGCAGCGCCAGGCTGCGCAGCGAATCCTCGGACAGTGCCTGCGCATAGCCGGGCTCGATCGCGCAGAGGCAGCGCTTCGCGTCCACATGCAGCCGGATCGGCTCGAGCACCGCGTCGGGAAACGTGCCGCGCAGAAACGGCAGTGCGTAATACTGGTGCAGATCGTCGATCCCGCGCGCGGTCGGCGTCTCGCCCTGCTCGTTCAGCAAATGGCCAAGGTCGTGCAGCAACGCCGCCGTGACCAGCGCGTCGCCCGCCCCCTCATCCTCGGCGAGCTGCGCGCTCTGCAACGCGTGCTCGAGTTGCGTCACCGGTTCGCCGCTATAGGCCGTGTCGCCGCGCTGCTCGAACAGCGTGCGGATGTCTTCCAGCGTCAATGCCACGTCACCACTCCCTGCATCGGGCGTCCGCCGCGCGCACGCCTCATCGAAAAGCCCGCCGCCGATCCAGCGCGACGCCCTCACTGCGCATGCATCACCGGTCCCGGTACGCGCCGCGTGCGCTCGAACGTGAAATCGTCGCCGCGCACCAGATGATTGAGCGCGAGATCGAACACGTCGAAATTGCGCCAGCGCCGGCCAGGATCGACCGCCACCACGCGCCGGTTGAACAGCAGCGGCACCGCCTGCTCGCCGAACCCGCCGTGCGAGCGCAGCGGCGCCGTCAGCGCGGACAGGTCATGCTCGCGTTCGCGCCGGCCGAGCACGGTGTCGTCGCGCGCGACCACCACGACGTCGCCGATCCGGTCCACCGGCAGCTCGAAGCAGGCGGCGGCCTCGTCGCGGGCCAGCGCGAGCGCGATGCCGTCGAGGCCGCGCAGTAGCGCCACCACGTCGTCGGGGTCCAGCCCGGCCGGCAGATGGACCGTCGCGAACGAGCCGAGCGCACCGTGATGCGCGACGTGCGGGTCCGCGATCGGCAGCACCACGCGCGTGCGCGGGAAATCGAGCCAGCCGTCGAGCGCATCCTGCAGATAGACGACGTTCGGCGCGCCGGTGCGCGGATCGTGCTTGGCGCCCGTACCATGGTCGGCGGTCACGGCGATCACCCAGTCGAGCGCGTCGAGCTGCGCGAGATGCCGGTCGATCGCCGCATAGAACGCGTTCGCCTGCGTGCTGCCGGGCGCCCATTTGCGCTGCACGTAATCGTGCGTGGCCAGATACATCAGATCGACGCGGCGCGTCTTCGCGAGCCGCACGCCCGCCGCCAGCACGAACTCGGACAGCGCCGCGCCATAAACGTCGGGCGACGGCAGGCCGACGAAATCGAGCGCATCGGCGATGCCGTTCTCGGCCAGCGAAGTCTGCCCGGCCTTCTCGGCCGAGAAGCAGATGCCGCGCAAGCCGGTGCCGAGCAACCGGCGCAGCTTCTCGCGGGCCGTGACGACCGCCACCCGCGCCCCGGCGCGCGCCGCCGCGGCAAGCACGGTATCCGCGCGCAGGTCGGCGGCCCGGTTCAGCGCGATATCGGCGCCATCGCCCTGTTGCGCGCCGGCGTCGTGAATCGTGTTGCCGCAAATGCCGTGCAGCGCGGGCGGCGCACCGCAGACGATCGACAGCTGGTTCGCGTGGGTCAGCGACGGGATCACACCGTCGGCGCCGAGCGCCGCGCCGTCACGCATCATTCGCGCCAGGAACGGCGCGACGCCGTCGGCGACCGCCGCCTCGAGATAGTCGGGCGATCCGCCGCTGAGGCAGACGATGGCGGTCCGCCCCGGCGGCAGGCGATAGTGGCGACCATTGACCTCGATCGTTTGGTTCGTCGGGTTCAGCATGACTCCTCCTGTTATCGCTTCGATTCGGCGCGCACGGCCGCCGGTGCCGTCGCGCGATCCGCCCCGGCGGCCCGCGCCGCGAGTCGAATCCACGAGGCCAATCCACGAATCCAGCCCGTCAATCCCGTCTGTTGTCCAGCGCTTCAATCAATCCGTCAATCAGCGCCGCAGCCGCGGCACCCGCGCGGCGATCAGCATCAGCGCCGCGAGCGAAGCCACCAGCATCAGCAGCGAGAGCGCCGAGGCCGGCAGGTAATAGCCGCGCTCGACCTCGCCGATCACGACGATCGGCACGGTCGCGAAGCCCGGCGGATACACCGTCATCGTCGCGCCCAGCTCGCCGAGCGACAGCGCGAAACCGAGCGCGAGGCTCGCGCGCAGCGCCGGCACGAGTTGCGGCAGCAGCACGCGGCGCAGCACCATCGACGGCGGCGCCCCGAGGCTCGCGGCGGCCTCGCGCAACACCGTCAATTCGGGTCGTAACGCGGCGGCCGCGCATCGATAACAAAACGGCAGGATCAGCGCGAGCTGCACGAGCACGACGATCGCGGCCGAACTCGAAAGGTCGACCGGCTTTTGATGATAGGCGATCAGCACCGCAAGTCCCAACACCACGCTCGGCACGCCGTTGGGCAACATCACGAGCGCGTCGACGAGCGCTCCCGCGCGCCCCTGTACGCGCCCTTCCAGCGCGAGCGCGAGCCACAGCCCGAGCGCGGTGCCGATCACGGCCACGCCGAAGCCGATCTCGAGGCTGGTGGCGAGCGCGTCAAACTCGGGCTCGCCGAGCCGCGAGAACCAGCGCAGGCTGTAGCCGGTCGGCAGGATCGTGCCGGACCAGTGGCTGGCGACGCTCGACAGCGCGACCACCACCACCGGCAGCACGAACAGCCAGAAGCAGGCGAACGCGGCCAGCGCCAGCGCGACGCGCGCGGCGGTCTTCAATACGGTGTCGGACCAACCGGCGGCATGCCGCGGCACCGGCGCGCCGGCCGGACCGCCATTCAGGCGTGCATCAGCGGACATCCCGCCCTCCCATCGCCCGGCGATTGATCCGGCGATAAAGCGCATACAGCGACAGCGACATGGCGAGCATCACGACGGCACCGGCCGCCGCGGTCGGCATGTCGAGATCGACCGACGCGCTGGTGTAGATCGCGACCGGCAGCGTGACGAGCCGCGCGCTGCCGAGCACCAGCAGGATCCCGAACTCGTTGAGCGTGAGCAGGAAGCAGAGGATCGTGCCGGCCGCGATGCCGGGCCACGCGATCGGCAGGATCACGCGGCGCGCCAGCATCCAGCCGTTCGCGCCGAGACTGCGCGCGGCCTCGACGAGCCGCAGGTCGAGCGTGGCGAACGAGGCGAGCGTGGGCCGCACCACGAACGGCGTGTAGAACACGGTCTGCGCCAGGATCACGCCGCCGATGCCGAACAGGAAGTCGAGCGGCGGCGCATCGAGATGGAACAGCCGTTGCAGGGCGATGCTGATCGAGCCCTGCGAGCCGTACAGGAAGATCAGCGTGAACGCGACCAGGAACGACGGGAACGCCACGTAGAGTTCGAGGAAACGCGTGACGAGCGAGGCGCCCGGAAACGGCCGGAAGAACAGCAGCGCCGCGAGCAGCACGCCGAGCACCGACGCGCTGCCGGCGCTCACGCACAGCACCCACAGCGTGGTGCCGAGCACGCCGCGCGTGTCGGGGTTGCCGAAGAACGTGCGATAGGCGGCAAGCGTGAAGCCGTGGTCGCCCGTCACGCTGAGCAACAGCAGGCGCGCGAGCGGATAAAGCACGAGCGGCCCGAGCACCACCAGCGCCAGCACCAGCAGATGCAGCCGCGCGCGGCGCCCGGCCCGGCGCGCCTCGCGCGCGTGGGCGGCCGTCGACGCCTCGCGGCGCGCGGCGGCGGCGGCCGCGCCGTCGAGGTCAGGGCTCGATAAGGACGACATCATCCGCCTCGCAATGCAGGGAAACGCGCGCGCCACGCGCCGGGGTCAGGCCGCGGCCGCGCTGCATGGTGACCAGCACGGGCGCATCGGCGGCCGCGTCGAGCATCACCGAGACCGACAGCTCGGAGCCGTGCCATTCCACCGACGCGATCGTACCGTTCAGGCCGCCGCCGCCGGGCGGCTCGAGCGTGAAGCGCTCGGGCCGCACGCAGGCGACGCGGTCGCGCACGTCGTGCAGCGGATCGCCGATCGGGTAGACCACGTGCGGCGGCAGCAGGTTCGCGGCACCGAGATAGCGGGCCACGAAGCCGTCGCGCGGCGTGTCGTAGAGCTGTTGCGGCGTGCCGATCTGCGCGATGCGGCCGTCGCGCATCAGCAGCGCGCGATCGGACAGCACCAGCGCGTCGTCGCGATCGTGCGTGACGCAGACGACCGTCAGGTTCGGCAGCCGCTCGTGCAGCGCCTTCAATTCGGTGCGCACCGAGGCACGCAGGTTGGCGTCGAGCGCCGAGAGCGGCTCGTCGAGCAGCAGCACGTCCGGCTCGATCACCAGCGCGCGCGCCAGCGCCACGCGCTGCTGCATGCCGCCGGAAAGCTGTGCCGGCATCACGTGGCCGGCGTCGCCGAGCTGCACGAGCTTGAGCGCGTCGGCCACGCGCCGCGCGATCTCGCCCGAGCCCATGCGACGCGCGCGCAGCCCGAACGCGACGTTCTCGAAAACCGACAGGTGCGGGAACAGCGCGTAGTTCTGGAACAGCAGGCCGAGGTTGCGCTTGTGCGGCGGCGCATGCGTCAGGTCGCGGCCGGCCACCGTCAGCGTGCCGCTCAGGCCGTCGGCCTTCACGAAGCCGGCGATGAAGCGCAACAGGGTAGTCTTGCCGCAGCCGCTGCGGCCGAGCACGGTCAGCAGTTCGCCGGCGCCGATCGTGAGCGAGAGATCGTCGAGCACGGTGCGCGCGCCGTAGCGCACGCTCAGGTGCTCGATCTGCACGCCGCCCGGCGCGGCCGCACGCAGGCTCGCGTGCGGCCGCGCCGGGTCGAGGGCGCCGGGATGGGTCAGGCTGGCGATATTCACGGGCATCCCTCGTGGCCGATCACTTCGGCTTGACGACTTCGGTCTCCTTGCCGGAGCTGCCGATCACGTCCTTCTTCCAGCGCTCGGTCCAGCCGGCCTTCTTCGCCATCACGGCGTTCCAGTCCACCGGAATCAGCTTCACGCCCGCGATCGCGCGCTTGACCGCCTCGCCGTTCTTGCCCGTCAGCGGCACGTCGCTGCGGCCCGGGATGCCGTACATGTCGGGCACCTTGGCCTGCACGTCGGTCGACATCAGGTAGTCGATCAGCTTCCTGCCTTCGTCGGCGTTCGGGCCGCCCTTGATCAGGCCGATCGCATAGGGCAGCTGGAACGTGGTGGGCGCCTCGCCCGCCTTCGCCGAGAGGAACACCGGCTTGACCGACAGGCCGCCGTGTTCGGCGTCGTCGAGATCCATCTGCAGGTCGCCGTTGGCCACGCTGATCTCGTTGCGCGAGAGCAGCACGTTCAGGTAGCCGGTGCCCTTGGTATGGAACTTCGCGCTGCGCTCGAGCCTGGCCAGGTAGTCGAACGCGGCGTCCTCGCCCATCAGCGTCGAGGTCAGGATGATCACGGCCATTCCGTCGCCGGCGGTGGCCGGGTTCGAGTAGGCGATCTTGCCGGCGTAGTCGGGCGAGAGCAGGTCGGCGAACGTCTTCGGCGGGTTCTTCACCACGTCCGGGTTCAGCGCGAACGAGAAGTAGTTGTTGACGAAAGTCGCCCACGAGCCGTCGGCCGCCTTCGCGATCGCCGGCACGTTCTTGTAGTTGGCGCTCGGGTACGGCTGCAGCAGGCCGAGCTGGCCCGCCTGCTGGATGAACGGCGGCAGCGTGACGAGCACGTCGGCCTTCGGCGAACCCTTCTCGACGTTCGCGCGGTTCACCACCTCGCCGCTGCCGGCCGTGACGATGTTCACCTTCACGCCTTCCTTCTTCTCGAACGCGGGCAGCACGTCGCGATAGAGGTTCTCGAGGCCGTCTGCCGTGTACAGCACGACCGCGCCGGCCGCGTGCGCCGGCATCGCGAGCGCCTGAAGCAGGCCGGCGGCGCACGCCGCGAGCGCCAGCTTGCGCATCGTCGTGCCGAACGAATTCTGGAATGTCATCTCGCTTCTCCGTAGGGCGGAAACATCTCGGGCCGGACTCCTGCCGGCGCCTGTCGTCTCTGGGGGCCTGCCTGCGGCCCGGCTTCACGCCGCCCGGCGCGTCCATCGCGCCGGCGGCAAGCGAAGGATCACAGCGTTCGATGACAACTCCATGACGTCACCACGTAATTCCAACAAATGACACATTTTGCCACTACGATAGGCCGTGTCCGGTGCGCCGCCCGCCGCGCGCCGCCCTTCTCCCGCCCCGGAGGCCACGTGATTTCCGACAACGACCCGATTCTCCTGACGCCCGGCCCGCTGACCACCTCGCCGGCCACGCGCCGCGCCATGCAACGCGACTGGGGCTCGTGGGACGCGACCTTCAATCGCCTGACGCAGGACGTGTGCGCCGATCTGGTGCGCATCGCCGGCGGCGACGACGCCTATTGCTGCGTGCCGCTGCAGGGCAGCGGCACGTTCGCCGTCGAGGCCGCGCTCGGCACGCTGGTGCCGCGCGACGGCGTGGTGCTGGTACCGAATCACGGCGCGTACTGCGCGCGCATCGTGCGGATCCTCGAGCGGCTCGGCATCGAAACCGTCGAGCTGCCGTTCGCCGAGCACGAGGCCGCCAGCGCCGCGGCGATCGAGGCGCGGCTCGCCGCCGGGCCGCGCATCACGCACGTCGCGCTGGTGCATCTGGAAACCAGCGCCGGCATCCTCAACCCGCTCGCGGACATCGCCGCGGCCTGCGCGCGGCGCGGCGCGCGGCTGATCGTCGACGCGATGAGTTCGTTCGGCGCGTTGCCGGTGGAGGTGGCCGCCAACGGCATCGACGCGCTCGTCTCGGCGAGCGGCAAGTGCCTGGAGGGCGTGCCGGGGATGGGATTCGTGATCGTGCGGCGCGCGCTGCTGGCGCGGTGCGAGGGCCGCTCGCCCTCGCTCGCGCTCGACCTGCACGACCAGCAGGCCTACCTGCAGCGCACCGGGCAATGGCGCTTCACGCCGCCGACGCACGTGGTGGCGGCGCTGCACGAGGCGCTCGCGCAGTTCCATGCGCAGGGCGGCCAGCCGGCGCGCGGCGCGCGTTACGCCGCGAACTGCGCGGCGCTGCTCGACGGGATGCGCGCGCTCGGCTTCGCACCGTTCCTCGCCGCCGAGGTGCAGGCGCCCGTGATCGTCACGTTCCATGCCCCGCGCGACCCCGCCTATGCGTTTGCGCCGTTCTACGCGGCCGTGCGCGACGCCGGCTTCGTGCTGTATCCGGGCAAGCTCACGCAGGTCGAGACGTTTCGGGTCGGCTGCATCGGCGCGATCGACGCGCAGCAGATCCGCCGCGCCGTCGCGGCGATCGACGGCGCGCTGCGCGCGCTCGGCATCGCGGTGCGCTGACGGCGCGCCCACCGGGCCGGTGCAGCGGCGCCTGAACGCGGCGCGCTTTGCGCATGCATGAAAAAGCCCGGCGCCGCGCGAAGCGGGGCCGGGCTTGCCGTGCCGGTCGGGCGCGGCGGCTACAGCACGATGCGCTTGATGTCGCCGACCACGAAGATGTACGACAGCGCGCCGATCAGCGCGATCACGCCGATAAAGGCCAGCGCGCCGACGAACGAGCCGGTCGCCGCGACGATCAGGCCGATCACGAGCGGCGTGATGATGCCGGCCAGGTTCGCGGCCAGGTTGAAGATCCCGCCCGTCACGCCGAGCAGCCCCTCCGGCGCGATGTCGGAGACCAGCGTCCAGCCGAGCGCGGCCATGCCCTGCGCGAAGAACGCCACCGACATGATGGCGATCACCGCCTCGTTGCTCTGCACGTAATTGGCCAGCACGATGGTCGAAGTGAGCAGCAGGCCGGCGATGATCGGCAGCTTGCGCGCGACGTTGGCCGATTTGCCGCTTCGCAGCAAATAATCGGAGAAGATGCCGCCGAACATCACGCCGATCGAGGCCGCGATGAACGGCAGCACCGCGAAAAAGCCGATCTTCAGCCATGCCATGTGGCGTTCCGTGGCGAGATAGGTCGGAAACCACGTCAGGAAGAACACCAGCGTCGAGTTGCCGGCGAACTGGCCGAGACAGATGCCGGCGAGCTGGCGCTTCTTCAGCAGCCGGCCGGCCATGGCCCAGCTGAAGCGGGCCGGCGTGCCCTTCGCCGTGCCAGCTTCGCTCGCGGCTTTCGCCGCGCCGGCCTCGCCGTCGATCAGGCCGCCGCCCTCGGCGATGTAGGCGAGCTCGGCCGCGTTCGCGCCCGGATGATCGCGCGGCTCGCGATAGAACTTGAGCCAGGCCAGCCCGAACAGGATGCCGACGCCGCCCACCACCCAGAACAGCGAGCGCCAGCCGAACGCGCCCATCAGCGCGAACAGCACCGGGCTCAGGAACGCGAGGCCGACGTATTCGCCCACGGTGTAGGTGCCGGTGGCCATCGCGCGTTCCTTCTGCGGGAACCAGGTGGCCACCACGCGGCTGTTGGTCGGGAAGCACGGCGCCTCGCTCAAGCCGAGGCCGAGCCGGCAGGCCAGCAGCGTGCCGACTCCACTCACGAAGCCCTGCAGCAGCGTACACAGCGACCAGAACGTCATCGACAGGTAATAGGTGAGCTTGCTGCCGAAGCGGTCGAGGAACAGGCCGCCCGGAACCTGCGCGAGCACGTAGGTCCACGAGAACGACGAGAACATGATGCCCATCACCGCGGCGCCGATCCCGAGTTCCTTGGTCAGCGCCGGCGCGGCCACGCCGAGCACGGTGCGGTCGAGATAGTTGATCATCGTGCCGATCGCGAGCAGCGCGAGGATCCGGTAGCGCGCCGAGGAGCGGCGCGCGGTGCCGGCCGCCGACGCGGAGGCGGCGGCGGTCGCGGACGGTTGGGGTGAGTGCTGCATCGTGTCTCCTGGTTATTGTGATGACGGCAGTGTGATGACGGCAGTGGCGGTAGCGGCACGACGGGGCGGCTCAGCGCGCGACGAGCGTCTCGAAGTGCGCGAGCATGCGCTCGGCGTCGGGCTCGCGGCCGGTGAAGATCTCGAACGCGTCGACGGCCTGGAACACGGCCATCCCGCCGCCCGGCAGCGTCCGGCAGCCCGCCGCGCGCGCCACGCGCACCAGTTCGGTTTCCAGCGGGAAGTAGACGATGTCGGCCACCCACGGCCGCGCCGCGAGCAGATGGGCCGGCAGCGGCAGCCCGGGGTGCTTGAGCATGCCGGTCGGCGTGGCGTGGATCAGGCCCGAGGCCGATGCCATCGCCGCGTCGAGCGCGCCGCCCGCCGTCACGCGCGCCGCCGGAAAGCGCGCCTGCAGTTCGTCCGCGAGCGCGGCCGCGCGCGTGGGTTCGACGTCGAACAGCGTCAGCGCCTGCGCGCCGAGCATCAGCGCCGCGTGGGCCACCGCCGCGCCCGCGCCGCCCGCGCCGAGCTGCACGACGCGCTCCATCGGCGCGCCGGCCAGGCCGCGCCGGAACGACTTCGCGAAGCCGGACCAGTCGGTGTTGTGGCCGCTGCGCCTGCCGCCCGCGAAGCGCACCGTGTTGACGGCGCCGAGCGCGCGCGCGTCGTCCGACAGCGTGTCGAGATGCGCGATCACGCGCTGCTTGCACGGATGCGTGATGTTCAGGCCGTCATAGCCCATCCGCTCGGCGGCGTCGAGCAGCTCGGGCAGCGCGTCCACGGTGAGGCCGAGCGCGTCGAGATCGAGACGCCGGTAAACATAGTTGAAGCCCTGCAGGCTGCCTTCCCGCTCGTGCATGGCCGGCGACAGCGAGCCGCCGATCCCCTGCCCGATCAGGCCGATCAGGAACGACGTGCCGCTCATCGCGCCGTCTCCTTCAGCAGCGCCGCGAGCCGCTGCAGCGCGAACTCGTAGCCTTGCGTGCCGCAGCCGCAGATCACGCCGCGCGCCACCGCCGACACATACGAATGGTGGCGGAACGCCTCGCGCTGGTGGACGTTCGAGATGTGGACCTCGATCACCGGCTTGTCGATCGCCGCCAGCGCGTCGGCCAGCGCGACCGAGGTGTGCGTGTAGGCGGCCGGATTGATCACCACGCCGTCGATGCGCGTGCGCGCCTCGTGCAGCCAGTCGATCAACTGGTGCTCGGCGTTCGACTGGCGGCATTCGATCTCGAGGCCGAGCGCGGCCGCGGCGGCGGCGCAGCGGCGCTCGACGTCGGCCAGCGTCTCGGCGCCGTAGATATGGGGCTGGCGCGTGCCCAGCAGGTTGAGATTCGGCCCGTTGAGCACCAGGACCTTCGATTTCGACATGAAGAACGACTCCGGAAACAGGGATCGACTGACGATGACGCACCATCGCGCACGACTTTTTGATGTGGCGCAAGTTTGCACGTTCGGCGCGATGCTTGTCTTTCGGGGTTTATGCTTATTTGTACCACCTAGTTAGTTTGTATAATCCGGCTCCACGTCTCAATAAAATCGGGATGCTGCGCGATCCGCGAACGCGGCCGGATCAACCCGGTGGTTCGTGGCCGGCTCGCCGGCAGCTTCGCCGCGGCCCGATTCCTCGCAGGGATTCATCCATGAAGCGCTCGATCGCCACTGTGTCGCTGTCCGGCACGCTCGTCGAAAAACTCAACGCGATCGCCGCGGCCGGCTTCGACGGCGTCGAGATCTTCGAAAACGACCTGCTCTATTTCGACGGCTCGCCCGCCGACGTGCGGCGGATCGCGGCCGATCTCGGCCTCGAGATCGTGCTGTTCCAGCCGTTCCGCGATTTCGAGGGCGTCGATGCCGCGCAACTCGCGCGCAATCTCGAGCGCGCGCGGCGCAAGTTCGACCTGATGCATGCGCTCGGCACCGACCGGATCCTGGTCTGCAGCAACGTCTCGCCGCAGACCCTCGCCGACGACGCGCTGCTGACCGACCAGCTCGGCGCGCTCGCCGAGGCCGCGCGCGGCGCGGGCGTGATCGCCGCCTACGAGGCGCTGGCCTGGGGCCGCGTGGTGAAGACCTACGGCCACGCGTGGCGGCTGGTGAACGCCGTGAACAGCCCGCACCTGGGCCTCGCGCTCGACAGCTTCCACACGCTCTCGCTCGACGACGATCCCGACGGCATCGCCGCGATCCCGGGCGAGCGGATCGCGTTCGTGCAGATCGCCGACGCGCCGAGGCTCGCGATGGACGTGCTCGAATGGAGCCGCCACTACCGCTCGTTCCCGGGTCAGGGCGACTTCGACCTCGCGCGCTTCACGGCGCGCGTGATCGAATCGGGCTTCACGGGGCCGCTGTCGCTGGAGATCTTCAACGACGGCTTTCGCGCCGCGCCGACCGCGATCACGGCCGCCGACGGCCTGCGCTCGCTGCTGCACCTGGAGGACGTCACGCGCGCCCGGCTCGCCGCCGAGGGCCGCGCGCCGGCGCCAGGCCAGCCGCTGTTCGCGCCGCCCGCCGCGCCGGCGCACGTCGGCTTCAAGTTCATCGAGTTCGCGGTGGACGCGGCGGCGGCGGAGAAGGTGGCCGGCTGGCTCGGCCGGCTGCGCTTCCGGCTGGCGGGCCGGCACCGCTCGAAGCACGTCACGCTCTACCAGCACGGCGCCGCGTCGATCGTGCTGAACGCCGAGCCCGATTCGTTCGCGGACGCGTTCTTCCAGCGGCACGGGCTGTCGCTGTGCGCCTCGGCGTTCCAGGTGGACGACGCGAAGCTCGCGTTCGAACGCGCGGCGAGCTTCGGCTTCGCGCCGTTCTCGGGGCGCATCGGGCCGAACGAGCGCGTGGTGCCGGGCGTGCAGGCGCCGGACGGCAGCCTGCACTATTTCGTCGACGAGCGTCCCGACGCGCCGACGCTCTACGAATCGGATTTCGTGCTGACCGGGATGGACGAGCCGGGCGAGGTCGGGCCGCTGACCGGCATCGACCACGTCTGCCTCGCGCTGCCGGCCGACGCGCTCGATACCTGGGTGCTGTACCTGCGCACCGCGTTCGGCTTCGAGGCGGAAAAGAGCTGGCTGGTGCCGGACCCGTACGGGCTGATGCGCAGCCGCGCCGTGCGCAGCCCGGACGGCAGCGTGCGGATCGCGCTGAACGCGTCGGTGGACCGCCACACGGCCGTGTTCGAGTCGCTGGCCCGCTATCATGGCTCGGGGCTCAACCATGTCGCGTTCCGCACCGACGACATCGTCGGGGCGGTGGCCGAGGCCGTCGCGGACGGCGTGACGTTCCTCGCGATTCCGCGCAACTACTACGACGACCTGGCCGCGCGCTACGCGCTGCCGGATGCCTTCGTCGACACGCTGCGTCGCCATCACCTGCTGTACGACCGCGACGAACACGGCGGCGAATTCCTGCATGCATACACGGCGCTGGTGGACGAGCGCTTCTCGTTCGAGATCGTCGAGCGCCGCGGCGGCTACGACGGCTACGGCGCGGCCAACACGGCGGTGCGGCTGGCCGCGCAGGCGCAGCGCAGGAAGTGAGGCCAGCGGCGCTGACCGGCTGATCGGGAAACGGCGACGCCGGCGGAGGCATCCGCCGGGGCCGCAGCGCCCTCGCCTTCGCGCCGGCAGGCCGCGGGCCGGCGGGTCGGCGCGCGCAGCCGTTGCCTTGCGAAAATGTGCCTCCGCGGGCGTCGCTCCGGCCCGTCGGCGTCCCGCGTGCCACCGCATCGCGGCATGCCGGGCCGTCGGCCGTCGGCCGCCGCCGTGACAAGCCGTAACGCCGCGCCCCCCGGGCATTCCCGCACCCGGGCCGATTTTAAGAATCGTTTAAGTCTCGATCGTCACACTTCGCCACCAATCGTTCTCAAGATCAAACAGGAGGTTTGCAATGAGCGCCAATGAAGCACCCGGCCGCCCGGCCAGCCCCCTCTCGCGTCCGAAGACGATGCTGCGGCGTCTGCTCAGCCATCATGAAATCGCGACGCTGCTCGTGCTGCTGCACGCGCCCATCGGCGCGAATGCCAAACCCGAACTGCCGGCCTTGCAGGAAGCCGGCCTCGTCGAGATGGTCGGCAACGATGCCGATGCGCCGACCTTCCGGCTGACGGCCGACGGCACGGCCGTGCTGAAGGGCCTCGGCTATCGCTGACGCGCCATCCGCGGCGCGTGCTCCCGTTTGTTTTTCCGTTTGAATTTCCGTTTGAAACGCCGCGCACCCGGGCGCGTGTTGCCTGCCCGCTTCCCGCCGGCCTTCCGTTGCCCCCCTGCCGGGTCAGAAGCACAATGCCAGCAGGGCGCCGGCCGGATTGACCGTTAGTTGCACTCAATCGCAGATGGCCGGCACGCGTCGCGCTCGAAGCCAGCCGCGCGAATCGCTCCGCTCATTCCCGCCGTCGCCGCCTCGAAGGACCGGCGTCTCAAGCGCCGCGTTCGGCCTGCAGCGTCATCCGGTATTCGGTCGGCGTGACGCCGACGGTCGCCTTGAACTGGCGCGAGAACGCGCTGTGATCGGTGTAGCCGCACAGCGCGGCGACATCGGTGACCTTGTCGTGCTTGACGAGCAGCGCGGTGGCCGCGTCGAGCCGCGTCTTCAGCAGCACCTGACGCGGCGTCAGGTGAAACACCTTGTGGAAGTAGCGTTCGAGCTGCGCGACCGACATCCCGGCCATCTCCGCGAGCTGCTTCAGGTTCAGCGGCTGCACGTAATGCTCCTGGATGTATTGCACGACGTCGGCGAGCCGGCTGTAGGCCGGGTGCGAACCCTCGTTGGCCTTCAGGTCGCGCGAGATCCCGGCCAGCCCCACCACGCGGCCGTCCGCCTCGCGCAGCGGTTCCTTGGTGGTCAGGCACCAGCCCGGCTGCCGGCCCGGATACAGGTGCAGTTCGAGCTGGTCGGTCAGCTGCTGGCCGGCGTGGATCGCGGCCATGTCCTGCTCGAGATAGCTTCGCCCGAAGCGGCGCGGGAACACCTCCTCGGTGGTCTTGCCGTACAGCCCGCTTTTCTCCTTGAAGCCGCAGCGCTGCGCGAGCGTGCGATTGGCCAGCACGTAGCGGCCTTGTACGTCCTTCACGAAGAACGCGACGTCGGGCAGCGCGTCGAGCACCGGCGCGAGCAGCGAGAAATGCGCGAGCATCGCGTCGAGCCCCTGGGCCGCGCCGGGCGGCGGGCACAGCGCGTCGGCGAGCGGCGAGGCGGCGGAGGAAGCGGCGGGAAGCGTCATCGCGAAGGCGGAGTCCGGGGCGGCGGGTGCGTCGATTCTAGCGGAGCGTGCTGTCGGGGCGTGATATCGGAGCGGGCGGTCGATGCGTGACAGTGAAGCGCCCTACCGGAGCGCCTCGTCGGCGAGCGCCGCCAGCGTGCCGAGCCGCACCGGCGCGAACGGCGGACGCGGCACGGCCTCCTGCCAGCCGAGCAGCACGCCGGCCGCCGCGCCGCAGACACGGCCCTGGCAGGCGCCCATCCCGCAGCGCGTCAGCAGCTTGGCGTCGCGCGCGTCGGCATGGGCGCGTGCGGCGCCGATCGTCACGTCCTCGCAGCGGCACAGCAGCGTGTCGTCGGGCGGCAGCGCGCGCGCCGCGTCGCCAAGCGTGAACGCGGCCGCGACGCGTGCCGAGAAACCGCGCCAGACCTCGCGCTCGCGCACGAGCGGCGCGAAGCGCGCGGCATCCTCGGCGACGCCGGACGCCGCGAGCCCGGCGATGGCGCCCTCGACGCGCGCGAGTTCCATCCCGCCGACGCCGGTGCTTTCGCCGGCCGCGTACACCGCGTCGAGCGAGGTGCGCTGCCGCGCGTCGACCACCACCGCGCCGTCACGGACCTCGCAGCCGAGCGCGCGCGCCAGCGTCAGGTTCGGCAGCAGCCCGTAGCCGCAGGCAATCCGGTCGCACTCGATCACGCGCGAGCGCCCGCCGACCGTCTCGATCCGCACGGCTTCGACGCGCGTTTCACCGTGCGCGGCACGCACCACGCTGCCGGTCAGGTATTCGCTGCCGGCGAAACCGCGCGTGAGCTTCGCGGCCTGCCAGAGCTTCGACGGCGTGGCCAGCAGTGACAGCCCGAAGCGGCGCACGGCCCGCGCCGGCGCCTGTTCGAGCACCGCCACCACGCGTGCGCCGGCCTCGCGCGCGGTCGCGTAGGCGGCGATCAGCAGCGGCCCGCTGCCGGCGATCACGATCCGCTCGCCGCGCACCGGCACGCCGCCCTTGATCAGCGCCTGCAGGCCGCCCGCGCCGGTCACGCCGGGCAGCGTCCAGCCGGAGAACGGCAGCAGCAGCTCGCGCGCGCCGGTGGCCACCACCAGGCGCCCGTAGTGCAGCGTCGCGCCGCCAGAGGCGGTATCCACGAGCAGCGTGCGCCCGGGCAGCGCGGCCACCACGCGCGCACCGCAGACGAGGTCGACGCCGCTCGCGCGCAGCGCGTCGAGCGCCTCCACCAGCGGCGCGGCGGCCGGAAAGATCGGCCCCTGGCGCCAGATCTGGCCGCCGGGGTGCGGATTGTCGTCGAGGATGGCGACGCGGGCGCCCTCGGCGGCGGCGGCCCGCGCGGCGGCGAGCCCGGCCGGCCCGGCGCCGACGATCGCCACGTCGTAATGCGGCTTCATGATGGAGAGTTCCAGGTCGTGTCGATCGTCATGCCCTCGCGGCACGGCGTCTGGCAGGCGAGCACGTGGGCGCGGCCGTCCACCGACACCCGGCATTCGTGGCAGATGCCCATGCCGCAGAGCATCGTGCGCGGCTCGCCGCCGACCGACGTGCGCGTGCCGCGCACGCCCTCGACGAGCGTGAGCGCGGCCGCGACGGTGGCACCCTCGGGCACGCGGCAGGCGCGCCCGTCGATGATCACGCCGATCGCGACGGCGCGGGTACTCTCGCGTTCAGGCATGGGCGGCTCCGGGAAGCGGCCGGGACGGCCAGTAGGGTTCGGGGGGAATCGGCGGCTCGCCGCCCGTCAGTTGCGCGGCGATCAGCTCCGCCGTCGCCAGCGAGGTGGTCACGCCGAGCCCTTCGTGGCCGGTGGCGAGCCACACGCCGGGGCGCTCCGCGACCGGGCCGATCAGCGGCAGCCCGTCGGGTGTCGCGGCGCGAAAGCCGGTCCAGGCACGCAGCGCGTTCAGGTCCGCGAGACCCGGCAGATACTGTTTCGCACGCGCGAGCATGCGCGCCAGCACCGGCATCTCGACAGCCGGATCGGTGCTGTCGAACTGGCGCGACGAGCCGATCAGGATCTGCCCGGTGGGGCGCGGCTGCGCGTTGAACGCGACCGAGGTGCCCTGCGCGTGGTGGGCGCTCTTGATATAGCCGAGTTCGAGCAACTGGTGCGTGATCGCGCCCGGATACCGGTCGGTGATCAGCAGGTGGCCCTTCTTCGGCTGCAGCGCGACGCCATCGACGAGCTGCGCCGCGGCGAGCCCGTTCGCGACGACCACCTGCGCGGCGGCCAGCGTCTCGCCGCCGACCAGCCGCACCGTCGTGCCGTCGAGCGCGACCACGGCGCTGCGCAGGCGCAGCCGGATTCGCGCGGCGCCGGGCGATTGCGTCAGCAGCCATTCGGCCGCCGACGGCGCGTAGACGATCCCGTCACCGTCGACGAACAGCCCGCCCGCGAGCCCCGTCGCGAGCATCGGCTCGCGCGCGCGCAGCCCGGCCGCGTCGATCACCTCGGCCGACACGCCGGCCGCGGCATAGCCGTCGCGCATCGCGCGCGCGGCTTCCAGTTCCTCGTCGTCCGCGGCCACCCACAGCGTGCCGCAGCGCAGGTAGGCGTCGCGCTCGCGCAGCTGCGGCGCGAGCGAGCGCCAGCGCGCGAGCGAGCGGCGCGACAGCGCGAGCTCGGCCGGCGTGTCGTTCATCACGACCAGATGGCCCATGCCCGCCGCGGTCGTGCCGCCGCCGATCCCGCCCGCGTCGATCACTTCCACGTCGAGGCCGCGCGCGGCCAGTTCGGCCGCGCACGCGGCGCCGACGATGCCGGCGCCGATCACGATCACGTCCGCGCGTGCCATCAGCCGAGCCGGATCCCGTTCGCGAACGGATCGCGCGCGTCGAAACAGAGCCGGCCCTCGGCCATCACGTGCGCCTGCCCCGTGATGGTCGGCACGATCGCCGGCTCGCCTTCCACCGGTTCGGCATGGCGCGCATAACGCACTTCGAACACGCTGCCGATCACGCTCTCCTGCAGCCAGGATTCGCCCTCGGCGAGTTTGCCGTCGGCCGCGAGGCAGGCGGCCTTGGCGCTGGTGCCGGTACCGCACGGCGAGCGGTCGTAGGCGTCGCCGGGGCACAGCACGAAGCTGCGGCTGTCGAGGTCGGGCCGCGACGGCGGCCCGAACAGCTCGATATGGTCGATCAGCGCGCCGTGCGCGCCGGTGATGCCGGCCACGATCAGCGCGTCGCGCGTCGCGCCCGAGAACGCCGTCAGCGCCTTCAGCTGCGCGGGCTCGACGCGCTGCCGGTGCTCGCTCTCGGGTACCAGGAAGAACCAGTTGCCGCCCCACGCGATGTCGCCCGCGAGCGGGCCGTGGCCCGGCACCTCGACCGTCACGTCGTGGCGGTAGCGATAGGCCGGCACGTTGCGCACCGACACCGAGCCGTCCGCGTTCAGCGTCGCCTCGACGATGCCCACCGGCGTCTCGATCCGATGCACGCCCGGCCCGATCCGGCCCAGGTGCGCGAGCGAGACCACCAGCCCGATCGTGCCGTGGCCGCACATGCCGAGATAGCCGACGTTGTTGAAGAAGATCACGCCGGCCGCGCAGGTCGGATCGTCGCTCTCGCAGAGCAGCGCCCCCACCATCACGTCGGAGCCGCGCGGCTCGGTGACCACGGCCGCGCGCCAGTCGTCGTGATCGCGGCGCAGGCGTTCGAGCCGTTCGGCGAGCGGGCCGCGGCCGAGATCCGGGCCCCCGGACACGACGAGGCGGGTAGGCTCACCGCCCGTGTGCGAATCGATGAAGTCGAGTGTTTTCATGCCGCTATCGTAGGAACGCGCAGCGCCCCGCGTCTTGGCGTCATTACGCGCACCCAATGACGAAATCAGCACAGTCAGGGAAACCGTGCATATGCCGATTTCGTCATTTTGTGCGCACGTTACACGCAAGACTCCACCTTTTTCGCTACCTAGACTGCGCTGGAGTCGTTCGTTTCGCGGCATTCCTCGCCAGCCAGCCCGTGTCACGCGGCAAGGCCCGCGCCAATCCCGCGATTCGCCGATTTCAGCACAGTGGAGGGCAGCGGCACGCCGCCCTCCCGCGATCGCCAACACGCCGGCGCACGAGTGCCGGCCACAGCAGTCAAAAGGGGAATCGAAAGTGAAGGTGAAGATCTCGCATATCGCGCTTGCCGCGACCGCCGCCCTCGTCGCCGCGGCCACGCCGGCCCTGGCCGCCGATGCCGTCAAGATCGGCTTCGCCGCGCCGCTGACCGGCACCCAGTCGAACTACGGCACCGACATGCAGAAGGGCGTGCAACTCGCGATCGACGATTTCAACGCGACCAGGCCCGTGATCGGCGGCAAGCCCGTCACGTTCGTGCTCGAATCGCAGGACGACCAGGCCGACCCGCGCACCGGCACGACGGTGGCGCAGCGGCTGATCGACAGCAACGTCGCCGGGATCATCGGCCACTTCAACTCGGGCACCAGCATCCCGGCCTCGGACCTCTACGAGCGCGCGGGGCTGCCGCAGATCTCGATGGCCACCTCCCCGCAATACACGGCGCGCGGCTACAAGACCACCTTCCGGCTGCTGACGAGCGACGCGCAGGCCGGCCGCATCGTCGGCAACTACGTCGTCAACACGCTGCACTACAAGCGCGTGGCGATCATCGACGACCGCACCGCCTACGGCCAGGGCATCGCCGACGAATTCGCCGACGCCGTGCAGAAGGCCGGCGGCACCATCATCAAGCGCGATTTCACCAACGACAAGGCGCTCGACTTCTCGGCAATCCTGACCAACCTGAAGGGGATGAACCCCGACGCCGTGTTCTACGGCGGCGGCGACGCGCAATCCTCGCCGATGATCCGCAAGATGCGCCAGCTCGGCATCAAGGCCGCGTTCGTGACGGGCGAGATGTCGAAGTCGCCGACCTTCCTGAAGGTGGGCGGCACGGCGGCCGAAGGCGCGATCGTCTACATGGGCGGCCTGCCGAAGGAAAAGATGCCGGGCTTCGCCGGCTTCGAGACGCGCTACAAGGCACGCTTCCACGAGGACGTGGTGACCTACTCGCCGTACTCGTATGACGGCACGATCGCGCTGCTGACGGCGATGAAGAACGCGAACTCGACCGATCCGAAGGTGTACGGCCCGTATGTCGGCAAGGTGTCGGTGAAGGGCGTGTCGGCGCCCACCATCTCCTACGACTCGAAGGGCGACCTGCGCGACGCGCCGGTCACGATCTACCGCGTCGATCACGGCGCGTTCAAGGCTGTCGATACGATCGCCGGGAACTGAGATCGGGGCGGGCGGCCGCCGCGGGCCCGATGGCCCCGGCGGCGCGGCCCGCCCGCCGGCCGGATTTGCCTGGACTTGATTCTCCGAAGCCGTCCGCTGACGATGCCGTGCCGAAGTCGCCCGCGCCGTCGTTGTTGATCGTAGTTGCTCGTTGCCGTTGTCCCTTGCCGTTGTCCCTTGCCGTCGCCTCATGGAAGTCGCCGTCCGATGTCATCGTTGCCATCGGACGTTGCCTGTCCGGCGTCCCCCCGAAGGACTCCTGACGTGGCCCCGCCGCCGTTGCCATCGCATTCCGCGCGACCGGCAACGGCCCCCTCCGCCGTCCACCGCCCTCCCCGTTCATTTTTTCGGCCGGTTCGCCCGCCGGTCCTGGTTTTTCGGCCGGAGCGCCGCGCCCGGCAATGCGCCGAGCCCCGTTTCTTAACCGTTCGGTTCACGCCGACCATGCGGTTTTCCCTGTGTCGGAACGCCGCGTTTCATCCTGTAGAATCCAGCGACCTGCCTGACAGTCGTCCCCGCGTGGCCTTGATCCACGGCCGCGCGGCCCGTGTCGCGCGCCGATCCGGCCCGCCGCCCGGGACGCTTGACGGCGTCGCGCGCCGCGCCCGCCGCAATACTCGAATATCGATCGTCCTGACCATGCAAGCATACGAAACGAGCCACGCGCAACCCGCTGCCGCCGAGCGCGCCCTCACGCGCAGCGATTACAAGACTCTCGGCCTCGCGGCGCTCGGCGGCGCCCTCGAGTTCTACGACTTCATCATCTTCGTGTTCTTCGCGCCGGCGATCGGGCAGCTGTTCTTCCCGCACGACATTCCCGACTGGCTGCGCCAGCTGCAGACCTTCGGCATCTTCGCGGCCGGCTATCTGGCGCGCCCGCTCGGCGGCATCATCATGGCGCACTTCGGCGACCTGGTCGGGCGCAAGCGGATGTTCACGCTGAGCGTGCTGCTGATGGCGATCCCGACGCTGCTGATGGGCCTGCTGCCCACCTTCGAGTCGATCGGCATCCTCGCCCCCGTGCTGCTGCTGCTGTTCCGCATCCTGCAGGGCGCGGCGGTGGGCGGCGAAGTGCCGGGCGCCTGGGTGTTCGTGTCCGAGCACGTGCCGAGCAGCCGGATCGGCTACGCCTGCGGCACGCTCACGGCGGGCCTGACGGCCGGCATCCTGCTCGGCTCGCTGGTGGCCGCCAGCGTCACCGGGCACTTCTCGCAGCCCGAGATCACGGCCTACGCCTGGCGCATCCCGTTCCTGCTCGGCGGCGTGTTCGGGATGTTCTCCGTCTACCTGCGCCGCTGGCTGCACGAGACGCCGGTGTTCGCCGAACTGCAGGCGCGCAAGGCGCTGGCCGCCGAGATTCCGCTGAAGGCCGTGCTGCGCGACCACGGCCGCGCCGTGCTGGTCTCGATGGTGCTGACCTGGATGCTGTCGGCCGCAATCGTGGTGGTGATCCTGATGACGCCGACGCTGCTGCAAAAGCAGTTGCACATCCCCGCGGCCACCGCGCTGTTCGCCAACAGCATCGCCACGCTGTGCCTGACGATCGGCTGCGTGACGGCCGGCGCGCTGGCCGACCGCTTCGGCGCGAAGGCGGTGCTGGTAGTGGGCTCGCTGCTGCTGGCCGCCTGCTTCTGCACGCTGTACGTCAAGGTGGCCGCCGATGCCTCGACGCTGCTGCCGCTCTACGCGCTCACCGGCTTCCTGGTGGGCACCGTCGGCGCGGTGCCGACGGCGATGGTGCGCAGCTTCCCGGCCGTGATCCGCTTCTCCGGGATCTCGTTCTCGTACAACGTCGCGTATGCGATTTTCGGCGGACTGTCGCCGGTGATCGTGTCGCTGATGATGAAATCGAACCCGTTCGCACCGACCGCCTACGTCGGCGCGGTCTGCGTGATCGGCGCGCTCGGCGCGCTCTGCGCGCGCAACGCACGCTGAGCGGCAGGCGGCACCGGCCGTTCCGGTGCATCGTCGCGGGAGATTTTTCGCGGCAGATTCGTGGTTCGATCAGGGCGCCTCGCGGCGCCCTTTTTCATGGCCGGGCGCTTTTCGCGCGTGCCGGTTGCTCAGCGCAGCAGCCCGTAGCCGTGCGGGCGCCGCATCGCGTCGATGCTCGCGCCGCCGGCGCCCGTCACGTACAGCAGCAGGAAGCCGCCCGCGATCGCGACGTTCTTCCAGAAGTGGACCACCTGATCGTGCTGCGCGGCGGAGTTCGTCGCGTCCCAGAAGTTGTGGCCGACCACGGCGGCGAGGATCGTATAGGCCGCGAGCAGCAGCGCGACCGGCTTGACGCGATAGCCGACGATCAGCAGCAGCGCGCCGAGCCCCTCGACGGCGACCACCAGCGGCGCGGCGAACTGCGGAAACGGCACGTACAGATGCTTCAGATAAGCGACGAATTCGCCGTAGCCGAACAGCTTCATCACGCCGCCCCACAAGAACAGGGCCGCCATCAACAGCCTCGCGATGAAGATCACGCCGGAATCGACGGAACGCGTCATATTCTTCTCCTCTGAATCGGGCGAATCGCCATGACTTGCTGCCGCGATTCGCAAATTCGCCAGAATAAGAAGATTCCAAGCGGGGTTCCAAGCAAAAGGTTGTAGCAAATCTTTACGCCGGTGCGCGAATGGCGGCCTGCTCAAAACGCCCAGCCTGCCGGGAAAGCCCGTGGCGATGGTTCATGGGCCATTTGCGCCGCATTTGAATCGGCAATAATTGCCATTCTCGCCCCAATAAAGAAAATATTACTAATCGGTGAATCAACACTCCGCCAATGCGGGTATTACCGAATTCAAACCCCAGTTGAATTCAATCACCTTATAATCGACGTAATTTTTAAAAACGATCGGTAATAAAGTTGCTCGCCGCGCGAGTGTCTGCAAATTTTGCCAATTCGCTGCTCCCTGCTCAACATGCTTCTAAAAGACATCCTGCAGCGCGACAGGAACAACTTCGAACTGCTGCGGCTGATCGCGGCCAGCGTCGTGATCGTCGGCCATGCCCACAATCTCTCCGGGGACACCAGCGGCCGCGACTTCGTACTCGAGTATTTGCGTTTCGACTATTCCGGCGGCCTCGCGGTCAAGTTCTTTTTCCTGCTGAGCGGCCTCGTCGTCACCAACAGCCTGCTGGCCAACCCGAGCCTGCGCCGTTTCGCGGCAGCCCGCATCGCGCGGATCTTCCCGGCGCTGATCGTGGTGATCCTGCTCACCGCCTGCGTGATGGGCCCGCTGCTCACCACGCTGCCGGTCGGCACCTATCTGGGCAGTCACGAGACGCTGCTCTACGTGTGGCAGAACCTGAAGCTGCACAGTAATTACGTGCTGCCCGGCGTGTTCGAGAACGCGCCCGAAAAAGGCGTGAACGGCGCGATCTGGACCATCCCGGTGGAGTGCTTCTGCTACGTCGCGCTCGCGGCCGTCAGCCTGACGGGGCTCATGCGCAACCGCGTGCTGTTCTCGCTGGTGTTCGTCGCGTTCGGCGCCGTGCTGCTGCGCTACCCGCAGGTGGTTCCGCGGCTGTATCTGCCGCTCGCATCGGCCCCGATCGTGATCTACTTCGTGGCCGGCGTGCTGCTCGCCACCTGGAAGGACCGCGTCGCGCTGAACGGCCCGATCCTGCTCGCGCTGCTCGCCGCCACGTATCTGTTCCGCGATACCGAAGCGCTGCGCTACTTCGCCTGCGCGACGCTGTTCCTCGGCGCGATCTGGCTCTCCACGCTGCCCGTCGTGCGCAAGCTGCGCCTGCCCGGCGACTTCTCGTACGGCACCTATCTGAGTGGATGGATCATGCAGCAGTTGATCCATGCCGCATTCCCGAGCATGGGTGCGATGGGCAACTGGATGCTGGCCGTGCCGCTCGCGATCGGTTTCGGCGTGATCTCGTGGTATCTGATCGAGCAACCGGGAATGCGCCTGGGTAAGGCGATCGGCACGGGCCGGCTGCGCGTCGCGCCGCCGGCGGCCCCGCCCGCCGCCGCCGACGACGGCATCATCACGCCGATCGCGCCGCTCTCGAGCTGATCGGCCGACAAACGACGAACGACGGCGGTCCGGCAAGGGCCGCGCCGTTCTCGTCCGCGGTGCCGTTCAGCGGCTTCCGCGCGCCGTCAAGGCCCTCATGCAGGCGCCCGACACCGCGCCGCCTCCCCTTCCGCGCAAAGAAAATTTTCGGACGCGACTAACGCCTCCCACACGACATGCGCGCCTGCTAGGCTTTCACTTCCCCTTTCGCCGGCGCTTCGCGTCCATGTCCGTGTCCCCGTCGAACGCCCTCGAAATCGCCCGGCTCGCCATCAGTGTCCTGACGCCGCTGTCGGTCACCGCGCTCGGCTGGCTGATCAGCCGCCGGCTCAAGCGGCTCGAACTCGTGCAGTGGACCAACCAGAAGCTGATCGAGAAGCGGCTCGCGATCTACGACGTCGTCGCCCCGCAACTGAACGCGCTGCTCTGTTTCTACACGTGGGTCGGCTACTGGAAGGACATCTCGCCCGACGACGTGATCCGCATCAAGCGCGATCTCGACCGGACGCTGCATGTGTACCGGCATCTGTTCGACGACGAGGTCTACCGCGCTTATCACGCGCTGATGCTCGCGCTGTTCGATACGCACTCGGGCGCCGGGCGCGATGCGCGGATCCGCTCGCTCGTGACCGGACCGAACGGCGATCGCACCATGCATGGCAGCTACGCGTGGCACGCGAGCTGGGCCGAGCGCTTCGCGATCGCGAACGTGCTGCCCGGCGACGAGATCCAGTCGCACTATTACCGCTTGATGGACGTGCTGCGCGGCTCGCTCGGCGCGAACCGCTGAGCCACAGCCAGGTGGACCGGCACGCCACTCGCGTTGCGCGCGCCAGTGAAAACGCCCGCCGGAACGCGGCGGGCGTGCTTGCCATGGGACGATAAGAACGCGGCGGCCCGAGCGCCCGGCCACGCCGCGCCGGCCTCGTCCGATCAGGTCACCGGGGCCGGGTTGAACAGCGTCAGCGCGTTGGCCAGCTTCCACTGCTCGGCCCAGGTCTTGCGGCCGCTCGCGACGTCGAGCATCAGGCGGAACATCTCCCAGCCCACCTCCTCGATGGTCTTCTCGCCGGTGGCGATGCTGCCGGCGTCCACGTCCATCAGGTCGTGCCAGCGGCGCGCCAGGTCGCTGCGCGTGGCGACCTTGATCACGGGCACCTGGGCGAGACCGTAGGGCGTGCCGCGGCCGGTGGTGAAGATGTGCAGGTTCATGCCGGCCGCGAGCTGCAGCGTGCCGCAGATGAAGTCGCTGGCCGGCGTGGCGGTGTAGATCAGGCCCTTCTTGCCCTTGGCGCTCTCGCCCGGGCTCACCACGCCCGAGATCGCCGAACTGCCCGACTTCACGATCGAACCCATCGCCTTCTCGACGATGTTCGACAGGCCACCCTTCTTGTTGCCGGGCGTGGTGTTCGCGCTACGATCCACCCGGCCGCGCTGCAGATAGGCGTCGTACCAGGCCATCTCGCGGATGATCTCGCGCGCGACGTCCTCGTTCGCGGCGCGCGAGGTGAGCTGGGCCACGCCGTCGCGCACCTCGGTCACCTCCGAGAACATGATGGTCGCGCCGGCACGCACCAGCAGGTCGGCCGCGAAGCCCACCGCCGGATTCGCGGTCAGGCCCGAGAACGCGTCGCTGCCGCCGCACTGCACGCCCACCACCAGCTCCGAGGCCGGCACGGTTTCGCGGCGGCGCTGGTTCAGGCGCTCCAGATGCTGCTCGGCCATCGTCACGATCGAGTCGATCATCGACATGAAGCCGACGTGCGCCGCATCCTGCAGGCACACCACGCCGCCGTTGTCGGGCTTGTCCACCGTCACCGGGATCACGCCGGCCGGCAGCAGCCGCTCGGGCTGCAGCTTCTCGCAGCCGAGGCTGACCACCATCACCTCGCCGCCGAAGTTCGGATTCATGCTGATGTTGCGCAGCGTGCGGATCGGGATCTCGGCGCCGGGTGCATCGATCGCCACGCCGCAGCCGTAGGTGTGCTCGAGCCCCACCACGCCATCGACGTTCGGGTAGCGCGGCAGCAGCTCGCGCCGGATCCGCTCGACCGCGAACTCCACCACGCCCGACACGCACTGCACGGTGGTGGTGATCGCCAGGATGTTGCGCGTGCCGACCGTGCCGTCCGCGTTGCGGTAGCCCTCGAACGTGTAGCCTTCGAGCGGCGCCTGTTCGGGCGCCTTTCTGGTGGCGAGCGGCAAATCATCGAGGCCGGGCGGCTCGGGCATGCGCAGCGTGCGCTCGTTCACCCAGCTGCCGCGCGGCAGATCCTTCGCCGCGTAGCCGATCAGGACGTGGTAACGCAGCACCGGATCGCCTTCCTTCAGATCGACCAGCGCAACCTTGTGCCCTTGCGGGACGCCTTCGCAGAGCGTCAGCCCGTCGGCGAACTGCGAGCCGGCGGGCAGCCCGCCGTCGTTGACCACGATCGCGACGTTGTCGTCCGGGTGGACGCGAATGTAGAGAGGGGACTGGGACATCAGGGGAAATCCTCGTTGCAACGAGCGGTGAATTAACAGTCATCATACAACATGGGCGGCGCCGCCGTGATTGTGCGTAAACCCTGATGCCGAAAGGCAGAAATCGATCGGGGAAACGCCGGAGGGAGGCTTGCGCCACCCAAAATGATGTTGTACGATGACATACAACACATCCGGTTAATGAATGAACCCGCGCCCGGCGCACCTAGGACGACCCAACATGACCACGCCTCAGGAACTCAAGCAGATCATTTCGGAAGGGCTGCTGTCCTTCCCCGTCACCGACTTCGACGCCGAAGGCAACTTCCGCCCCGGCACCTACGTCGAACGCCTCGAATGGCTCGCCCCCTACGGCGCCTCGGCCCTGTTCGTGGCCGGCGGCACGGGCGAATTCTTCTCGCTCACGCGTGACGACTACTCGAACGTGGTGCGCACCGCCGCCGAAACCTGCAAGGGCAAGGTGCCGATCCTGGCCGGCGCCGGCGGCCCCACGCGCGTGGCGATCGAATACGCGAAGGAAGCCCAGCGCCTCGGTGCCAACGGCATCCTGCTGATGCCGCACTACCTGACCGAAGCGTCCCAGGAAGGCATCGCCGCGCACGCCGAGGAAGTCTGCAAGGCCGTGCCCGACATCGGCGTGATCATCTACAACCGCGCCAACTCGAAGCTCAACGCCGACATGCTCGAGCGTCTGGCCGAGCGCTGCCCGAACCTGATCGGCTTCAAGGACGGCGTGGGCGAGATCGAGGCGATGGTCACCATCCGCCGCCGCCTGGGCGAGCGCTTCGCGTACCTCGGCGGCCTGCCGACCGCGGAAGTCTATGCCGCGGCCTACAAGGCGCTGGGCGTGCCGGTGTACTCGTCGGCCGTGTTCAACTTCATCCCGAAGACGGCGATGGACTTCTACCGCGCGATCGCGGCCGACGACCACGCAACGGTCGGCAAGCTGATCGACGACTTCTTCCTGCCGTACCTGAAGATCCGCAACCGCCGCGCCGGTTACGCGGTGAGCATCGTGAAGGCCGGCGCGAAGCTGGTCGGCCACGACGCCGGCCCGGTGCGCGCGCCGCTGACGGACCTGAACGAGGAAGAACTGGCGCAGCTCGACGCGCTGATCAAGCAGCTCGGCGCGCAGTAAGCCAGACGCGGCCTCGCCGGGCCGGCCGATCGGTCACCTGGCGGCTCACGGGCGAAGGCCGCCGGCAGCGTCGGCCGTCGTCCGGAAAACCCCTCGCCTTTCTGGAGGCGAGGGGTTTGTTTTTGTACGGAGCCGCCGGCGGCGAAGGCTCGCCGGCAGCGCTCGACGCGCAGCCCGCCATTCGCGCCCGCCCGAATCACCCGGGCCGGCCACCCGGCACCGAGGGGCGCGCCGCGCGCTCAGGCGCCCGGCTCGCCGGCCGCGCCGCGCCGGGCGGCCGCGTGCAGCTCGCGCACCGTGTCGAGCGAGAACGTGCCGAGCGCGGCGCGCACCTCGTCGAGCGTGGCCTGCGTGACGGCTCGCGCGCGCTCGGTGCCCTCGGCCAGCACCTCGATCACGTAGCCGAGATCGGCCGCGAGCCGCGCGCGCCGCTCGCGGATCGGCCCGACGAACGCCTGCAGCTTCTCCTCCAGCCGCCGCTTGACCACCATGTCGCCGAGCCCGCCCGCGCGATAGGCGGCCTTCAGGCGCTCGACCTCGGCCAGGTCGTCGTCGAACGCGTCGAGATAGGTGAACACCACGTTGCCCTCGACGGTGCCGGGATCCGACGCGCGCAGGTGGTTCGGATCGGTGTACATCTGCCGGACCGCCGCGCGGATCGCGTCCTCGGGCGCGGCCAGCGCGATCGCGTTGCCGAGCGACTTGCTCATCTTCGCCGTGCCGTCGATGCCGGGCAGCCGGCCGAGCGTGGGGATCAGCGCCTCGACCTCGGGCAGCAGCTCGCGCCCGGTCTGGCGGTTCAGGCGCCGCACGATCTCGTTGGTCTGCTCGATCAGCGGCGCCTGATCCTCGCCCACCGGCACCACGTGCGCGCGAAAGCCGGTGATGTCGGCCGCCTGCGCAACCGGATAGCAGAGGAAGCCGGCCGGGATGTCGCGGCCGAAGCCGCGCGCGTGGATCTCGTCCTTGATGGTGGGATTGCGCTCCAGCCGCGAGACGGTCACGAAGTTCAGGTACAGCAGCGTCAGCTCGGCCAGCGCCGGCAGCGCCGACTGCACGGCGATCGTGCTTTTGGCCGGATCGATGCCGACCGCCAGGTAGTCGAGCGCGACCTCGAGCACGTTGCGGCGCACCTTGTCGGGATCGTGCGCGTTGTCGGTCATCGCCTGCGTGTCGGCGATCAGGAGGGTCTGCTGGTGGGTGTCCTGCAGTTGCAGCCGCGTGCGCAGCGAGCCGACGTAATGGCCCAGATGCAGCGGGCCGGTGGGGCGGTCGCCCGTCAGCACGACGGGCAGCGGGGTGGCGGGTGCCTGGAGGTCGGACATGGAAGGCTCTCCGGAGAAAACCGCCGCGGCGCCCGGGGCAACGGATGTCCAGATCCGTGTCGGCCAGACCGCGGCGGACAGGGTCGTGATTCACACAAGACGATGCCGCGCCGTCAGGAGCGGCGCCAGCGGCAAGCGAGGCTGCGGGTGGTCGGAATCGTATGCATCGCGCTAGGGTGCCACAGAACGGCGCCGCGCGGCCCGGCATCGCGCAAGGATGGGCGAGATTTCCGCTGCAATGCTTCGGGCTGCGAAGGAGGCCGGCCAGCGGGAGCCGACGCGTCATGCCTCGTGACTCGATCGAACGCCGCCATGGGTGGTTCATCGGCGCGGAGGGACGGGAAGCATCAGGACCATCAGGCCGATCGCGCGTCGCGACGACAGGCGGAGCGAAACCGCGCCACGCGGCGCATCACGCAGGCGGCGGAAGGGAGAAGGCGGAAGGCAGGCGCCACGCCATCCCGCCGGCGGCGCGCAAAAAGCGCCGGCTTCGACGCCGCCGCATCGAAGCCGGCAAAAGCCGGACCGGCGCCGCGCAAGCCTCGGAGAGCGTCGCCGCGCCGGTCCCGACCGGGTTACGGCCGGGTTACTCCGAACGGCCGTTGCGCAGGCGTGCGATGCCGAGCGGATTCGACTCGCGCAGGCTTTCCGGCAGCAGCGATTCCGGGAAGTCCTGGTAGCAGACCGGGCGCAGGAAGCGGTCGATCGCGGTCGCGCCAACCGAGGTCGTCATCGCGTTCGAGGTGGCCGGGAACGGGCCGCCGTGGACCATCGCGTCACACACCTCGACGCCGGTCGGGAAGCCGTTCACGAGCAGGCGTCCGGCCTTGCGTTCGAGGATCGGCAGCAGCTTGCGGGCCGCTTCCACGTCGGCGTCGTCGATCTGCAGCGTGGCCGTGAGCTGGCCTTCGAGCGCTTCGAGCACGGTCGCGACTTCGTCGAAATCGCGGCAGCGCACGATCAGCGAGGCCGGGCCGAACACTTCGTCGCGCAGCGCGTGCTCGCGCAGGAAGGTCTGCGCGTCCACGTCGAACAGCGCGCCAGACAGCGCGCAACCGCCCTCGCCCGCGCCGCCGGTGCCGAGCTGGCGCACGCCGGCCGCTTCCTGCAGCTTCGCGCGGCCGCTGCGGTACGCGTCGGCGATGCCGCGCGTGAGCATGGTGCCGGCCGGCTTGCCGCCGAGCGCGGCGGCCGCGGCCTGCGAGAACGCGTCGAGTTCGGGGCCGTCCACGGCGATCACGAGGCCCGGGTTGGTGCAGAACTGGCCCACGCCCATCGTCAGCGAATCGATGAAGCCCTGCGCGATCGTCTCGCCGCGCGCCGCGAGCGCGGCCGGGAACATCACGAACGGGTTGATGCTGCTCATTTCCGCGTAGACGGGAATCGGCTCGGGGCGCGCGTTCGCGAGGTTGACGAGCGCGAGGCCGCCCTGGCGCGAGCCGGTGAAGCCGACCGCCTTGATCTCCGGATGCTTGACGAGCGCGGCGCCGATCACGCGGCCCGGGCCCATCAGCAGCGAGAACACGCCGGCCGGCATGTTGCTGCGCGCCACGGCGCGCTGGATCGCGCGACCGACCAGCTCGGAGGTGCCGAGGTGGGCTTCGTGCGCCTTGACGATCACCGGGCAGCCGGCCGCCAGCGCGGAGGCCGTGTCGCCGCCCGCCACCGAGAACGCGAGCGGGAAGTTGCTGGCGCCGAACACGGCCACCGGGCCGAGCGGCACCTTCTGCAGGCGCAGGTCGGCGCGCGGCAGCGGGGTGCGCTCCGGCATCGCCGGGTCCACCGAGGCGCGCAGGAAATAGCCGTCGCGCACCACGCGCGCGAACATCCGCAGCTGGCCGACCGTGCGGCCGCGCTCGCCCTGCAGGCGCGCGGCGGGCAGGCCCGTCTCGGCCTGCGCGCGCTCGATCAGCGCGTCGCCGAGTTCGAGGATCTCGTCGGCGATCGCCTCCAGGAACGCCGCGCGGCGCTCGAGCGGCTCGGCGCGGTACGCGTCGAACGCCTGCTGCGCGAGCGCGCAGGCACGCTCGACTTCAGCCTCGGTACCGATGCCGAAGGCCGGCTCGGCAATGGTTTCGCCGCGCGTCGGGTCGAACGCATGCATCGTGCCGGCCGCGCCCTTCACCGCTTCGGCGCCGATCAGCATCTCACCTGTCAATTGCATCGCTATGCTCCGTCAGTCGAAAAAGATTCGTGTCGCGCATTGTAGCCCAACAGATACGATGACTGACTAGAAGAATCGCCACGACCGGAGCACGGTCCACTCCGATCATTTCATTGAGTGAAAAGGGATTATTGCGAAGGATCGGGCAGAGGGAAAACCCTGCTAGGCGCCTCGCGACCATGGTCCTACACTCCCAAGTTGTACGACGACATATCAGTCAACAGCCGGATCCGTCGTACCCAGACCAATAAACAGATTCTTCTCGCGCTCTCGCCAGGACACTTCATGGAAGCGACCCGCACCGCCAATCCGGCCACCACGGTCAAACGGACCGCCGTCCGCTACTGGATCCTGCTGATGATCTTCGTCGTGACGACGCTGAACTACGCGGATCGCGCGACGCTGTCGATCACCGGCACCTCGATGCGCAAGGAGTTCGGCATCGACGCGGTGCAGATGGGCTACATCTTCTCGTCGTTCAGCTGGGCCTACGTGCTCGCGCAGCTGCCGAGCGGCTGGCTGCTCGACCGCTTCGGCGCGCGCCGCGTGTATGCGGGCAGCATCTTCCTCTGGTCGCTGTTCACGCTGCTGCAGAGCACGATCGGCTTCGCCGGCAGCGCCACGCTGGCGGTGGCCGCGCTGTTCGTGCTGCGCTTCGCGGTGGGGATCGCCGAGGCGCCGGCGTTCCCGGCCAACGCCAAGGTGGTGGCGAGCTGGTTCCCGACCAGCGAGCGCGGCACCGCGTCGGCGATCTTCAACGCGGCGCAGTACTTCGCGGCCGTGCTGTTCACGCCGCTGATGGCCTGGCTCACGCACGCGTTCAGCTGGCATCAGGTGTATCTGTGGCTCGGCCTGGCCGGCATGGCGCTCGCGCTGCTGTGGATGCGCGTGGTGCGCAGCCCGGCCGACCACCCGGGCGTGAACCAGGCCGAGCGCGAGCACATCGAGCAGGGCGGCGGCGTGATCGAGACGAGCGGCGCGACGCCCGCCGGCGGCGCGCCCGAGCGGCTCGCGGGCTGGTTCTACGTGCGCCAGCTGCTCGGCAACCGGATGCTGATCGGCGTCTACCTCGGCCAGTACTGCATCAACGTGCTCACCTACTTCTTCCTGACCTGGTTCCCGATCTACCTGGTGCAGGCGCGCGGCATGTCGATCCTGAAGGCCGGCGTGCTGGCCTCGCTGCCGGCCATCTGCGGCTTCCTGGGCGGGGTGCTGGGCGGCATGCTGTCGGATGGCATGATCCGGCGCGGCGTGTCGCTGACGCGGGCGCGCAAGATCCCGATCATCGGCGGCATGCTGCTGTCGATGGCGATCATCGGCTGCAACTACGTGGACAGCGCCGCGCTCGTGATCGCGCTGATGGCGCTGTCGTTCTTCGGCAAGGGCATCGGCTCGCTCGGCTGGGCGGTGGTGGCCGACACGGCGCCGAAGGAAGCGATCGGCCTGTCGGGAAGCCTCTTCAACATGTTCGGCAACGCGGCCGGGATCGTCACGCCGATCGTGATCGGCTACCTGGTGGGCGCGAGCGGCTCGTTCAACGGCGCGCTGCTGTTCGTCGGGCTCAACGCGCTGGTGACGGTGCTCTGCTACCTCGTGATCGTGAAGGACATCACGCGCGTGACGCTGCGCAAGGCGCCCGGGCGTTGAGGCGATGATGATGGTTGGCCGGCGCGGCGAGGGTCGCGCGCCGGCAAGGCGGCAGGCCGCGCTGGCATGGGCGAATCAAGGATCCGCCCATGCCAGCGCGGCCTGTGTCGTTTTGGAGGGCGGTGCGGCGTGGCGCGTCAGGTTGCGCGTGATGCCCGATGCGTCGGACCTCGGTCCGGGGCACGCATGCCGTGGCGTGCCGGCCGTTCGAGGCGTTCGAGCGTTCGAAGCATCGGTTCCGGTGTTCGAGTCGCTCGTCGCGTTCGGAAAGTTTTCACCGTGCGGCGCAGCACACGGCACCGCTCAAACCATCGCGTCCGCCTCGCGCTCGAACCGCACCGCCACCGACAGCCCGCGCCCGCTCGGCCCGTCGCCAAGCACCACGTTGGCGTGATGCTGCTCGGCGATCCGCTTGACGATCGACAGCCCGAGCCCGCTGCCCGATTCGGCCACGCCCTGCGCGCCGCTGCCGCGATAGAAGCGCTCGAACACCCGCGCGCGGTCGCTGGCCGGAATCCCGGGACCGGTATCGCGGACCTCGATCACCGGCACGCCGTCGACGCCGCGCCCGGTGCGCACATCCACGCTCGCGCCGGCGCCCGCGTAGCGGATCGCGTTGTCGACGAGGTTGTTGACGAGCACGCGCAGCGTGTCGGGATTGCCCGGCACCACCAGCGCGCCGCCGCCCACGGCGCCGAGGTCCACCTGGCGCGCGTCGGCCACGCGCGCGCGATCGCCCACCACCGAGCGCGCCAGCGCGGCGAGATCGACGGGCGCGAGCGCGGCCGTCTGCGAATCGGGTTCGAGCCGCGCGAGCGTCAGCAGCTGCTCGGCGAGATGGCCGAGCCGCGTGGCCCCGGCCTGGATCTGCGCGGCGATCCGCACGCGCTCGGCGTCGTTGGCGGCGCGGCCGAGCAGCTGCGCCTGGATCGACAGCCCCATGATCGGCGTGCGCAGCTCGTGCGCGGCATCGGCGATGAAGTGGCGCTGCAGCGTGAACGATTCGTCGAGCCGCGCGAGCAGGTCGTTGATGCCGCTCGCGAGCGGCTCGACCTCGTCGGGCAGGGCCTGGGTGTCGAGCGGATCGAGCCGCGTGGCATGGCGCTGGCGCAGCCCCGAGGTGATGATCCGCAGCGGCCGCAGGCCGTGGCCGATGCCGAACCAGAGCCCGATCGCGAGCAGCGGCAGCAGCGACAGCACCGGCCACAGCAGGTGGATCGCGATGTGCGCGAGCGCGTCCCAGCGCGCGGTGCGCGGCTGCGCGACGCGAATCGTGGTGCCGGCGCTCTCGCGCACATAGGTATGCCAGCTCTGGCCGTCGGCGTCGAGCTTGGCGAGGCCCGGCGCGCCGGGCGGCGGCAGCACGATGCCCGGATCGGTCGTGAATTCGAGCCGGCCGCCGCGCCAGATCTGCAATACCACGTCGTCGGCATCGTTGAGCTCGCGGGGCTGCGCGGCGTGCGCACCGTGGCCCGCGAACGCGGGCTGGCCATGCTGGTTGATCTCCACCTGCCGCGACACGCTGCGGATCTGGTCGTCGAGCAGGAAATCGAGTTCGCGCACCGCGGCCCAGTAGGTGCCGGCGCTGGCCAGGATGCCCACCACGCAGGCGGCCGGCAGCAGCCACATCAGCAGCCGGCCGCGCAGCGAGGTCACGAAGCGCCGCGCCGACAGTCGCGCTCGCAGGCTCACGCCGCGCCCCCGATCCGGTAGCCGACGCCGCGCACGGTCAGGATCGCGACGTGGCCGAGCTTCTTGCGCAGGTTGTGGATGTGGACCTGCACCGCGTTGCTCTCCACTTCCTCGCCCCAGCTGTAGAGCCGCTCCTCGAACTGCTCGCGCGAGATCACCGCGCCGGGGTCGAGCATCAGCTCGTGCAGCATCACGAATTCCTTCGGCGACAGCGCGACCTCGTCGTCGGCGAGCCAGACCTGGTGGCGCACCGGGTCGAGCTTCAGCGCGCCGGCCGTCAGCGTGGTCTGGGCGCGGCCGGCGTGGCGCCGGTTCACGGCGCGGATCCGCGCGAGCAGTTCCTCCAGCACGAACGGCTTGACGAGGTAGTCGTCGGCGCCGGCGTCGAGGCCCGCGACGCGGTCGGTCACGGCGTCGCGCGCGGTGATCACGATGGCCGGCAGCGCGTCGTCGCGGCGCCGCAGCGAAGCCAGCAGCGACAGGCCGTCCTGCCCCGGCAGGCCGAGGTCGAGCAGCAGCAGCCCGTAGGGCGTGGTGCGCAGCGCGAGCGTCGCGGCGTCGCCGTCGCGCACCCAATCCACCGCGAAGCCTTCGTGGCGGAGTCCTTCATCGAGTCCGCTGCCGATCAGCGGATCGTCTTCTACGAGCAATACGCGCATGGCTTGCCTGCCTCGTCGACTGTCCGGTCGCGCGGCCACCGGACGGCGGCTCGCGATCAAGCCCGGATCAAGCGCGGATGATAGGCAGCCAATCCTTAGCGGCGGCTTAGCCTGGGCGGCAGCGGGCAGTTACCGGCTTTCAGTGCGTAAGTCGGGCAGAAACGCGGCCGGCGGCGCAGCCCGAAGCGGCCGCCGTGTGGCGCGCGTGAGCAGCGGCGGATCGCGCTCGCGATGGCGGTCGGCCCGGGCGCGGATCGCGCAACGGCCGCTCGTGCCAGCAGTCGCGCTGCTGAAACCGCGCGGGACGCACGCCACGCCGGATGAATCCGCGCAGACGCCGCCGGCCGGGCACCATCATTTCGTGACCGCCATCGCAACATGGTTGCCACGGCCGGGCCTTAAGCTTGCCTTCAGGTTCAGCCCCGTAGCATCGCCATGCACCCCGCCGCGCCCTTTGAACTCGGCGCGCGGGGCCGACGAAGTCTCGTCCGACGTAAGCAAACCGAAGGACCGTCCAGCGTGCCAATCCTCTTTCGCCTTCCGACGTCGGCCGGCTCCGGTCCGGGCTTCGCGTTTCCCACCATCGAGGCGTGGCGTACCTATCTGCTGATCGCGGCGCTCGCCGCGTTCGGCGCGCAGGCGCTGGTGCTGCTGTCGATGGGCGTGCTGCATGTTCCGCAGCGCGATTTCACGACGCCGACATTTCGCTGCGCGACACTCGCCTATCTCGTCGTCGCCGTGGCTGCGGTGCGCGCCGGCGCGCATTTCGCGTTCCGCGCCGGCATCGGGCGCGGGCACGTGCTCGTCGAGCCGGCGCCGGGCGGCACCGTGCAGGTGTCGCCGCGCTGCCCGCTGCGTGCGCTGGTGCTGCTGTACATCCGCCTGCACCGCGACCGCTTCGGGAACGTGATCGCATGACAGTCTTTCAGTTTCATGAAGGACTGCAAAACAAGACATCCGACGCCGCGGCCGCCGACCGATAACGCCTGCGCCGCACTCCCCTCTTCCGACACGATGAAAACACTGTTCCTGCAAGCCCCGTCCTATGACGGCTTCGACGGCGGCGCCGGTTCGCGCTACCAGGCCAGGCGCGAGATCCGCTCGTTCTGGTATCCCACCTGGCTCGCCCAGCCCGCCGCGCTCGTGCCCGGCAGCCGCGTGCTCGACGCCCCCGCCGACGGCCTGTCCGTCGCGGCCACGCTCGACATCGCCGCCGGCTACGAGCTCGTCATCATCCACACCAGCACGCCGTCGTTCCCCACCGACGCCCTGTTCGCCCAGGACCTCAAGCAGCGCAACCCGGCGGTCCTGATCGGCATGGTCGGCGCCAAGGTCGCCGTCGATCCGCACAACTCCCTGACCGCCTCCGACGCGATCGACTTCGTCTGCCGCGAGGAATTCGACTACACCTGCCGCGACGTCGCCGAGGGCAAGCCCTTCGCCGGGATCCTCGGCTTGAGCTACCGCGCCGCCGACGGCTCGATCGAGCACAACGGCCCGCGCCCGATGATCGAGGACATGGACGCGCTGCCGTTCGTCGCCCCCGTCTACCAGCGCGACCTCAAGATCGACAATTACTTCATCGGCTATCTCGATTACCCCTACGTCTCGATCTACACCGGTCGCGGCTGCCGCTCGAAATGCACGTTCTGCCTCTGGCCGCAGACCGTGGGCGGCCACCGCTACCGCGTGCGCTCGGTCGAGAACGTGCTGGCCGAGGTGAAGTGGATTCGCGACAACATGCCGGAAGTCAAGGAGATCATGTTCGACGACGACACCTTCACCGACTTCAAGCCGCGCGTCGAGGAAATCGCGCGCGGGCTCGGCAGGCTCGGCGTGACGTGGTCGTGCAACGCCAAGGCGAACGTGCCGTACTCGACGCTGAAGATCATGAAGGAGAACGGCCTGCGCCTGCTGCTGGTGGGCTACGAATCGGGCGACGACCAGATCCTGCTGAACATCAGGAAGGGCCTGCGCACCGACATCGCGCGCCGCTTCAACGAGGATTGCAGGAAGCTCGGCATCAAGATCCACGGCACCTTCATCCTCGGGCTGCCGGGCGAGACGAAGGACACCATCCAGAAGACCATCGAATACGCGAAGGAAATCAATCCGCACACGATCCAGGTGTCGCTGGCGGCGCCGTATCCGGGCACGAAGCTCTACGAGCAGGCGGTGGAGAACGGCTGGATGGAGGAGAACAAGACCATCAACCTGGTCAGCAAGGAAGGCGTGCAACTGGCGGCGATCGGCTATCCGCACCTGTCGAGGGAAGCCATCTATCACGAGCTGGAACACTTCTACCGCGCGTTCTACTTCCGGCCCGCGAAGATCTGGGAGATCGTGCGCGAGATGCTGTCGAGCCGGGACATGATGAAGCGTCGCCTGCGCGAGGGCGTCGAGTTCTTCCGCTTCCTGCGCGCGCACGAGGCGTGATGCAGGAGCCGCGTTCGTGGACGCGCGGCCACGCGGGCCGTGCCGTCTCCACTTCGGTCATCGTCGGTGCCGCGATCGCGCTGAGCGACGCGGCGCGCCACCACCTGCCGTTCGTCCTCACGCTCGGCCATGCGCTCGCGACGGTCGCGAGCCTCTGCGCCGCATTCGGCCTCGTCTATACGCTGGTCGCGGCCGGCCTGGTCGGCCGCTTCTTCGCGCGCGCGCCGACACTGCCCACGCAGTACCCGCCCGTCACGCTGATGAAGCCGCTGCATGGCGACGAGTGGCGGCTCGTCGATCATCTGGCGAGCTTCTTCGACCATGATTACCCGGCGCCGGTGCAATACCTGTTCGGCGTCCACGACGCCAACGACGACGCGCTGCGCGCCGTCGCGACGCTGCGCGAGCGCTATCCGCAGGCGCACATCACGTTGGTGGCCGACGCACGGCTCTATGGCCCGAACCGCAAGATCTGCAACCTCGTCAACATGCTGGAACAGGCCGAACATGACCTGCTCTGCTTCGCGGACAGTGACGTGTGCGTGGGCCGCGACTACCTGTACCGCATCGTCGGCGCGCTCGAGCAGCCCGGCGTCGGGCTCGTGACGAGCGCCTATCGCGGCATCAGCGCGCCGGGCCTGTGGCCGCGCGCGGCTGCCGCCTCGACCAACTACCTGTTCTTCCCCGGCGTGGTCACCGGGCTCGCAACCAAGCTGGCGCGGCCCTGCTTCGGCCAGACCATCGCGATCCGGCGCGCCACGCTCGACCAGATCGGCGGGCTCGCCGCGTTCGTACATCATCTCGCCGAGGACCACGCGATCGGCGAGGCGGTGCGCGGCATCGGCGCGACTGTGTCGGTGCCGCCGCTGATCGTCGATCACGCCTGCATCGAATCGACCTTCAGCGCGCTGTTCACACACGAGCTGCGCTGGAGCCGGACCATCCGCGCCGCCGACCCGCTCGGCCACCTCGGCTCGGCACTGATGCATCCGCTGCCGTTCGCGCTGCTCGCGTTGCTCGCCTCGGGCGGCGCGCACGGCGCCTGGTGGCTGGTGGCCGCGGCGCTCGCCGCGCGCGTCGCGCTGAAGTGGCGCGTCGATCGCGCGTTAGGCCAGCCGTTCGCCGATCTCGCGCTGCTGCCGCTCAACGACCTGCTGCAGTTCGGCATCTTCGTGGCGAGCTTCGGGATGTCCGACGTGGTCTGGCGCGGCCGCCGGCTGCGCGTCGACCCGTCGGGCCGACTGGTGCCCCGCCTCGACGAATGAGCGCGCGTGGTACGCTGCCCCGCGCGGTTCGTGTCGTTGATGCTGCCCGTCCCGTTTGCGCCGCCTGCCGTGGACGCGAGCGGACGTCGCAGCGGTCCGGCATGCCGCGCGGCACGCCGAACCTGCCGCCGAACCCGCAGCCGCATGCCCGGCCTGCCGTCATGAATCGATCCCCCGTCATGCCCACCATCGCGCCTCGCCTCGCCGCACGCCACCGGAGCCGCGCATGAAGAAATCGCTCGGCTCCGTCGCGGCCGCGCTCGGCCTCGCCATCGCGATCTGGCTGGTGTGGCGCGACCATCCCGCCGCGATCCTCGCGCTGCTGCGCGAGGCCGGCGCCGGCCTGCTGCTGGCCGCCGCGGTGCACATCCTGCCGATGCTCGCGAACGCGGCCGACTGGCGCCTGCTGATCCGGCGCGCGCCGCGTCCCGGCTTCGGCGCGATGCTGAAGCTCGTGCTGATCCGCGAGTCGGTGAACGGCCTGCTGCCGGTGGCGCGGATCGGCGGCGAGATCGTCTCGTACCGCCTGCTGCGCCGGCTGCGCGTGAAGCCGGCCACGGCGATCGCGAGCCTCGTGGTGGACATGCAGCTCACGCTGATCAGCCAGTTCGTGTTCGCGCTGCTCGCGGTGGGCTGGCTGCTTGAACACTCGGCCTCCGACACGAGCCGCCTGGTCGGGCGGCTGGCGGTGGGCATCGCGCTCGCGGCGCCGGTGCTGCTGCTGTTCGCGCTGGTGCAGCACGCGCGGCCGTTCGAGCGCGCCACGCAGCTGCTGAACCGCGTCACGAGCGGCCAGTTCGTCGAGACGCTCGGCGCCTCCGCGCGCGTCGACCGCTTCGTGATGCTGCTGTGGCGCAACACCGGCGTGGTGGTGCGCTATCTGGCGGTCTGGCAGACGCTGCAGTTCCTCGGCTTCTCGCTCGAAATCTGGCTCGCGCTGCTCGCGCTCGGCGCGCACGCGTCGTTCGCCGACGCGCTCGTGATCGAGGCGCTGATCCAGCTCGTCAGCAGCCTCGCGTTCCTGGTGCCGGGCGGCCTCGGCGTGCAGGAAGGCGGCTTCGTGCTGATCGGCGGCCTGCTCGGCCTCGATCCGCCGGTCTGCCTCGCGCTGGCCGGCGCGCGGCGGCTGCGCGACCTGCTGTTCTACCTGCCCGGGCTCGCGGTCTGGCAGCTGGCCGAGCGCAGACCGGGCCGCGAACGCGCGAACGCGGACGCGGCGGCGAACGCGGCTACGAAGGACTGACCGCCGGCCGCCTCACGACTCAACCAGCGCCGCGGGCTCGCTCGCGCACGGCGCCGCCGCCCACAACAGCCGCAGCGAAACGTGGCAGGCCGGCAGCGGCGCCGCGAAGCGGTGGCGCGTGGTCTTGACCGGATACAGCTCGCCCGCGCGGGCGCGCGCCACGATCGCGGCCGGCGTGACCTCGTAGCCGTCGCGCGTCGCGCTGACCGGCACGGTGTCGTAATCGAGCAGCAGCGCCGGAATCCGCGCGACCCGCAGCGCCAGCGCCGCGGCGAGCCGATGGTGGCCGTCCATCACCGTCAGGCTGCCGCGCTCGACCACGATCGGCACGCGCCAGATACCGCTCTCACGCATCGAATCGGCTAGCGCCGCCGCGTGTACCGGGTCGTGCAATTCGTGCGGCAGCAGCCGCGCCGGGTCCAGGAAGCGCAGCGGCAAGGCTCGCAGGGAAGTCATCACGATGGGGCTCCGAGGTAGATCCGCTCGGGATGCGGGTGGCTCAGGAAATCGTGGTGCGAGATGTGCCAGCCGTAGGCGCCGGCCAGCCGGAACACGATGCGATCGCCGACGCGCAGCCGCGCCACGCGCGCGTGCGCGGCGAGCACGTCCTTCGGCGTGCAGAGCTCGCCGCACAGGCTCAGCTCGCCGTCCTCCAGCTGCGGACGCGCGAATGTATAGGGCCACGCCTCGTTCGGCACCACGAAGAACGGATGATCGTGCTGCCACGACGCGGGCAGCCGGAAATGATGCGTGCCGCCGCGCAGCACCGCGAAATGGCGGCCGTGATTGCGCTTCAGGTCGATCACCTCGGTCACGTAGCAGCCGCAGTCGGCCGCCACGAAGCGCCCGCACTCGAACACGATCCGGCAGCCGGCGGCGGTGTCGGCCAGCAGCGCGCGCAGGCCGCGGCAGAACAGCGGCCAGTCGAACTCGCGGTCCGGGTTCGCGTAGTCCACCCCGATCCCGCCGCCCACGTTCAGCGTCTCGAGCACGAGCCCGTGGCGCTCGCGCAGCGCCGTTGCGAGCGTCAGGTAATGGCGCATCAGCGCCAGGTGCGAGGCGGCGTCCAGATTATTCGACAGTGCGTGCAGATGCAGCCCGACCAACTGCACGCCGGGCAGGCTCGCCGCCAGCGCGATCAGCGCCGGCACCTCGTCCTCGTCGATGCCGAACTGGGTTGGCCGGCCGCCCATCGTCAGCGTGCCGGTGGCCCCCGGGCCGCCGTCGTCGGCCGCGAACGGCTTCGGGTTCACGCGCAGCAGCACGCGCGCGCGGCTGCCATGCTCGCGCGCCACCGCATCGAGCCGGCGCAGCTGCAGCTCGCTCTCGACGTGGATCAACTCGACGCCGTGTTCGAGCGCGCCGCGCAGCTCGCGGTCGGTCTTGCCTGGGCCGCCGAACGCGATGCGCGCGGCGCCCACTGCCTCGCGCACGCGCTCGATCTCGCCGAGCGAGGCCACTTCGTAGCCGGCGACGGCGCCGGCAAGCGCGCCGAGCACCGGCGCGTCGCTGTTGGCCTTCACGGCATAGAACAGCTCGCAGCCGTCCGGCAGCGCCGCGACCAGCCGCGCGGCGCGGCGGCGCAAGTGGTCGAGGTCGTAGAGGTAGGCGCAGGCCGGCGACGGCGCCGCGGCCAGATAACGTTCGATGGATTCGCGATTCATGGCTGGGATGGGTTGAAGATCCGGTGATGGTGGTCGCAGGCCGCCGCGAACGCGCGGCGCGCGATGCCGCGATCGTCGCCGGCGATCACGAGCCGTGCGCCGGCGCGGCGCGCCGCCTCGATCTCGGCGTCGTCGCGTGGCAGCGCGACGGCCAGCTTGCCGGCCGCGCGCGCGCTCGCGTCGATCCGCGCGAGCGCCTCGCGCACTTCGGGCGCGCGGGTTCGCCAGGTCAGGCCGAGATCCTGGGACAAGTCCGCCGCGCCGCCGAGCAGCGCGTCGATGCCGTCCACGGCCGCGATCGCGTCGGCGGCGGCGAGGCCCGTGCGGTCCTCGATCATCGCGATCACCAGCGTGTCGGCATCGGCGCGCGCGGCGGCGGCGGCCAGGTCGTCACGGCCGAAGCGGCTCGCGGCGGTGGCGTTCAGGCCGCGCTGCCCGAGCGGCGCGTGGCGCGCGGCCCGCACCGCCTGCCCCGCCTCGTCGGCCGACTGCACGCGCGGCACGACGATGCCCTGCGCGCCCTGGTCGAGCACCGGCGCGATCTGCCAAGGCGCGGCCGGCCGCACCAGCGCCGCGATCCCGGCAGCGCGCGCCGCGAGCAGCATCGCCGCCAGCGTCGCGCCGTCGATCAGCGTGTGCTCGAGATCGACGATCACGAAATCGAAGCCGGCCGCCGCGATCAGCTCGACCGTCAGCGGCGCCGGCGTCGAGCAGAACAGGCCGAAGCAGGCCGCGCCGGACGGCTCGCGCAGCATGGCCTTCAGCGCGCGCGGCCCGGCCTCGACCACCGCTGGAAGCAGCGGCGCCGACGTCGACGGCAGGTTCGGCGCCGTCATACGCGCACCACCTGCGCGAGCGGATTCGGCGCCGCGCGCGTGCGCAGCCGGATCTCGGGCAGGAAGCGCCGGCTCGCCAGCAGCTCGATCTGCAGCGTCGGCGCGAAGCAGTCGAACAGCGCGAAGCGTTCGGCGAGTTCGGGATGCCGCGCCTGATGCTCGCGGATCGTGTCGGCCGCGATCGCCCAGAACGCCGCTTCGTCGAACCCGAGATGCCGCGCGAACGCCCAGGCGATCTCGGCGAGGTTGACGAACAGCAGCGCATCGCAGGTGAAGTCGCGCAGCTCGTCGGCGTCGTCGGTCTCGATGAACGAGTTCGGGTTCACGCTCGCGTGCTCGGCGGGCGGCGCGTCGAGCGCGGGCGGCGGCGTGGACAGCCAGCGCCGCGAGTAGCGCACGCCGTCGTGGAAGTCCTTCAGCGCGACGCGCTCGGGCAGCCCGTCCACCAGCAGCAGCACCATGTTCTGCGCATGCGATTCGAGCGCGGTGCCGTGCAGCCAGAGCAGGTGCAGCACCGGCAGCCAGGCACGCTCGATCAGGCGGCGCACCCAGGCCTGCACGCCGTGGCGCGCGACGGCGTCGGCCACCAGCAGGCGACCGTCGGCGTCGACGTGTGGCAGCGCCGTCATCGGCAGCGCCTGTTCGTCGTCGCGCCGGTGCGCATGGATGCTGTCGCGCCAGATGCAGGCGAACGCACCGTACTGGCCGGCCACCGGCGCGCCCGGCACGTAGCCGACGCCGGCCGTCTCCTTGAGGATCACCGGCCGCGCGAGCGGAGCAGGCCACGCGGTGTCGGCCACCAGCTGGTCGAGCCAGTCGCTGAGCGGCGCCGCGTTGCGCACCGTGTGCGGCGCGAGGACGCGCGAGGTCGAGGTGTTGACGAGATTCATCGCGAGCTTGATCGACGGCGCGAGCGGCCGGTCGACGTTGGCCAGCGTGCGGATCGACTGCTGCGGCCGGTAGCGGTCCTGCAGCGGCCCGACCGGCACCAGCTCGCGGCGCGCGCAGGCGGCATGGCAGCCGGCCTCGGCGATCGTCTCCCACTGCCACGGATGCATCGGCAGCGGCAGGTAGTCGTCCGGATCGAGGCCGAGCGTGGTCAGCCGCACCTCGAACGCGGCGCGTTCGGCCGGCGCCAGCAGGTTGCGCGGATCGCACCCGGCCACCGCGCGGCCGGCGGCCCAGCGGCAGACGTCGCGGCGCGCCGCGATCAGCAGCGGCGCGACGCCGGTCGAGCACTCGGGCGCGTAGCGCTGGTTGTCGGCCAGCGTGAAGCCGAGCCGCGACTTGTAGCCGGGGTGATACGGATGCGCGCCGGTCAGGCCGGCCTCGACCTCGTCGTAGTCCTTGCCGCGCAGCAGCCGGCCCTGGCGGGCCAGGCGCGTCTGCGCGTCCTTCATGTGAGTGGCCAGCAGCTCGGCCGCGAACTGCGCGAGCCGCGCCGGCTCGGCCGCCAGCTGCCCGGCCAGCTCGGCGACCACGCACGCCGCGTCGGTGGCGGGCGCCTCGCCGCCGCCGGCGCGGCGCAGCACCGGCGAGACGATCCGCAGCCGCGCGAACGACGCGCTGCGCAGCACGCGGCAATGATAGGCGACCGGCTCGCCGTGAGCGTCGGTCGCGGCGATCGTCAGCGTGTCGCCCTCGCGGCGCGCGAGCGGCAGGCGTTCCTCGAACAGCAGCGCCTCCAGCAGCTGGCGCACCACGCGCACGGCTGCGTCGCGATAAGCGTCGCTGTGGACCAGCGTGTCGAATTCGGCGAGTGTCATGCGCGCACCTCCGTGCCGAACAGCGGGTTCGGGATCTCGACCCAGGCCGGCAGTTCGCCGTGGCGGCCGAAGCAGCTCGACATGTTGGCCTTGGCCGGCAGCGTCGGGCGCTGCCCGAGGTCGTCCAGCAGCGCGACCAGTTCGGGCTCGCGCGTGGCCGCCCAGACCTCGGCCGTGAGGCGCCAGAGCGCGGCCTCGTCGCCGTACCCAGCGCGCGCCACGCTCGCGATCAGATGCCCGACCTGATTGACCAGCACGTAGTAGCAGAAGCGCTTCCACGCCTCAGCCTCTTCATAGAGCGCGGGGCTGGCGGCGTCGAGCAGCGCCGGCTGCCGGCAGCGCGCCCGGCTGAGGCTCGCGCCTTCCATGTCGCGCACGTAGCCGCGCGCGGGCCAGCCGCCGCGAAACGCCACCAGCGCGTTCTGCAGATGCGCCTCCAGGCTCACGCCCTCGCAGGCGAACAGCCGCAGCAGCGGCAGCAGCATCACGTCGAGATAGGCGGTCCACCAACTCGCGAGCCGCGCACGCGACGGCGCCGCGCCGAGCGCCTCGCGCAGCAGCGCGGCCAGCGGCGTGGCGCCGTCCGGGCGCTCCTCCAGCACGCTGGCCAGCACGCGCGCGTGGTCGCCGAGATCGTCGCGCATCGGCTCGCGATGGATCACGAGGCTGCTCGCGCGCAGCGCGGCGTCGGCCGTCGCGAGCGAGGCTCGGCCGGTGTCGAGCAGGATCTCGAAGCCCGGCGTGGCGCGGTAGCGGCGCGGCAGCGCGGCCAGATAGCGGCTCGCGTCGAGCGCGCGCGCCGCCTGCTCGGGCGGGTTGTTGCGCACGAAATTGGTGATCCGCACGTCGAGCGGCAGCTTGAGGAAGCGCCGCTGCTTCGGCAGCCAGACGGTGCGCACCGACGAAGTGGGCCACGCCGGCTCGCCCATCGGCCCGAGCGAGACGAGGTCGCCCGACTTCAGCAGCGCCTTCACCTCGTCGTGGCCGAGCAGGAACGCGGCCTGCCACGGATGGCTCGGCAGCAGCCGGTATTCGCTGTCGCCGAGCAGCGCCGCCGCGGCGCGCATCGCCTCGGGATCGATCGGCGGCTGCGCGGCGTCGATCGTCGCCGCGTCGAGGCAGCGCGACGCGACCGCGAAGTAATGCAGCCGGAACGCCGCGCCGCGTTCGGGCGCGTAGGCGGCCACGTCGTCGTCGCTGAAGCCGCTCGACGATTTCGAACTCACATGGAACACATGGCCGAAACGCAGCGACTGCTCGGCCTCGACGAACGGCGTGCGCGGCACCGCGCCCGCAGCGCCGCGCGAGCCGTCGTGCGAGTCCGGCGCCTCGCGATGGAAGCCGCGCACGCGCTCGATGCTGTCGTGCATCAGCGCCGCGAACTGCGCGGGCCAGCCGGCTGCATCGAGCCCGGCGCGGTGCGCGAGCGCGCGCGCGATGCGCGTGGCGAACGCCTCCGGCCCGTCGAACGGCTGCACGCCGCGCCCGGGCGTCCAGCCGAACGCGTGCGGCGCGAGCCGGTGGAAGCCGATCGCCGAATGATGGGCGAGCGCGACGAACACCGCGCCGCCATCGTGCGGGAACGTCACGCCGGCCACCACGAAGCCGGCCTCACGCCAGCCGCGCGCGATCGCGCGGGCCGCGTCGTCGGGCAGCTGCGCGTCGCTCACGCGCGGGTCGAAGCGGCCCGTCTCGCGGCAATAGGTATTGAAATACTGTTCGAGCAGCCGCGCGTCGAGCGGCGCGAGCCGATGGCGTTCGGCGCCGGTGGCGAGCGCCGGCGGGTGGACTGCATCGTGCGCGGACGGAGCGCGCGGCAGGGTAAGGGATGACATGGCGATCACCTGGGTTCGGTCACGGAGGAAAAGGACACGGCCGCGCCGCGATGCGCGATGCCGGCCGCGGCGACGAACATCGCCGCGGTCAGCCACAGCGTCGCGGCGGGGCCGAGCAGCGGCAGCAGCGCGAGCACCGCGAACGGGCCGAACAGCTGGCCCAGCACCATCGCGCTGCGGGCGGTCACGGTCACGCGCCCTTGCAGCGCGACTGGTGCCGCGCGGCTGCATACCAGCAACATCGATTGCGCGAGCGCCGCGTAGGCGGCGCCCTGCATGATCCGCAGCAGCGCGATCAGCCAGAGCGAGGCCGCGAACGGCATCAGCGCCAGCGCGAGCGCGCACAGCAGCGCGCCGGCCACGAAGTGGCGGGCCGGATCGCGCCGGTCGTTGCGCGCGCCCCAGAACGGCCCGGCCGCCAGCGTCGCGCACCAGCCGAGCGCGTGCAGCAGGCCGACCGTGCTCGCCAGCTCGGCGCGGCCGGCGAAGCGCGCGTCGATGAACAGCGCGAACACGTTGACGAGCGCGAACGCGCCGGCCTGCGTCAGGCTGCCGGCCAGCACCCAGCGGCGAAAGCCGCGGTCGGCGAACAGCGCCTGGCGCGCGGCGCGGTTGGCCGCCGAGGCGGCGCGATGGTCGCCGCCGGCGGCCTCGCGGGCCGGCTCGCGCAGCGTCAGCGCGAGCGCCGCGGTGGCGAGGCCGGTGCCGCACGCCACCGCGTAGAGCAGTGGGCGCACCGACCAGAGGTCCTGCAGGATGCCGCCGAGCGCGGGGCCGGCCAGCGCGCCGGCGGCCACCGCCGACTCCTGCCAGCCGAGCGCGCGCCCGCGCGTGGCGGCATCGCTGACGCGCGCGAGATAGGCGGTGACGATCACGCTCACGGTGCTCGCGCCCTGCGCGACGCGGCCCGCGACGAACAGCGCCGGGTGCCGCGCCGAGGCCATCGCGAGCAGGCTCGCGACGAACAGTGCGAGCGCCAGCAGCAGCGCGCGCCGGTAGCCGTAGCGCTCACACCAGCCGGCCGAGAACGGCGCCGCCGCCAGCGCGCCGACACCGGGCGCGGCGAGCGCGATGCTGGTCCAGCGCGCGACATCGGCCAGCGAGGCGTCCGCGCCAAGCAGGCCGCGGATGAAGAACGGCATGATCGGCACCAGCACCATCAGCCCGAGTGTGATCACGCCCTGGCAGGCCACCAGCGTGACGACGGCCGGACCGGTTCGGGCGCTCATCGCGGCGCGTCCGCGCGGGCTGCCGCGAGATGCAGCGGATTGCCGATCGCGCCGAGCCCGCTCGGCATGCCGGTGCCGACCGACGCGCGGCCCGCGAGCGGCATCACGAGCTGCTTGAACGGCCAGGCGTCACGTTCGAACAGCGCCTCGGCCACGCGTACGCCGAGCGCGGTGGTGGAGGCGTCGGCTCCGTCGCTCTCATCGAACACGCGTGCCACGCTCTCGCGCAGCGCGTCATGCACGGTCCGCCAGCCGGCCGCCTCGCCATCGCCCTCGTCGCCGTCGGTATCGACATCGGCAAGCGCGGCGAGGATCGCGTAGAGGTTCACGCCGACCGCCAGCGTCTGGAAGTAGGCGAGCAGTTCGAGCGGATCGTCGAGGATCAGCGTGTTCGGCGAGCCGCGATCGATCACGTAGTCAGGCGTCGCGATGCCGGCCTCGCGCATCCGCGCCGGACAGACCCGCAGCGTGTCGTGATCGCGTAGCACGATGCCGGTCGCGCCGTCGGCACCGATTCGCAGCACCACGTTCTGGCCGTGCAGCTCGGGCATCACGCCATACCGCAGGCAGCGCAGGCCGAGTTCGATCACGAGCCCGGCGATGCGCGCGAACGTGGCGCGGCGCGCCTCGCGCGAAGCGGGCCGCGCGCCGGCCGCGGCGTCGAGCGCCGGCAGCCGGCCGTCCGAGGTACACACCGCCAGCGCGGCCATCGGCAGCAGCCAGTTGTCGCCGTCCGCGTCGGGATAGCGGCGCAGCAGGCAACCGAGATCGCCGCGTTCGGCGATCAGCGTGGCCTCGTCGTGCGGCGCCGGCGTCGCGCCGAGCACCCACCACGCGCTTTCGTCGCACCAGCGCAGATGCGCGCCGAGCCACCGGTCGCGCTCGGCGAGCGTGCGCAGGCAGCGCTGCGCCAGCTCGCCGTTGTGCTGATAGCGCGGCGGCAGCACGCGCTCGGCGCCGAGCGCCTGCACGCCGAGCGCGAGCTTCAGATGCAGCGACGGCGCGCGCGCCACGCCGAGCGAACGCAGCGACGCGGTCGGCGTGCCGGTGCCGGGGCCGGCGCCGAGATCGACGCAGCCGTCGAGCAGCGCCGGTTGCCGCCGCCGCAGTTGCGCGATCTGCCATGGATGCACGGGCAGCCACAGCGCGTCGGCATCGGCGCCCGCTTCTCGCGCGCGGTAAGCCAGCGTGGCGAACTCATGCGCATCGAGCAGGGCATGCGCGCAGGGCTGCCGTTCGGCATCGTCGGCGCCCTCCAGGCCGCCCGCCGTGCCGGCGATGACGCGCCCACGCGGCACGGCGAGCCAGTGCCACGCCACCGGCTGGCCGCTCTCCACGTCGAACGCGTCGCCGGGCTCGCCGGGCCAGACCTTGGCGCGCGCGAACGGATGGAACGGACGATCGCGCAGGCAGCACAGCGCCTCCCATGCCAGCAGCGCACGCGGCGCCGCGTCGAGGCGCGCGAGCCAGCGCGCCTCGGCCGCGAGCGTGCGCGCGAACTGGCGCCGCGCGTCGCGCAGCAGGCCGCCCAGCGGACGCGCCAGCGCGGGCCACCAGGCCGCGCTCTGCAGATGATCGAGCGTGGCGTCCGCGTCGAGCGGCACGGCGCTCGCATCCGCCTCACCCACCAGAGTCACGGCTTGCTCCGGCGCAAGCCGCAACGGCCGCCAGCCTTCCACGCGCCGCCCGCGCCAGACCAGCACGCGGCCGTCACCGAGCGGCACGGCCAGCGAAGCCGGCGCGGCCTCGGCCGAGCAGCGCGCGCGCTCGCGAAAGCCGTGCGGATTCTCCATCCACAGCGCGTCGAACAGATCCTGCGCGAGCCGCCGCCCGGCTTCGTCAGCGAACCGCGCCGCCGAAGCCACATCAGCCAGGTCGGTCTCGCACCACGCGTCGGCAATCGCCGCCGTCATGACAGCGCGAGCCGCGTGCCCACGCCCTGCTGCAGCGCGAGCCGGTGGAAGTGGCGCGCGCAGACCATGTCGTCGAGCGCCATGCCCATCGGATTGAGCAGGATGATCTCGTCGTCGTTCTCGCGGCCCGGCCGTTCGCCGATCACGATCTCGCCGAGTTCGGCATGCAGCCGCTCGCGCGAGAAGCGCCCTTCGAGCACGAGCTGGTTGATGATCTTCTTCTCGCGGTTCGACTGATCCCAGTCGTCCACCACCACCTTCTCCACGCGCTCGTACACATCCTTGTGGACGTCCATGATCGAGACGTTGCAGACGAACGTGCCGCGCGCGAGCCAGTCGTACTCGAGATACGGCGCATCGGCGACGGTGCAGGTCACCACCACCGGCGCGCCGCGCACGGCCCGCTCGGCGCTCGGCGCTTCCTCGCAGGCCACCTGCGGGAAGCGCGCGGTGAGCTGGCGCGAGAACTCGCGCATCGCGTCGGCCGACAGGTCGAACACGCGCACGCGGCGGATCGAATCGAACTGCTCGAGCAGCGTCTGGATCTGCATCCGCGCGATCGGCCCGCAGCCGATGCAGGCCACCTCGTCGAAGCCGCGGCGCGCGAGATGGCGCGTGGCGACGGCGCTGATCGCGGCGGTGCGCATGCCGCTGATCAGCCCGCCTTCCATGATCGCCACCGGATAGTTGGTGTCCGGATCGTTCAGCACGATCACCGCGCTCGCGCGTTCGAGGCCGTAGCGCGCCGGGTTGTGCTGGCGGCTGCCGATCCACTTGAGGCCGGCCACCGGATCGTCGCCGCCGACGTAGCACGGCATCGCGATGATGCGATCGGCGATATGGTCGGCGCCGGGCCAGCGCAGGTAGGGCTTGAGCGGCTGCACGAAGGCGCGCCGCGCGTGCAGCGCGAGGCCCTCGACGATCGCCTCGACGTAGGGCTGCGAACGGTCGCCGCCGAGCGCGACGATGTCTTGCCGGCCGAGATAGAGCAGGCCGGTTTCGGATTGGGTCTGGGTCATGATGATCTCAGTGGATCGCGGCGGAGCGGGAAACAGAGGACGAGGAGGACACGGACGCGGCGGCCTGCAGCACGGCCGGCGCCGGCGCGGCTTGACGCGCGGCCGCGACACGCGCGAGCCAGGCATCGTCGTAGACGGTGTCGAGATAGCGCTCGCCGCGATCGGGCAACAGCGTGACGATGCGCGGCGGGCGCGCGGCACGCGCCAGCAGCCGCTCGATCGCCACCACCACCGCGCCCGACGAGCCGCCCGCGAAAATCCCCTCGGCCGCGAGCAGGCGCCGGCAGCCGAGCGCGGCGTCGTAGTCGTCGACGTGGATCACGTCGTCGATGTCGTCGCGGCACAGCAGCTCGGGCACGCGGCTCGCGCCGATGCCGGGCAACTCGCGCGGGCCGGGCTTCGCGCCGAACAGCACCGAGCCCACCGCGTCGACGCCCACCACGCGCAGCTTCGGCCACGCCTCGCGCAAGCGCCGCGCGAGGCCGAGGATGGTGCCCGAGGTGCTGACGCCGAGCACCAGCAGGTCGGCCGGCTCGCCGAGCGCGCGCGCGATCTCCGTGCCCTCGCCGTGGTAATGGCTCTCCCAGTTGCGCGGGTTGCCGTACTGGTTGATCCACACCGAGCCGGGATCGGCGGCGAGCAGCTCGCGCACGCGCGCGATGCGCGTCTCCAGGTAGCCGCCCTGGCTGTCGCGCGTCGTCACGCGTTCGATGCCGGCGCCGTAGGCGCGCAGGATCTGCAGGTTGGTGGAGGAAATCTTCGGGTCCACCACGGCCGTGAAGCGCAGCCCCTTCACGCGGCACACCATCGCCAGCGCGATCGCCAGGTTGCCCGACGAACTCTCGACGATGTGCGCGCCCGGCGCGATGGTGCCGTCGGCCAGCCCGCGCTCGACGATGTAGCGCGCCGGGCGGTCCTTGATGCTGCCGGCCGGGTTCAGCATCTCCAGCTTCGCGAACACCTGGCCGCGCGTGCCGGTCAGGCGGTCGAGCCGCACCAGCGGCGTGGCGCCGATGCAGTCGACGATATCGTTGCCGATCATCCTTGCCTCCTGTTGAGGATAACTAATCATGAAAATGAGATTGCGTCTCATTCCATATCAAAATGGCAAGGCGCCCTCCGGCGCCCGGCCGGATTACCAGCGATGCGTGTAGCTCGCGCTCAGCACGGCGCCGGCCGCGGGCAGCCGGCTGGTGTTGTTGCTGTTGCGCATCAGCTGGCTGTAGAGCGGCAGGTAATAGCGGTTCAGCAGGTTCTCCACGCCCATCGTCAGCTTGTCCTGCTTCGTCACCTGCCAGGTGGACATCAGGTCGAGCGTCGTGTAGCTGCTCGTGTCGAGGCGGCCGAAGCCGATCTTGCCGTTGAGCCGATAGTCGCGCGCCGCGTAGAACGTGCCCTGCAGGCGCGTGTTCCAGTGCGGCGTCGGGCGGTATTCGATGTAGGCGGTGAGCTTGAGCGGCGGAATCCGGTAGCCCGTCATGTCCTGGTAGTTCGGGCTGCCCTGCGGCCGCTCGCGGCCCTGCATGTAGGTCGCGCTGCCGCCCAGGCCCCACTTCTCGCTGACCGACAGGTAATCGACGCTGGCCTCCACGCCGGCGATGCGCTCGGCGGTGCGCGTCAGGATCAGCCCGTTGTTGAAGCTCTGCACGTCGCCGAGTTCGGAGGTCGTGTAGAACAGCGCGAGCGTGCCGTCGGCCTGGTTGCCGAGATTGCCGCGCCAGCCCACCTCGTAGTTGTTGGTCTTCACCGGCTCGAGGCTCGACGAATCGAGATTGAAGCCGGCCGTCGCGTTGCGCAACTGCAGGCCCACGTCGGGCAGCTGGAAGCCCTGGCTGAACGAGGCGTAGACCTCCTGCCCCGGCACCGGCGCATACGAGACGCCGGCGTTGAACAGCCACGAGCCGAAGCCGGTCGAGCCGCCCGGCACGCGGTACGGGTTGGCCACGCGCAGCTGCGAGAGCGGCGTGAAATCGTCGAAGCTCGCGCTCGCGTGCTCGTAGCGCAGGCCCGCCTCGGCCGACCATTTGTCGTTGAACTTGTGCTGCAGCTGCGCGAACGCGCCGATGCTGCGCGTGGTCAGCGGCGGCAGGTACATCAGGCGCCCGGTCTTCTGGTAGACGAGGCCGCCGCTCGCGTCGTAGGGGCCGGGCGCGAAGATGTCGTCCGGCATGTCGCTGCGTTCCTGGTTGAAGTCGGCGCCCCACAGCAGCTTGGTGCGCTTGGCCGAGTCGAGCGGCGTGGTGATCGTCAGGCGGCTGCCGAACACGGTCGAGTCTTGCATCACCTGGTCGATGTTGTTGCCGCGCGTGGCCACGGCGCGCGCGTCGAACGGGGCGAAGCGCGTGAAGTAGTCGCGATAGTAGAACTGCGTCGACACGGTGCTGCCGAACACGTCCTTGTTCTCGTACTGCAGGTTCAGGATGGTGTTGCGGATGCGGTTCTGGTCGGCCAGCTGCAGGCCGTCGATCGGCCGCGCGACGGCGGTGCCGGGCGCGAGCTTCGCCACCGACGGATCGCTGCCCACGTGCGTGTCCTGCTTCGCGTCGTAGTGGCTCAGCGAGAACACGATGCGCTGGTTCGCGTCGATCCGCGCGCCGAGCTTGCCGCCCACGCTGTAGATGTCGGAGTCGAACAGGTCGCCCTGGCTCGGTTCGGGCGCGATGCGGTGGCCGCGCGCGTCATACGAGCTGCCCACGCGCTGGCCGCTGACGTTGAACTCGTAGTCGAGCGGCCCGTGGCTGCCGCTGAAGAACTGCTGCAGCGTGCCGCCGAGCCCGCCGCTGCCCAGATGCGAGAGCGGCGTCTCCATCGAGAAGGTGGTTTCCGCGCGCGGCGCGCCGCCCGCCGGCCGCGTCGTGACCGAGACGATGCCGCCCGTCGCGCCGCTGCCGTAGATCGCGTTGCTGCCGCGCAGCACCTCCACCTTCTCGATGTCGTTCGGATCGATGTTGGCGAGGTTGCGCGCCGAGTCGCGGTTGGTGTTGAGCGGCACGCCGTCCACCAGCACCAGCACGTTACGCCCGCGCAGCGTCTGGCCGTAGTCGGTGATCGTGTGGCTGGAATCCGCGAAGCCCGGCACGGCCTTGCTGAGCGCCGTGGCGAGCGTGTTCGAGCCGGCCTGCAGCTGCTCGAGCTGGGCGCGGTCGATCACGGTGGTCTGCCGCGTGGGCCGCACGAGGTCGCTGCGGGTGCGGTCGGTGGAGACCTCCACGGCCGCCAGCTCGGTGGCGTGCGCGGGCTCGGCCGCCGCGCCCGGGGCGCCGGTTCCGGAGGCCCCGGCCGGTGCCTTGTCGATCGTGAAGGTGTCGGCCGCCGTCGCGTTGGCGCGCAGCCCCGAGCCGGCCAGCATCCGCGCCAGCGCCGCGGCGGGCGTCATCGGCCCCTGCACGGCCCGGCTCGTGTGCCCCTCGGCCAGCGACGGCGCGAACAGCAGCTGCGTGCCCGACTGCCGCGCGAACGCGTTGAGCGCGCGGTCGAGCCGCTGCGCCGGGATGTCGAAGCTCGATACCGCGCCCTGCCCCCATGCGGCGGCCGACACGCAGCCGCTCGCCACCGCCGCCGATACCCATCGTCCGACTGCCTGCCGCCCCCCCCTGAAACCCATGCTGCCACTCCTCGTTATCGGTGATTGAACACGTTCTAAGAGGGTTGCCGAAACGGCAAACGGATTTGTTGACGTCCCCGCGAAAATATTTTTTCGCGAGGCGGGCGGGAGGGATCAGCGGCGGGGGAACAGCGGCAGGAGATCAGGCTGGGATCAGGCAGGAACCGGCGGCGGGGAGTCAGCGGTGCGCGATCAGCACCGCGCCGTCGGCGGCGCGCGTGACGTGGACGGGCAGCACGCGCGGCAGCAGGTCGAGCAGCGTCTCGACGTTGCCGCTGTTGAACTGGCCCGACAACTTCAGCGCCGCGGCGTCGGGCGCGACGCGGATCGGCGCGGCGCGGTAGCGCTGCAGCTCGGCGGCGGCGGTGCGCAGCGGCACGGCGTCGAACGAGAGGCGCCCTTGCACCCAGGCCAGCGCATCGGCGGGCAGCGCGTGCGGATCGCCGAGCCGGCCGCCGTTGGCGTCGAGCGCCTGCCCGGCATCGAGCCGGCGCGCCGGCTGGCCGGCCAGCGCTACCTCGACGGCGCCCGAGGACACGCCCACCTGCGTGAGCGCCGCGTCGCGGCGCACCGTGAACGCGGTGCCGATGTCGCGGATCTGCAGCGCGCCCGCGCGCGTCATCAGCGGGCGCAGCGCCTCGTGCGCCACCTCGACGTAAGCCTCGCCGCGCTCGACCGACAGGCGCCGCGAATGCAGCCGCGATTCGAAGTACACCGCGGAATCGGTATTGAGCACGAGCCGCGTGCCGTCGGCCAGCCGCCGGTCGAGATGGCCGCCGACGGGCGTACTGACCTGCTCGACGCGCCAGGCCGGATCGGCCTGCCAGGCGAACGCGCCGAGCACGGCGCACAGTGCCGTGCCGCCGATCGCGCGCCGCACGCCGCGCCGGCGCGCGGCACGGCGCCGTATCGCATCGAGCGGATAACGCTCGCGCAGCGAGCCGACGTAGTCGCGCAAGGCGTCATCGCCGGCTTCGCGGAGATCGGGACTGCGGGAATGCTCAGGCTGCATCGTGATTCGACGTCGCGGCTCGCAACGGGTGTTGAAGGACCGGCGCCAGCGCGACCATCGCGCGGGCGAGATGTTTGGCGACCATGTTACGCGAAATGCGCAGCTCGGCAGCCACTTCGTCCTGCGAGAGGTCGTGCAGCTTGTGGAGAATGAAGACCTCGCGACACCGGGCGGGCAGATCGTCGATGATCCGTTCGAGTTCGCGGACTGTCTGCTGGTAGGTCAAGAATTGCTCCCCGTCGACGTCGTCCGAACGCAGGTCCGGCACGGCGAAGCCGGTCAGATCGACCGACGCGGCATGGGCCTCGTCGCCACGCCAGCGATCGATCGCGCGATGGATCGACAGATGCCGCAGGAATGCGAGCGGCGTGCGGATGCTCTCGACCGGCGGACGCTGCAGCAGCTGCACGCAGACGTCCTGCACGACGTCCCGTGCGAACGCGCGATCGCCGAAACGATGGCGAACATGATTGACGAGGTCGTCGTAGTGTTTGATCAGCGTACCGATCAGCGATGAATCGGCGGCGTCGCGGGGCAGGCCTGTCACGTTCAGCGGAGAGCGAGAGCCGCCCGTTATCGAGAATAATTCTCATTATTGATGCGCCTGCCGAGGCTGTCAACGGTCTGTCATTTTGCCGACGGCTTGATGCCGCCGGCGGCGATCCGGCCGGGGCGGCCGGATCGGGAACGGCATGGGACGGCGCGGTGCCGCGCGGCCGTCAGTGGTGGGCATAGACGCCGCCGCGCGAGTCGGCGAGGTGCGCGACCATGCTGCCGCCCTGGGTGGAGGCGGCCGGCACGTAGCCATAGCCCGAGGTGTCGCGCGCGGCGCCCGGTCGGGCGTTCAGCTTCGCTTCGGCGGCCTGGATGTCGTTCGGGTAGTTATTCGAATTGCGTGCCGGCTGGTAGCCCGCCTGTTCGACGCGGACCAGCTCGGCGCGCACGTCGCCGCGCGAGGTCAGGTGCGTGACGTCGGCATACGCGACGCCGCTCAGCATGGCGACGGCCGAGGCGGCCAGCAGCGGGGTAAACAGCGAGACGAGAAGCTTCTTCATGATGGGGACTCCTGATGATTAGGTCATAAAAAAAGAAACCGAACGTCGTTGACGTCCAATGCCAATCATCCGGGTTCGCGGTTAAGTCGACCTTAACAGCCGACGCGGCGCTGCCCGTCGTCGAAAAAAATGCAACCGTAAGCCTTGCTTAAGCCAGGTGGAAGCACAGTAGCGCCGCGATCCATTCCGGGTCGCGCGCCACTCGTGGAGACCACCGTGAATTCGACCCGATCGATTCGATCGATCCGCCCCGATGAGCCCGGCCGCATGCTGAACAAGGTGCCGCCCGTCACGCTCGCGTTCTGGCTGATCAAGATCCTGACCACCACCGTCGGCGAGACCGGCGCCGACTATCTCGCGGTCCACGTCGGGCTCGGCACCGCCGCGACCGGCGCGATCATGCTGCTCCTGCTCGCCGCCGCGCTGTTCGCGCAGTTCCGCGCGCGCCGCTACGAGCCGTGGCGCTACTGGCTCGCCGTGGTGCTGGTCAGCGTGGTGGGCACCCAGCTCACCGACGCGCTGACGGACGGCCTGCACGTGAGCCTCTACGCGAGCAGTGCCGGCTTCGCGCTGGCGCTGGCCGCCGCGTTCGTGCTCTGGTACCGGCGCGAGGGCACGCTGTCGTTCGAGACGATCGTCACGACGCGCCGCGAGGCGTTCTACTGGATCGCGATCCTGCTGACGTTCACGCTCGGCACCGCCGCCGGCGATCTCGCGACCGAGGCGCTCGGGATGGGCTTCCGGCTCGGCACGGTCGCCTGCGCCGTGCTGATCGGGCTGATCGCCGTGGCCGCGCGGTTCGGCCTGTCGCGCGTGTTCGCGTTCTGGGCCGCCTACGTGCTGACGCGCCCGCTCGGCGCGTCGCTCGGCGACCTGCTCTCGCAGGCGCGCGAGTACGGCGGGCTCGGGCTCGGCACGGTCTACACGAGCCTCGCGTTCCTGGTCGTGATCGTGCTGCTGGTGGGCGCGCTCGACGTTGCCGGCCGGCGCGCGCAGCGGCCCGGTGCCTCGGCCTGATTCCTGATTCCTGATTACTGATTCCTGATATGTGCTGCGCGCGGCCGGCCCTCGGGCTGGCGCGCCGACGCGCCGCTCGTGGCGGGTTCACCACGCCTGCATCGTGTTTTCGCCGTTTTTTCGTCGTGTTTTTAACGGCCCGGCCGCGCCCGCCGCTTCATGGCGGCACGGCCGGCCACCGCCTTCGTCACCGCGGCCGGCGTTCCGGCCATTCGTTCCTGAGGAGATTCATCATGTCGATCCAGATTGCCTCGCAGCCGCTGCGGCGCCTGCTGTCCCGCGCGAGCCTGGCCGCGCTGCTCTCGTGCGGCGCGCTCGCCGCGCTGCAACTCGTCCCCGGCGCGCCCGCCCCGATCGGCGCCGCCGAAGCCGCGCCCTCGAAGCTCGGCGACCTGTCGCGCTTTCGCGCGATCGCTGCCGACACCGCGAAACGCGTCGACGCGGGCAAGCTCGACGACGCGAAGACGCGCATCAAGGATCTCGAAACCCGTTGGGATGACGCCGAGCCGTCGCTGAAGCCGCGCGCGGCGGCCGACTGGCACCGCGTGGACGACGCGATCGATCGCGCGCTGTCCGCGCTGCGGGCGTCCCGGCCCAACGCCGCCACCTGCCGGCAGGCA